>JAJZVO010000100.1 GCA_021845665.1 Bacteroidota bacterium | reverse complement strand
TGTCGCAGACCCTTGGTCATCGCCCCTGTGAAAAACCGGAACGGCCACTTGTTGCACGGACCCTTTGCCATTTTTTCGATCCTCATCGGTTCTAATCCCCGACCAAGACGAGGCGCAATGCGAGGCCGGCTGAAGACCGGTTAATGATACCATCGTGAAGACCGTCTCCGTCATCAAACCGGGGAAGCCTGAGCGAGAGCCCGATTCTTCGAGGGTGTAAACCGGTCTGCGAGCGTACCACGCGGCGGTTCGGCAATTGTTCCTATACCTGTGCCTTACTTTAAGCTCCTGCAAGGTTCACGTGAAATGGGCCATGTCTGTCATATTCCTCGCGGCTGTCTCAAATCAGTTTTATCCGGTGTCGCCGGAATGGATCATTGGATATTCTCTTAGGTGCGATCAAATCACATGAGAAAAAAAAGACTTGCGTCGTGATTTCTAAGTTTGTATAACAGGTCAGTCGTGCTCGTGGAATAGCGGAATATACTTCCTTAAATACAAATAAAGTGATTGCGTCGTCCCAGGGACGATGCGGTTCTTTGTGGTGAGCTGAAGCGCGTCGTGCGCGCGATACGTGTCAGGGAGGCATTGTTGAACAGTCCGTCCAAGAACTTGGTGGAGTACCATAAGGGAATTCCTGCTTCAACCGATGCTGACAAATTGATTTCGGTCGGCTCCGGTCTGGGGGGAGGGGTGAAGTGGGCTCATTTCAATGCTTTCATTTGTCTGCCAAAAAATCAGACTAAGCACTCGGTAAACGCTTTAGGCTGCCGGCGGGAGGTTGACTCGTGATCCCGTCGCAGGCGAAAATTTCACTTCGTTTCACGGTTAATATGGCCGCCCAACGGGAGGAGGGTAATCTGTTGGCGATCACGTTGAACGGTGGTCGTGTCCAGGGTTATACGTATGGATTGCTTTTTCATATTCAGAGTATCACCTCGGACGGCTTGATCAGGAGATAGGGGCATGCAGTTTCGACTCCCAGAATTATTGAACATCGGTAAATCTGTTAGCGATAACATTCGCGTATTGCGTCGAACCATTTTTTCCATTCCATTTGGGCGAATGAGTCTGGCAATAAGAGAAATTCCAATAAAGTCTCTCGGATTTTTCAAGGACCCAATTCACAAAACCTTAAGGAGAAAAAATGAAAAAGGCGTTACTAGTTTTGGGTGGTTTGCTGTTCTTGAGCACATGTGTGATGGCTCAGGTAATTTCGAACTTCAACACGGCGGGGAACACCGGAGGATTTGAGACATCGAACGATATATCGTTCAAGGTGGACTCGGTTTTTCAGTCTGCGGATCCTTCAAATCCAACGAACGGCGTACTCGCGGTGCCGTTGAATTTCGGGGCACCGAACGATACGGTAACGAGCCTGCATGCTCGAATCGACTACGGCAAGGTACCGGACGGCGCGGTGTACATATCTGCCAGCAATGCTCAGTTCCTGACGTTCTGGGTGTACCTGCCCAGTTCGCAGAACTGGCCGGACAGTTTACAGATCGACCCGTATGCGATGAACAATGGCAACCTTGGCGGGACATGGGATTGGAAGGAAGACGTTTACTATGCCAGGGACATCCCCAAGGACAAGTGGTATCCGCTGTCATTCCCGCTTGCGAAGTACGGAGTGACGGACAGTAACTTTTTCTGCGGCCGGAAGAACTCGACAGGCACTTTCATGTTCGGCCTGCAAATATGGCCTAACAAGAATTACCACAACTATACCTTATATGTAGATAATGTCGCTTTGGTCGATGAGGTGACCAACGCGCCGCCGCCGGTATGGGTCGCCGCGAGCTTCGAGAACACTTCCGGCAACGGTAAGCAGGGATTCTACGTTCCGAGCTACGCGAGTGGAAAGCTTTCCAACATTTGGGATCAGTCTACGCCGAACGGATCAAACGTCCTCCAGGCAGCGGTCAACTTCGGAAACACTCCGCACATATTTGCCGCGGTGCGCGATACCATCCCGATGAGTAAAGGGGATTCTGTCGCTACGGGAATTTCGTTCCAGATCTATCTCCCATCGAAGATGCCGACTGGAGGATTCGTGCAATTCTTCGTGTCTGGCGGCAGTGGCGACAGTATTGCAGTCGTCGATACGATCGGAACGACCGGAATGAAGACCGGTCAGTGGAACACGATGTCTCTGCTGAAGCTCGATTCGCTGAATAGTGCGGGCAAATTTGACGCTTCCAAACCCGCGAGGGTTGGTGTGGTGGTCTGGTATAGCGGAGATACTGCCACCTGGTCCGGGAATCTTCTTTTCGACAACCTGACCATTTACGGCATCTCTTTCCCGAATCAGATTGTGGACGGGATTACGGGCATAAGTGTGGCACGGACATTTAGATTGTACAATAATTATCCGAACCCGTTTAATCCCTCGACAATGATCCAGTACAATATACCTAAGAACTCTCAGGTGGTGATCAAGGTATACGATATACTCGGGCGGGAGATTACGACTCTTGTGAATGCAAAACAGTCCGCCGGTACCTATAAGGTAAACCTTAACATGTCGAAATATTCCAGCGGTGTTTATTTCGTGCATATGGTCGCTGGAAGTTATGTGAAAACTCAGAAGATGATGCTCATCAAATAGCTGCGGCTTCGGCGTGGACGCACAGGCGGGATCTGCTTTGATCCCGCCTGCATTCTGAGCGTGGTTGCAACGCTGTTTGCCGGTGGCCGGGCTGCCGGGACCCATGATTCACGAAGCGCCCGGTTTCGGCAGGGTCGCCTCCGAGTGATGGAGAAGGGTCCTATGATTGGGAGGCGGACTTTGATAGTCGCGATTGACAAGATGGGACGCGATCCGCCAATAAGCCTCGCCTTGCGGTGAACGTACGAGGCATTGTTCTTCGCAGGAGCGGCGATGATTTGGCGATTCGCCCGATGTGTTCTTTGGAATGTGGTCAGCTATCTCATATGACCGAATTTTTTCTGTTGAGAGGAGAAGCAAATGTCAAGAATTGGTTACCGAGCCATCAAAGAATTTTTCGGAGCGCTTGTCTTCATAATCCTCGCAGGAAACCTGGGACTTGCTGCGGGGACGGGGACGTTAAGAGGGCACGTGTTCGATAGAGAGACTAAAGATGCGTTACCGGGTGCAAGCATACTGGTAAAAGGTACCAGCATTGGAGCCTCGACAGATCTCAGCGGGGCATTTGTCATTTACAATGTCCCTTCCGGTCGGCAAATGCTGGTAGTCTCTTATGTCGGCTATGTCTCACACACTGAAGAGGTAAATATCGCAGAGGGCCAGATTCTTGAGAGGAATTTTCAGCTTGAACCGACTGCCGTACAAGGTAAGGTGGTTGTCGTTACTGCGCAGGCTCAAGGTCAGATGCAGGCTATCAACCAGCAGCTTGCTTCCAACAAAATCGTAAATGTCGTCTCTTCCGCAAAGATCCAGGAACTCCCTGATTTCAATGCGGCCGAGGCGATCGGTCGTCTTCCCGGGATTTCCACCCTCAGAAGCTCGGGAGAAGCTAATCAGGTCGTGATAAGAGGAATTGCCCCTCAGTATAACATCGTTTCAATAGACGGGATTTCGCTCGGGGCCACGAGCAGAAACAATAGAGCGGTTGACCTGACAATGATAACGCCCTATATGATTCAGTCGATCGAAGTCTACAAATCGTTGACTCCCGATCAGGATGCGGACGCGATAGGCGGAATTGTCAATATGCAGCTTCGCGAGGCGCCGAGTGGTTTGCACACCGATTTGATGTGGCAATCAGGATATACAGCCAAGACGGAGAAATACGGGAATTACAAAGCGGTGGGGTCGATCAGCGACAGGTTCTTCGATGACAAACTCGGCGTATATGTCCTTCTTAATACCGAGAGTTATGACCGGAGCGCCGACAATTTTAATGCCGCTTACGGAATTGCACAGGAGGCACAGGCCGGTGAACAGTACGCGAGCGTGCGGGTGAACAACATGACTCTCGACCGGCACCTTGAAACGCGAAACCGATACGGCGGCAACCTCATATTGGATTACAGATTGACTAACGGATCCATTCAATTCGTGAACATGTTCAGCCGGCTTAACTCGAGATACCAGGATTACCAGACTCAGTTCGACTATATCGGTCGTAACATAAACTGGAATTACGGAAGAGGGAACGGCAATACGGATCTCGCTATAAACGCGCTACAAGGGAGATATGATTTCGGTTTCATGTCGATGGATCTGAGCGCGGCGAACTCGTACACCAGGAACTTCAACCCTCAGATGGCGAATTTCCAGTTCACAGAAGGTGGAGGGATTTCGACTACTTCTCCGCCTAACGTCGTGCCACAGCAGCTTGTCAACCTCATTCAGTACGATTCGCTGAGCTCTCAACTCGTTGTCTTGGGCTACAACAGCGCGGATTTCAAAGAGAACGACCAGAGGTATTCCGGCAACTTCAAGCTGCCGTTGAGCATTGGGCCTTCAGTCTCCGGGTACTTCAAGTTTGGAGGCGATTACAGGTACAACTACCGCACCAACTACCAGACTGCTCCAACCGTGCGGTTTAACTGGGGCGGTCAACAGGGACCGAGAGATACTGTCATGGCTCACTGGGGCTGGCTACCTTACAGCACGAGCATGCTTGACTTCTATGCTTACGGTTTCTCTGATTACAACCCTGCGCTTATGAAACCGATGCTTAACGGTGATTTCGGCTCTCTCACATGGGTTCCCAGAACTCCGACCCTCGACTCGATCACTACTTATTTTGCCGGCCATCCCTATCTGAATCAGGCGACGTACTGGTACGCGGGCCCATTCCAGAACCTGATTAATAACTACAGGTACATTGAAAGATATTATGCGAGTTACGGGATGGCCGAAATCGATCTTGGTCCGAGTCTGATGATAGTTGGAGGCGCACGATACGAGATGGATAAGTCGCAATTCAGCGCTTATCAGATTAAGGACGTGAACAATCCCTTGACGAATCCATACACATATATCACAGTCTATCCGAAGAACCATTACTGGCTCCCCATGGTCCAGGCAAAGTTCGACATCGCCGACTGGGGCGACGTCCGTTATGCCTATACGCAGACTTTGGCGAGGCCGGATTTCACTTCGCTCACTCCGGGGTGGAACATCGACCAGCCAGGACAGGTCGTGAACGCGGGCAACCCTGGACTTCTGCCGGCACATTCTTACAACCACGATTTGATGCTGACCGTTCACAGCAACGATATCGGTCTGGTATCGGCGGGTGTTTTCTACAAGACAGTGAAAGACTTTTCGTATTTCACGTCTTACTGGCTGCTGCCGACGAGCACGGTGCCGGGATTCGATACCATGGGAAAATATCCGGGAGCACAAAGCGGAGCTTCGATCAACACGTTTTATAACAACCCATACAAGGCTTATCTGAAAGGAGTGGAAGCCGACTTCCAGACGAGGTTATGGTATTTGCCGGGCGTACTGGGTGGGATAGTACTCGGAGTGAATTACACACACATATGGTCGAGTACGCTTTACCCGTGGCCGGTTCTGAAGAGATCGCTGGTCGGTCGTGTCACGGAGGTATCGATAATCGATTCAGTCAGAGGAGGAAGATTGGTAGACCAGCCGGACGATATCCTGAACGCATCGATAGGATACGACTACAAAGGGTTCTCAGGGCGTGTGTCGTTCCTTTACCAGGGAGCCATGATTAGCGGGATCGGGACGAGAGTGGAGCAGGACGGCTACACACATGATTACTTCAGGATGGACGCGTCGTTCAGGCAGCTGCTTCCGTGGAGGGGACTGCAGCTTTACCTCGACATAAACAACATAAACCAGAGAGCTGACATATCGGCGCAGCAGACTATCGGTGGTTTCACATCCGAGCAGTATTACGGACTCACCGCCGATCTCGGAATAAGATATACGCTCTGAAGCGAAATGGAGTGAATAAGGAGAATTTGGCTACCCGTGCATAATCTGAATAGAACACGTCGTAAGACATCGATCCCAGGACGTTTGATCCTTTGGGAGAAGGGAGGTGAACCGGAAAATTTCTGAATCCGATCTCACTGCATTAAAACGTAAATGAATAAACCAAGCAGAAGGAGAAGCATAATGAGAAAGTTACTCTACACGTTGCTCCTGGCGGCGTTCGTGGTTCCGGTCTCGGCGTTTGCGCAAACCTATGGCGCAGACACGCTTTTTGTTACTCCCGATCAGGCTGGCAGCATAGGAGCGTTGAACAACGCAATCCAGGGTGACACCACCACGGATGGGAAAGATTACAATCATCACGTGTTTGTTTTGCAGCGCGGTTCGACATATTACCTCAATGGTTGGATTACAATAAAGCCGGGGACTCATGTTGAGCTAATGGGTCAGCCAAAGCCGTCGACAGGGACCGATATGGGCCCTGCGGCCGTTGTTGAAGGTACGGTTTCGGGACTTTATTACAACTATACGATCGACTGCTTCGGTGACTTCTCTATGAAAAACGTCTGGATGCTTTACGCCACCGATCTCGGCACTAAGAACTGGACTTCGCTGCAATTCGAGACCGATTCGCTGAAGACTACTGGAGGTCCGGTGGGAGTTTTTGAGAATTGTATCTTCGATTGGCCGACAGGGATTGCAGTCACGGCGAACTGCAAGAATCTAACGCTGACGTTCAACAAGTGCATTTTCAGAAACTGCATCGACCCGACTCAGTGGTGGGCCGGTCGCGCCTTCGCTACGGTCAACGCCAACGCGAGTGTGGACTCGATTGCGTATGTGAACTGCACTTTGGAGAACATGGGATTCGGCGATCAGGATGACTACGTCCCACCGAAATCCGCGTGGTTCAACCATAACACGTTCGTCAACATCGCGAAATTTGCCTTCAAGTACTACTGGTTCACTAAGCTTGTCGTCGTAAATAATGTGTTCGTGAACTGCCATTTCACCGGCGAACGTTATGCCGACAGGATCGGGCAGGACCCCGACAGGTACTTGTATGGTGCAGTGATAGATTGCGACACGATTCCCGACACGCTGACATATAACGGCATCAACGCACAGAACGAAGCCAACCAGCGCGTATTCATCTTCACGAACAACAGCAACTATACCGACCCGATGTTCCAGACGTTTTACAACAGCTATAACGACACCGTGACTACCGGAAACCAGGGTAAGATTCTCGCCGAGCCGATGATGAACACAAGGACACTCGACATGTTTACCTGGCACAAGCTCTTCAAGATTTCCGGGATTCATGACAGTACGGATCCGGGATTTGTCAATGCAGCGACAAATAAAGATAGCATACTTTCCTTCCTGGGTGCACGCTATGTTACCGGGAAGAACGTCGACTGGTCATACCCCTCGTCAGACAGCGAGCTTTCACTTCTCTGGCCGCTTCGCGAGAATCTGGCATACACAAACCAGACTTTGCTTACCGCAGGTATGGGCGGTTACCCGCTGGGAGACCTGTATCACTGGTTCCCGACGCAGTACGCTACATGGAGCGCTCAGCAGACTCAGGAGAACCAGGCCATTTCCAAACTGACAGGCATCGTAGCAATTAGTGGGAAGGTACCGGTCGGATACACCCTGTCACAGAACTACCCCAACCCGTTCAATCCCAGTACTGAGATTCTTTATTCCCTGCCCAGGAACGGATTTGTGACGCTGAAAGTCTTTAACGTACTCGGACAGGAAGTCGAGACACTGTTCTCAGGCATGGCACACGCCGGCAATTACAAGGTGGTTTTTGACGGAGCCAGGCTGGCCAGCGGAGTATATTTCTACAGACTCGATGCGGGGAGCACAGCGATCACCAAGAAGATGATTCTGATGAAATAACGACAAATCTGCGCGGAAAATTACCCTGGTAGAAGAAAGGGCCGGGTTTAGGCATCGCCACCCGGCCCTCTCTCTGACGGAGGTGATTTGCACGCTCGTGACGGTGTGAGATCGCTTACCGCTAATCATTGTCGGGCGTGTTTATTCGACATGCGGAGATAGAATGTGAAAGACATGATTAACCGTCGAACTTTTATCGGAAGAATGGTTTCAGCTACCGCAGGACTCGGTATGATCCGGGCGGCAAAACCGTTTCGAAGATTCGAACATTCCTCTTCGAGCGGCATCTTGCCGAATCAAACCGAGGGATCGGTCGACATTCTGGGGAACAAGATTTCCGGGAAATGTTCGGCTCCTCTTACTACTCCTGAATGGGTGCATCATGCAGTGTTCTACCAGGTTTATCCGCAATCATTTTATGATTCAAACGGAGACGGCGTCGGGGACCTTCGGGGAATCATCGAGAAGCTGGACTACATAAAAAGTCTCGGAGTGGACGCAATCTGGGTGAACCCATTCTTTGTGTCGCCGTTTGGTGACGGCGGGTATGACATTGCAGACTATTATAAGGTGGCTCCGCGCTATGGGACGAATGATGACGCAAAAGAGCTTTTCAAAGAGGCGCACAGGCGGGGCCTTAGGATTTTGTTTGACTTCGTGGCAAGCTACACTTCGATTGAACATCCCTGGTTCAGGGCATCCGCGAAGCAGGAGAAGAACGAATATTCAAACTGGTACATTTGGACGGATAACGTCTGGATGAATCCGCCGAAGATGTACGAAGGTTCGTTCGTAAAAGGATATGGTAGAAGGAACGGCCAGTACATGCTGAACTTCTATTACAACGAGCCTGCTCTCAACTACGGATTCGCATTGCCGGACCCGAAGGAAAAATGGGAATTGCCCGTCGACCATCCCGACGTAATCAGGATGCGTGAAGAGATGAAGAATGTTCTCAGATTCTGGATGGAAATGGGAGCGGACGGTTTTCGGGCAGACATGGCCGGAGCTCTGCTGAAATCCTCCGGTCTGCTGGAGGGCGCCAGAAAAGAAGATTCGGGACAGTTTTACTCAACGCACGAACTGGCCACACAGAAGTTCTGGAGGGAAATCCGTGAAATGATGAACAAAGAGTTCCCCGACGCTTTCATGGTCTCCGAATGGTCATATCCCGCCGCGGCCCTTGACGGATGTTTCCACGCGGATTTTTTCCATTGGTTTGAGGGCTATAACGATTTGTTTCAGAAAGAGAGTTGGCGAATTCTCAACGGCTACTCGGAGGGGCACAGCTATTTCGATATAGAGGGAAAGGGCGATATCACTCATTTCCTCAAGAAGTACATGGAGCAGTACAACGTTACAAAAGGGAAGGGTTACATTTCTCTCCCGCTCGGTAATCATGACAATGCGAGGCTGGGCAACAGACGCGATGAGACTGATCTGGAAATCATATATGCCTTCGGCCTGACGATGCCGGGTGTCACGTTCCTATACTACGGAAATGAAATCGGGATGCGTCAAATGCCGGAGAGCTGGCCTCAGGTCGAAGGAGCGTACAAGCCGCGGAATGGCGCTCGTACCCCTATGCAGTGGAACAGCGGCAAGAATCTCGGGTTCTCTACTGCTCCCGCGGAGATGCTCTATCTTCCAATTGACCCGTCGCAGGATGCACCTCGCGTCGAGGCACAGGAGAAAGTGGAAAATTCGCTTCTCAACAGGACCAGGAGACTCATCCGCTTGAAGCGTTCCGAGCCTGCGCTGGCTGCCTACGCCGAGTTCGTTCCCCTGTATGCAAGAAAGGGAGAGTATCCATTCGTATACGCCAGAGCAAAGGGCAAGGATACTGTCATTGTCATCCTGAACCCTTCCGGAAAGGAATCGCGTGCTGAATTCATTACGAACATATCGTTGTCGAATAGGACACTGCTTGCGGGTCAACGTATCGAGTTATCAGAAAAAGGAGAGAAGGTTTCAATACGGGTCCCGGCCCGGACGTATGCAATATTCAGAGTCGCTTGATGCGGTCGAAGGAATTTTGGGACGAAGAACCGTCACGGCTACTCCGTCCATACTGCTGGCGGCGGGACGTTTGTCAAGTTGCAACTTCTTCTGAATGAGAATTCCCGGTCTTGTGTCTCTTCACTCCGAAGAAGCCCGCGCCAAAAATGTCAGATGGGAGAAACTATGACTTTCAGGATTTGCAGGTTTGCGTGCCGGCCAGTTCTTTTTTTCATGGCGACGTTTCTTCTTTTCGTTCATTCGGCCCTAGCTGCCGGCACCGGCACAATCAGAGGGAAAGTTTTTGACAAGGAAAGCGGGAATCCACTCCCGGGTGCGACAATTTTTGTCAGGGGAACAAGCATAGGCGCGGCGACCGATTTGAACGGCGCTTATATCATACACAACGCCCCTTCGGGGAGACAATCAGTTAGCGTCTCGTACGTAGGTTATGTGTCCATCACGGTTGAGATCGAAATCCCGGACGGCGGTACTCTGGAGAGGAATTTTCAACTTCCTCCGACAGCGGTTCAGGGGAAAGCTGTCGTGGTTACCGCGCAGGCGCAAGGTCAGATACAGGCGATTAACCAGCAGCTCGCGTCGAACACTATCGTGAACGTCGTATCCGCCGCCAAGATACAGGAACTTCCGGACTTCAACGCCGCAGAGGCGATAGGACGGCTTCCCGGTATTTCGACGCTGCGAAGTTCAGGAGAGGCAAACCAGGTGGTCATCCGCGGTATAGCTCCTCAGTATAACCTCGTTTCTATCGATGGAATAGATCTCGGCGCGACAAATAAATACAACAGGGGAGTCGATCTGACGATGATCACTCCTTACATGCTGCAATCAATCGATGTGTATAAGGCACTCACACCCGACATGAACGCCGATGCGATCGGAGGAACCGTCAACATGCAGTTGCGTGAGGCGCCATCCCAGCTGCATACCGACCTCATGTACCAGTCCGGTTACACGGCAAAAGAAAACAAGTATGGTAATTACAAGGCTATCGCTTCGGTCAGCGACAGGTTCTTCGGTGACAAGCTCGGCATCTACCTCCTCGCAAACGCGGAGAGCTATGACAGGAGCGCCGACAATTTCAACGCTTCATATCGTATCGCGAGCGAGGCATCGCCGGGTGAACAATATGCAAACGTCGCAGTAGCAAATATGGCACTCGACAGGCATCTGGAGACAAGGGGACGTTACGGGGCCAATCTCATTATGGATTACCGGCTTCCGAACGGTTCGATCTCTTCGATCAATATGTTCAGCAGGCTGAACTCCGGGTACCAGGATTACCAGACCCAGTTTGACTACATAGGCCGAAACCTTAACTGGAATTATACCAGGGGAAATGCAAACACTGATCTGGCAATCAACGCACTCCAGGGGAGGTATGACTTCGGGTTCATGTCGGTCGATTTTACAGCCGCAAATTCTTACACCAGGAACAACAACCCGTGGATCCCGACTTATTACTTCACGGAAGGAAATGGAATTGCCACCACTGCTTCGAACAACACACCTCCGGAACAACTCGTTGCACTTACGCGGTACGATTCTACGCAGGCGTCTTTTACACAGATAACGACTTCCAGCGCCGATTACAAGGAGAACGATCAATCATATAAGGCGAACCTCAAAATACCCTTCAATGTCAGCTCTTTCGTTTCCGGTTATCTGAAGTTTGGCGGCGACTTCCGATACAACTACCGGACCAACGATGAGAACGCGCCGTATTCTCACATAGATGCCCCGGCTCTCGGTGGTGTAAGGGATTCGATAATGAGGCTCTATGATCTCCAGTGGAGCAATCAAATCCTTCATTTCTACGGTTATAACTTTTCTGATTATAACCAGGCCTTGAGATCAAATTTCCTGAACGATAGGTTTGGAGACCTGATTTGGGTGCCGCGTACTCCCGTCCTCGACCAGATCACAAGCTACATCATCGCACACAAGGCGATTATCTCGGCCGTCAATCGCGGATGGTACGAAGGTCCTTTTACCGACCTAGTTAACGACTATAGATTCATTGAAAGATATTATGCGAGCTACGGGATGGCCGAAATCGATCTTGGTCCGAGTCTGATGATGGTTGGAGGCGCGCGTTATGAAATGGACGCATCTCAATTCAGCGCTTACAGGATCAAGGATTCAGGTAATCCTGATGCGCAGCCTTATGACTATTATACGGCTTACCCGAAGAACCATTACTGGCTCCCCATGGTCCAGGCAAAGTTCGACATCGCCGACTGGGGCGACGTCCGTTATGCCTATACGCAGACTTTGGCGAGGCCGGATTTCACTTCGCTCACTCCGGGGTGGA
>JAJZVO010000027.1:54499-54906 GCA_021845665.1 Bacteroidota bacterium | reverse complement strand
CGCACCAACACCGGTATCTCGCGGCTTCCGGTCGCTACTTCCCGGTCTGGGTTCCGGCTTCTCAGCCATACTATTCTGCATCTCCTTCGTCATCGAAAGTTAAGTGACTCTGTCTCTCTTTCACGTCTAGCCCTTCTCCCGATTTCTCGCAATACTATGGCTTCTGCTGACTTCTGCTAACGCTTCCTTCCACCTCTCGGTGTCCGTAGTCCGCCATTCATCACATAGCGGACACGCCAGCAGACCTCCCCGGGTATTGCGCATCTGCCTTCACGCCTATGCCCGCCGCATATACGTCTGCATGTTCCGTACAGGTATCGGACTTTAAAGATATTCCCCTTCTCATCCCATGCAGCCGCCTCTTATGCGGTTCCTCTTCGTTCCCGCCTTTGGCGGGACGGCTTCCT
>JAJZVO010000027.1:0-54489 GCA_021845665.1 Bacteroidota bacterium | reverse complement strand
CTTCAGATCCTGCCTCACGGCAGGCACCCTTGCCGTCCGACTAACACTTCCCCCTCTCGGGTGTGTAAAGATCTTACCTGCTCTCGCAGGTGCATCTCCAAGCAGATGCGCCCTGCCGGGCGCACGAATAAGAAAACCGGTGCAAGCACCGGTTTTTTCCGCTGAAATCTTCAATTCTCGCACAATTGACGAGCTGTGGAGAGAACGACAGCTCATGGAGGCCAGCTAATACCTGTAGGAGTGAGATGCAAATAAGAGAATTCGCGGGTTAAAAATCAGGATTGGGCCTTGGTTGAGAAAATTCAGAAGCAACGACACAGGAAGGGGCACCCGACTTGAACCGAACACAACTCCTTCGACTCGGTGCCTTGGAGTCGGCGTGAGTAAATCTCGACTTCACATAATGGTACACCATCCGGCCCTCTGGCGGGGGCCGAAATATCACCAGCTTTTTTTACTTATGGTCTCGGCCCCCAACTCATCGGCACCGCTCAACACACTTCATGAGTCTCCGTTCCCCGGCAGGGATACCGTCCGCTGCCGGGGAGGGATGTGATAGGCTATTACCGCTCAATTACCCGAGCTGCCCGCCGCACCCGGGAGTGGGGGGAGCTGAGGATGGTAATCCCGGTATGGTGGCACCTCGTATTTGGGAAGCGGATGTTCGGCAAGCTCCTTCAACGCGATCTTCACTGCAGCATCCAGCTGGGGGTCCTTGCCTTCCCTCATCAGCTCGGGGTTCTGCCATACCTTCACGTTCGGAGAGATGCCGTGGTCTTCGACGGGGAAAGTCCCGTTGAGTCCCTCCACCGCGATCCTCGGCGCGGTGACTGTACCACCATCCATCAGCGACGGGTAACCGCCGATACCGACGAGACCGCCCCAGGTCCTTTCGCCGACCAGCGTGCCGAGCTTGTCCATCTTGAAATACCACGGTAGAGCGTCGCCGCCCGAACCGGAGAACTGATTGATCACCATGACTTTCGGTCCGAAGATGGCCATCGGGGGACAGATCGCGGTCCTGCCGTAGCGCGTAACATTCATGCTCATCGGCTTCTGGAGGAGCGTGTTGATGATATAATCGGAGATGTATCCGCCGTGATTGAAGCGCTCGTCTATTATTACTCCTTGCTTGTCGACCTGGGAGAAAAACTCCCTGTTGAAGTCGTTGAAGCCTGCATTGAGCGTGTTCGGCAGATAGACATATCCGATCTTTCCGTCGCTCAGCTTATCGACAAGTTTCATATTGTGCTCGACCCACGCCTTGTGGCGGAGTTCGTACTCGCTCGGAATCGTCTTCACGGTAATATCATGCGAGCCTTTCATGCCGGGGTTAGGTCCGACGGTGAGGATCACCGTTTTGTTCGCGAGGTCCTGGAATGCTTCATAGATGTTCATGCTTCCGGTGATCGGAGTCCCGTTAACCGCCAGTATGTAATCCCCAACCTTCACCTTCAGGTGCGGCTGCGCGAGCGGCGCGTAAAGCTCCGGGTTCCACGCACCGGATCCGAAGATTCTAGTTATCCTGTACCGGCCATGCTCAATTTTGTAGTTCGCTCCGAGCAAACCGACCTTGATATCGCTCATCTTCGGCTGGGTGCCGCCATAGATGAACATATGGCCGACCGACATGTAGCTCAGCATTTCCCGGAAGAGGAAGGAGAGTTCGTCCCTGCTGGCCAATCCGGGGAGATACGCCGCAAACTCCTTCTCGGCGGCGTTTATATTGAGGCCGTCGAAGTTCGGATTGTAGAAGAATGCGCGTTCGATCCTCCAGGCATCGTGGTACATCTCATCCCATTCTTCGTGCGGCATGACGTACACTCTCATATTGCTCATGTCGAGTATCTCCGGAGTGCCTGCACCCGGTCCGCCAGTAGAGGATATCGACCAGCTTCCGCCCTGTTTGTAAAGCATTTTGGAGCCGTTGGAGGAAAGCGCGAACTGTGTGATTCCCCGAACAAGCGTCTTGGTCTTCTTCGCGCCCAGGCTGAATTTAATCACACTCATGGCACCGGACATCGTCCCGGGAATCGTAACGAGGGGACCGCGGAGCAGATAAATCTCTCCCGCTGCACCGCTGCCCATCCAGCGGTAGTTTGCCGGCGGAATCGGAAGAGGTATGATCCGGGCTTGCAGATCCGTGAAATCGATATTGACAGTCTTGGAACTGTCCTTGGAGTTTGCTTTGCCCTTCTTCGTCTCAGGTTTCTTCTTAGTTTTGCTCTTCTCTTTTTCAAAGCCGCCGTTCGGAGCAAATGGGGAAGGGATACCTTTTCTCAATATCAGCGCGTAAACGCTCCGCTCCACCGGCTGTTCCAGCCTCGTCATGTCGAGCCATCCATGAGAGAGCGCCGTATTTGTGCTTGCGGTGAAGTAGAGATATTTCCCGCTCTTGTCAAATGCTGGATACAGGCAATCACTGCTCCCGTGCGTTACCTGATAGGTCTTATGATCTGCCAGTGAATAGAGGAAGATCGCATGCATGTAATTTGGAAGCACCTTTGTATAGGCAATCCAGCGGCTGTCCGGCGACCAGCTCTGATCGAACTCGTTCAGCTCTGCGTAGTTGTCGGTGTCTACCTTGATCGGCCTGGGGTCTTTCTGAGAAAGATCGACATACCACAGATTCAGCTTCTGGTCGCTGAACGCGATCTTCTTACTGTCGGGCGACCAGGTCGGCTGATAATAAAATGCGCTCTTCTGCCAGAGTGTGATCTTCCTCGGTTTCCCTATACCGTCCTGGCTCCTGACATACAGGTCGTATTCGCCGTCCCTGTCCGAGAAATAGGCGATCCACTTCCCGTTTGGAGACCAGGCCGGATTGCGGTCCTCGACGCCGGGGCTGCTGGTGATATCCTCGATACTCCCGTGCTTCGCGGGTACAGTCAGAATGTCGCCATGTGCCTGGAATACTGCCCGCACGCCGTTTGGAGAAATATCATAATTGGAAATCTGATCGGCCACTTTTTCGAAATGCGGCCTCAACTGGGGAAGATCGCCTGACACGGTTATATGAACCGGATGCGATTCTTTGGTCGCGAAATCGTAGATGAAAATCTGGCCGAACTGGGAATAGACAATCCCGCCCGGCCCGGCTGATGCAGACGTAATGTCGAATCCTTTATTATCTATGAGGCGGGTAATCTTCTTCGTATCGACATTATATGAGAACAGTGTTATAGGTCCGTCCTGGTCGGAGAGGTAATAGATTTTGTCGCCAACCCACATGGGATCGTTGTAGTTGGCTCCCTCTCTCGGAATTTTCACGACGCTGGAATTCGAAAGCTTCGCGATCCAGATCGGTGTTGTCTGTCCACCGCGATATCCTTTCCAGAAAGGCTCCCATTGAAAATTCGGAACATATGCTATCCTGGCGCCGCTCGGCGAGAATGCCCCTGTTTCTGCCATGGCCAGTGGAAGCTCCTGTGGAAAACCTCCTGTAACCGGAACTGTGAAAAGTTGATCGGGATCCGAATAGCTGTACCGGTGGGAGCGGAACAGCACGTCTTTTCCGTCCGGCGTCCAGCCCACCGCGACGTCCGGGCCGGGATGGTACGTTAGGCGCGTCGGTTCGCCGCCGTTGGCTGAGACGACATACACGTCAGTATTGTCGTCGTAAGTGCCGGTGTACGCTATCATCGAGCCGTCCGGGGAAAAAATCGGATAGGTCAGGACATCAGTTCCTGTAACGAGGCGATGAGCCGTTCCTCCTTTGCGGTTCACTGTCCAGATCTCGCCTCCGTACTCGAAAGCGATTTTCGTCTTCGAAAGGGTCGGGTACTGAAGCAACAGCAGACTTGCGGCAGGAGGATCAATCTTGTTATCCGATCTCGCTCCGACTTCCGCAGCCCGAGCGATGGCGGTCTGGCTCAAGAGGAAACAGACGAGGGCCATCTGGCTTAGCAGGATTTTTCGTTTCATTTGGTACTCCTCTAACTAATTTGTTCGAACTATTCGTTTAATAACGATCACCGGTGTGTTTTGTTACCGGTGACGGCATTCACTCCGGCTTACTCATTGATGGAGGCGCTTCGTCCGGGGAACTTCCCCACTCCTTGTTTGGTCTCGGCCCCATCTTGAGCTCGAGTACTCCCCCGTCCTCAATGTCTTTCTGACTGAACCACGGCTTGTTCAGCGGTTTTCCGTTGAGCGTTGCCGACTGGATGTACTTGTGTCTCAACGATACTCCATCGGCCTTTATGAGAAACTTCCTCCCATTGGATAGATGAATTGTCGTCTCCTTGAATATCGGGCTACCTAAGACATAGTATGGGTCACCCGGGCAGAAAGGGTAAAATCCCATTGCCGAGAATACGTACCACGCACCCATCGCGCCCTGGTCGTCGTCACCGGGAAGTCCGAGAGGTGCGTCGTTGTACCAGACCTCCATAATTTCACGGATCATCTTTTGCGTCTTCCACGGCTCACCCGCGAAATCGTACATGTATGCGATGTCGAAACTCGGCTCATTCCCCTGCGCATAGTCGCCGATCAGGCCGGTCATATCGGGAAACTTGGAGAGGAAGACCCATTTCGAATCGCCGCCGTATTGCACATCGAAAAGTGAGTCAAGCTTCGTCAGGAATGGCTTCCTTCCGCCGTACAGGTTTATAAGACCCTGAACATCCTGAGGAACATTAAAGGTCCATACCCAGGCATTGCACTCTGCGTAGTAATCACGCCCGCCGGGACCTTTTGGGAGTATCGGGTTGAAACCCCTCACCCATTTCCCGTCGGCAGACTTCGGCGCCATGAACCCGATCGACTTGTTGAAGACGTTCCGGTAATTATACGCCATCTTCATAAATCGTTCGTAGTCAGCAGTATGGCCCAGCGCCTTCGCCATTTGTGCGATACACCAATCATCATACGATGCTTCAAGCGTAACGGACACCGCCTGCCGCCTTTCGAACGGATGGACCTCGGGATCCGTCTCCTTTTCTCCTTCTTTCAATGCAGGGAAAAATCCTTTCTCGAGGTAAATCTTCCCGAGGCCGGTCATCGGTCCTCTCCTCCACGGTAGCATCGTCGCGTGGAGAGATTCCTTCTTCATTGCCTGGTAAGCTTTCTCGACATCGAAGTTGCGATACCCTTTGAAATATGTATCGGCAATCAACTCGTCCGCATGATCTCCGATCATGGCGGCAAACTCGCCCCACACTCTCGGAAACGACGGGAGCCATCCCCATTGCTCATACATCCTCACGAGGGACTGGATCATCGCCTCTTGCTGCTTAGGATCGAGAAGGAGCTGAAGAGGATGCTCACATCTAAAAGTATCCCACAACTGATCGTGAGTATAGAAATCAACGCCATGAGTTTCGTGGACCTTGTGGTCGAAGCCGCTGTAGTAGCGGCCATCTTCAGTAATGTCCATCATATCCTGTTCAGCGCGGTAAAGGGAACTATAGAATATCGTCTTCTGTGCTTCGGTCCCTCCGACGACGCTGATTTTGCCGAGCAGATTGTTCCATGCAGCCTTTGTCTGTGCTTCCAGGCGCTTGAAATTCCATCCTCGTATCGCGTGGTTCAGATTCTTCTTTGCCTGGTCGAGGCTGATAAATGAAAGGCCGACTTTCACCTGTATCAGATTCTTCCTCCCGGGAAAGTTTAACGTCAGTCCTGCTCTTTCACCCTCGACGGCGTTGTCTGCCACCGGCGCGCCGCCGTATTTCCACGACGTCTGTCCTCTGAAGGGGCTCGAGAATTCGATATAGAAGTAGTAAGGGACATCATGAATAGTAGTACTCCCTTCAACGAGGGTGGGCGACACGATGTGCATCGAACCGCTGTCGGGCATCATTATGTTTATGTGGCGGGTAGCAGCAACCGGGAAGTCGAACCGGTAGAAAATCGCGAAGTGCCCAACCGTATATGAAGCCCAGATATTGTACGTTCCGAGCAGTCCTTTGTAATAATATGGTGTTCGCGTTTCGAAATCCCTGTCGAAGCTCGAAGCGATCTCCCCGGGCTCCGTCTCGACACTTCCGGTGCTCGGCATTAACGACACGCCTCCCGCAGGAAAGCCGTATATCTTTGTCGCGACGTAGGAATCGTTGACGCCGGGATTGAGATCCGGCGTCACCTGCGGATACCCGTGTGGCAGCTGGACCATCGGCCGCGTGGTCGTGAGGAGCATACTGACGCCGCCGATTGCCGGATTTACGTAGTCGACCGGCTCTTTATTCGTCCCTGCAAAGGCGTTGGAATTAATGAGACAGACTGCTGAAACGAGAATCGAGATAATTGTCTTGTTCATATTTTTCACTCACAAAATAGTTTGACCGGAGATCCGGTAATCATGTTACCTCAGCATCAGGAATCTCACCTGATAGGGGCTAAAACCAATTTCACCTTTGACCTCGCGAGGATCCTCTTCGAGCGAATTCACTTCGTACACGCGCGTAGCGGGCCGGTATTTCACGAGGCTTGTGGCGTTCAGATTCTCGGTCCTTCCTTCAACTTCTCTCAGGCATAGTATCACGCCCTTTCCATCCCATGCCGGCCGCGCGAACACAAGCAGAAGACCGTTCTTACCGAAGTTGAGCACCGAACCATCTTTGAGTTTCGTCCCTCTGCCACTTCCCGGCCGGAGTGTCGCAGTGAGTGGAACCCGCGAGCTCCATCCGAAGTTAGTCGCGAACTGCATTGAAGTATCCGTAGTCGAAGTGATGTCGTACTTCCAATGCAGACCGCCTTCCTGGGCCGCACGGAAATTTGTATCCCAATAGTTGTTGAGCACATACGAGTAAATGTAAGGCTTAATGACGTGATCCACTTCCTGCCACTTTCCCGTGTTGATGCCTCCGAATTGCATGAGCGGCGCCTCGGGGCTCACAAAAACTATCTGGCCATCCTTTCCTCTCACCGTCGCAAAATTCTGGACGCCATCCCAATCCGAAGCCGTACCCGGGAGCTGTCCTTTCCCCGGCACTACGGCTCCGCCTTGCACTTCGAAGGCAATGTGGCTGTCGGGCGACTCGAAAGGGAATGCTACATAAACCGCTTCAGGCTTGAACACCTGTCTCTTTATCATCGAGAATATGAGCTGGATCTTCTTTTGTTCCTTGTAAAGCCTGACCTGGCATGTTACTCCTTCGCCCGTAGCACAGCCTTTCACCTGTCCCGTTATATCAACGCTCGACCAGATCGGACCTTCAATCACTTTGCCGACGTGTACATCCGTCATGCTGGTACGATTGAAAATACCGGGATCGTAGGGGACCGAACGTGCGGAATTAATGAAACCGGTGCTCTTTACTCGCTCATAGATGAACTGTCCCAGTTCCCACGGAGCATTTGAGTCCACAAGTTGAAGATGGCTGGATTTGTCGACAAGGCTGACTATGCCGCCCTTCGCAGTATCAATCTTGAGAGCGTAGTACTTGTTTTGCAGTGTCTCATCAAAGGCGTGCTCGACGACCTTCCGCGCCGGTTTATCTGCAACGATCGCCCTGTACATCTTGTAGCCGAAGGCCGGCACGTTCTTCGCGTAAAGATCCCAGTAGTTTCCGCCCGGACCTGAGTTCGAGATTTGGATCGGCACACTATCGCCCCTGGCATCGACGGCTTCAATCGCCTTATTCGGCGGCAGGATATTACTATACGCGAAGAACC
The DNA here is from genome assembly GCA_021845665.1 of Bacteroidota bacterium. Classification (GTDB taxonomy): domain Bacteria; phylum Bacteroidota; class Ignavibacteria; order Kryptoniales; family JAKASW01; genus JAKASW01. Next base: position 46,869 of record JAJZVO010000027.1, on the reverse strand, counting down.
GCGCGACTCCAGATCGTTCGAAGTTCATCGTGTTAAACACATCTATAGTTGGCGTGACAAGCTTCGGTACATAGGGGCGGAGAAGTCCGAGAGAGGCCTGCCTGAAGACGCCGTTCTCTTTCACGGCGGTCCATGCGTAAGCTGCCTTATTGTTCCACTGCACGGTGGAGTTGAGCGAAAGCGGATTGCTTACACTCTCAGCAGCTCCGAAAGTATGCTCATCGAAGAATATGAGGTTATCGTTTATTGAGCTCATTGCCCTGAGAGCGTCGGGCCGGATACTTGCGCCAAGCAGATGCGCCATGGAGTAGAGCCCCTGGTTCGCGATAAAGTCGGCCTGTGTGTCGCGGACGTAAGCGGTCTCGAGTGCGCATGAGCCTGCGCCGTCGGTCCACCAGTCAGGCCAGGCAAGCTTGTATGTCGGGAGCTGCGAAGCGTAATGCTTGTCGACGGACTTGAAGAACTCGCCAATAGTCGCCAGCTTCAGTCTCGGCCATTCGAATTCCTCGTTCCATTCCCTGACAAGGTTGCAGGCATTTATGGATGGGGGCGAGTCGTCGATGAAATAGCCGCTGAACTGAAGCATCGTTTCGTTCATCGGGTATCCCTTCGACTGCAAGTCGTTCAGATAACTGAACAGTGCGTTCCTGAAGGGTCCTATCGGGCCGAGTATCCCGAGCCCATTTGCATACTGGTAGTGTTCGCCGCGGTAGGCGAGTATTTTCCTGCCTGACGGCGACTCCCACCAGAACGCGGTCGGTATCTTGAAAGGCCGGAGTGCATGTCCGGGGTTTTCTCCCATGCTGAAGTATTTGATCCCCGCACTTGTCAGGTAGTCGACCAGGCACCAGGCGGCCCCGTTGACGTCGTCCTGCATCGCGGTAGTCACGTCTATTCCGGCTTTCCTGAAATCGCGAATGGTTTTCATTAACCCGGCCAGCGTGGCTTCGTCATCCAAGTCGGACATATTAAGGTACATGCCGGTCACTTCGATCCGTCCCTGGAGTATCCTTTTAAGGAGCCTATCGACCTGGGACCTCGGTCTCGTCTTAAGATATTCCTGCACGGCCCAGGCGGTTTCGCATGTCCAGTGGAACTGTGCGTCGGCGGGATAGGAATCTGTTTTGTCGCAGTAGTCGAGTGCGTAATCAATATAACGGAGCTGTTCGGGCATGATCTTCTGCTGCGGCTCCGCGTAGCCTACGTCCGTATGTGTATGTTCGACAAGGTATATCGTCCAGTCTCGTATGGGCTTCACGGCAAACCCCTTACTCAACTCCTTTCCATCAAGCTCAAGCTTGGCGTCGATTGTGCCCGATCGCTTGACTATCGGTATTCTTACGAGGAACGAATTATACCCGAGATGGACATCCACGCTCTGCTTCATACCGTTGCTCAGCTCGATTTCCGTCCTGGTGTCATTTCCGAGATGCGTCACCATGAATTGCGCCAGATCGAACCGCCTTCCGTCATGCCTTACGACGGCAGGCACCTGCTCAGCACGCAGTTCCTCGCGGATAGGAGACTCGAAAGTCATGTACCAAACAGGGCTCGCGTCACTCTGGCCATGTATTCGCAGTACCTGTCCCTTTCCCAGCTCGACAAGCTGCAGCGGCAATCTTAACACCGCATATCCCATGAGATCGTTGTACATATCGATCACCGTAGGCACAAAAGTCAATTCCGTACTGTCGATTCCTTCAACCGTCCAGTTAACCTTTCTGCTTAACTCGGGGTTTCCGAACGCCAATACCTTCCTTCCATTGACGAGTAGAGAAAAGATGTGCCCGTTCGGAGTCACGTTTATCCCAAACATCCACGCGAAGTAGACATACTTTCCGGTAAAATTCGCGGGGACGCGGGACGTTTCCCACTCGACGTAATTTGTGGAATCCGAGGAGCGAACAAGCATCGAAGCGGTTACAGAGGGATCGGGAGAATGATAGATAAAGCCTCCGCCATGCAGCGTTTGTTCGTACCCGCTGAAGAATACCTGTGGTAGGTCGAGCGAGTTTGTTTGAGCCCGCAGTGAGCTCGTCATGATTGCCAGGAAAATAAGCATAGCGGAGATACGTTTCATCTTAACCTCCTATTTTGTCGGAATCGATTCCAAAGATGGCGCGCGGATAACACGGATAGATAGAAATTCTCACTGATTTTGCCGGAACGACATCCATTACCTCGGTCATCCCATTCATCCGAATAACTCCGCTCGCCTTCCTCTCTATTTCAAAACGCTTTTGCACTCGGCGATCAGGCTTTGCGCAAACTCGACCGGCCGACGAGGCCGGGTAGTGTTAAAATGTTTTATCGGTCTATCGTTCCATTTAATCTCCCAATTCAGGATACCGTACTTCGTCCCGCGCTCGAGACTGTCGGCGAACATTTCCCATCGCTTAAGATAGTAGCCGTCGATGAGTCCGCTCCATTCCTTAGCAGCGTATTCCGATAACCCGGGCCCTCCTCCCCAGATCGTGATCTGAAGCTTGGCGTCTTTCTCATAATAATCCTTTTGCTGCCGGGAACTTCCCCATTTGCGCGCGAGATCCACCCATCTCTTCAGCCTGAAGAGAGGATGGGCTCTCAAAAGGAAGTCGATCTTCCGGAGAAGTGCGAAGGCTTCCGCGAATGCACGATCGCGCTCGCCGAAATTTTTATCCATCTGCGCACTGACGGCGCGGTTGAGCAATGAGTCGACAGTCAGGCTCGCATATTGTGCCGCGATCTCGATTGCATCGTCTCGATAGAGTTCGCTCCCATCAAGCTCCTTCGAACAGGAGAGAAAAAAGCCGGCAGCCTTATCGAATTCCGGATATGCCAGACCGCTGTTGTAATGCTGCAACATAGGGAGATGTTGATAGAAATAGAGCGGCCCACCCATCTGGTTGGAATAGACTGAGCCTAGGAGATATTTCCATGCAAGCTTCATGTTCTCCGGATAAGCTCCATATCTCGACCTGCAATAATTCGCGATCCACGTGTCGAGATCGACCGGTTTATCGCTCCATCCCATGTCGGTCAGGAGCTCGTATACGACCTCGTTCTGATCGACCCCCTCGGGAGAAATCCCGAAGCCGACCATATTCCCGTGGTTCGGATCGCGGAGCATTTTGATCGGGTTACTGGCATAAAACGGCAGATTGCCGAACATCTGGTTCCTTCCGCCGAAATCGTGTATGATGCTGTAGATCCATTCCTTTCCGAAAAATCCATCAAGCTCCTTCCATCCGTGAAACGACTCGTTCGCAAGATCGATGATGATCATGCGATTGTCGGGAACATCCTGAAGAAAGGCCTTTACCGATTGCTTATTCCAAAACTTCCGGTCATTATGAAACAGCCATCCCTGCATTATCCAGATTCCATCCGGGTCTCCGGCAGAGACGGAGCTGTAAATCGCCTTTCCGAATGCCGAGAGTTCCTTATACCTGTTCTTCTCGGAAACCGGGACAGTCATTTCGTTGAAGGCATCCGCGAGATAGAAATGAGTATACCCGTAGGTCTTGCGGTATTCTCGGATAAACATCTTCCCGATTTGAATGAAATGCTTCGAGAGTGGCGAGAGCATATAGGTGCCGTCTGCCGGCTGGAAGCCACCCCACGATTTCATCGTGATGAGATGAATGCCCGGATAAATTCTCTTCAAGGCTTCAGGCACATATCCCGAAAAGCCGGGAACAATCGGATTCATTCCAAGCGATCTCATTCTGTCCAGTATCTTTTTTTGGAGCGCCTCGCTTTTCTCGATGTACCCCTGAGGAAGAGGACCCTGATAGCGATCGATATTTCCCATCCTGTTCCATGGCAGGAAAGCGGGGCCGGTGAAATAGCCGGTCGCCTCGCTCCTCGTGAGTCCGAGCTTCTTCCAGACCTTCTGCCAGATCGCCTCCTGGCCGGTCATCGCGAGCGGCATGTTGATGCCATGGAGCGCCATCCAGTCGATTTCCCTGCGCCACTCTTTCCATCCCCAGAACGGTGTGGTGTATCCAAAGGCACAGACATTATAGTAAAGCCTGTACTTGTAAGGCGAGACGATCTTTCCTGAGTGATAATCAGGAAGGACTTTCGGCAAATCGATGTATTCCCCTTCCCACGTGAATTGCGCGTGAACTGCGTGCCGGAGGTAATAGTAAAAACCTCGCGTCAGGGCAATCGCGCTGTTACCTTCGATAGTGACAACCCCGGCGGCGGCATTCACCTCAAAGGCATCGTTCCCGCGCCAGGAAGGCCCGTCAACGAGGTACAGGTGAAAACTCCTATAATGCCCGGGAATCACCCTGGCGATCACACCGTATGCCGCGGAGACAAATTCTTCCTGGCTGGAGGCCTGCAGTGTCTGTGCCCTTGAATCCCGCCCGGATAATAAGACGACGGCAAAAAAGAGTAAGAGGAAGAGTTTTCTCATTCAGGATTCTCCTTGGTATGCTTCAGGCATGCGGGGGATGATCGTTTGTCTGTCGCGGAGCCTAATAGTGAAAAGTAGAAAGGCTTTCTGTTATGTAAGTACGGCAAGATAAGCGCTCACGTCGGAAAAGAGGTTTCGAATTCGGTTCTTGAGGGAGAATTGTTCGCCAATCACGGGGAAGGCGTGCCATATTCCCGGATCCTTCAAGCTTTACGTGCGGTTCACATTGTCCATTAATGTACGAATTCGATTCGTATAAGAAAAGAAGCGCGAAAGGGTAGTCTCCTGATTTCAATCGTCATTATGCAAGAATGCTCTTATTTAACTGCAATGTCACGCGGGACGGGATCCCGAAAGTTCCGCAGTACATAATAATGTGCGGCATCCACCAAGAACCGCAAAGCAAACTCCTGAAGTGAAAAACTCAGTTTTTTTCGTCATCTTCGCGGTCCACTTCAAACTCTTCCTAAAGTGGGTAAATGCCTCCGAGACTCACACAATTCGCAAGCCACTTACAAGCCGCAGCTATCCGCCCTACCACAACCGGGAGGTACTCGTTAGTCCGTGCCACTACGCCTCAAGAGACCGAGGACCTTGTAGGTAATGTCATAATAGGGGTCTGCATAAAGGACGACCGGCAGCTGCTTGTTTTTGTCGAAGACGAACCGCATCCCTTCCCTTTTTGCTATCTCTGAAATAGCGGCATAAATCCTGGCACGGATCGGTTTCAAGAGTTGATGGCGAATAGTGTCAAGTTCGCCTCCTGTCCCGACCTTTGCCTGGCGGTAATTGGTAATCTCTTGTTGGAGATCCGCGATCGAGTTTTGTGCGGCAAGTTTCGCCTGGCGTGTCATCATCCCAGATTGTTTTGTATAGTCATCCACCTTGGTTTGGTATTCCTTGGACATCTGGTTTATCGTATCGCTCCAGTCGTGGACCAAGGTATCCAGTTTTGCCTGGGCGGCCTGTGCACTTGGTAACAGACTCAGTATGGTGGAGGAATCGACATACCCGATCTTCACCGTGCTATTTGCGGGAGACTCGGCAAACATGAATCCGAGTGTCGTGATGACGATGGCGGTGGGAATAAGTGTTGCCAATCCTCTTTTTGCTGAGTTCCCTTTTTGATTTAAGCCTCCCCCTGATAGTGTACGACTACTCTTTTCAGCTAACATGTCCTTCCTATATTTTCACTCCATTAATTGGATTGAGATGGTAGTTATTTTAAAATCGGAACGTGAGAAAAACAATTTAGGTTCCGCAGGCGCGGGATACCCTTATCGACCTGTGGAACCACGCGAAAACGGATGCGTCTATATTGCAAGTACATGTGGCGGATACTTGATTTTAGTTCTGCCAGAAACAGTCAAGAACCATCAAGGAGTGCATTATGAAAAGGCTAATGTCTATGTTGGCATTTATGTCGACTTTTATCCTATTATCTCAAACGTCTCAGGCTCAAATACGCCTCGGGATTCAGGGCGGGTTGAGCGTGCCCGAGCTCAGCGGAGGGAATAACGTAATCAGCCAGGGATATACCTCCAGGCTTGCCCCGAATTTCGGTATCTCCGCAGACATACCTGTCGCCGGGAATTTTTCTATTGAGCCACAGGTGAATTTTGACGGACAAGGCGGACAGAGGAACGGCATGCAGCCGATCACTTCCGCTTCCCTTCCGCTCCCTCCCCTCCCGGGCGGAGGATATTACTACGCAAACTTCAAGAACACCTCAATCCTCAATTATCTGGAAGTCCCGGTTTTAGCTGAATTTAATTTCCGATTGGGCGGACTTTCTCTTGAGATTAATGCGGGCCCGTACGTCGGCTTTCTACTGAGCGCAACACAAAAGACAAGCGGGACCAGCTACATCTATCTCGATGACAAAGGAGATCCTCTCGTGGAGCCGAGCGGATCCGGAGTCTACGTGCCCGTGCCTCCCCAATCATTCAATGCCAGCACAAACGTCAATAGCAGCATCAACAAGGTGAATTTCGGCATCGACGGAGGAGTCGGTCTCATATTGCCTGTCAGCGGCGTCTCGGACCTTTCATTGAATGTTCGAGGCCTCTACGGTCTCATCGATATCCAGAGATATTCACAGGACGGCTCGAGCAATACGGGCAATCTGCTTTTAGACATCGGCTATTTATATACGTTGCCTATCATTTAATAAGCTGCTATAACCATCCTGTATCGTGGCACGGGGACGACCTTGATTGGCTCTGTGCCACCTCGTGATTCCCTATTGAGCCCTGACGGTTCTCCATTTGGACTCGGCTTCTTCGCCCACCATATTCAGTCACCCATGTTCCAACAGGCCTAATAGAAAAACAACTCCCGCCTCACCCTCCACGATGGGATCCCGAGCGACTCCTTCAGCGCTTTGAAAACACCTGCCTGCATCGGCGGCGGACCGCACAGGTAGAAGGATGCATTGGGATTCGACAGGTATTTTGAGACGATCCTCCCAGTCAAGTATCCGCTTTCGAATCTTATGTTTGATTCTTCTTTAGGCAAATCCCCACTCCGAACCTTGCTCAAGACATGGACGATCGTAAGGTCTATTTTGTTGGTTGCCGAATGAAGCTCCTCTCTCGCGATAATATCGTCATAGGTCTTATTGCAGCAGAATAGGACAAAGCGACTCTTTGCCGAAACCTTTACGGCATGTTTGATGGAGCTCAGGAACGGCGTTATACCCACCCCGCCGCTGATCATTACGATTTCATCTTCCTTCTCGAAGTCCATCGAGAATATCCCGTATGGTCCCTCACAGAGTACTTTCGTGCCGGACTTGAGATCCGGTATTGCAGAAGTAAACTTTCCCGCTGCTTTTATGGTGAAGTGAAGCTTGTCAGAATGCGGCGGAGCAGAGATAGTGAATGGATGAGGCTGACTCCACTTCCTGCCGTCGTGCACTCGAATGATCGCGAACTGTCCCGCTTTCCTGTGTTCGAATGGACCGGGCCCTTGAGGTCGCTCGAGAACGAGCGTCGATGTGTCGTTCGTCTCCCGGACGACGTCCGCCACCATCCATGTCGCACGCCTCTTGAGGCGGTATGCAGCCATTAACCTGTAAACGGAGAGAAAGATCAGGATGCCTCCGGCAGGTATGAAGAGTGCGAGGTTCGAAGGACTCGCGAACCTGTTCTTCTGTTCAAGCCAGGCGTGAACAAATCCAAGGGCGACCACCGGATAAACAAGATAATGACTGTTCTTCCAGAGCCAGTACGAAATTCGATGTCTTCCGAAGATAGCCAGCGGTACGACGAGCAAAAGCGTGTAAAGAGCCAGGTGCCCGATCAGGAGTGCACTATCCCGCGTGCTGAAATAAAAAAGGAACGACCATGCCCACTTCCCGCCGTGTAGCATGGAAAACACCAGCGTCCTGAGCAGTGCATGGCAGATCAGCGTGAATAGCACAGCGACACCGAGTATCTTGTGTATCCTGTAAACACGATCGAGCCCGAGGAACCTCTCGATCCAGTGGAAGCGCGTACCGAGTGCCACCATCAGCACAAAACCCAGCAGCCCGCAGAAACCGAGCAGGTCTGCCAACGACCCTGCCAGGTCAATAGGCGACAACTTACCATGGAACTTTCTCAAATAAACTGCGGCAGCAATCCCGGCAGCCACGGCCAACAATGCTGCCGTTACATATACAATCTTCCTGATGTTCTTCCCGGTCAAGAGACACTCCTCTCCGAGGTTTCTAGTTTAGAGATTTAACGATGTGTGGTTCTATCGCTGTCAGCGGCCCCTAAGCAAATTCACAATACGCGAATCGCTCCCCCCGGGTCGTGCGCTTCGACCTGCGCAGACCGGCAATGCTATCTATGGAATTTGATGCCTGATAAAAAAAAGATTTCAACGGCAAATTTAATTCATTTCTATTGTTCGTTAAGAGGTTTAAGCCCGATTGTCAAGTCAATCGAAGGCCCGCTCCAATCCTTTGACAGAAGGACTTTGGAACAAAATTATTAACACCGGAAGCTCGAACAACGTTGCATGCCCGATGAAAATCCGTTCTGACAAACCGGAATGTTTCTTCACACCTTCATTTTCTCGAAGGCATATGTTCCGAAAACGATCACAAGCACCGTAAAGCCAATCATAACTCCGAAATCGAGCCCCAACCCGTACTGCGACGCGCCGAGGATGACACGCCTGAGGGCGTCCACGGAATATGTGAGAGGATCGATCAATGTCAGCATTCCAAGCCACGCAGGAAGCTTGTTCAACGGGAAGAGGGCACCGGACAGAAAGAAGATCGGGAAGAGAAGAAAACTTGTGATGAGCTGGAATCCCTCGGGACTCTCCATGCGGGACCCGATTATGAGTCCGATGCTCACCATCGAAGTAGTGGTGATAAATAAGATCACGAGCGCGGCTGCGGCAGACAAGACCGTCAATTCAAGTCCGGGTATCAACCCGACTTTTTCTAGTATTGCGCCCAGAACCAGCAATATGATCGACTGGATAATCGAGTCGGTCGCTCCGCCGATGATCTTCCCGATGAAAATCGAAGTTCTCGATATGGGGGCGACGAGTACCTCCTTGAGGAAATCTATCTTCCTGTCCCAGACAATGTACACTCCGAAAAACACCGATGAGAATAGAACTGCCTGTATCAATATTCCCGGGAAGATGAAAGTCTGGTAGTTGATACCGGATATGGAAATGCTTGCGCCAAGTCCGCCGCCGAATATAAGGAGCCAGAGAATCGGGTTGACTATCGACGCGACGATCCTCGACTTCTCTCTCTGAAAGACTTTGAATTCCCTGTACCAGATCGCGATTATTCCGTTTATCTCGTTCATTTGTTTGGCCTGTAGTTCATTGCCCGCTGTCCCCATCCACCTTCCGGAGCCTCTTCGCGGATTTCCCTTCCCGTATAATGCAGGAACACGTCGTTCAACGTCGGCGAATGTATCTCGACCGAATCGACTCTGCCGGTCTTCTGCAGTATTTCCGGAAGGTGCTCGTTCGCGTTAACTACCGTAAGCGATAGGACGCCGTCTTTTCTCTCTATGTGCTTCACGTAATCGAGCGTCTTCAACGCCTCGATGTCGGGAGAACTGCTTTTCATGATTATTAATTCCCCTCCGATGATCCGCTTCAGGTCAGCCGGCGTGCCGAGCGCGACAATTACACCTTCATCTATGATTGCGAGCCGGTCACACAGACGGTCCACCTCTTCCATGTAATGAGTGGTGAGGATCAGGCTGATGTGTTCTTCACGTGAAAGGTTTTCGATATACGCCCAGATGTTCTCACGAGATTGCGGGTCTAGGCCGAGGGTAGGTTCGTCGAGGAAAAGCACTTTCGGATGATGCATGAGACCACGCGCGATCTCGAGCCTTCTTCTCATACCGCCGGAATATCTCTTCACCAGCTCGTCCTTGCGGTCGGTCAGGTCGACCAGTTTAAGAACTTCCCGTATGCGCTCTTCCCTGAGACTCGCCGGCATCCCATAGAGCATGCCGTGAAGCTTCAGGTTCTCATAGCCGGTCAGAGTATCATCTGAACTTGGATCCTGAAAGACGATGCCGATGGATTTTCTAACCTGGGAAGGCTGCCTCATTATGTCGAAGCCGCCGACGGTCGCGCGCCCGGATGTCGGCTTCAGAATCGTCGTCAAAGTGAGTATCGTGGTCGACTTGCCGGCGCCGTTTGGACCGAGGAGTCCGAAGAGCTCACCTTCCTTGATTTTCAGATTCAGGTTGTCTACTGCAATAAGGCTCCCGTATTGCTTCGTGAGATTTTCTGTTTCGATTATGTAGTTGCTCATGAGTCCTTTGATTTATTCCCGCCCGGATACGCGAGACAACCTCTTTCAACTTGTCGAATGGATACTAAATGAATGTTGTCAGCCTCCACCCGGGAGACCCTGTCACCGCGCTCGGGCGGCGTCTTGCTCCAAGTTGACACTAATTTAATGATTTCGAGCTAAGAAAGTCTCACTCTTACTGGGTCAGCAACGAAAACTTCCGGGGGTAACACCTGTTTCGTCACTACAAGACGATATCACAAACATACGCACGGATAATCCAGGTCATCTGCACCGCGGTCTTTGTGTTTCTTCTTCTCTCAGTTCTTTTCTCGAGAGTTGTTACAGATCCACGAGGTCTTCGGACTATGGAATATTCAAAGCCAGGCAGCGGTTGACTGCCAGGAAGGTGCTGAATTAGATTTAGGAGTACACTGTTATGTACCAGATATTCTACTTTCTCCCTCGAAGGTCCTTCCACGAGCCACCGTTCGAGTACACTTCGGGATGAAGTACCTTCGGGCGCGGATCCTCTCCTTCGTTCAGCTGGAGAACCATCCACCTCGGGTAAGGTATGCCGGGATCGGATGCAAGATCGAGTTCCGCGATGTCTTCTTTAGTCAGATTCAGATCGACGGCTGCAATATTGTCCTCGAGGTGAGGGATTGTTCGGGCGGCGATGATGACACTGCTGATCGCTGCACGAGATAGTGTCCAGGCGATCGCGACACGTGCGGGCGTGGCGTCGTGTCGCTTCGCTACTTTGCGCAAGGCCTCAAGAACTTTCTCCCCCTTCACTTCATCGAAGGGAACAAACTTCCCCGCTTCCCCGAACCGCGTTCCGTCTGGCGCAGCCTGCCCCGGCTTGTACTTCCCGCTCAGGTATCCTCCGGCAAGCGTGCTCCAGACAAGAATCCCGAGATCTGCGTACCGGGCGAAGTCGAGCCAGCCGTTTTCTAGGCCGCGTCCTACAAGGCTGTAGTAAAGTTGTGCGGTAACGAACCTCTCAAGATGTTCTTCGTGCTGGATACCAAGAGCGACGGCGGCCTGCCATGCGTAGTAGTTGCTCAATCCGACATAACGTACTTTCCCTTCCCTGACAAGGTCGTCCAGCGTCCGGAGAGTTTCCTCGATCGGAGTCTCTTTGTCCCAGCCATGAACCTGGTACAGGTCGACATAATCGGTCTGCAGGCGGCGAAGGCTGTCCACTATCTCGCGGCGGATATTCACGCGGGTGGCACCGCTGTGATTGAAATATGTGTCGCTCATCGGAAGACGAACTTTCGTGGCGAGCACAAGCTCATGCCTGATGCCTTTCAGCGCGTTTCCGACGAGCTTTTCGCTCTCGCCACGGCTGTACACATCCGCCGTGTCTATGAAGTTTATCCCGCGGTCGACGGCGTACTTCACCATTCCGTTCGTCGCTTTTTGATCCAGGTTGCCGAGATTCATCCCGCTTCCGAACTGCATCGTTCCCAGCGAAACTGAACTCACGATCAATCCTGAATGGCCGAGTCTTCGATATTCCATATCAATGCTCCATTTTCCCGTTTATGGCATCAGCAGTAATTTGCCGGTTGTCTTTCTCGCTTCGAGGTCCCTGTGGGCCTGCGCGGTATTCTCAAGCTTGTATATCTGCCCGATTCTGAGATCAAGTTGTCCGGATAGGATCATATCGAATACCGCTTTCGAACGTGCGAGAAGGTCCTGCCGAGTCGCTATATAGCTGGCGAGCGTCGGCCGGGTAACGAACAATGAACCCTTCTGAGAAAGTATGCCAAGATCAAAAGGCGCAACGTTTCCACTCGAGGCGCCGTAAAGTATCATCATGCCTCGTGGAACGAGGATGTCTAGCCCCTTCTCGAACGTCGTCTTTCCTACGGAGTCATAAACCACCTGCAATCCTGCGTTCGATGTGAGTCTCTTAGTCTCGACCTCGAAGTCTGTCCGGGTATACATTATGACTTCATCCGCCCCGGCCTTGCGGGCAAGCGCGGCCTTCTCTTCTGTGGAGACTGTCCCGATTACGCGGGCACCTAGACGGTGTGCCATTTGGACCAGGAGGAGCCCGACACCTCCCGCGGCGGCGTGAATCAGTGCGGTGTCTCCTTTCTTCAGAGGATAAGTGTCATGCGACAGGTAATGTGCGGTCATCCCCTGCAGCATGGCGGCGGCCACCTGATGTATGCTGATTTTATGGGGCACAATCACGGCCCTTGCCGCGGGGACCTTCACGTATTCCGCATACGAGCCCATGATACCCGTCCACGCAACGCGGTCGCCGGGTTCGAATTCCTTCACGCCCTTCCCGGCGGCATTTACGATTCCTGTCCCTTCCTGGCCGAGCGTGAAGGGAGGCTTTGTTACATATCTTCCATCGCGGTGATATACATCGACGTAGTTGACCCCGGCGGCTTCCAGCTTGACTACGATGTCGTCCTCTCCGGGCTCGGGAACCGGGAGGTCCCTGACTTCAAGTACTTCCGGCCCGCCGATGCGAGTTACCTGTATTGCCTTCATGATTCAATTGGCTCCTTTTGAACATTGTAAATTTATACACGAAGGCCGGATACAAAAAGTCCAGAGGAGATTTGAAGAAGGTCACTACCCATTGAAAGATTAAGCGTGGCCCGCGGCTGGCGGCCCTGATAACCGAAGGCCGGCTTGAAAACGAATCCGACGGCGGATTACAAAATTGTCGCACACACGAAAATTCCTTTACGGCATTTGATTCTTCTGATTAGTATCTTAACCAAGTTCCATTATCAGACTCTCTCTACCATCATAAACCGCCGAGAATATGCCAAAGAGATTTTTTACCCCCGCCCTGCTCGCCATTCTTCTTTCATCATTCATCGGCTGCGCATCTTTTCATGTTGTTTCGCAGTCAGGCGAACGATTCAATGGAAGGCAGACTTACGACCTGAATTCAGGATGGGTCTGCAAGAATATTCAAAAAGTGGATTCAAGCGGTTACGTCTTATCTAACCCGTCTCACGAGCTGAACGGATGGATCCCTGCGACCGTTCCCGGCACAGTCCTCACAACTATGTTGAACGATTCGCTGATACCAGATCCGTTCTACGGAATGAACAACAAGAAAATCCCCGACATATATCAGACCGGACCGGACTATTACACATACTGGTTCGTGAAGCATTTCACGGAACTCCCTCCCTCCGGCGACGGACAGGTGTGGTTGAATTTCAGAGGAGTCAATTACGGGTGCAACGTTTTCCTGAACGGCCGTAAGCTGGACAAGAAGACACACTACGGCATGTTTCTCCGCCAAAGCTATAACATCACGCGGTTTATTTCGAAGGACGGAAACAACAGGCTGGCAGTCATCGTCTATCCGCCAAATCCGGTGGGAAATCCAAACGGCGGCCAGGGCGGCGATGGGACGATCGCGCGAAGTGTGACTAACCAGTTCGTCGCAGGATGGGACTGGATACAGCCTGTACACGACCGAAACACCGGCATATGGGACAAGGTAACGATCGTCCGAACGGAAGGCATAAGGCTGCGGTACCCTCATATCGTCACGATCGTTCCAGGGAAGAGATTCCCCGGTGCTCCACAGGCTCCGGCGATCATAGTGGCAAGCGTCCGCGTGCAGAATCCTTCCCGTAATGAAATCAGCGGAACGGTAGGCTTTCTCATAGCCGGACACAACATCAGCCGCAAAGTCACCTTGCCACCCGCTTCAATGGTGAAGGTCCAACTTCCCGATTTCACTTTACAGGATCCGAAACTCTGGTGGCCGAACGGTTATGGGAAACAGAATCTGTACAGAGTAGAATTCACTTTCAGCAATGACGGCGGCCGGCTGCTTGACAATCGCGAGGTTACTACCGGCATCAGACAGATCGATACTCGGTGGAACTCGCGGACCCAGAGCCAGGAGGTGTTTGTCAACGGTCAGAAGATTTTCATAAAAGGCGGCGATTGGATCGTCTCCGATGAAATGCTCCGGCTTTCCAGGGCGAGATATGATGCCGAGATACGATTCCAGCACGAGATGAATCTGAACCTCATCCGGGTATGGGGCGGAGGAATAACCGAGCGGCCTGACTTCTATAACGCGTGCGATAAGTACGGGATGCTCGTTTTCCAGGATTTTTGGGTGTCGGGAGACTGCAACGGCAAATGGCTCGACCCGACAAAAAAAGACGACCAGTGGGTACGGCGGCAGTATCCCGACAATCACAAGCTCTTCCTGGAATCCGTCGCAGACCAGGTCAGGATGCTGCGCAACCATCCTTCGCTCGCTTTCTACTGCGGCGGCAATGAGCTCCCGCCGCCTGAGGATATCCTCTCTGAAATGCAGAACTCGCTCCTCCCCGCGCTTGACAGCACCCGGTATTTCTTCACGTATTCGAACACCGACAGCATGTCCTACAATTTCATCGGCGGGAATGGAGACGGACCGTACCATATCGAGCCGACCGATTACTTCTGGGAGCACCGCTCCTTCTCCTTCAACTCGGAAGTCGGGTCAGTCGGCATGGGAGATTACCAGTCGCTGGAGCGGTTCATTCCACCGAAAGATCTTGTCATTCCGGATTCAACTTGGGCCGGGCTCGATTCTGTCTGGAGGTATCACAAGTATATCGGTTACGGGAACCACATAGACGCGTACGGGAAGCCCGCGACCCTCCGCCAGTTCGCCAAGACAGCCCAGCTCGTGAATTACGATCAGTACAGGGCACTCATGGAAGGACATCTATCCCACATGTGGAGCTGGTACACCGGTGTGATAATCTGGAAGACACAAAACCCCTGGACCGCGCTGCGGGGACAGATGTACGATTACTATCTCGATCCCAACGGCGGACTTTACGGTCTCCGTCACGCAGGCGAGTCGCTGCACGTGATGTATAATCCCGTCAATAAAATAGTCGAAGTTGTGAACCAAACTTTTCAACGGTATCACGATTTGATGCTCGAGGTGAGATCAATCACTCCGGCAGGAAAGGATTCTCTCATTACATCATGGATCATTCAGGTAAGACCGACGTCGGTCCAGAAGTACGTTCAACTGGAAAGGATCATACCAAAGCTTTACTCATCCGAAGGAGGCTTCCTTGATCTGCGGCTTCTAAATATGTCGCACAGACTCATGAGCGAAAACCTGTATTGGCTCCCGGACTCAACCGGACAGTACACCGGCATCGAGCATATGCCTGCCGCGGACATCACCGCACAGGCAGCTCAGATTGACAGCAATCGAATAGCGGTGAATATCAAGGATCCATCGGGCGGTCCCCTGGCCTTCTTCAACCGCATCTCGCTCGTCGATTCGCTGACAGGCAAGCGCATCCTTCCCGTGTTTTACAGCGACAACTATGTGTCTGTCTTGCCGGGGGAACAACTAACGGTCTACATCAGCTGTACCGCAGGCGAAGACATCGCGGACGCGGTAGTTTCAATAAGCGGGTGGAATGTAAAAAAAGAGTATCTACATATCAGATAATATGGGGTTGCCCACCGCACTCCCTGAAAGTAAGGAATCTTGTCGCCCGCGTAGGGATGTTTGGGCGATCCCCCTCCGTCGAAACGCCTCTGGTGGTACAGTGTGATGTTCGCAACGTCCTGCAGCCGGGGAATATTGGCAAGCAGGTCGTGACCGATTTGTGGAAATCTTCCGTACATCGATTGCTCGACGGGACTCAATTCCTTCCCCAAGAAATTGTTTTCAAGTACCGTATAAGGCATTGTAACGGCGCCGATTCTTGAAAGCATAGCTGCAACACCCAGTTCCCATTCGTCCCCACTCTTTTCAGAAGCGAGAAACAACCTGACGTAATCTCGACTCTTTTCGGCGTGTCCGCACCTCACTGGGGCTGCGATCGCCAGAAGCTCAATCAGTAAATCCACACTACCGCTCAAGGTCTCCTTCAGTAGTGTCTCCTCGGATTCCACCAGTTCATACTGCCTGAGCCCGCCCTGCATAGCCTTGATCATATCATTGGTCGCGCACGGCCTGGTCAGGAGTCTGAATATATGTCCCTCTTTAATTGCGCTGATGGATGCTCCACTTTTAGGAGACTCCTCTTTGTGAACGAAGTCGCTTTCCTTAGGACTCCTCCCGTCAAATTCCCGGCCGGGCGATCCATCATGGCGTCACCCGCATTGACACAAAGGTTGAGCAGAAGCTCGGGGATTTCCGAACGATCCCCATAAACAATCCCACCTTCTTTGGGCAGCGCGGTCTCAATTGCGATCTGCTTCGGAAATGTCTCCCTGATTAAAGTATCCATCTCTTTGGCCATCTCATTAAGGCCCAGATAGCCCAATACTCTTTGTGGACTATAGTCAATCCCGATCCAGCGCAGAGCGGATCCTCTTAAGCAATTCTTCACGCTGGTATGGCTTTTGTATGAAAGAGGCTACACCTTTCTGCGCCATCCTCCTTCGTTCACTTTCATCGAGGTACCCGCTGGCGAGTATCACGCCTGTTCCAGGTTTCATGGTACGGACCGCTTCCATCAGGTCAATGCCCCCGATCTTTGGAAGACCGATGTCTGAAAGGACGAGGTCAATATCATCATGTCCCATGAAAACCGAGATTGCCTTTTCGCCGTCTTGGGCAGTCAGCACCCTGTATCCTTCGGCGGTGAGAAGGTCCTCAAGATATTCGCGGAGTCCCGGCTCATCTTCGACCACGAGTATGGTTTCATTTCCGCCGCGCAAGTCGGACTCATCGCCGATCGATTCTTCTTCAATGACGGCCTGACGACGTACCGGGAGATAAACAGTGAACGCCGTGCCCGAGCCGGGCTCGCTCTCCACATCGATTATCCCCGCGTGATTTTGGACGATGCCGTAGACTGTCGACAGGCCAAGGCCTGTCCCTTTCCCCTGGGGCTTTGTTGTAAAGAAGGGCTCGAAGATCCGCCTCCTGGTTTCTTCGTCCATGCCTTTGCCCGTGTCGCTGACTCGCAGAGCAATATATTCATCCTCCGACGCGCCGGGATACCGTTTCTTCATTCCGCTTCCTTTGGCGATATCTGTAGCGATCCCGAGTATCCCGCCAACAGGGGAGCCGTCATCGCGATCCATCATGGCATCCCTCGCATTCACGCAAAGGTTCAAAATGAGCTGGTGTATTTGTGAACGGTCCCCGTAAACGGGCGTCGGCCCTCCGTATAGCTCTATGCTTATCATTATCTGCTTCGGGAATGTTTCCCCGATTAGCTTTTGCATCTCGTTCACCACTTCGTTCACATCGAGATAGCCAATGACAGTTTCTTCTCTCCTCGCGAATGTCAGGAGCTGGCGCACGAGTCCGGTAGCCCGCGATGCAGCGGTTTCGATCGCATCGAGTGAGCGTACACCTTTTTCGTCACTTGTCACAGTCCTCCGCAAGAACGAGGCGTAGCCAGTAATGATTGCGAGTATGTTGTTGAAGTCGTGTGCGATCCCCCCGGCAAGCGTGCCCAGCCCTTCGAGCTTCATCGATTGTCTGAGCTGCTCCTCAAGCGATTTCTGATCCGTCACATCTCTGGCGATCCCGAGAAATCCGATGAGCTTACCGTCTCTGACCTGCGCGGCCGTATTGATTTCCCCGATAAGATAACGGCCGGATCTTGTCGCGATCCGGTACTCGGTAACCACGGAATTCTCACCGTCGGCCACATTCTTCAAAGCAAGGAGAGCTCTCTCTCTTTCATCGAAATGAATCAGCTCGGTGAAGCTGCGTCCGATCCATTCTTCGCGCTTCCAACCGGTCATGGTTTCGAATGCAAGGTTCAGACTGAGTATGACTCCCCCCGGCGACAACCTGAAAATGGCATCCCGTACGCCGTCTACAAGACTCCGGTATTGCTCTTCCGAATTTCGAAGTGCCTCTTCAGCCATCCGGCGATCCGTGACGTCATCAATAATTATTACCGCATGATCCAGCTTACTCGCCTCGTCCATGACTGCAGAAACCGTCAGTTGGACAATTATGGTTATCCCGTTCTTACGGATGAAACGCTTTTCAATTTTCACTTTGCACATTTTTAGCTTGCCGAGTTCCGCCAACGGCAGTGGCACGGCCGCTTCATCCTCCGGGTGCTTCAGATCTGCGATATTCATTTCGAGAAGCTCGTCTTCGCTGTACCCGAAGAGGTTCAATGCGGCAGGGTTGCAGCTCAGGAACCTGCCGTCTTCCGCTACTTCCACTATCGCTACCGGCGACGCTTCATAGATGGTTCTGAACTTCTCCTCGCTTTCCCGCAATGCCTTTTCGGAGTGTTTTGTCTCACTAAGGTCGCGCACTATGGCAAGCACGGTAATATCCTTGTCTTTCGCAAAGGGGGAGAGCATAATATCGGCCGGGAATTCGACGCCGTCTTTCCTCATCCCGTACAATTCTAACCCTGTGCTCATAGGCCTCGCGTGTGGGTGGGCATTGAACGACTTCAGTTTTCTTGCGTGTGATCCTTGAAATCTCTTCGGGATGAGGATCCACAACGGCTTTCCGATCAGTTCGTCCCGGGAATAGCCGAACATCTTTTCGGCCCCCTTATTTGCGAACGTTATCGTTTCACGTTCATCGATGATAATCGCGGCGTCGGGTGCGTTTTCGAGGACACCCCGGTATTTCGACTCCAGGATTCTGAGCTCCTGAACAGCCGTCTGTCGCCTCCCCTCGACGGTCTTTAGCTTCTTTCCTTCTTCCGCTTCCCTGACTGCGCGCCGGACCGCCGGCGCAAGGCGCGCGAGGCCGGGTTTGAGCACATAGTCCGTGGCACCGTCCACAAGAGCCTGCACCGCACGCTCTTCTCCGATCGTCCCGGAGACAAAAATGAAAGGGATGTCGGGTATCTTTTCCCTGGCGATCTGAAGTGCATCCCGACCGTTAAACGAGGGAAGAGAATAGTCGCATAGGATCAAGTCAAACCTCCCTTTGGCCAGCGCTTCGAGATAATCTTCTCTCGACCCGACGAGTCTCACCTTGCAATTTATTCCCGCGTCTTCCATCATCGAGTGAATCAGCCGGGCATCCCCGGCATTGTCTTCCAGGTGCAGGACCTTTATTGTGTTGTTTTCAATTTCAGACATAAGCTCTCCGTTCTCAACTTCTCACTCACGTTCCGGCTCGCTGGGAAGTCCTCAGTCGAAATTGACATGCGGATTTTCCCTTCGTGACCGTAAGATTCATGGTCAATATCTTTTCCCTATCAAGCCGCTCTACCATCACAGCAAAAACCAATCACGCCTGCATTCAGACAGAGGGAAACGATTCCCCTTGCCGGATCCCAACGGCTCGCTAACCGCTTCTCGCACTAGCGGGCGAAACCTCGTTCACAATCGCCCAGAATCCTCTTTATAGGATCCACTTTCATCCTTTCTTCGATGCGGGAAGTGAAAAGTATATTGCAGCTCGCCTGTCGACCTCGCCCTCAGCCCAGGTCCTCCCGCCATGACGATGTATGATCCTGCGAACATTTGCCAAACCGATTCCACTTCCTTCAAATATTTCGGAGGAATGGACCCGCTGGAATACGCCGAAGAGATTGTCCGAGTACTTCATATCGAATCCGACACCGTTGTCACGTACGGAAATGACCGCTTCCCCGTCATTCAACCTTCCCCCGATCTCGATAACGGCCCTCTCCATGGGGCGAGTGTATTTCACCGCGTTCCCGAGAATGTTCTGAAATTCCAGCCTCAGCATGTTTTGATTTGCTTCCACAACGGGCAGCCAGTAAATCTTCCATTTAATATCCCGGCCGCCGGTTTCCTGGCTCATACTGTTGATAACGCTCTCTACCGTATCGCGCAGGTCGACAGATGATTTTCTCATCTCCACACGCCCCCTTCGCGAAAACATCACCAGATCGTCTATAAGAACGCCCATCTCTTTCACGGAATTGGAAATATATCCGAGATAGCGCTTTCCCTTCTCATCAAGAGAGATCCCAGTATGCCTCGCGGGAAGGTCGGAGAACCCGTGTATATGGCGAAGCGGAGCCCGCAGACCGTGTGAGACAGAATATGAAAAAGCTTCCAGCTCCCTGTTAGCCGCCTGGAGTTCCAAAGTGCGTTCGTCGACTGTTTTCTCGATCGACGCGTTGAGCTCTTTGGTCTCACGATACAGCCTCGCAAGTTCTATCTGCATAGCGGCGCGACGGGCGAGATCCTCTGCGAGCAGCCTGTCCTCTTCGGTGAATTTCCTTTTCGATTCGGCATGGACAAGCGTGATTGCACCAAGCGTCCTTTCGAAGGCAAGCAGCGGTACTATCATCACTGCCCCGGGACCGAGCATCCTGAATATTCGAAGGTCGTCCTCATCCTTAGCCCGCGCCACGAGCATTTCGTCCGGGATGTCGTTGATCATTTCGGTACGCCCTGACTTCAGAACGCCTGTCAATCGGGATTTGGCGCCCGGCATATAGGCATAACGTTTCTGAAGCTCGAAGGCATATCCGATCATTCGCGGATCGGAATGAACGACGGCGAGGCGGAGATTCTCATCCAGCCTTGCCAAATCTTCGGGTGGACGAATATCACGAATGGTCATTCCAAAAAATTCGTCCCGCGAATAACCGTAGTGATAAACGGCCGCGTCGTTGACCGCAAGGAAACGCAAAGTCTCCAGATCATATACCCACATTGGATTTGGATTGTGATCGAACAATATTCGATACTGTTCTTCATAAGCAGCCAGAGTGCCGGAAAGCTGTCCCGATTTTTCGAGGTTCATAAACCGATCGGTTCTCCTTCCTTCTCCTCTGGGGACGGTCAATGGCGCTTCCTTTTCGAGCTAGCATATAACGCATCATCGACGTCGGACAACATTCTTGAGCTTGCCAGCCCGCGAATCAATTGCCTGAGCTTCTTGTAATCCATGGCCTTGTCGAAGAAATAGTCGGCGCCCGCCATCATGCAGGCGTTACGGTACGGCGGAGTTGAATAGTCAGACAGAACTATCTTGGTTACCGTCCAATCCTGTTCGTGGATCTCCGACAATAGATCGATTCCGGTTCCGCCTGCGATATTCATGTCGACGAGTATGACGTCCGGCCGGGTGCGCCTGATTTCAGAAATCGATTCACTATAGTTGGCGGATTCACCGACCACATCGATGCCCCCCACCGCTTCCATCATGCTCTTCAACCGTTCTCTTATTATCGGTGAATTATCAGCTACGAATATTCTCAACATTCCTACTCTGTCCGATCGGCCGTTTGTCCACGCAAATTACCCTATTATGAAAGCCGACGCTTGTCGCCGATAGCCTGAAGATGAAGTCACAAAAATGATGACAGGCGTTGGCGCCATTGTACGCACTTAATGTAGAGAAAGTCAAAAAGGATTCGGTTGGAGAATTACCGGGAGCAGGGTTGCGAACACCGGATGGGGTCAGGATGTCACATGATGATTCTGTTCTCCAGTGCAAAGCGAACCAGCTCGGCATTGGTCTTCATATCCAGTTTCTTCAGGAGCCGGCTTCGATAGGTAGTAACGGTGCTTACGCTCAACGATAATTGTGCGGCGATGGCTCCCGCCGATTTACCTCTTGCAATAAGCCTGAGTACCGACAACTCCCTGTCGGAAAGAGTTTCGAGCGGGCCTCTTCCTTCGTTGTAGCCGATTTCCCGCAGAAGCTGCTGTTCAACGCCCGGGCTTACATATTTTCCCCCCGCCGCAATAGTTCTGATCGCGTCGACGAGCTCCTGTGCGACGGCTTTCTTCGTAACGTACCCGTGTGCTCCCGCCTTCAGAGCCCTGACTGCAAATTGATCCTCCGGAAACATGCTCAGGAAGAGAATGCGGGCCTGCGGGAAAACAGCCTTCACTTCGACCAGCGCCTCGAGACCGCTTCTTCCGGGTAGGTCGATATCGAGAAGGATGATGTCGGCATTCTTCGCCACCGAGCCTCCGAGCAGCTGTTCCGCCGATCTGGCTTCCCCGACAATCGACATTTCCTGAACCAGGCTCAATGTCTTTCGAATTCCCTCCAGGATCAATTCATGATCGTCGACCATGAACACATTTATTTGTTTCATGAATACATACTCTCAGTTTCCGTTTGTCCCGTGGGAAGTGCCGCCCATCGGGCTGCTGAAAGGGAGGAGGATTCTAACGGTGGTTCCACCTTTATCGCGGGGAGCGATAGAGAAAGAGCCGCCGATCGCTTCTGCACGCTCGCGCATCCCGAAAATCCCGACCGACTCATGACCCGACAAATGAGTTCCGTCGATTCCTTCACCGTTGTCATGAACCTCGAGCGAAAGAAACCCGTTCCTGCGGGCTGCGCATATAAGCACACGTGTTGCTTTAGAATGCCTTGCCACGTTCGTGAGGGACTCCTGCATTATCCGGTAAAGCGCGATGGCTTGTTCCTGCCCGAGTTTTATGTTGCCCAGTTTCGCATCGACGGTACACTGAATCCCAGACCTTTTCTCGAAAGACTTACCGAGATCCAATATGGCGGCTTCAAATCCGAGATGGTCCAGGATCCCGGGTCTCAAGTCTGTAGCAATCTTCCGGACGGTGTCTATGGCGTTGTCAATGAGCCGGATCGAAGAGTCCAACTGACCTGTCATTTCGATTTGTGACTTCAGTCTGCCGGTTGAGACTCCTTCCTGCAAAATGCTCAAATCCATCTTCAAGGCTGTGAGCATTTGACCGAGCTCATCGTGGATCTCGAGCGCAATCCTTTTCTTTTCCTGCTCGCGTACCGACTCGAGCTTCCGAGTCATATTCCGTAGTTTCTCGCGCGACTGTTCTACCTCCCTTTCCGCCCGCATTCTGTCTGTTACGTCTTCGATGACTACTATCACGCTTCCTATGCGGCCATCGGAATCGATTACCGGCGCATAAGCGATACTTGCTTCCAGAGTCGTACCATCCTTCTTCCGCCTCTCAGCGCGACACCCCGCAAGCGATCCACCTTTGAACCCACTCTTGATTCCGTCGAGGAAATGCTTGAGTCCAGAGGGAGGAACTGCTGGGAAGATTTTCCCTACCGCCTCCTCCTTCTTCCAACCGAACATTTCTTCGGCTCCCCTGTTCCAGCTCATTATCCTCCCACGGTCGTCGACTGTAAGAATAGCGAGAGGGGCCGCATTCAGGACGGCTTCCAGCTTCATGTTTGTTGAACGCAGGAGCTCTTCATTTGCTTTCAAATGCGTGATATCTGTAACCACTCCTCCGATTGCATAGATCGCCCTTCTTTCGTCGGTGAGCGGGTACTTCACAACAAGATTTGTATGCTGTCCGTCCCTGTACCAGGCAGTTTCCTCGAAGACCAATGGAACCCTCGACTCGATCACCTTCCTGTCGTTTTCTTCAAACTCTTTTGCCTGGATTGGAGGGAATATTTCTCTGTCGGTTTTCCCGAGTATGTCGTCAGCCTTCACACCGAAGGATTTTTCGAATTGCCCGTTGACACGAATATACCTTCCCGAAGTATCTTTGAGAAACATTACTGCGTGGCTCCGGTCAAATACAGCCTGGAGTTGACGGACCTCCTTTATAAGCCGGTCTGTCGTGCCTTTTTCATCGGTAAGGTCTCTGGTAATTTTGGAGAAGCCAACGAGCCTCCCGCTGCCATCTCGCATTGCAGTCAGAAGAGTCCCCGCCCAGAAACAAGTTCCGTCTTTGCGGACCCGCCATCCTTCGTTTTCTACCTGCCCCTCCTTTTCGGCTTTTCTCAGGAGAGCATGTGGAATCCCGTTTGCAATGTCATACGGAAGGAAAAAGATGGAGAAGTGCTTACCGAGTATCTCATTCTTACGGTATCCCTTCATGCGTTGTGAGCCGACGTTCCAGCTTGTGATATTCCCATGCGTATCCATCGTGTACATAGCGTACCCTTTGACACCCTGGACGAAAAGGCGGAAGAGCTCTTCGCTCGCACGCAGAGTCTCCTCAGACTTGACTTTTTCGGTGATATCGCGTGCCAGCACCAGACGCGACTCCGGATCGTTCCTTGAAATGGGGGCGGAGGATATTTCGAGATAAATGGCAGTGCGGTTGGGACGCATAAATCTGAACCTGAAACCCTGCCTTTTTTGCTTTTCAGAATACAGATCCTTAACCATCTCGGCCACCATGGGTCTGTCATCAGGGTGAAGGAATTGGCTTATCGGCCGGCCTATTACATCTATAGCTCTCCTGTAGCCGAGCATTCTTATTCCAGCCGGATTCATATAGGCTATTATACCCCTCGTGTGAATCGCTATCATATCCGGCGACATATGAATAAGCTGACGGAATTGATCGATCTCCCGCAAAGGCCGCCCCGCCTTTCCATGTGCGTCGCCCCTCCTCTTGTTCGGCACGATCACTCCTCCTTTATCGACGATCTGAACCGGGATGCAGACTACCAGTTATGTGGACGACAAGAAGTCCCTCCCGGTTTTCATAGTCTCATCCATATCAACACCGTTGTGCCTGAACGAGTTCACTAAGGCCAAGACAAGGGTTCAAGCTCGGACAGAATCTCGCGGCTCTTTATCGCGTTAATAGGAGTATCTTCGTGGTGCAGTTATTAAATATCAATAGGTCTTGTCTGACGAGAGGGGATGCGTTGTTCTTTTCTTTCGATGTTCCAAACGTATTTCTCGAGATGGCTCATAGCATCTTTGTGGGTCTCGCTCACTTGGTGTCTTTTTACCACTTCCATCACTTCACGTGGCCTGGCAACGACGAGACATTCGCGGCGGTCTTCCGGATGCAGCTCCCTGATTTCTTCGAAATAGGGCGATGCATATATATCCTCCAATCGCGACGTGAGTATATTGTCCTTGAAGAACTGAATGCAGTTGCATGGCTCCACATTCCCCTCCGGCGTGATATTGACGGTTACTCCGGCGCGGCATCCTTTCTCGGCGATGTAGTCGCCGGAATCGCCCGGTGCAGTGAAGCCTTCCTTTATTAGAAGCATCGTATAATTCTTCGAAAGTACGCCAAGGATAGAGAGACTTTCCGAGATCTCATTTTCATCGAGCCTCAGCTCATAACGGGCACTGTCTCCGGCAGGACCGTAAGGAAAGAACAGGCCGAATTTACAGCCTGCGTCGCGCATCGCAGCGAGGAAGGGAGTCGATACGACAGCTCTTACGTTGTTCTTATGTAACAAAACTGAGAATCCAAACAGCAGCCGTTCCTGCTTAAGCTTAGACATGGATTCCATTATGTGCGTGTAAACACCGTTCCCCCTCCAGCCGTCGGTCTCCTCCTCAAATCCCTCAAGGCTGAAGAAGGTCACCAGGTTTCCGCATCTTTTCAGCGCCTCGATTGTTTCCCCCTCGAGCATCGTACCGTTCGTGGATATCCTGAAGGCCATATCGTTGTTTTCCTCGACGACGCGGAACAGGTCCTTCCTTGCGAACGGCTCCCCGCCGAGAAACCCGACAAGATAAATGCCCAGCTCCCGCGCCTGCCCAATTATGGACCTGATCTGATCGGCCGTCATCTCAACGCTCCGGCTGTAGCTCAACGCGCAACAGCCGAGACAATTTAAATTGCACTTCTCCGTCGGCGTGATATCGATAAGCGCCGGAAGCGTGCAACGAAGCTTCTTCTCAAGACGACGTCTCTTCCTGGAGCCAACCAGAAGGTTGTTGACAACCCATGATTTCTCAAACTCCTTCCTCCGCTGTTTCGGAAGGTAGTCGCGAATTTCCGAATAGAGTTCGAGTATCCTCGCCTCAGAGAAGAATCTGCCGGCCTGTTTTACCGAGCCTGGAAACATCCTGCCCCCATTTTGAATTAAGATGCATATTAATCTGTTTGTTCCATGATGACAAAGGCGACAAAAGACAAGGCCGGTTAGCGGATTGTAGCTTCGAACATAACAAACGCGGTGAACCGTTTTTCTGTATTACAGACAAGGTCATAACCTTCCCTTACACCGAGGCTGGGATCGGCCCCCAGCGCTTCTTTCCTTTTTCCCGCGGACCGAATATCTTGAGACATGAGACGCCGGCGTAAGGCGCAAACCTGAGCCATTGAAGACCCCTCATCTCAAACAGTGCGGTATACCACCCCATAAAGGGAGCGAATCGAACTTCGAACTCATCTGAGACGGTCTTATCCTGGATATCGAAGTCTCCTGCTGTCAGATACTCAATGCCGATTATTCCTTCCATATGCGCGGACCAGGCTGAAAGATTCGGTTTTCCGCCGTCGTGTATATCGTCAAGCATTACTGGCACTCCCAATGACCGCCGATAAACCAATCTTCCCGGCGGGAATTCCATATAAGCACCTGGCGCGATCTCGCGCGGCTGAAAGGAGACGAATCCGCCGCACTGCTGAGCGCTAGCCGAAGAGCCCGTCAGGATGATAACCGCGAAAGCCGGAAGTATTCTTTTCCTCACATCGATCTTTAAATAGGTCTTCACTTGTCCATCACTTCGCATGAAGTTGGCAGAAACAGAGTCCCTGGATGTCACAATAATGTTTGGAGGATGTCAGATTATGTCAGCACTAATCTTACGGGCCGACGTATGATACGAATTGGCACGTACTGCCAGAACAAATTCGCGTACGCAATTCGGGCAGCTATGCCGGGAGGGCGCTGAGCCGCCGGGGCGTCCCCTTCTACCAATAGTTACTATTGAACACCGGAGTTTTGCCGCGCTGGAAAGAAATTTCTATCGACGGCAAAAGGAGCATTGTGAGGATGCCTGGCTTTGTACATTTCGCGGTACGATGGATTAGGAGAAGGTTGGTTACGATCAGGTGGGAATTGAAAGAGGAAATCGGAGAATCAAATCTCGATGGATAAGTCAAATAATCGGTTGCTGTCGTTGGGGTGAGATGAAAGGCGGGTTGTACGCCGATCAGCGTACGGAGAACTTGTATATCGTAGTGGAATGGTAGGTATGCCCCGGGAGGAGGGATGTAGATGGAAAATCTGGTTTGTTCGGGGAGTCGGGATAATGCTGCGTCTCGAGAGCGACGGCACTTCTATACCCGTAAGCGACGCCGCCTTTCCCTTTTTCCTTGCCTGTGAGGAAGTTGCCGGTATAAAACTGCATCCCCGGCTCGTTGGTGAAAACGCTCATCGACCTTCCGCTTGGCCGATCGTAAAGCTCAGCCACCTTACGGACGTGGTTGTTCTGGCTGTTCAGGACCCAATTCATGTCGTAGCCCCTGCAGATCCTCAGCTGTTCGTGCGCCTCGTCGATGCGTAGTCCGATCTGAGTGGGTATCCTGAAATCCATCGGAGTACCTGCAACCTCCTCGATGACACCTGTCGGGATTTGGGTGTCGTCTAAGGGAGTATAATGATCCGAGTCGATCATCAGCTCTTCACCGAGTATCGATCTCTCAGGGTTGCCGGTCAGGTTGAAGTAGCCGTGGAAAGTCATATTAACTACGGTAAGCTTGTCCGAGCTGGCCGATAACCGAATCTCAAGGGCATTGTCAATTGTCAAAGTGAAGATCACATTTGCCGTTAAGGTACCGGGAAAGCCTTCCTCGCCGTCCTCGCTCACGTAAGACAGCTTCAAAGACTCTCCTTCATTTGCGTTTAGAGGCTCGGCGGACCAGAGCCTTTTGTGGAAACCTGACGGCCCTCCGTGAAGAGTATTTCCCCCGTCATTCACAGGCAAACGATACACCACTCCGTCAAGTTTGAATCGGCCTTTATCGATTCGATTCGCAAATCTTCCGATTGTCGCTCCGAGGAAGCTGGAGCCGTGCAGGTAGCCGTCGACAGAGTCGTAGCCGAAAGTCACATCGTCAAACTTCCCGTCCCTGTCGGGGACGAATATCGAGACGACACTGGCGCCAAAATCCGTTATGTCGACAAGCATCCCGTTCCCATTTCTGAGCGAATAGAGATGTGCTTCGCGTCCGTCGGGAAGTTCCCCGAATACATTCTTAACGATCATCGGAAGACACCGATTCCTATTTCGAGATTGAAATGAAGCACGATAACGAGTGTGACGGCCCGATTCACTGAGAGAATGGGGTTTGAACTTAGAAGCAGAAGGAAGACATTCTGGCCGACGGAGAAGGCACCATCGGTGCTTATCTAGCTTTGAAGTGAATAGTCGGAAGACTTCTCAATTTCTCGGCGGCGAGTTCCGCGGTCAAATCTCTCTGAGGGTTTGCCATCATCTCATAGCCAACCATGAATTTCTTCACTGTAGCCGACCTGAGAAGTGGCGGATAGAAATGCATGTGGAAATGAAAGGACGAGTGGTCGACGCCGTCGGTGGGCGCCTGATGAATACCGGATGAGTAAGGGAATGAGACCTCGAAGAGATTGTCGTACCTCACGGTAATGTGTTTCAGAGCGGCAGAGAAATCGTGAACGGTTGTATCATCGAAATAGGCAAGACTAGTAAGGTGACGCTTCGACAGGACCATCGTTTCGAAAGGCCATGAAGCCCAGAACGGCACGACGACGGCGAAGTTTGAGTTTTCGTATATCAGCCGCTCACCGCTTTTCAATTCGTAATCGAGATACCCGCAGAGGAGACACTTCCCTCTTTCTCGATACGACTCATCAAACCTCTTGATTTCTTTCGACGGCTCGACCGGGATTGCACTCTCTGCCCATATCTGACAATGCGGATGTGGGTTACTACAACCCATCAATTCGCCCTTGTTCTCAAAAATCTGTACATGATTTACGTCGTCAAGACTGCCGAGATCTTCGTACTCCTTCTTCCAAGTCTCGACCACCCGCCCGATATCCGGCTCACCCATCTCGGCAAGCGTAACGTCATGGCGCGGCGAAAAACAAATAACCCTGCAAATCCCCCGTTCCGATTCCGCGAGCAGGATCCCGCTCTCATCCATCATGGCCTCCGCCGTGGAGTGTGACAGGCTGCTGAAGTCGTTGTCGAAGACGTAAGTCGACGAGTAATCGGGATTCGTCCCTCCGTTTGCTCTTGTATTGCCGGGACAAAGGTAACACGAAGAATCATATTCCGGCCGGGATGGTTCTGGGAGCCTTTCCACCTTCCCCTGCCATGGTCTCTGGATTCTTCCGGGCGCGACAAGTATCCACTCGCCCGTCAGCGGGTTGAACCTGCGATGTGTGCTTCTTAGCAGATTGTCCATTGTTAGTCCAAATATGAAAAAATATCATCAGGAATCACAGCCGGGGCTAGAGCGGCTGAGAGTCTCATCAATCGGGAACCAAATCGGTTCCCGGCATAAGGCTGCATTCATAAAGCTGCGGCACCTTGCCGGTCTCTCTCCGGTAGGACTCGCTTATTTTCGACTTAAACTCTTCGGCCGATTCGCGGTCCACAAGGTTCAGGGTGCATCCACCGAAACCACCACCCATCATCCTTGCGCCGAGGACTCCATCGATGTTCGTTGCCGCATCGACCAGTACATCCAGTTCCCTGCAGCTGACCTGGTATTCATCTCTCAAGCCTTCGTGGGAAGCGTAGAGGAGTTCCCCGAATTTGTCGTAATCGTTCTGTCTCAGATATTTGCCGGCTAAATTCACGCGCGCATTTTCTTCCACTACATATTTGCATCGTCCGTATATCGTGTCGCCCAATTCATCTTTATGTTCCCTCAGCATTTCCGGTTCGACATCGCGAAGGCTCCGGACACCGGAGAAATATTTTCTGATTATGCCTGCGCCTGTTTCACATTGTTCCCTTCTGAGATTGTACTCCGAGAAAGCCAGGCTGTGTTTCACTCCCGTGTCACAGAGGACAAACTCCAGGTCCCTCCTTATAAAAGGGATATACTCATATTGAAGGCTTCGGCAGTCGAGGTGCAGCGCAGACTCGCCTTTACTGAGCAAGTTGGCAAACTGGTCCATGATTCCGCAACGGACACCGACGAACTCATTTTCCGAACGCTGCGCGATTCTCGCAAGATCCCTTCTTCCAATACCGAGGTCGAACATACTGTTGAGAGCAAATGCCAGTCCCGCTTCGATTCCTGCCGACGACGACATCCCTGCACCGATCGGGATGTCTCCCGAAAAGACACAGTTGAAGCCGCCGATATGGTGCCCTGCTCTATTGAGTTCGTGAACTATCCCGATCAGGTAATTTGCCCATGCCTTTTGAGATTTCGCTGCTTCCCGGACGTCAAAGCGCAGTTGATCGTTAAGATCCAGGGAAGTCAGGGAAACGTCGAAGCCGCGACACGGCCCGACCGCAAGGTAAATCGCTCGGTCTATCGCCGAAGGGAGCACAAACCCTTCGTTGTAGTCGGTATGTTCCCCAATCAGGTTGATGCGGCCCGGCGACCTGACTATCACCATACTGTCGTTGCGGTCGTATATTCCTAAGTATTTTTCTCTTATTAAGCCGACTACATCTGAACTTGATTCCAATATTCCACGCTCCGGTTTGAACTAAGAGATTTCAGTAAAGGCTCTATTTGATTTTCTGTACAGCTCCGATCGATGACGGCTCCGTATGGCAGCATCTTGCAGTATAGACGACCCGCGGGCATTTCTGTGACACAATTATCCACGACAGCATTAGAGCTCCGCCAGGAAAAGGCACAGGGCTACTCGCCCACTAGAGGGACAAGCTTGGATTGCCTTGTTCCGATTCTCAACGTTGCATCCCTCAGGCCGTAGCCCGTCGCCTGGAGTCTTATTTCACCCGGCTCGCGATCCGACAGGATTATGACTTCGCATTTGCCGTTGAAAAGTTTTCGTTGATAACCGCCGTCAGGATATTTGTCTGGCTCGTGGCTGCTCGGATCGCCGTTTCCGACGCCTATGATAGAGCCCTGTCCTTCGGCCTGGAAGTGAATCAGATCATCGGCAGTCGGTACCTCCCTTCCAAGAGAATCGACAACCGTAACTTCGACAACGGATACGTCTTCGCCATTGGCGCGAATGGTGTCGCGGTCTGGCTTTAGGCGGATGGCGACCGGACGCCCCGTTGTCTCCTCTTTATCGACGATGGTCTTCCCGTCCCTCCATCCCCGTGCTTCGAGCGTACCTGGTTCATAATTCACCGTCCACTCTAAATGAGAATCACGCTCCATCACTTTCGTACCGAGGCTCTTGCCGTTCAACAGCAATTCGACGCTGTCGCAATTACTGAAGCACCAGACATCGATGGGCTGGCCGATCTTACCGGGCCAGTTCCAGTGCGGGAAAATATGCAACACGTTCTTATGACTCCACCATGACTGGTAATAATAGAAATTGTTCTTGGGAAATCCGCATACGTCCATTATGCCGAAGTTGGAATTTATGTCGGGCCATTCGTAAGGCGTCGGCTCACCGCGGTAATCGAATCCTGTCCAGACAAACCCGCCGGCAAGGTACCTGTGCTCATCGTAGAACTTCCACCATTGCTCCGCCGTTTCGCCCCAAGGTGGTGCGTTGACGTCGTAATCACTGACATACCCCTTCGCGGTATCGCTCGCGTATTCTCCGCGTGTGGAAACCGTGCTTGCTGTCTCCGTCCCGATAAGCGGCTGGCCGGGATGCTGCTCGTGATACTTCTGAATATCATAAACGTGATAATTGAAGCCTCTAACTGGGATGACGCTGTTGACGGCGTCATTGAACGCATCGCCGTCGTTCGCCGCGAAAGTGCACGTCCTCGAAGGGTCGAGCTCCTTTTGAATACGTATCAGCGTCTTCGCTATTCTTACACCGACAGGCGTGTCCTGTACTCCCCATTCCTCGTTGCCGATCGACCAGATGACCACTGACGGGTGGTTTCTGTCCCGGCGTATCATCCTCTTAAACTGCGACACGTATTCCGGCGAGCTATTCAGAAGCCTGTTTTCGTCCATGACGAGCATCCCCAGCTTATCGCACGCATCGAGAAGTGCGGGTGTCGGAGGGTTGTGGCTCGTTCGCCATGCATTGCAACCCATCTCCTTCAGCTTCTTAACACGGAAATATTGCAGCCCGTCCGGGAGCGCGGTCCCCACGCCTGCAAAGTCCTGGTGATTGCAGGTGCCCTTTATCTCCACTCGCTTCCCGTTCAGGAAGAAACCGTCGTTGCTGGTCCACCTGAGCGTACGGATGCCGAAGGTTGTATTCACGCGGTCTATTACTTTGCCGCCAGATTTTATGACAGAAACGAGCTTGTAAAGACTTGGATGGTCAGGAGACCACAATGCCGGGCGGTCAACAGTCATGCTCTGTTCGAATTTTCTCTTCTCATACGGAAGCATTCTGGTTCCTGCGGTCGAGGCTCTCGCTACTATGTTCCCATGATTGTCTATGATAATTGATTCCACATCGAATCGTGCTGCTTCGTCCTCCCTGTTGCTGACCTTCGTTTGAACTGCTAAAGTCGCCCGGCCTCCCTCGATGGAAGCCGTCCTGACATATGTGCCGTATATCGGGATGTGGAGCGGTGGAGTTTCTATGAGCCAAACATGCCTGTATATGCCCGCCCCCTCGTAAAACCAGCCTTCGTAGTTCTCAGCATCGACCCTCACGACCAGGACATTTTGTCCGCCGTAATTGACGAAGTTCGTGACGTCGAACGAGAACGGAGCATATCCGCTCATGTTTTTCCCTACGAAGTTACCGTTCAGCCAGACAATGCAATCTCTATAAACCCCGTCGAACTGTATTGATATTCTCTTCGTGGAGTCTTTCGCCGGGACGGTAAATTCCTTCCTGTACCACCCTATAGAAGTAGCCGGGAATTCTCCGCCGATCGGTTTGTATCCGTGCCCCATGATCGCAAAATCCTTGACATGCACAAACGGAAGGTAAACCGCCCAGTCATCGGGAAGGTTGATCGACTGCCAGGAGCTGTCGTTAAACTTCGGCATCGTGGCTTCAGGGCCGATTCCCTCTTTCGCGTAAATCTCACCGGACCCGTATCCGAAATCAAGCTTCGGGTCGGCAGAATTTCCGAAGTGGAATTTCCAGCCGTAGTCCATCAGAAGCTTCTGCCGGGGGATTGGTGAATTCAGATCCTTGGCTGCCGAAGCACCGTTCTGTGCCCCGAAGGCAGGAAGCGAGCCGAGTAAGAGAACGGCCACCATTGTACAAATCCGCCTTAACATTACATAGCTCCCAGGTTTAAGATTGTGATAGTACATTCGAAAGATATAGAAGGTTGACTTGGCTGCGACGGCAAGTCAGCCGAGTTTTTATGCAGGATAGGACCGGACGATTCTACTTCAATAACACAAGTTTCCGCATCGCGAGATAGTCCGATGCGCTGAGCCGGCAGAAGTAAACACCGCTTGCCAGTCCGTTCGCTGACCAGCTCAAAGTGTGTGTGCCCTGATTCTGGTATCCGCTGACGAGTTGTCTGACTTCCTGTCCCAGGACATTGTAGATATTGATCGAGACGTTCGACCGAACCGGAAGATTGTATTGAATGGTCGTGGTTGGGTTGAACGGGTTAGGATAGACATGCAGGTTGAATCCTTCGGGACGTGTCGGTCCTACGACAGCAGTTGCGTACTTCCCCAGGAAGGCGTCGAGAGCGACAGTGGGTTCTTCATTGGCGGGATTCCAGGCACCCATTTGGTATCCCTGCCAGTTATAACACTCCGGTTCCCAGTAGAACACGCCCAGCCCTCCTACAGATTTAGTCTTCGCGATAAGATCCATGAGATAGTGATTCGCTGTTACAGGCTGACTATATGCGTATCCCGCTTCGACCACCATCACTTTCTTATGGTATCTCGCGATCATATCCTTCATGGTCACGAGTGTCAGGCTGTCGTCGGTCTGCCAGGGGAGGTTCGCCCAGTACGGGTATGCGGACATTCCAATGATGTCCCACCTTGCACCATATTTCTCAAGGCCGTCGAACATCCACCTGTACATCGTATCGTCGTATGAATTCGACAAGTGAACGATCACCTGTGTTGTGCTGTCGATCGCTTTGACGGCAGCATAGCCGGTGTCGATCATTTGAGCGAAGTTGGCCATATGCGTGGTAGCCATCCCCAACGGCCACATCATCCCATTGTTGGTCTCATTTCCAATCTGTACCCACTTCGGAACAACGCCCGCCATTTTCAGCGTGTCCATTACACCGTAGACATAGTCATAGAGATTAGTAAGGAGCTGTGGGAGCGAATCGCTGGCCCATGCGGCCGGCGTATATTGGTGAGACGGATCGGCCCATGTGTCGCTGCAATGAAAGTCTATGAGAATATCGAACCCCATGCTGTCCGCTTGGTGGGCCAATGAGGTGACATACTTGGTGTCGCAGTATCCTCCCTTCGGATTGACCCAGGCCCTGATCCGGATCGCATTTATGCCTTCTTCTTTCAGAATATCCAGGCAATTCATCTCAACTCCGGACTGGTTCTTGAAGACATACCCCGCCGCCTCCATTTGCGGCAGCCAGCTCACGTCGGCACCATTAGCAAACTGGGCAGCGGCATCGGGAGCAAGCACTACAATCGTCAGAAGAAGTAAGAAGAGCCCGCCGGCAATCCGCTTCGCCGTTGAAAACGCGTTCAGTATTTTGGCGGAGCCAGCCGACTCCGCCTGTTCCAATTGAATTGTCTTTCGCATGATCTGTTCCTATCTCTTATCGGTTGCCCGACTCGCTATCGGGCCATACTCTCGACCGTTGCCGGGCCGTGGGCAGGCGTCTCCGATACGATCTCAATCTCCGCACTCTTCAAGCCTTTGGAAGTGACGATTAGTCTAATCGGGCCAGGCTTACGAATCGATTTGATCACTGCAAGCGCGAGGCCATTGAATGCCTTTCGCTCATGGCTCTTCATCGGGGTGGTGTCGACAGGATTTCCATTATCGGTTCCGTCCAACGTCCCTTCGCCTTCAACTTTGAAATCGATGAGATTGTCCGCCGTTGGTACAACCCATCCATGTTTGTCCACAATTTCCACTTTAACATCCGCAATGTCTTCGGCATCGGCCTTGACTTTGGTCCTGTCAGCCGACAGCCTGATCGCATAAGGTACGGATGTAGTATGTACGATGTCAGTGATTGTTTTCCCATGCCATTTGCCGACGGCCTCGAGTGTACCGGGCTCGTAAGGTACGCTCCATGAGAGGTGAAGATCCGAAGTTGTTGGGTATACATACGGATGTGCGTATTTGTCCCAAGCACCGGCATGGCCTTGCTGCGGAAAGACATAGGATTCCATTCCGAACGGTTTGCCATTAACGTAAAGCTGCACGCTGTCGCAGTTTGTATATGCGATTACCGGAATGACTTGACCGTCATGTCCTTTCCAGTTCCAATGAGGAAGCAGATGAAGCACCGGCTTATCGGACCACTGGCTCTGATAAAAATAATAGCTGTCCTTTGGGAAGCCGCAGAGATCGATCACGCCGAAGCTGGAGCTCTTGGCAGGCCACTCCGCCTCGCCAAGGTAGTCGATACCGGTCCACATGAAATCGCCAATGACATAATCATGGATCGCTTCGAATTCCCATAGCTGCTCGGCCTCGATCATGTTTGTCGTGTAGTTCAGGTAGTTCATGAACGGGTTCGACGTTGTGTCCCACGGCATCGCATAATATCCTCGGATGCTCGGGATCGACGTGCATTCCGTGCCGATCATTTTCCAATTCGGATGGTTGTGCCTGTCTATGCTGTAATAGAGTTCCCTGCGCTTTCCCCAGCGGTCCACGTAATTGTATCCGACTATCTCCTCTGTATTAAGAAAAGAAAGCTTAGCGGGATATGTGGGATCGGCGATATGGTCGCTGGCAACGGTAACCGGCCTGGTCGGGTCTTCCTTGTGAAAAGTTTCGATTAGCTCCTTCAGTACGGCAGTACCCGAATCCGAGCCCTGTTCGAGGACTTCGTTGCCTGCACTCCATATGACGATGCTCGGATGATTCCGGTCGCGCCGGATCATGGAAAGCAGATCGGATTTCCAGTTCTCTTTGAAATAGAGGTGATAGCCATATTTAACCTGGCTCTTCGCGATTGACCATTCATCGAAAGCTTCGTCCATCACCAGGAATCCCATCTTGTCGCAAAGCCTGAGGAACTCAGGTGTAGGGGGATTATGCGCCGTACGGATCGCATTGCAGCCCATTGCCTTTAGGAGTTTCAAACGCCTCACCCATGCCTGGACCGGAACCGCTACACCGAGACAGCCAGCATCGGGGTGGAGGCAAACCCCATGCATCTTCACATGCTTCCCATTCAGGAAAAATCCTTTGTTGACATCGTAACGTATACTTCGGATTCCAAAAGGAGTCATGAGACTGTCCACGACCTTTGTCCCATCGAGCAATATCGATCTCATCCTGTACATCAACGGAGTCTCTATCGACCAGAGTGAAGGAGAAGATACTTTCAAAGTCTGTTCGACTTTCGTTCGTCCTGACTGAACTAATGAGACCGGAGTCTCGACGGATGCAACCACTTCGCCTGAACTGCTCACGATTGACGAATGCAGCTCGATATTCTCAGTTGATGTCAATCGATTGTCGACGGTAGTGCGGACTTGAACAGTAGCGGAGGAAGAATCGACATCGGGGGTCGTAATGTATGTCCCCCACTGCGCAATGTGAACCGGGCCGGTAATATTAAGCCACACGTTGCGGTAGATTCCGGAACCCGAGTACCACCGGCTGTTAGGTTGAAGCGAATTGTCGACCCGTACCGCAATCACGTTTTCCCCCCGCTTGACATACGGCGTCAGATCATAATTGAAACTCGTGTAGCCGTACGGATGATTACCGAGGAAATGGCCGTTAATCCAGACGTCGCTGTTCATATAGACTCCTTCAAACTCTATCCAGCAATCGTCGCCTTTATGAAATGTCGGTAAGATAAAGTGATTACGATACCAGCCGATGCCCGTCGGAAGATAGCCGCCGGCTCCCCCTGTGGCCGCGTTCTTGTTGAACATTCCTTCGATGCTCCAGTCGTATGGAATGTCGACCGTTTTCCACTCGCTGTCATCAAAACTCGTCTTCTCGGCACCCTTGACATCTGCATGAATAAATTTCCAGTCGTAGTCCATCAACAGGTGTTGGCGGACCGGAAAGACACCGCAGATTCCGTTCACCGCCAGGATTTGGACCAGTATTAGAGTCAAGATTGGCAGCTGCTTTTTCATAAATGTTTCACTTCCGCCCGCCTGATGCCTATGTGAGAAAAAATGTCCTTCAAAACGAAAGGTGCGACGAATTCCTTTATGTATTGAAACGCGAGGAAAAAAGCTATCACGCTTTGAAAAGGATGCGCGTGCAGCCGTTGAGGGCCGCAGGCGCATCCAGAGGTGTTACTTAAGGAGAAGCATCTTTTTTGTAATTTCGTTCGTTCCCTGGCGGAGGGTATAGAAATAGACGCCGCTGGCAAATCTATCCATGTTGACGTTGTAAATATATTCGCCGGCGGGTTTATATCCCTGGTCGACTACCTGGACGATCTGGCCGAGGACGTTGTAGACTGTCAGGTTCATCACGCCTGCGTGTGCCAGGCTAACCTTTATATCCGTAGTCGGGTTGAACGGGTTCGGATAGTTTTGGCTGAGCGAGAACTTAGCGGGAACTTGCGGCCCGACCGTTTTCACCGCATTTACCTTGCCTTCCTGCCAAAGCTTGAGCTGCGCCGGGAACCAGTTGAGATCCCCCAAAGAAAAGCCGTCGGAACCGACCAGGTTGGCAGTATAGGCGAGATTCTCCGCAACCGGGTATCCCTGCTTGGATGCCCAGTCTTGAGGCACATTCGGCCACGATGCTGTCAATGAAGGAGGATCGGAAAGCGGATACACGTATGGGCGGAAACCGTTGGCAGATCCGCCGTGAGCCCAAACGGTGTCGACGAAAGCTGCCATATTCCCTGCCGCCAGCTGTACGAGAGCAGAGTTGAAGCCCGGATCCACGCTGTCATTGTTTGCCACGTCGACGTATGGCCAGATTGTCTTGTTGGTCAGCATGCTGGCCGGGTATGCACTTATGAAA
Source organism: Bacteroidota bacterium (assembly GCA_021845665.1). Classification (GTDB taxonomy): domain Bacteria; phylum Bacteroidota; class Ignavibacteria; order Kryptoniales; family JAKASW01; genus JAKASW01. The sequence goes on along the minus strand of JAJZVO010000027.1, from coordinate 8,901 downwards.
TCAGGCGGACGCAACGGAACATATGGCGTATCTATCTTGGCAGAATTCAGATTATTCCAATTGTCCGTGATCTGACTCGGCCAGAAGTACGCGTTGTTTGTGATGGTAATGTGCCTGTCGGCCTCGGTCAGGTTATAGGGAGACGAATTCAGAGTCGTCAATGAGTCCAAGAGAATCAAACCCGATCCCCATCCACCGGCGGTTGGATTCCACGCTACAGGATAGGCCGCCGCAGAGACGCCGTAAAATATGTTGTTCTTTATCGTCGCGTTGGTCATCTGTCCCATATCGAATACTCCTCCCTGACCGGAGAGGAAAATGGTGTTGTGTTCGAAATCCAAGTACTTGCAACCGAAGCCTGAAGAACCGAGGACGTATCCGCCGGTGAGGAAGAAGGTGTTGTTGACAAATTTCGCGGTGTCGCACGGGTATGTTCCGGGATCAACCCACGCGAATCCGGGATTCTGCGGATTGTCGTCCTGGTTATTCCTGAACTCGCAGTTAGTGATGAAGAAACTTTCGTAGTCATGATTGTACGTGTCGACGATATTCGGCGTTCCGGCACCAGAAATGTTTTCAAAAATGCAGTGGTCGAAAATATAAACATCGCTGTCACCGACCGGCTCGGCGAATCGTCCGGTAAACGAAACGCTATCGGTACGCGTACCCAGGAAGTATATCCCCTTCAACATCAACGTGTCGTTTCCCTGTGGATTGAAGAAATAGCCGATGGAGCTGTTGTCCTGTGCAATCGAGGGAGCCACGACGGGAGGATGTCCGGTTGTGGGATTGATATAACCCACGATGGTTACGTTTCCCTTTGCGCTGACAGGGGCCGTCATGTAGTAGACGGTGTCCAGTCCGCCTGTCGGCTTAAGTAAGAATACCGTGTTGGGCTTAACAAAACCTGCCGAGGTTGTATCAGCGTTGATGACGTTGTTGATATTCCCGGGAGGTAATGCCGATACGACAACAGTATCAGCACTTTGCGCGGCAAACGATGCCGATGGCGCCGCTACAAGTGACGCGACAGCGACCAGGAGCAGCGACATGATAGCTGATTTCATGATCAAGCATCCTTTCTTTGATTGTTTTAATTTGAGAAGAAACCTTCCGATGTTGTGAGACGAAACGAAAGCCGGCGCCATACTCTGAGTCCAGGGCAGCCGGCGAGCAGGACCTATATCAAACCCGATCTCATAGGGATCTTTCCTCCTCTCTGAGTTTTCCTTCATTTGATCATTCCAGTACCCAGCGAATGCCTAAGTCCGCGGTAAGGCCATAGTCGGATTCCGACTGCGGAAATCCCGACCCCCTTACCACATAAACATCGTTAGCACTGTTGAGATTGTAGAGATCTAGATAAACTTGGGCGTCGGTCCATGGCAATCCCTGTTTGACCGAAATGTCCCAGCGTAAGTATTTCGTCTTGTCCACACGAAGCGAGTTATAGAAATCCGTTTGATTGTATACTTCCGACTGGTATATCATCGAAGCCAGTATCGAGAACTGGCCGTAGTCATACCCAATTGAAAGGTTGGCAATATCGTTGGGCTGTTGTATCAGTCTGTCCGTGTAGGTCGTATCGACATGAATGACAGGGAATGGATAGACGGGCGAATGTTCGGTGACGCTGTAGGGATACTTGGCGCTTGAGAATATATGCGTGAAGTTGACATTCAACACCAGGCCGCTGAAAGGTCCGGGCAGATACCAGAAATGGGTCTGCCACTCCGCCTCAACGCCCCAGAGATTGACCGGGTACGGATTGTTGATGTAAGTCGTTAGAGAGAACGTCTTGGTATTGGCGGGCACGCCAGGATAGAGCGAAGGATCGGAGATGTAAGTCTGCTGACTGAACATAAGGTCATCGATCCTCTTCAGGAACGGATCGACAGCCAGCAAACCTATAGTATTGTCGTAAGCCGCGACCTGGAGATCGTAGTTATGGGAGAAAGCAGGACTCAAAGCATAGTTGTTCCAGACGACATAATGTCCACTGTTGCTGGAAACATCCATCCTCGGCGTGATTTGGTAGTAGTTCGGATACGCGAGCGTACTGGTGTACGAGCCCCGGATACTCAACCAGACGAACGGATCGTATTTCACATTGATGTCGGGAAGGAGATATCCATGGTATTCATCTTTGGTAACCCATGTGTGAGGGAGGGTACGCGGATAAGGATTGGTGGCGTCAGCATTACCGATGAATTGTGGCGCGGTATACGAAGTCTTGAGACCCTGGTACCGCGCACCACCGACAACAGTAACCTGCGGCCCCAGGTTGATTGTTGCCATTAGATATTCGGCGCTCCTGAATTCATTACCATAATAATCGCTCGCCAGACTGCCGTATACATCCGGGATATAATCGGGAACGGTTTCCGGAGTCGCCGTCTGTGCGCCGAGCACTTTCAATTCAGCTATGATTGTACTAAGAGGACCCGTGCCCACACCGGAAAACATGCTATAGTTACCGTTAAGAAACTGGCCATAATTCATGTTGGGATTGTAGAACCCAAAGATCGGAAAGCTTGTAGAAGCGGTAGCGTTTGTGTCGATGTTGTAAGGAGGCTGCGCCAGCCACGGAAGCGCCCGAACTAATTGATTCCGACGTCCCGATGCGTAGCCGCCGTACAGGCTGCCATATCCATCTTGGAAGTTGTAGTAACGGGTAGTATACCTGTACATCGCTCCCGCTTTCAAAGCGACAGAAATTTCGCCCGATAGATTGAAATGCCTTTCGAGGTCGATGGATCCCTGAGTGTCGTTTTGTTTGTTATAGCTCCGCCAGGTGGAATTGCCCGCCCAATACATATTGTTCAGGTCTATAAGCTTCTGGGATGCACTCGCAATCTGCATGGGATTCTCATTATCAGGGATGTTGCTAGTGCCGGCCGATAGCTGCTGAAACGCGACGTTCCAGGCATTTGGAGTAAGATTGTCAGAATACGAGTTGGAAAGCTTTACGTCCACATTTATGGAACCAAGCATCTGCTTGTATTGGAGGATATCCGTTACCAGATTGATGGAATTAGAGGAGAATTGTGTGCCGAAAAGTATGTCGTTGCCGTAGTTAGCAAGGTCGTAAGTCTGACTGTGTGTATCGGTAGTTTGGTTACCGTGGCTGACCAAATTCACTAAATCGATCTTCCCGTTCGGCAACCTGTAGTCGAGTGTCAATGTACCGTCATATCTTTGTTCCACTGAAGGGGCAAACGAGAGATTCAGGCTCCCGAGCACTATCGAGTCCGGCACGTCTTGTTTATTCGGCTGGTAATAGGATCCGCCAAGCTGGTCGGACGTCAGAGTTTGTCGTTGTGCAATGCCCTGGACAAACACTCCGAAGCGGTTATTGAAGAAACGTTTCTCAACGCTCGCGACGAACTTATAATCGTTGTAGGAGCTCATGAGATTGTTGTAGGCCCCCTGAGCAAGAATGGAGACCCTGGGGGCACCGGTGGGTGTAGCCTGCGCTTCCCTGAGATTGAAATTTACCGTACCACCGAGAACCGCGGCATCCATATCTGGAGTGACCGTCTTGTACACTTCGATGCCCTGAAGTGAATTCGATGAGATCATGCTCACGTCAACTGCCCGACCACCGGGCGTGTTGGAAGGGGTGGAATAAGCGCCGCTCGCAGTGATAGTACCGCCAAAATTAGCAGGCATCTGCACGCCGTCGATGGTGATTTGATTGTACTGCGGCTGAAGCCCGCGTATCACGATCTGCGTGGCCTCCCCACCGTTCCTGATCAACGAAATACCCGGCAGACGCCCGACTGATTCAGCTGCGTTCGCATCTGGAAGGGCCTGTATCCTTGCGGATGATACCACATTTACTTCGTTGTTGGATGTAAGCTGTTGGTTTATGGCCGCGTTCTGTCCGCTCGCCTGCGCGGTTACCACAACTTCCCTGGTGCTCACGCCTACAGCTTCCAGCTTCAGGTCTTTCGTAAGATGTCCGTTGTCCTTGACTTCGATCTTCTCCGACAACGATCTGTAACCGATGTAGGACGCCTTCAGGGTGTATGAGCCGGCAGGAACGTTGGAAATAATGTAATGTCCATCCAGGCCTGTCGCAGCGCCCATGGAGGTCCCAACGAGTTGAACGGTGACGCCGGGAAGCGGGTCTCCAGTGCCAGCGTCTGTCGCTCTACCTTCGACCCTCCCCGTGGCGCTCCAGGATAATCCCGACGTCAGCAAAACGAAGAAGATGGCACAGAGAACACTATTTGTTTTCAACATTTTTATACTAACCTCCATCCTTTAGTTGAGATATACCTGCTGTTATGTTCCGGCCTGATTTCGAAAGTGACAGAAGAGTCATCGCACTTTCTTTTGTTTTGAGATTGGCGAGTAAAGGTTGGTCAATTCTGAAACGATCAAAGATTATCGACATTCTTCCAGGTATCGGTTCATCTAAGGGAAGATTGTCCGACAAGAATTTCTACTTTCCACAGGCCTCAAAAAGCGGGAGTAAAACGGTTTCGTCCTTGTCAATTGGCGGTGAATGCTATGTGTGTGGAAACTGGAAATGATAACGGAGGAAACACACGCATGATGAGAAGGTGCCGAAGCAAATTGATGCCAGCGTCTCTTTTGCGTCTCCTCCAAACCGGTGGAGCGGTGGTGTTAGCGCTAACAGGCTGCCGCCAAAGACAGCACCCCGGTACGTTAATGTCAAGCGGCTTCTGCGCGTTTGCACGTGAGAACAAAGAGCCTCAACTAAACAGGCAAGCGAACAGCTGCCGTTCTAATCATTCGCGCCGGCGTCTGCAGGTGCAATCGATCAAGGCTCCTGAAACCGGCGGCCGGGTTATTACATGCTCCAATTGAATCGCCACGGTCCCGTACCGGCACCCGATAGAGGTCCTTCAAACAATGTGGCCGATAAGTTGGCAGATCGCCTCTCACCGCAAACACCCCGGCACAGCTTCGCCATCTCGGTCACATACCTAAGATCCATCATCAATGGTTCAGTCCCAGCCGCAACATCAAATCATGCTACTCGTCAAATAAAACCAAACCTACAAACTCTATCGCTGCTTCAATCGGACAATCGCGGCGTGTAACTCCTTGTGGCACACGAAACTGATTCCCATCATCGAAAAAACGATCAACTTGACTCCAACACCGGTCCTGCTGACGATAAAAAGGGCCGGTCGATTCGGACAGAGTTATTTCTTAGACCTACCGTTTGAAATGGGATTACTTTTTTACTGAATTGGAAAGGTTTAAATGGGCAGAGGGTCGAAGCGGTTGCATTCTCATTACACGCATGCGGTCTATTTCCCGCTGCGCAGCAACCGTTCGCAACAGAGACAGTAGGCCGAGATTGTGCCGGCACTTGCACTACCGGACCGCGTATAACAACCGTCAAATGCTCCTCCCTAAAAGTAGACGATCCTTATGTCATCGCTAATCTCTGTTAGCGCTAACATGCAGCCGTAAGATAATCGCCGGCGAATGCAATGTCAAGCAAATTGAGCACGAATAATTCGTGAATGAACCACGAGTTTCACGCCCGCGGGTTCTTCCTTCATACTCCGCCGCCCTATCGGCCATTTCAAGCCGGATTCATGTTTTCTGACGAACGGCATCATTTAACGTAACCTTCCCGGTCATTCGCAGTTGCTTTCAAACTGTCCGGTGTGAACAGAGCCGGCGCGGGTGTCGCATAGACGTTCCACAGATCGTACTCGGGAGCCCAATACATTACCCCCAATCCATTAGGAGCTTCTCTCACCGTTCTGACCAAAGCCACGAGAAACTGCAGTCTTCCCTCCGGTGTGACCGGCCAGAGCATGTCGGGGTTATTCTTGAAATGGCTCGGTCCATACCCTGTTTCCGCAACAAGAAACGGCTTGTGGAATATGGCAGCACAGCTGTCCATGTTTTCACGCAACTGAGCCAGCGTACCATGGCGCCACGGTGGATAGAAGCTCTCCGCTATTATGTCGTAATGGACGCCCTCTTCGTTCAGATGATCGAAGAACCATTTTGTAATCTTCCAATTTCCTCCCTGGTCGATATGGATCGCGATAAGCGGCGGTGTCTTCCCCGCAGCTTTCATGACACCCCGAATCCCCGCCTTAAGTAAACCTGCCAAACGTCTCCACTGTTTCGCCGCGTCGTACGGTTTTGGTGGATTAAAGATCGTTGATCCCGGCTCCTTCAACTGAGCTATTGGCCACGCGACGCCGCGAGTTATCTCGTTTCCGATCTGTACCCAATCAGGCATCGCTCCTGCGTCCTTAAGTCTTTTTATGGTGTCGTACGCGTAGGTTTCCCATTCAATCTTCAGACTGTCGTAATTAAGTCCTCGCCAGGCGATGGGTATCTCCTGATGTTGGGGATCAGCCCAAGTGTCCGAAAAATGCATATCGAGAAGGAAGACGGCTCCAAGCTCCTTGATCTTTTTTGCCAGTGGAATCGCCGCACCAACGGTATTGTCAGGAGCTTCTCTGACAGGCGAGACAAAGACCCTCAGCCGAAAAGCATTCCAGCCGTTTTTCGCGAGGATAGCCAGCTCGCTGCTCGGTTTGCCGTCATACATGTATGTGATCTTCGGACCAAACGAAGGCGCATCCAGCGCGCTTATGTCCGCACCGAGAACAAACTTCGACCCTTGCGCGAGTGTAACTCCTGAAAATGGGATCAGCCAAAGAACGACTAGAGCGAGAGTAATTGCGCGACCTCGAAAAGCGAATCCAGATTTCCGGAACACATACCGGGACATGCGGCTCCAAAGAGCAGTATATGTCTTCATATCAATCTCCACAAGTTTTAACTCGTCGACATGCATTTTGGCGCTTGGCGCTCTTGCACATGAGCCAGTGTAATCCTGGCCATAGCACACAGGTAATCGCGTTACTTATCGACAATTAGCCGGTACTCCGGAGTTAATGTTAGTGATTCCAGTTCGGCCACTTGTCCACTCGCCGGGAACTCCGGCCAGCATCCCTTCTCCAGAAATATCGGAGCGTCTTTTCGAAGTGGAAGAATCTCTAATTGCAGCGGTCCGGCCCGCAAATCGTTCTCGAAGCGCTTGACGCCGACTTTCCATGTCGTCCCGTTGTAGAAATTGTCCTCGAGCAATTTGCCGTGGGAATACAGGCGGGCCACATCACCATAGTATCTTGTGTCAAGGAACAGCTCACTCAGATCCGGAGGAAACTCGCGCGGCAGGCTCACACTCCATTTAGCGGCCAGATTGTACTCGCTGTCCGGCGGAGCTTCCGCCACTCTATGATTCTTACGCCAGGCGACCCAGGGTCCAAGCTTCACCGGGGGCACATGGCCCGCATTCTGAAGTTTCGTATACTGGAATCTCAGTCGGGCTGCCGGAAGTTTTGACACAAACAGCTTGATGCTATCGCTCTGCATTTCGGTTCGGATTGCGGAACTCCCGTGTAGAATGCCGGGCACTTCCGGATAAAGACGAAATTTAAACTCCGGGCTACCTACCGACTGTAAGTAGAAATGTGACCTGTCGGAGTAAAACGCCGACTGTGTGAAAAGAAGATGAACGCTCCCGCCGATCTTCACTCTCCACGCGGACTCGGCCTCCTTCTCTGAAAGGAGCACTAATTTCACTTCAGATCCTGATTGCGAATGTAAGATGATTGCCGGGCGCAATCCCGTCTCCATGCCGGTTACAAATCGCGTCGCTCCACCATTGCTGGCCCGCCCGCTCATTAACGTTATCGACGAGAATGTACCGGAGTCGAAAGCGAACTGCGGCGCAATTCCGGGGATCGCAACGAAAAAGTAGATCGTTTCCAGACCGGCTTTTATCCTGGTGAACAGTTGTGCGGTGCTATACTTCAGCTGAACGCCGGACATATCGAAATTGAAGGGCCAAATGAAATAATCACCTGATGGTACTGTGATGGGCCTCTCAGGGATTTGCAATTCTTCATGAGGAAGCTTGACTGCAACCTGGACACTGTCCCAGTCGGGAAGCGGATAATAACGTACATAGTTGTTCCAGAACAGGAATCCTTCCCGTCCGTTGGTTCGCACGGAGAGGCGAGGAACGGACAAATCAGCGGGACCCTTCGGCCTGATTTCAGGCGGGCGTACCACCAAGGGAGCCAACTGACTTCCGAATTCATTCATGAAATAGTTGAAGATTTTAATTTTCCGGAGAGATTCCCTCTCCTGGCCGAACTCACCCAGCGGGGCCTGGAAATCGTACGATTTGACCGGTAAATCGTTAGGGTATCCCGTAACCTGCGACTCCTGAAGAGTCGTAAGCTTCCCCTGCGGGTTCTCGCCGCCCTGAAACATGTATGTACCGTACATGTTGACGCCCGAACCAAGCATCACAGGATACATTGCTGCAACATCGTTTGGTCTTATTATCGGTCTGCGGTGATAGGTATCTTCGATGCCGCCTCCCATTTCAGCGGTAAGGAAAGGAGTGGCGGCATTACTTGTGAGAGCATCGATCGAGCTTCCCGATTTACTTTGCTCAGGCATTTCAATGTTCCCCGAGACACGGCTGCCAAAACGGAATGCATAAACTTCATTAGGCGGCAATTGCTTCCTGGATCCGTCCCACGGCGCGTCCATGTAACCGCCATAGACAGGCAGTACTGCTCCTTTGGGAACCACTGCACCATCCCATCCCGTGACGACATACAACGGCACGTCGAGTCCCGCCTGGATAGCCAACTTCTTGAGCGCCAGTATATATCCGTCGCCCGCGTGAGGACCGCGCATAGAATATTCGTTGTCCAGTTGAATCCCGATGATCGGCCCACCATTTTTCCACAAAAGCCCTTCGACCTGTAGGCCGATTTGATCGTAAAAAGTCTTGACGTATTTCATGAATTCTGGTACATCTTTACGGAGATCATCCTTCGGAACCTTTTTCATGATCCAGTTAGATCG
>JAJZVO010000026.1 GCA_021845665.1 Bacteroidota bacterium | reverse complement strand
TAACCCTTTGCAATAAGGAAGGTCGGCACTACATCGACTTTTCCAGCCTCATCCGCTCATCCAAATCAAATTGCCACAAAAAATATCTCTTCTGTACCACTACCGTCGAACTTGGGCTAGCGGGGACTGCTTTCGCGCAGACCTCGACAGGGAATAGTGCACCGGGTTCGTTGACGCCTGCATCGGACAGTTCAATAGTAAATCAGCTGCCGGTCAACCCGGCGCCGATACTGCAGAAAAGTCCATCTCCGTTGTTTGCGGAAAATGAGATGAGCGTTTCAGACAGCGTACCGGTTTCAGGCCGTGTGTTGAAGAATGCGATAGCGGTCATTATCGGAAACAAAGATTACAAATACGCTCCGTCGGTGGACTACGCGTTGAACGACGCAACGCTTATGAGGAAGTACGTCATCGATGCGATGGGGTACAGGCCGGGAAACATCAAATACCTCTACCTCGATGCGACTGACGGACATAATTGACGAACCGGATGATGGGCGGAGAGATATCACCAAGGCGAAGCAGGCGGGGGGGAACTCAAGATGAAACGGACAGTTCTGCTTCTGATTGTGTTTGCGCTTTCCGTGGCGATTGTGCATCCCGCGGACGCCAACCCGATCTCGTGGGCACAGACCAATGTGCCGTTTGGCGGGTATGTGAAGACACTTGTTGTCGACTCTTCGGGATAAATGTTTGCCGGGACTTATGGGACACTACACTAGGATGGATGAGAGAGTGTACGATATGGCGAAGACGATGAATCCCGATATATTTGGGTCGGATTTTTCATTGCACAACGATCCGGCCGAAAGATAAAAGCTGATAAGAGAATTTGTTGAAAAGAACTTCTCGAGGAATAATCCGGGCGCACGAATGAAATCCAGATTCGAAGTTGAGCTCGAAAGAATACGCCGATGACTGCGTTGTGGTTGGTAACGACGGGAGCATTTTCGCGGGTTGCTTTTTCTGCATTTCGTACAATACGCGACGGGGTACAAGACCGACTTGGAGCAATTCGGTTACCAGAAATTATTTTTTCCGGAGGAAGATTTGCATTACGGATATACTGATTGTGCAGACAGGGCGATATTCTTTTCCTATCTTGTGAAGAATTTGCTGGGACTCAAGGTAATCGGCCTTGAGTATCCGGATCATTTGTCCACAGCCGTAGAGTTCACGACGGAAGTTTCGGGAGACTATGTCATGTACGGAAACGAAAAACACATCATCTGCGACCCGACATATATCGGAGCTCCTATCGGCGAGGCCATGCCGAAGTATCTGCATATGACGGCGAAGGTTGCTAAGTGAATGTCAGACAATGGAGGCTAAAGTCATGAATCAATTGAAGCAGGAGTGTCCACTATTGAATGTGTGGCTTATATGGTTAGGTATCCCTGTCTTGGCGGCAGCTATGTGGGTGCTTAAGGGGTGGTGGCAGGTGTCATCGTACTTTTTGCGGGAGTAATTGCGCAAGTCGGTTACGTGAAAATATTTCCCAGGGTTTCGCGGTTGCTCGGCTATGGTTCCGTGGAAAATGAATCGGCGAGTGTTCCGGTGCAGGCTAAAGGAGTGAGCAAGGTTATAGTATACACTGCAAATGTCTGTCCCTTTTGCCCAATAGTCAAAAAGCGGCTTGCTGAATTGCAGCGTGAATTGGATTTTGAGCTTGAAGAAATGGATGTTACCTTCCGACAGGACATAATCAAGAAAAAGGGATTGCGGTCAGTCCCTGTTATCGAAACCGATGGGAGATATTGGGTAGGGAATGCCACAACCGCTCAGCTTGTAGAGTTCCTTACAACTGATAAATAGAGTGGCAATTCGCCCTTTTGTGGCCCTGCGAGGTAGCCCACGAGTTTCACTGAAGTAATGGATCCGCACGGAACGAGATTTAAGAATCAATCCATGATAGCCGGTCGTATCCGTCTCATCCGTGTTCGATCTTTCTTTTCTCAAGTTTTGCCAACGTTCTCCGACAAAATTGGAATTCTAATGAATGTAGTTACGACAGCCACAATAACTTGCCCTGAGTGCCACTCACGACACAAAGTGGAAATGCCCACAGAATCGTGTCTAATCATCCACAGATGTGCCGATTGCGGTGCGGTGCTTACACCCATGAAGGGAGATGACTGCGTCTTCTGTTCATATGGAGACGTCAAATGTCCTCCGAAACAGATCGAGGAAGCGGATAATTCTCGCTCCTGAGCTGAGGGGTGGGCGCTAAACTTAAAAGATATTTGTGAATGGATTTGTGCCTGTGCCACTTAGTGAATCATAGTCATTGGATGAATTCGGTCAGATATTAATGGGAATCAGTGCTAATTGCGTGAGCTGTCTTGCCGGCGGTGCTTGTAGATGAAAGTATTTGACAGTGGAATGCCTGCTGAGGCATACTGGAACAGCCTCTTTGATATCCCACTCATCACCGGGTGGCTGAATCTGAATGGCATTAGTGAGCCCATCGTCGAAATCGGCTGCGGCTACGGCACATTCACTATACCGATCGCCGGAAAGACATCCGGTAAAGTATATGCATTCGATATAGAGCCTGCGATGGTAGAATGCACACGGCGAAATGCCGAAATGGCGGGACTGAGCAACGTGAAGGTCCTCGTCCGCGATGTGATCGAGGGAGGTAGCGGCTTAGAATCCGGGACTGCGGGGCTCGTACTTCTCTTCAACATTCTCCATTTCAATGATAGGCGTGTCTTGCTCCAGGAGGCATATCGGATCTTGAAGCCGAAAGGTATTGTCGCCGTAATCCACTGGAGAAAAGATATCGACACTCCACGCGGACCAATCGTTGAATCCAGACCCGACAAGGAGATGATACTTGATTCTCTCAAAGGTCTTGACCTGCGCTTCGGGGGTAATGAACGGATACTTGAGCCCTATCATTGGGGGATTCAACTAACCAAGCTTGAGTAAATTCCATCTACTGGGTATAATTAATCATGAAGGGAACCGAAGAGCTTATCAAGTATGCTCCTTTGTTCGAGAAATTGACGGAGGAGGAATTGAGTCTCGTTGCCGGGATCGGCCATAGCAAAGCTTACGGCAAGGAGGAAGTAATATTCCTGGAAGGGGAGCCGTTTGCAGGTTTCTACATAGTCCTCGATGGGGAAGTCAAAGTATATAAACTCGGCGCGGGCGGCAATGAAACTCTGCTTCACCTGCTGAGGCCGTATAAGAGTTTTGCCGAAACCCCTCTCTTCACGAGTTCCGAAGCTTACCCCGCTTGTGCCGAAACGACTGTCGAATCGAGTCTGTTCCATGTTCCTAAGGTGGGATTCAAGAGAGTGATGGAAGAGCACCCTTCGTTGACATTGAAGATCACCGAGGCATTTGCGTCCCGGCTGATGGAGCTCAATCGGAAGTTCGGGCAGCTTTCGGTAAACGTCGAGAAGAGACTCGCCAGATATATCATGAACGAAGTCGACCTCAATGGATCGCTGAAGTCCAGGAGGCCGGCATTTGTTCTTTCCATGGCAAAGAAAGAGCTTGCAGGACAGTTGGGCATTGCCGTCGAAACGCTCTCCAGGAATCTTAGGAAACTCAAGGACAGTAAAATCGTGTGCGAGGACGGGAACCAAATAATCGTAATCGATCCAATTCAGCTGCGGAAACTGTCTGAGTAACAGTTCGCAACATTGCAGGCCCTCATTTCGCCATTCTTGAAATTCTTTTAAGTGCCGGGTTCCCCTTCCAGTTTGTCGCGACCAATCCTCTGTTCGTCCGGGAGGCCTCTGCATCTGAAGCGTGACTTCCCTCCCAGAAAATGCATTCTTCATGTCTGGCCGGTGACTCGATGGTTTGCCGACATTTGTCGGACAATGGTTGGCGCCTCCGCTTCTCTTGACCGAAGTCAAGGCGGGAAATAGATGGGCGGGATAACTTGAAATAAAAAGCACATAAGAAAAATGCACAACGAAGAAAAGGAGGGAGTGGCTATGACACCCGCCGAGAAATTGCACATACATCACGAGAAGCTAATCGGTACAATTCGTGACCTGGCCGAACGGGCCAAGTCCGATAACGCCGAAGCTTCATTGTTGATTACATTTTGCAGCGAATATCTCATCTCACATGCTGAAGCAGAAGAGGTCACCCTTTACAAAGCCAGCACTGACGCAGCATTTGTCGAAAGCATGATACACGAGCACAGGGAAATCAAAGATATTCTCGAGGCAATTGGAAGTGCCTACGGAAAAGGGAATTCTGCCGGCATTGTTTCCGAAACGGAGGAGTTCATTACGTTGCTGGACAAGCATTTCGGTGAAGAAGAGAATGCGCTCATGCCGGGGTTGACAAAGGAGCTTTCCCGGGAGGAATTGGAGGGACTCGTTCAGGAAGCGCACCAGGTAGAAGCTGAGAAAAAGAAAAGCGATCTCTGGTCACTCTTTGAGCACGACCACAAGAGGATCGATTTCAATATTTCAAGGTTGAGAAAGTCCGCCGGAAGTCCCGAAGCAGCGAATGGTATTTATTCGAAAGTCCGCGCACAGCTTCTGAAGCATATCGAGCTCGAAGAGGCGGTATTGTTCCCGGCATTCAGCGAACACGCTGAACCGGCACAGACAGGCCCCGTTCAGGTGATGATCGCGGAGCACAGGGAAATAACGTCGATCCTTGTGACGGCAGGCAACCCGGTCGATGGGAATTCACTCGGTCAGAATATAGATGCGCTCATCGGCAGGTTGGCGGTGCATAACAAGAAAGAAGAGCTTATTCTCTACCCGATGATAAACCGAGCTCTACGAACCCCCGATCGTGTCAAAATCTTCAAGGAATGTTTCGAGGGAATGGCGGCCGTCTGATCGACCTCCACTTCCGGAGGTTCATGAGGCTGCTGACGTGAGCAGCATCTATTAATGTTCATGACAATATAGATCGATGAAGAAGGGCGGGTTAACCGATGGTTGAAGAGATAAAATTAGAGATGATAGAATACTTCAAGGACGACATAAAGCAGATAGACCATGCACTCAAGGTGCATGGTTTTGCGAGCATGATTGCCGGTTTGGAAAAGGTACCGGCCGGTAAGCGGATGTCGACCGAGCTTGCAGCCATTCTTCACGATATCGGGATCGAAGAAGCCGAAAGAAAGCACAATTCACGGGAAGGTCGCTTCCAGGAGATCGAGGGGCCGCCTATCGCAAGAGAGATTCTCCGCAGATGCGGCGTGTCCGAAGAGATGTCAGATAGAGTATGCTTCATCGTGGGGAATCACCATACTTATCACAAGATCGACGATGTCGATTTTCGGATAGTTGTCGAGTCGGACTTCATCGTCAATTTATCGGAGGGGAACTTAAGAAACCCTGACATCGATGAGATCAAGGTGAGCTACTTTACGACCACAATCGGGAAGAATATCCTCGATCGAATGTACTTGAAGGCTCGATGATACGTTACAAGTTCCGCAATAACATGAAAATCCTCTTCGTCGGAATTAACCCTCATTACGGCTCCTTTCGCTGCGGCGTCCCGTTTTCCAATAACAAGATGTTCTGGTTTCTTCCCAACAGATCGGGCGCAATAAAAGAGCAAGAGGAGGACCTGAGGGATGACCTTAAGCTCAAGCAAATCTATCTCCGGAAGTTCTCGCAGATTTATCATTATGGGTTTATCAACATCATCGACAGGCCGACGCGCGTTGTAACGGAACTTGCCAAGGGGGAAGAGGAGCCCGGAAGGAAAAGCATAGCATCAGTAGTCGGCAAGGTATAAGCCGCGAATCATCTGCTTCATAGAGAAGGTTACTTACGAAAGATTTGCCGGCACGAAGGATTTCGACTTCGGCTGGCAGTCGAATATCGGCACGCCTAAAGTGTATGTCATGCATTTTCCGATTCGAGGCGAAGCTGTCGTAAGGATAAGGGAGTTGCGGAAGCTTCTGAAATAGCAACCTCGGCAATCTTTCGACACAGTCCATAATTCTCAAGAGCCACAAAGAATTTCCAGCGGGAATCCCGATTCTCTTGACTGAAGTCAAGGTGAAGCGAATCGACTGAAGCTAAGTTGTATCAAAAGACAGGATTTAAAATGACTAATGGTAATAAGACGATAGATTTGGATGTCAGGACCTTGGTCCCCCGTGAAAAGCATCCGACGATTCATGCAACTTTTGACAAACTAAATCCCGGCGAGAGTCTGACTCTGATCAACGATCATAACCCCAAGCCTCTTTACTACGAGTTCAGCGCCGAGAAGCCCGGACAGTTCAGCTGGGAGTACCTCGAGCAGGGGCCCGAAGTATGGAAGGTACTGATAACGAAGACAAAGTAGCGACTTTGGATCCAATTGCGACTAACCTCGAAGTCGAGGCGCAATTATCAGGCCGGAGGCAGACATGACAATAGACGGCAATACCAACATTGCAAAGCTCTTCGACGAGCACCCGGAACTTTTGAAGACATTCGTGAGCGTTTCCCCGCATTTCGAGAAACTGGAAAACACGTTTCTCAGAAAGACCATGGCCCGCAGAGTCAGCGTTTCTGATGCAGCTAAAGTCGGCGGCGTCGACCTCGATCAACTACTTATGGCATTGAATGCAGGGATACATTTCGGCGGGGTTCACGAAAGCTCCTTCTCGGCGCCGGGATCCGACTATGAAGCTGCCGTCGACTATTCTGCCGACTTTAAGTGTACGGAGACAGACGTGCAGGATACGGTGGATGTCAGGGAAGACATAGCGGCGAATCGCGATCCTTTAGCAAGGATAATGAGGAGGGCAAAAAATATTGAATTGGGAAAAATTCTCATTGGATATCGCCAAGCATGTGAATCTCGAACTTGTCTGGGAGCCGAAATGGACGCCGGCTATGATGACGGACTATGCGAAAGAAGAACTGGGCTATAGATGATTCATAACATTAGGAAAGCATAGCATTTAATAAAGACAGAATCTCCGGGCAGACTTACCAGCCGGCCCAGGTAAATATCGCTTGAAAGAAAAACGGGAAATGATATTGACTGAGAGTTGAAGGGAACTTGCACGACTGCCTGGGTCCCCTTGGGCATAATATGTTGCCGTCCTTTTCGCTTGTTCCGTTTTTTCCAACGAAACGCGAATCGTTCTAGCCGATTCGTCATCTCAACGAAGACAAAACAGTTATCAATGTATAAGGGAATTTCATAATGCCGGAGCAATTGACCAAACAGACATTTTTGGAGAAGATTTTCGATTACGAGAAGAACCAGGATTGGAAATTCGCCGGGACATTACCTGCCGTTGTGGATTTCTGGGCGCCGTGGTGTGGCCCTTGCCGGGCAGTAGGACCGGTCATCGAAGAACTCTCGAAGGAATACGAAGGTAAAGTCGATTTCTACAAGGTGAACACGGACGTGGAGCAGGAGCTGGCCGGGGTGTTCGGAATACAGAGTATTCCGTCGCTGCTTTTCATTCCAAAAGATGGTACTCCGAAGATGGCTGTCGGCGCGCTGCCGAAAGAGCAGCTGAAGGAAATTATCGACAACGAATTGGCGACTGCCAACCCGGCATAAACGACGGGGTGGGAGACCCTGCGAGAGTCTCTCGGAAATGTCCTGGCCACTTTTGCAAGGCAGCGGGGGGTGACCGGATTTTGCGGCTCGAAGGACCTGCTTTCGGGAATGCACGGCGTTACAGGTGAATTTCGTTATCTTTTGTTATGACGCTCGAATCAGTCGTGCTGCTTCTTGCATCGGCGCAATCGTCCCTTTTCTCGTGCCGCCGTTACATTTGCTGTATACAAGATACCTCGTCTCGGATTCGGGCGGATTCTCCGGGAGGGATCGGCTGCATTTCGTACCCGCAGTTGTCGTGGAATTGCTCGTCTTTCTTGTCGAAAACACACTGATGTCGGCCGGTATCAACGTCTCGAATTTCTTGATAACTTCCATTTGTGCAGGCATATATGTTTACTCGATCGGCTACTACGGCCTGTTGAAGTCGGAGGTGTTTTCGACACCCGCAGTTAGGTCCGTCATGGCCGAGATGATCGAGTCCGCTTCCGGTAAAGGCATTTCGTCGCGTAAGTACGAAAGATCCGGCCTTGATGAAGGTACATCGGAGTCCTTCGCTTCGAAGCTTGTCCATATCATGGAAAGGGAGAAATCCTTCACCGAAGCGTCACTGACCATCGCACAGCTCGCCGGAATGCTTTCAATCTCACCGCAAATTGTCTGCTGTGACTTAATGTTTTGGAAACATTATGAAGGCAGTATAATGAAGATATTATTGAGATTGAGTATCGCAATACAGATTTTCTTTTCCGCTTCATCCTGGGGCTCCGCCCAGCCGAAAAGCGGTTCGATAGAAGGCCGGGTTTTTGACGCCGATACAAGGTCGCCGCTCATCGGGGCTCATGTCGTCATACTCGGCACTTCGTCGGGAGCGGCTAACGTTCTCATATGAAGAGATTCGCCGGGCGCCGGGGGGCGGCCGGCGATGTAAGCAGGATCATGATGAACCTTCCGAGCGTGGGAGAGGTGAATGACCAGTCAAACGGCCTCAACTGGCGGGTGCTCTGGGGGAGCGCAGGATATTCCAATACTTCTTTCTCGCTGTCCACCGAGAGTTTCAATGAACAATCCTTTGAAACTGGTTCGGGCATTTTGTTTGAGAACAATCGTTCCCTCGAAGAGATATTTGGCTTGAGAAACATCAATCATCTTCGGCTGGACACCGCCAACGTGGCCAAGTTCGGCGCAGAACTGAAAGATATCGTCGGAAACTATAATGTCTTCTACGGCAGCTACACCGATGCACTCGGCAATCCTGTCGACGGTTAGACAATAAACACCGTCATTCGTGCCGGCAGGTCTGTTCGTGAGCCTTTTATCCTACCTGGCCCCGTTTCTTTCGTCGACGGTGGGCCTGCGGGCCGATTACTTTTCGTACGATCGAGATGTTGACCTGTCGCCCCGGGCGTCGCTGACTCTCAAGCTCGATGAGAAATCGTCTGTCTCCGCCTCGCCGGGTGTTTACTACCAGACGCTCAAGCTTGAGAGGGGAGTCCTTGACGCGAGTAAGATCAACGGCGAGAGGCGCCCACCTTATCATTGTCTGAACGTTCGCTTCGACAAGCGTTTCAACTTCAGCGGGTGCGACATAGTGTGTTACCTCAGTGTATGGAACGTGTATAACCGGAAGAATGTGGCGCAGTATTTTTGGAGCCAGGTCAAAAACGTTCAGGAAACAATCTACCAGTGGGGAATACTCCCGGTTTTTGGCATCGAATATGAATTTTAAGGACAACTTGTAGACTATGCCGACTTCTCGTTAACTTGAGAAAAAGCGGCTACTGCATGTTTACACATATTCAATCCTTCCTTGAGATAGTCTTCCTGGGTTTTATCGCGCTGTTCCCGGTGGTAAACCCTATCGGAACTGCTCTTATGGTGGACCAGTATTTTAGGGGCCTGTCGAGAAGCGAAAGGGTAAAGGCGGTAAGGAAAATCTCCATTTATGCAATGGGTATCTGTGTCTTCACGCTCTTTGTCGGTCACTGGATACTTGAGCTGTTCGGTTTATCCGTACCAATAATACAGCTGGGGGGCGGAATCATGATCTGCAAAATCGGGTGGGAGTTCCTTACCTCCGACAAATCCGGTGATTCGCCCGATCCGGTGCCGCAGGGTCCGGGCGATAGGGAGTTCTCTGAGCTGCAGAGCAAGCTCTTCTACCCTATCACTTTCCCGATTACAACCGGTGCCGGGACCATCGCCGTGCTGTTCACGTTGAGTGCCCATGTCCAGGAAACGACATTCTCGGGATATATGCTGAACAACGCGGCTCTTCTGATTTCAATACTTGCCATCTGTGTCCTGATCTTCATATTCTTTGTGAATGCCGGTCGGCTAATCAAATACATGGGCTCGCACAACGAGAAAATAGTCAATCGCCTGATGGCGTTCCTGATCTTCTGCGTGGGCTTACAAATCGCCGTCGGCGGCATTACAAATTTGATTCACCACTGAAAGCAACTTTGACTCGAAACCAAAACCATTTCGAAGCATCATGTGATTCTAAGGAGGTCAAATGAATACCAAATTAATATCGTTTTTCAAGTTGTGTGTGTTACTCTTTTCGCTTCTTGCGCTTTCGGTCTCGGAGTGTTCTGCGCAAGAGGAGACGGGGGTATATAACGTGACACACTTCGGTGCAGTAGGCGACGGAAAGACCCTGGATACACCCGCGATTACCAGGGCGATCGAAGCTGCATCTAAGAACGGCGGAGGTACCGTGTTCTTCCCGGCCGGGACGTACGTGACCGGCACATTCGAGCTTTTGAGTAATGTCACCCTGAGACTCGGCGCCGGCTCTGTGCTTGAAGGGAGCCGAGATACTTCACAGTACAAGCTCAAATCGTATTACAAATTGAGAGCTTACCAGAGCGGTCAATCCGGGGAAGGACTCAGAGCCGGAATCATAGTCGCGAATCACGCGAAGAACATTGCCATCGTGGGGCACGGGACGATACAAGGAAACGGAATGCACTTCATGGACGCGGAGACTCCGCATTACGGCGGGGACTTCGTAAAGAGTATGACATGGCAGGGCCAGGATTTCCTCAGCCCGAAGTTCGGTGAATCGGACGGCCCGATAAAACCATGGATGCCATGGGATGACCGCCCTGGCGCGCTTATCATACTTGCCCAAAGCGAAAACGTTTTGATCAAAGACATAACCGTCAAGGATTCGCCGAACTGGACCGTAAACATTGAAGACTGCCGTAATGTTGATGTAAGAGGAATAGATGTTTTGAACAGCCCGTTGATTCCAAACAATGACGGTATCAACATCATGGCGAAGGACGCCAGGATTTCGGACTGCAATATCTGGACTGCAGATGACGGCATTGCAGCCAACGAATGCGATAATCTTACCGTCACGAATTGTGTCATCTCTTCGCGTTCCTCCGCGATCAGATTTGACGGCGGAAGATATTGCACCTTCGATAACCTGATCTTCCGGAATACCAATCGTGGAATAGGCGTCTATGATTCCGCCCGCTATGTTCTCTTTTCGAATATCATAATGCAGACGCATCAGTTTACCGGCGACTGGTGGGGAAAGGCGGAACCGATCTATATTGCCGTCAGGCTCGACCAGCCCTTCAACGGGAGGACACTTATCAAGAATATTCGCTTCACGAACATTACGGCCAATGCCGAAGATGGTGTGATAATTTACGGGACCCGCCAGAACGAAATAAAGAATATCTCTTTTGATCACATCCGGATCAGAATTAAGGGCGGGCTCAACGCTGATGCAGTAGGCGGAAATTTCGATCTGCGAGGATTGGGCGCCGATCCCGCTTTGAGTCTTTTCAAACACTTCATCCCGGGGATATATTCCCAGTACGTTGACGGATTATGTATCAACGATTTCAAATTGGAGTGGGCCGATTCGCTTCCAGGTTATTTCTCAAATGGAATCTATTGTGAGCATTTCAAAAATGTCAGGATCGACGGCTTTGACGGCAGACAGGCACAAACTAAGAAGTCAGATCCGGCGGTCGTTTTAGAGCACGGGACGGATGTTTCGATCCTGAACTGCAGGGCTTCAAAGGGAACAGGGACGTTCCTCTACTTAAAGGATGTCAAAGACAGGCGGCAATTCATCGACAATGATCTCTCAGAGGCGAGGCGTTCTACCGTGCCTTCCAGACCTGGCTTTATGGTAATGTCTGGTAATTTGGTCACGCACTGGGCTTCAAAAAGCGCCAGGCCCATAAGGAAGTGAACGGAAAGTAGCCAGGATCGGCAGGGAACTCTCCAGCCATTTGATGGCGCGAGCCATCAATTTTCGAGTCCCTGCCGATCACCCGATCCGACAAGTCCGACAGGCTGGGCTGAGTTTCACGGCCCCGTATCGATACCGAACATCTTTGTATCATAACCGCACACTGACAGTTCATCAGCTCATCCATTTCCCCCCTTTTTCTATCCTTTTTGAGTGGCACGCGCGTTGATCGTAATATTAACGCGTCTCTAGTCGAAAAGGAGAAAGACGAATGTTTGAGACGGATATACAAAATGTAAGTATGATAGTTTGTGAGGAGGGTGAGATGCCGGAAGAATTGAATATGCTGAAGTTTCCCAAAGGGGAAGGTGAAACGATACTCGTAGTGGAGGACGAAGAGATGCTGAGAGATTTTCTCCAGGCCGTTCTCGTTGAGAACGGATACAAAGTCGTCCTTGCATCGGACGGTACGGAAGCGGTACGGAAATTTGCCGAGCAAATAGATAGAATCGACTTGGTCCTTCTCGATATGGGATTGCCCAGGCTTAGCGGCGGAGAAGTGCTTTCCATGATATTGGCACTGAAATCGTATGTGAAAGTCATCGCAGTAAGCGGCTCGATTGAACCTGAAGTTCAATCGGCTGCTCTCGAAATTGGAGCGGCGGATTATCTCTCGAAGCCGTATCTGAGCGGCGAGCTCCTCCTTAGAGTGCACGATACGCTGCATAACAAGGTAAAACTGGATGGCTGACCGATTACAGCCTGGTTCAGCATCGGGTTGGGGAGAACAGAAGCAAAGATGTAATGCTTCGGGTGAGGATGAGAGTTTGAGTCGCTTATACCGGCACGCATCGGTATGGATAAGTTATCATTTCACAATTAGAAGGACTGGCCAAATTTCCTGTCAGAGGAAAACGGCCGACAATCTGACTCAGTCTGCAGAAAAAGCGGGCCGGGTCTTATGCCAATTTGAAATCGGAAATCAAATCATCAGACCCTTTTCGGTTAAAGTCGAAGTGCCTTTCGCTTAGTTGACGCCCGGAAACCGGTTCCTTGGGCAGTGGGCCATTTCTCGAAAGCATCAACCACCAAACTTTGATATTGGTACGTGATTCATTTCCCGATGCTTTAATGAATCATCAGCGCTTCTTGCCTGTTTTCAAAAATCCGCGAACCAATTGCTATATTATAAAGGACCTAATCTATCCTATCGAATCGGCTGCAGATGTGAATTATTGATGAGAAGAATTCAGAATTTCAGATGGACATTGAACGCAAGTACGAGAAGCTAGTCAACTATCTTACGGATTACATTTATACTGTGAAGGTCCGCGATGGGATCGCCGTGGAGACGACTCACGGTCCTGGATGTGTCGCAGTCACCGGATATGCGCCCAGCGACTTCAGGAGAGAGCCTGATCTCTGGTACAAGATGGTACACCGCAAGGACCGCGCGAAGGTCCTTGAGCAGGCGCAGGCCGCGCTCGCCGGGAAAGAAGTCGACCCTATCGAGCATCGCATAATCCACAGGGATGGGACGATGAGGTGGATTCGGAGCAAGGTAGTGGTCACGAAAGACGGCAAAGGGAATACCGTCGGGTACGACGGTCTCATAAACGACATCACCAGTCTTAAGAGGGCCGAAGCCGCAGCCGCCCTCCACACGAGACAGCTCATCCAGGCCGATAAGATGGCGTCGCTGGGCATACTCGTGTCCGGCATCGCGCACGAGATCAACAATCCCAACAATTTCATCCTCTTGAATATTCAACTTTTCTCGAAAATCTGGAAAGATACCACGCCCATTCTCGACAGGTATCTTGAGGAGAACGGGGATTTCATAGTCGCGGGAATGTCATACGGAACTTCAAAGGAAAAAATCCCGCAACTGCTTGAAGGTGTACTCAAGGGTTCGGATCGGATCAAGAATATCACGAAGAACCTTACGGATTACGCAAGAGCAGACACGAACACTCTGAACGACCTTGTTGAGATAAACAAGGTTGTGGAAGTGGCGATCTTGATCGCGGAGAATTTGATCAAGAAATCGACCAACAATTTCAAGGTGGAATATGGAAAAGATCTCCCGTTGATTCGCGGTAATGCGCAGCAGCTTGAGCAGGTGGTGATCAATCTTATCAACAATGCGTGTCAATCGTTGAAGAATCCATCCGCAGAAATAAGAATATCAACCTATTTCAATCCGCAGCGGAAGAAGGTTCGTGTCAAAGTGGAGGATCAGGGAGTCGGTATACGGCCGGACGATTTGAAGTATATCATGGATCCTTTTTTCACCACGAAGAGAGAAATGGGAGGAACTGGACTCGGGCTATCCGTGTCGTACAATATCGTGAAAAGCCATGGCGGCACGCTTATTCTAAGCAGCAAGCCGGGTCAGGGAAGCACTGCCCGGGTGTCTTTTCCCGCAATTCTGAACGATGGAAAGTAGAAGCATAGGTGAGTTCAATGGCATTTCCGTCCAATCCAATTCTACTGGTCGATGATGAGGAGGATTTTCTCCTGAGTGCCGAGCTGACACTCTCTTCGAACGGGATCGGAAACGTGGAGACTTGTTCCGACAGCCGTGACGTGAATGAACGTCTCAAGAGACATAAATATTCACTGATCGCACTCGATATCAACATGCCCAATGTTTCCGGTCTTGCTCTGCTTGAAATGATAGTTGCCAATTATCCTGAGACACCTGTGGTTATGATAACGGCTGTCAACGATGTCGACAGCGCGGTTCGATGCATCAAACAAGGTGCGTTCGATTACGTCGTGAAGCCGATAGACGAGACGAAGCTCGTCTCAACCGTGAAGAGAGGACTCGAGTTGACGGAGATCCGCTCCGAAAACGAAATGCTGAAGCAGCTTCTCCTCAGCGGCAACCTTGAAAAGCCTGAAGCATTCAGCGCGATAGTGACGAGGAGTTCGTCACTTCAACTGATATTCAGGTACATCGAAGCCATCGCAAAGACGAGCCTACCTGTCTTGATCACCGGCGAGACCGGTACCGGCAAGGAACTCTTCGCACAGGCGGTCCATAAGGCAAGCGGAAGAAAAGACGGCCTCGTCTCGGTCAATGTCGCCGGGGTGGACGACGATTTCTTTTCCGACACGCTTTTCGGCCACCGAAAGGGAGCTTTCACCGGAGCGGAAGAAGAGAGGAAGGGACTCATCGAAAAAGCGGGACATGGTACGCTCTTCCTGGATGAGATAGGCGACCTCAGCACCGCTTCGCAGGTAAAACTCCTCAGGCTTCTGCAGGACGGGAGCTACTATCCGATCGGATCCGACGTCGCAAAGTCGTCGGACGCAAGAATAGTCGTCGCGACTCATCGCGACATAAGGGCGATGCAGTCGAGCGACACTTTCCGTCAGGACTTGTATTACCGGTTGAAGTCTCACCATGTAGCGATCCCTCCTCTCCGCGAGCGGAAGGAGGATTTGCCCTTCCTGATAGACTACTTCATAGCTAAGGCGGCGGAGGCGCTGAAGAGGAAGAGGCCGACTCCCCCTAAGGAATTGTACACGCTTCTCAACAATTATGATTTCCCCGGAAACGTCAGGGAACTCGAGGGGATGATTTTTGATGCTGTGAGCCTCCATAAGGGAGGAGTTCTCTCCCTGGAATCTGTTAGGGCAAAAATATCCGAACACCTTCAGGATCGTGCGTCGCCGAACGGACTGACTTCGAAGTCTCTTGAGAAAAATCCCGCCTCGGTGGAGCTTGTGAGCTTCCCGGGTAGATTTCCTACGCTGAAAGAGGCGGAAGAAGCACTGATCAACGAGGCACTGAAGCGGGCCGAAGGCAATCAGACTATTGCCGCCGAGCTCCTCGGGATTTCGCGCCGTGCCTTGAACAACCGGCTACGTCGAAGCGATGACAAAAAATCATGATAGGCTCCGAACGCAGCAGAGGCAGGAAGACTTTTCTATTATCCATATCCCTCGCATAAGGGTGAGTCCCGATTTGTCAGGCGGAATGGAGGCCTGACCCCTGCCACGTTTCTACGCTAAGCCACAGGGTCGATATCTGTATAAATTGTTGAACTTCCGATTCTTGTTGACACAATCCGTGTCTGTTGAGAAGTTCAGTGGCACTCCTCTTAGTTGACCACTTATTGTTTTTCTCTGATTCTGTTCATTCTCGAACGAAAGCGTCACCGGCACACCGATTGATTCTTAAGATTATGTAACAAGAAAACATCTTAACAATAATCGGAGGTTCAATGAAGACATATCTTAGGCAGTTAGGCGTCGCGACGTTTGTGTTCCTTCTCGCGGTGACGGGTGCTGTCGCTCAGACGACAAAACCGACAGCATATAAATTCAACGAGAAGCGCACATTCGAAGCTCTGAAGATTTCTCTGGAGAGCAGCAATGTCCCTGGGTTTGTCGAATCCGCACTCTATACAGTCGCCGAATGCAAAAACCGCTACCCAAATTTCGATTACTCGGGTATCCTGAAGGTCGTCGACAGGGTGGCTCAGAGAAATAATAATCCGGCGATTAGGTATAAGGCATATCTCGTCAGCATGTACCTGACCCATGCGCCGACCATTCAGGTCACACCTATAACCAACGCAGATAGCCACGAGTATCTGTTCAAACAAATAGCAGATCAACTTGAGCAGAGATTTCTCGCTTATGACGGCGTCAATCCTGCCGAGGGGAACAGGTGATGCGGAGGAAGCGCAATGTAAGCAACGGAGTTTCCGCTATAGGATCTCAGTTGCTTACAGAGCGCATGGAGCCGTGAGAACCATTGGTTCTCACTTTTCAGATGGGCACACTTTCGCCGTAGAGAATTCTCTTTCTTAAGAACTGGGGCTTCATCTCGTTACTGCAAGAAATATCATAGGATTCCTGCATTCATCCTTCGAACCTAACCCAACTTCGTTCCTGGAACTTCGTATGGTATTGTCGCTTCGGTCAAATTGCTATTAACTGGGGCACGGAGTAAATTCATTTTTCAGAATTTGATGCCATGTCGGGTCTGATCGTAATGAAGAGTCCCCTCGTCGATGAAAGACCACTCGGAAGGGCCGCCGGTATTAGAAATAATCTTAAAGTTGCAAGCCGTAAACACATCGGAGTAATCCCATGAATTCCTTTTCCAGGAGCATAGTTTTCTGTAACAGGCTGTCCATGCCGGTCTTTCTCACACTATTGTTTGTCCTGCTATTTTCGACGGGTGCAGCCCTTGCCGTGCAGAAAGAAAGCGTGAGTAAAGCATCTTCTTCGCATTCGGGGAACAATGTGCCCCCTTACAGGAATCCAAAACTGCCGATCGAAGAACGAATTAGAGATTTGTTGAGCCGGATGACGCTTCAGGAGAAGGCCCGCCAGCTAGACATGTATCCGGGAGCTTCGTCGTTCCTGGATCCGGATCAAACTGCTGACAATACTCACGCCAGGCCGAATGCGGTGTTTGATCCCGAAAAGGCGGAGAAGGTTCTCGGACACCTTGGAGTGGGCGCGATCCATGATCTCTATCCGAGTGCCCGGTTGTATAACAGCCTCCAGGCCTGGGTAATTAAGTCGAATCGTCTCGGAATACCGGCCTTGTTTCTCGAGGAAGGGCTGCACGGATACTTGGGGCTTGATCAAACGGTTTTTCCTCAGAGTGTAAACCTGGCATCTACATGGGACGTGAAGCTCGCGAAAGAAGAAGGTGCCGCAATTGCTTCCGAAGCCCGAGCCGACGGGGTCGATATGCTTCTTGCGCCGGTCGTCAATTTGGCTCGCGACCCGAGGTGGGGAAGAGTAGAAGAGACGTTCGGCGAAGATCCGTACCTTTCAGGAAGAATCGGACTTGCTTATGTGGAAGGGATGCAAGGCACTTCGCTGGCTACAGACTCTACCTGCATATCGGAGCCAAAGCACTTTGCCGCTTACGGGGAACCTGAAAGCGGAATGAACACCGCCCCGACCCATGCCGGCGAAAGAGAGATGCGGTCCGTTTTCCTTAAGCCGTTCGAGCCGCTTGTCCGCGAAGGTCACATTATGGGGATCATGGCAGCGTACAACAGCGTAGACGGCCTCCCCTGCACGGCAAACCCATGGCTTCTTACCACCGTTCTCAGAAAAGAATGGGGGTTCAAGGGTATTGTGGTTTCCGACCTCGGTGCGATTAAGCGCTTATACAATGTATTTGATGTCGCGCCTACTCCGGCTGCTGCAGTCCGGCTCGCCTTGAAGTCGGGTGTCGACATGCAGTTCTATGATTTCCCGCACGACACATTTCAAAACGCTATAATTGACGGTGTCAGAGAGGGCAAGCTCTCGATGGCGGTAGTCAACCGGGCAGTTGCGGCCGTCTTGCGTGCTAAGTTCATGCTTGGCTTGTTCGATCACCCGTATGTCGACGTCAATTTAGACAAGCGCGTCCGCCGCTCGCCGGCGCATCTCGCTCTTGCTCTCAAAGTGGCCCAGGAATCGATATGCTTGCTGAATAACCGGGACGGCCTTCTACCCTTGTCGCGGAATATAGCGAGTGTGGCGGTAATCGGTCCGAATGCCGACAGCACGAGGCTCGGCGACTACTCGGCGCAGCCGGACGATCGGACGAAGCAAGGGATGTTGGCACAGATCAGGGAAATCGTTTCACCGGGTACAAGGGTACTATTCTCGAATGGAGAGAACATCGAAGACGCTGTTGCGTTGGCGAGACGGGCCAAGGTTGCCATCATGGTACTTGGAGAAAACAGTCATATATCTGGCGAAAATCATGATCGGCTGAGACTTGGTTTACCAGGTAATCAGGAAAAGCGTCTGGAGGCTGTGGTCGCGACCGGAACGCCGGTAGTGTTGGTTCTCCAGAACGGCAGACCGCTATCAATTTCGTGGGCGGCAGAACATGTCAGCGCCATCCTCGAAGCGTGGTATCCGGGCGAATTCGGCGGCCGTGCGATCGCGCAGACGCTCTTCGGTGAAAACAATCCTTCGGGACATCTCGTGATGACTTTTCCCCGCAGTGTGGGGCAGCTCCCGGTTTATTACGACCACGGTACATCCAAGCTTGGATGGTACAACTATGTCGACGGCAAATCATCGCCGCTCTATCCTTTCGGGTACGGTTTAAGTTATACAACATTTAAGTTTTCGAATCTGAGAATCGCCGCTCCTCCCGCAGGAAGCAGAAATGACGTCCTTGTTTCCTTTGAAGTGAAGAACACCGGTGACAGGGCCGGGGCTGAAGTGGCACAGGTATACGTGCACGAAAAGTACGCGAGCGTCGAGACACCTGTCGAAGCTCTCAAGGGGTTCAAGCGCATTCGTCTTTTGCCGGGTCAGTCGGTCGAGGCGACTATTCGTGTGAAGCAGGCGGATCTGGCCGTATGGGGAGCGAACAGAAAGTGGGATATTATGCCGGGTGAGTTTACCGTAAAGGTCGGAGGAAGCTCGGGGGGAGTGTTGTCTGGAAAGTTTGACCTGAAGTAATCCGCTGACGGGGAACCGAGTCAATCGTGAGGCCTGGCTGCATGCCTGCGGAGAAGATGTGCAGCTGAAGGCCATAGCTCAAGACACGATCCTCCTTTGTGGGGTCAGATCGGCTGCATGGTGTGGAGCCGGTTGTAATAATTGACCAGCCAGGTATTTGACCATCCGAAGATAGTTGTGTCTCGGACTATTTTCGTGACCTCAGCCCTGGTTATCTTGGCCTCCGACAGGACTACGTTGATATTGTTTCGGCTAACGGCGAGGGTTCTTACCGCGAAGAGCAGCGGCCAAATGCAGGCAAGCCGGATTCCATGTAGCCATTTCGGAATCATCGTTATGTAATTGAGGCCGTACAACAGATGATGCTCAGCCTTGTCCGCCAGCTTATCTATCATCTCCAGAACCTTGGTGGTGTTCTCGGGCGAGAACAGTGTCTCTTTCG
The DNA here is from genome assembly GCA_021845665.1 of Bacteroidota bacterium. Lineage (GTDB taxonomy): Bacteria > Bacteroidota > Ignavibacteria > Kryptoniales > JAKASW01 > JAKASW01. The sequence goes on along the minus strand of JAJZVO010000026.1, from coordinate 36,249 downwards.
TCAAACCGAGAGGCTCATAAAAACTCCGGGGAACGTATAGCCAGCCGCGTTCATAGTCCTTGTGAAGACCCCGAATTATGTTGACTGTCTGCAGCGCAAGTCCGAAATGCCTGGAGAGCGGGAGCATCTCTTCTTTCTTGTCCCGGATGACGGGAGAATACCACGCGAAGAGGTCCGTGAGCATGTAGCCGACTCTCCCGGCGACCTGGTGCATATAATCGTCCATCTCCTCTTCGGTCTGGACGTTCGGGCCGATCTCCTGCCAGCGTGCCATCCCCAAAGAAGTCTCGTTTACATGGTGAGTGATGATCTCCTGGATGGGTTGAGGAAACCGACGCAACCCATCGAGAAGCTGGTCGGCGTGTTTAGCGACGTACACTTCGGGATCCTTTTCGTCAAGCTCAACTATTTCCCGAGCGAGCGAAGACACCGGTAGGCTGTCTGCAAGCACGCGTGCCCATAGGCGGAGAAGCTCTGCCTTGTGAGGCGCGATCAACTTGTCGTTATCTTCGAGGCAATCCGATACCCTGAACAGGAGATAAGCAGTCGTTACAAAATCACGAAGGCTCGAAGGTAGCCTCTCGATGGAAAGCGCGAACGTGCGGCTTACACCGCGGAGCATTTCTCCCGAATGCATTCTATTCATCCCCCATTTACGAACAGCCGTTGCTTAGTCTCCAAGATAGCATACACATGAAATAAACGATCAAAGTATTCTTATTATCTGAATCTTACAACCTTCCTAAAACTGTCATTAATATAACAAACAATTCCCGGTAAAGCTTCTGCATGCGCCGGTATAGCCCCCCCAAAGGGCATGGATAGACTGGACGAACTTGGCCTATTCGATCCGCGAGCGGGAGTGTGTGTGATGCGAGGCCTGGTGCCGGCGAATCAACGCTGCTGCACCCCGGAATAGAGTAGACGGAACAAGTGCCCCGGATTGCCGTGGCGCAAATCTCATTGTATCAGGACAGCCTATTCAAGTATAGTCTCCACCCATTGGGGCCTTTTGGTGTCTTGCCGGTAAATTTTTCATCTTGACAATTCTTAATCACGCGGATATATTTTACACAATCGAAATAAGAGATGGCGTTGCACTAACTCGCGGAACAGAGAGAATTCCAACATTAGTGCAAGATATCCCCGGCATGTAGGGCGCGCTGAGAGCGAGCGCTCGTCCACGGCTGAAACGTGACAGGGTCGCGACGCAAATTTCAATTCGGTTGTGGAGAGTGCAGAATCATAAGCATGTTGCTTATGGTAAGCAGCGAATAAATATATTGCGGAGGATAAAGATGAAAAACGTAATCGCAACGATTGCGTTGATGTTCACGGTTGCGGCGGTCGCTTTAGCGGACGGCCCGAGTAACGGTCAAGCCAGTAGCAACAACGTTGGGCAGACTATTAATGTCAAGGCAAAGCTGACGCGAGGTCTTAGCATGAACCTGGTCGGCAGCAACCCCACTCTCGACTTCGGTACGTTAACGCTGCCCGTTACTACCGCTCCGACAATTACACCAACTGGACAAGGTTCGGTTGAATTGCAGATAGTTGGCGACGACAATTCTCCGGTCACATTGTCCGGGACTACATCAAACGTCAGCCTTAACAACGGATCGGCCACATTGACCTTCACGCCTAATGTCTGGGGCAGCACGACGACCTCGGGTGCAAGTGCGTTAAGCGGCAACAGTGTTACCCTTGGGTCCGACGGAAACTACTACCTCTTTGTCGGTGGAAACTTGCCGAGTTCCATTTTGACCACCCAGGCTACCGGCCAATATTCCGGTCAGTTTGAAATAACTGTCGCCTACCCAGCCGACTAAACTTCCACGACTAACGATTAGTCTGTGAAGAAGGGCTAGTCAAATGGGGAAATCGATTTCACATAAATGGGCGTCCGTCCGGAGATTTGGACGGACGCTCTGCTTGCTTACGGGAATAATCCTCCCGACCGCCATCGCCAGTGCTCAGCAGGAAAAGAGCGCTGCAAGCCCACCGATAACAGTCCAGGCAGACCTCGTGCAGGGCCTTTCGGTTACACCATCCGCCGGCAGCGATGGCCTGGGAAATCTAAATCTTGGAGTTGCGGCGCAGAGTACGCGGGCTTCGAACGTCAATCCGAACTCGAGCCCCTCTGCTGGATTGATGACGATAAACGGAGAACCGGCGATGAATGTCACCATAACGTACACTCCATCGGTTCAACTCGTACATAACGGTAAGGGAGGGGCAAGCATCAATTTTGTGCCCAATGTTGTCGGCGCCACCGGGCTAACGATGCAACCGGCGGCCTCTCCGTTACCGAGCGGCTCGTCCCTTACTCTTGGAAGTCAGGGTCACTTCTATTTTTGGTTAGGCGGTTCGGTCTACGTGCCGCCAGGTCAGGCTCCGGGAACTTACACCGGGGTGTTCGACATAACCATAGGATACTAAGCAACTGGCGACTATTAAATCCGGTGCTGCCCGCCTGTTGTGTTTTCAGTTGGTGGTGTGTGGTCTGTTGTCCTGGAGCAACGCGGCCTATTCGCAGCAAGTATTGATGCACCAAATGTCTTCCATAAAGGTTGTTGTTCCCTATCCCGGGCTCACAATCTCTGTCACGAAGAAAATCTACTTCAGTCCAGTCGAAATGAAATCGGGGTCACAGGAGATATCCAAGACTAGTGGGAAAGCGGGCCAGTTCCTGCTCACGGGCATTTACAGGCGTTTGCCTATCTATATGTCTGTCAAGGCTCCTAAATACCTGATGGGGGATGCCGATAGCATCCGTTACTCGGGGGGGGCGGCCTTCAACGATAAGGCGAACAACCCGGCCACTTCTAAGAACATCCCGGCTTCAGGAAAGAGACTCGCGTCATTAACCCTGAAGGCGAACCGGGAACATTGGACGGGATTTGCATATGTTTACCTGTTCGGGAATCTCTACATACCGAAGAATTTGCCCGGCGGCACATACACCGGGAAATATGAAATCACGTTGATTCTCTAGAAAACTCTTCGAGACTCGACAGACTTATGAATATGTTTTCCAGTACGATGAACAAGGAAAAATTCAGGATGCCAATGAGAATAGTGCAAGGATGGTACAAGTGACGAACATGAGACCTATATCGTCTCCTCAATCCGTGGCGAATCGACAGACGGACAGCTCCTTTTTCGGTCGGGTTTTTCTGACGGCCTCCCTTGCTGGCGCGATTATCTTTGCTGTGCCTGGATACGCAAGATGGAACGGTAACCGGGAAGGCCACCTGTCGGTGCAGGTATTGAATAATCTTTCTTTCGGAACCGTGGTGATCGGGCGCGACTTTCAGAAGAGGATCCCGTTTACCGACGCAGACGCTGCAAGGGCACTTGTCGACGGTTTTGGGAAGAATGAGACCGTGTCTATGGTCTTCTACGTGCCTGCATTCCTCCAGTCGGGTGACGGTCACTTGCAGATTCAATTCGACGGAAGCAGTGCCGCATGGTCCCCTTATGACGACCCCGGCAACGCGACTACTTTCAATCCAAATTCGAGGTTACAACTCCCTTCGTCGACTCTTGTGACGGGAAAACTCTATCTCTGGCTCGGGGCGACGATTTACGTCCAGCCTCAGCAACCCTCCGGTCAGTATGAAGGCGATATCAGAGTTCAGGTAAATATAGATCACGACGAAGATTAAGGAGTAAGATTGAAGAAGAGAGCTTTAGTATTTCTCGCGATGATGCTGTTCGCCATAAATGCCGGCGCACAAGTGGTAATCGCTCCGCCCATAGTTTTTATTTCCGATCGACTTCCTTACGGTACGTTTGTAGTCTCCAACGTCTCCACCGTGCCGCAGGAGGTCGACATTAAATTCAAGTTTGGTTACCCCAACACCGATTCGGTTGGGAACATATTCATGGATTACAACGACAGCACCGGAAGTGCGAAAGACTATTCGTGCGCTTCCTGGCTGAGCGCCTTCCCGACTAAATTCGTCCTCAATCCCGGTCAGGAACAGGTTGTGCATATGTCGGTATCCGGCCCCGATAGTTTGAACGACGGTGTTTACTGGTCTCGGCTCGTTACAATCTCACAGCCCCAGCAACGGTTTGTCGGTAAGGTAAAGTCAGGAATAACGGCGAACATCATCTTTGTATTCCGGCAAATAACTTCAGTCATGTACGAGAAGGGCAAACTTGCGACTGGAATTCAAATCGACGGATTCCATGCAGCTCAAGATTCCGCTTCGGTGAATCTTTGCGCTGATCTGAAACGGACGGGGAATGCCCCTTTCCTCGGGACCGTTTCGATCCATGTCTCAAACCAGAACGGAGACATCGTTTATGCCAATGAAGGCCTGATCGCAGTCTACATGAGTTTTGTGAAAAGCTTCGACATACCGCTTTCCAAACTGCCCGCGGGAAATTATAGCGCAACTCTTACGCTTTCCACCGATAGATCCGACATCCCCCCCAGCCAACAGCTAAAGATGATCCCCATGTCACAATCGTTCACCTTCACGGTGAAGTAAGGACATGGTCACATCGGGTATGGTCGGGGTTAGCGCATGAACCGCTTGAGCATTAGCAGCCAGGCCTCCCGAGAATGGCAATCTTTTGAAGAACAACGAACATAGGAGTAGGAAATACGGAGAAAAGTGTCTGACTCCGGCAGGCCCAAAGCCTGACCGGAAGAGGCGGGGCCTGTATGGGGAGAGCAGTCGTGGTCCGGCTCAATTGACACGACAAGGACTAAAGAGATCAACCCCGCCGGCTGAAATCTAGTCAGCCGGGCCACTCTTTGTCGACGGAGGCCTGATTCCCCGCCTCCCCATTCAATGACACATGGACTATAGATTCATCTGCAGGCAGTCCCTGCGACTAATTTTGTCGGTAACAATTTTCTTCCTTGCGTCAGGGGCGTCTGCATCGCCGCGTGTCGGGGAAAACCATTCCTCCGACCCGGCGCCGCTCCCTTTCTCCACCCCTGCACATCTGCAACCGGTGATATTTACTTTCGGTTACGGAGGTCTCGTCGACACCTATGTTACAGCTTTGTATGTCGGCAATTCAATTTATCTCCCCGTTCACACGCTCTTCAACGATTTGCAGTTGGATAATCATCTTAATATCCGTAAAGGAACTATCTCAGGCTTTTACATAAAGGAGTCGGATAAATACACGCTCAACTTCGATCGGTTGACGGCCCGCATCGGAGGCAAGAAGTTTACGTTCGACTCTACCGATTTTATCAGGGGTCCTGTGGATTTCTATGTACTCCCTGCATTCTTCAACAAAATGTTCAAGCTGGACTTCTCTCTCGATATGAACAGGCTGACGATATTGCTGAGGACCACGCTCAAGCTGCCGATAATATCGAGCTATCAGCGAAAAGTAAACATGCAGTATCAAACTCAACCACTTGGCATTTTTAGACCGCAGGCACCACTTGAGTATCCGAGAAACTGGTCCCTCCTCAATGGCGGTGTCCTGGACTACTCGCTCGGATCATACTACAGCGGGAGTACCCCATCATACTCCTACAGTTTCCTCGCAGGAGGCGAATTGCTCGGCGGAGATATCGAGGGGACTCTTTCCGGCGAAATGGTCGGAAGACAATCAACCATCTATACAAAAGAAATTCACTGGCGGTACGTAATCGATTCTACGAGGGTAATAACAAGCTTTTCCGTGGGGAATCTTTTTAGTAATGGAATTAACCAGTACGACTTTCGAGGAGTCCAGATAACAAATCAGCCTGTTCAACTCAGAAGGTTCTTCGGAAGTTATGCTTTCGACGCGAACGTCCAGCCCGGTTGGCAGACCGAGCTTTATCTAAACGGAGAGCGGGTCGGCTTTGCCCAGGCCAACGCATTCGGACGAATACATTATGATATCCCCCTTGTTTACGGCTCCTCATATCTCCAGTTGAAAACGTTCGGACCTTCCGGACAGTTTGAAGAAATAGACAGGCGCCTGCAGATACCTTTCAACCTAATTCCGAGGGGTGAATTCGATTACACGATTAATGCCGGTAAACTAAGCACCTCGAACAGTAACCTTGTCCAGGTGAACGCATCGTACGGGCTCACCGGCTGGCTGACCGATGAGGTCGGAGCGGACTATCTTCAGAGCCCGCTCTTCAACAAACCGGTGCCTTACAATTCCTTCACGATGAGAATTGGCTCACCATATATTCTTACTCTGACAGCGGCACCTTCCATGCTCTATGAGAGCACTCTCGATGCGGTTTACCCTTCACAAGCATCAGTCAATTTTACGTTTTACCACTATGACAAGAACGGACTTTACAATCCATCGGGAGAACTCAACCAGTTGTCCGGCACCGTTTACGTCCCGTTCCCATTTGGATCGAATATGCTCGACCTTGATCTCGCAGGCAATGGTCAGAATTTCTACGGCGGTAGCAAAACCTTGAGCTACTCCGGAGGCGTCGAAGCGAGCGTGTCGAGATTCAACGTATCGTTCAACTATACCGGTTCTTATCAAGCGTATGCATCTCAGAGCCCGGCCATAGGCAAGACTCTTTCGGCGGCGTTGTTGTACTCCTTCTTCCTGGGTAATGGTCCGTTCAGTTTCGTGAACGGAACACTTGCCGGACTAACGGCCTATTATGATCTGGACACGAGATCCGTCACGACGGTCAGAGTGGATTTATCACAGTATATCGGGAATGCAGTATCTGCGCAATTCTCGGCCAACGGAGATCTTCTCAACCACAACATTTCATTCAACCTACAGCTCACATTGGATCTGCCTTTCGCGCAAGCATCAAGTTCAACTACCGTTCAGGGTGGCCAAAAGAACTCGAGTGAATTTGTCAGCGGTTCGGTAGGGTACGATTCACACTATGGAGAATTCCTTTTCAATCGTTTACAATGGGCCGGGCAGTCGGCGGTCTCGATGCGCATGTACCTGGACAATAATCAGGACGGAAAGTTTGATAAGGGTGACGTGCTCATAAAGAACGGAGATATAGTCCTTCGCCAGGCCGTGTCGTCCGATCTTTTCACATCGGGAATAATAAGGGCGTGGGATCTTCTCCCTTATACTCAATACAGTGCCGATATTCAATCGGGTTCTCTGCAAAACCCGTTATGGATGCCGGTCAGAAAGTCCTTTTCATTCATTACTGATCCCAACGTGTACAAGCCGATAGACATACCGTTCTATACTGCCGGCGTAATTCAGGGGAGCGTAAAGAGAGTTGTGAAGGGAAGGCAAAGAGCTGTTCCGGGGATTGAGGTAATCGTCGAAGCCCGGCACGGGAAGTACAAAAAAACCATTTCGGCATTTAATGACGGGAGCATTTACTACGTGGGTGTCCCGCCGGGAGATTACAAGATCTATGTCGATCCCAGTCAGGTGTCGGCGCTCGGCGACACATCGGCACCCGCGTACAGGGATTTCACAGTCAGATCAGAGAAATCGGGCGATTTCATAAAAGGTCTCAAGTTTGTGCTGAGCGCTCCTCCTCCGCCTGCCGTAGAAATGGCCAGAGCCAAGAAAGCGGCCGCGATCCGGGCCATGAGATACATGATTCAACTTGGAGCGTTTACCGGCCGCGGCAGGGCAAGATTGTTCGCATCCGAACTTCAAAGAAGGATCGGCAGAATGGTCCATGTGAGATACGATCCGAAATCCAGCCTGTACGCCGTCCAGCTCGACACCATGAAGGAAGGCGAAGATGCTTACCAGCTTGAGCAAAGGCTGATTTACCATTATGGAATCAGAGACGCGTTCGTTTTGGTGCTTCCGGATTCGAATATTAGATATACCTTCTCAGTTCGTCTCGGATTCTTCCGGTCGCTGTCCGGCGCAGAGAGTTTCGCGTCTGAATCAAGTGCCGCACTAGGCATGAAAACCGGGCTCGGCTACGATTCTCCCATGCGCTTGTACGAGGTGATCGTCGGTGCGTTTGGAAATGAAATTGATGCCCGGAATCTTCTCGAGAGGGTCAGGAAATTCCGCCAGTTCAGGCGGGCTGAATTGCTTGTCACCGGTCGCTACATCATCGAGAGGTATGCGGTGTTGCTGGACCAGTTCGTCAGTTACCGAACTGCTCTCGCGTTCGCCAGCGGCCTGTTCAACAATCGCGGCATAGATGCTCTGATAGATTTCGATTCCGTCACACGCAGGTTCGAGGTCTACACGACACCGACTCCTTATCGCCGGACAGCAAGATCATTAATGAAGGAACTCGGAACACTCAAGCTCTTCAAGTCGATGAAGATCATCAGCGTGGAATAGAGCGCCGCTTCGCCGGAGGTGGACAACGAAAAGTGCCGGGGGAAATCCGCTTGGCTTTTTGACCCTTCCGCAGCAGAAATGGGAGAAAGTTGTTCTATGTGGCTGGATTTTTCTATATTCTTTGGATGATATTCCAGTGAAGAATGTGCTTCGGGCAGACAGAAGCTGAGTTGGTTGGTTTGCATGCTGTGAAGTCCGTGTGATTCCATGTGCCAGGTCGGCGTGTTCTGAGATCGTCAGCGAATTCTTGAAATCCACAACAGGTGAGTCATTCGAGGAGGATGTTCTTGCTAAAGCGTTCCGCAACCTTCGTGGCGATTCCGGGCCTGTCAATTTCCACTCTTTTTTTGTTGAAAGTTATCGTTGCCTCGTCTCTGTTCAATGACATGGGGACAGCGATGCGCACCAGTGGCTGGAGTGTGTCTGAGGAGAGATACATTATGCAGCCGAGGGAATCGGTAACTTTCGAGGCGAGTTATCTTTTCTTCAAGCTTGGTACTGTCAAGTTTGAGCTGCTTGGAAAAGATGTTTGTTATGGAGTCCCGTCATACCGGATCCGCGCTTTCATCAATTCCTATAGCGGAATCCCTTTCGTCAATTATCATGCGGTATATGAGACTTGTGCCGATGCACGAGATCTCACGTGCCTCTCCACCTACAACGAGAAGGGTGAAGGCGCTAAGAAGGTGCGCAGCGATTACATATTCAACTACGTCAGCAAAATCTTGACATGGGAGGAGTCGGTCAAAGGAGTCGTCGTTAAGAAAGTCGACATGCCCCTCGATACTTCTTACACAGACGGTTTGAGTTTCTTTTACTACGTGAGAGAAGCTTGCAGGATGGCAGATGGGAAAAGAGAAACCCTGGAAATCCCGATCGTTTCAGATACTGTCCGTTCCTCGGTGACGCTGACAATAAATGAAAGACGGGGGAAGTGCTACGTCGATGCGTTCGATTTTCCGATCGAAGCCGAAAGGCTTTCAGGTCATATCAATTTCAAGGGGACATTCGGAGTAACGGGCCAATTCAACGGATGGATTTCGGCTGATTCAGCGGAGGTGCCGTTGCGAGCCGATCTTAGAGTCATCCTCGGAAGTATCGTCGTCAAATTGAAGAGCATAAACAGGGACGACTGGACACCACCTCGAGCGCGATAAATCGTTTTGGGCTCATTCAGGCTTGCCAAGGTTAAGACCGGATTTCTGGCCGTCGAGAGAGCGAGATGCAGGCTTCGACAAACGTCATTCTTTTCTAAGTACCATCAAAGTCAAATCGTCGCTTCGCCCGCCCTGCCCAGTGAATCGAGTGAGATCGGCAAGACAAGACTCTGCCAGCTTCACCGGGGATACAGATGATGCGTCCTTCAGCAAATCCAGCAATCGATTCTCTCCATAGAGTTCACCTGATTGCGTGGCCGACTCCGTAAGACCGTCCGTGTACAGGAAAAGAGTATCACCGCTCCTGAGCTCTTTTGTCTCCGTACGGTACTGCGCGTCGCAGGTGACTCCGAGCGGGAGTCCGGATGTGGAGAGTCTGTCAATTTTTCCCTGTCGAATAATAAGAGGAAGGCAATGGCCTGCGTTGGATATCTCAATTTCGCCAGACTTATGCGCTATCCCCGAGACGAGTGTCGCGAAGTGGGTGGTCAGGCTCGCCTCGCAAAAAAGGCGGTTGATCCGCTCCATCAACTCGCATAACGAGAGCCCTGAACCCGCCAGAGTCCGGAACATCGCGTGGAGCTGTGACATAAGCAGAGAAGCCGCGATCCCTTTCCCGGTGACGTCTCCCACAACGAAATAGAACGATTCTGCCGAACTATCCCTGGTAATTATGTCGCAATAGTCGCCGCTTACCTGTCCGAACGGCTCGTAGTGGAAGTGACTTGTCCAGCTGGGCAAAATGAGATCCCTCGCCGGCAGAAGCCTGGTCTGCATTTGCCGCGCCAGGTCGATATCCCTTTCAAGTGCATGTTGCTCAGTTTCTGAAAGATGGTCTACGCAGTATCTTGTCATCGGATCGAACGCGAGCCGCTCGGGTTCGATGGGTTCGTGGCAGCTTTCGCAAAGTCCGTAATTCCCGGCAGAGATTTTTGCTAGTGCACGATCGACATCTTCCAGTAAATCGTGGATCTGCCTCGTATCGCTCGCCCTAGTTGCCGCTTCCTGCAGCCGCTGCTTCCTTTCCTCAAGCTGGCGCGCGAACATTTCTTCGATCAGGCCCGACATATTTCCCCCTCTGACTTTCGTGGAAATTCTAATCTTGGCATTGCCTCAAAAGAGGCATCGACTCAAATTAAAGCCTCTTAGTAACCACAGACGATGAATACGGAACGAAGGTGCGATGGGTACAGAAATCGAGATAAAATGCAAAACGCTGAATTATCGGCGGGGGAGTGCTGGCCTTCTATAGTTCGGAAAGGAGCTTTGCAATCTCCGCTGCGAAGCCGACTCTCGGTATCTCCCGCTGTATTTCGCGGCTCTTCTTGAGCCATTCTTCGCGCTGGGCCGCGTCCCTACTGACACTCTCTCCGGCCTTCAGATCTTTCACCGTAACTACTCCCTTCTCGAACTCGTTCGAGCCGACAATAATTGCCAACCTTGCGGATACGCGATCGGCATACTGGAGCTGCTTTCGGAGCCCTTTCTCCTGACCAAGATAAAGGTCGGTGCGAACACCTGCTTTCCTCAGCTCGTCGGCAATCTTCAGGTATTCACCAGGCCTGTCGCGGTCCATGATGGTGACCACGACGTCAGCAAAAATGGGCTCTGTCCCGTCTTCCCCAAGCGCGGCAAGGAGCCTGTCGACGCCGATTGAGAACCCAACAGCGGGGAGCTCCGCATCGGTAAACCTTTTCGCAAGGTTGTCGTACCTGCCGCCGCCGGCGACACTTCCGAACTGCGGCTTGTCTTTCAGATTGACTTCGAATACCGGTCCGGTGTAGTAATCGAGCCCCCGCGCAATTGTCGGATCGAAAGCGACCACATCGCTCCCAAGGCCGAGCACGTCGAGAAAAATATCGAGGCTTCTTAAATCTTCGCAGCTGTCAGCTCCAAGCAGCGCGGACAGTTCGTTCAATACGCTCTTCCTATCGCCTTTCGGAAGTGCAAGGTAATCCTCGATCCTGCCTACATTGGCATCGGTGAGGCCGAGGCCCGGTATGAAGTCGCCCGACGCGTCCCGTCTTCCCTTTGTAAGCTCAAGTTCGATGTTCTCGATGCCAACTTTGTTCAGCTTGTCCAAAACCCGGAACACATCCTTCGCTCTTTCAGACTCTATCCCGCTGTAACTGACGACAGCGTTTAGAACCTTCCGGCTATTTACGTTGACAAGGGAATTTCCTGCACCGATTTCGCCAAGTGCCTTTACAACCGCACCGATCACTTCCGCCTCTGCAAGCTGGCTGGATGTGCCCACGACGTCCACATCGAACTGCGTGAATTCGCGGAACCTGCCCGGGTCCGGCTTATCCGCCCGCCACACCGACCCGACCTGGTAGCGCTTGAACGGCTTCGGCAGATCGGCATACTGTGCCACTATCCTCGCGAGCGGGACAGTCAAATCGAACCTTAATGCAACTTCCTGTTCCTCCGGACTCTTGAACCGGAAAATCTGCTTTATGTTTTCATCACCGTATTCGCCGAGCAGGATCTCGAGGTATTCCAGCCCCGGCGTTTCGACAGGCAGGAAACCGTAACTTTCATAAACTCGCCTTATGACCGAAACGATTTCGTTCTTCCTGTATGCAAATCGCGGGAGCAGGTCCCGGAAGCCCTTGACATTTTGAGGCTCTATTGTTTCCGATGTCCTGGATGCCGGAGTGATTGGCTCTGACTCTTTCAATTTCTATGATCGTCCTTGTGGTTTCGAGTTTCTTTCAAAGGGATTTGTGTTTAATTTAATGATAAATGGCGTCAATTCTACATCTACCCATTTCTACTCCGCCGGTCGATATTCCGGCTCCAAACTGGAGGATCTGATGTTGAGGTCAGTGGTGTCGTTGCTTCTCGCAATTTCCATGTTCTTCTTTGCCGGATGTTACGAGATGGTCTCTCTCTCGCGCATTCAATACAAAAAGGTCAATCAGTACGAGCAGGTCAATGTACTAACTGATACTTCGGGCACGCTTACCAAGTATAGGTTCTCAAAGGGAATGTGTGTCGTACAGAAGGACACTCTCATAGGCACCGGCACACGTCTGTCGGATGTCGGCGAGGAGCACAACGTGACCGTCCAGATACCTGTCTCGGATATCAGCCTGATCGAGGTGTCGAAATTAAACCTCGCCGAAACAATGATGTTTGCAGGTGCCGCAGTTCTGGTCTCAGTTGGTGCGATATTTCTGGCAGGGGCACCGGGCGTGAGCGGAGGCCAGGGTGGTGGCCCGCCGCAAAATCCGCAGTAAGCACGGCGTTTGCCTAAGATCACGCGGTGAGTCCTTTCCCGTCCGAGCGCGACAAAAATCTCCGCGTCACATCTGCGTGTAAAAATCGTTGTCCCTGATGGTACAGCATCAGCCCCAAGGATGGGGCCAGCTCGTCTAATTCCAACCTTATCTAATTTGGGATATACTGGATCCCATCCTGCGAGGCTTGGTGGTTGAATACGAGCCTTCTTTGGCATTCATAGTTGAAATAGAACGCTACGTCAGGTGCGGCGAAGTTGACTTCTCTCTCCGATTGAATTAAAATTGTCCGGCATAGGCATGCGTCTTCCGTGATTTCGGTGAAATTTCCTGTGATTACGGTGGAAGGGTGAGCATTCACCAGTGGCGCAGACATACTCAGGAGGCTTTGGTTTGAAGTTCTCGGGCCGTTTCTCATTTGTTTTGTCGATCGATTGCATCGTGTACGCAATTTGCCTCGTTGGGCTCTGGCAGGTGGCTGAAAAGGCGGATATCCCATTTACAGTAGCCAAACTGGGGAACGAGAGCTTTCGCGTCGTGGGAGTGGCGCCATCCGCTAAGGGGATCATAAGTAGAAATGATGTTGTGCGTGCCTTTCGCGGGATGGCGATTGGGTCGCTGGAAAATCTCGAGTTTCTTCTCGACGGCATGCGAGTCGGCAACAGTCTCCCGGTCGAAATCCGGCGTGGAAAAAACTTCTTCCATCTCGATGTTAGACTGGTTCATGCCTACAGCGCTTTCTATGTCGCAGTTGCATGGCTTATCGGAACGCTTTTCTTCGGCACAGGTATACTGGTCTATGTAAGGAGGCGCAACGACGTTGCCGCGTTTGTTTATCACTACGGAGCTGTTGCAGTTGCTGCCGTCGTAATGTCGACGTGGGGATGTTATTCGATTGAGCCGGTGGGGACTGGCCAGTTCACTAGAATTTTCTTCTCTACGGCATATGCATTCGTGCCGGCTTTGTTTCTCCATTTCAGCCTGGTGTTCCCGACCACGAAGAAAAATGTCCTGGCCGGAAAAGTGTGGTTCCTGTATGTCGTCGCGTCGTTACTTTCGGTTCTGATGGCGGTAACTTTCATCAAAGCGACCGGACCCTTTTCAATATGGTGGTTCGACTCGTTCATGGCGGTGTTCAATGTGACAAGATGGTTCTATGCATGCTGCGTTGTTCTAGCCGTAACAATGTTTGTCATGTCCTATCGCGATGCACGGGAAGAAATGGAAAGGCGCAAGCTGCGATGGATAATCCTTGGGCTTGCGATAAGCTCGCTTGGGTTTATCAGTCTGTGGCAAATTCCGCAGCTTCTGACTTCTCGCGGGCTCGTGAGCGAGGAGTTGGTCGTGTTGTTATCGGGAGCAACTCCTGTCGCGTTTACGGTGGCCATCGTCAGGTATCACATTATGGACATAGATCACCTTCTTAACAGGAGTACTGTATATGTGATGCTGATAATAATTCTGATGTCCGTCTACGCTCTTGCAGTTGGACTTGTGGCGGCGTTTGTGGGTCACCTGACAGTTATGAATTCAATCATAGCTTCTGCGGCAGCAGCTTTTGGGGTGGTGGTGATATTCGAGCCTGTCCGCAAGAAGGTCCAGCTCTTTGTCGACAAGAATTTCTTCCGTGTGAGATACGACCTGCGGAGGCTGGAGGAAGAATTTGATTCGGAATTAAGAAAGTGTGTGGCGGTGGAAGAAGTAGGACGTCTTGCGGTGAATAGCGCTGCGTCGGCGATACCGGTCGAGAGGATCGGATACTTCGTCGTCACCAGAGATAGCGGGCCGTTGCGGCTCGTCGCGCATAATGGATTTGACAGATTCGAGTCTGGATCCGTTCGTCCAGAGTCTTTGAATCTTGGAGTTGACTTGTCGAGGCCTTTGGCAGTAGAAGGAAAGATCGAGTCGGGAGTAAGGTTCGACAGGGGTGATCCCGAAATACTCGATAGAATGGGGATCTCCATTGTATTCTCCGTGCGGTCCGAGGATGGTGGCATTATGAGTATTCTTGCTCTTGGTCCCAAGAAGTCGGGTAACCGTTTTAGCATCGAAGATGTCGATCTTCTCAGCCACATAGCGCGCGGCTCGGGTGTGTCGCAGGAAAAAATTCTGTTGCGGGATCGCCTCGAGTTTGAACTTGAAGAAAGGGAGAGGCTGGAGGAACTGAACCGCATGAAGACATATTTCGTCTCAAGCGTGTCGCACGATCTAAAGACTCCGCTCACGACGATTCGGATGTATACGGAGGCATTGATGGATTGGCGAAAGCTCCCTGCTTCTCGTGTTCGCGGCTACTTGGAAACCATTGAGGGTGAATCGAAGAGGCTGACGCGATTGATTGACAACGTCCTTGACGTGGCCAAGGCTGAACGGACCAAGATAGCGTATGAACTCAAGCCCGAAGAGCTTGACGGCATAGTCCGGGAAGCGGTTACCATCATGGCATACGAGGCTGTCAAAAGCGAATGCCGGGTGCGTTCAGAACTAACGCTCAGAAATGGGAAGATACTCGCTGACAGAGACGCCGTGGTCGCAGCTTTGGAGAATATCATCGCCAACTCACTGGAATATTCCAAAAGGGGGTCCGGGATAAACGTGCGGACCTTCTCTTCATATGACATGTTGGCGGTGTCCGTGAAAGATTCAGGAATCGGTATCCCGGAAAATGAAATGCCGAAAATCTTCGAGCCTTTCTTCAGGGGAAGTAGCGGAGCGTCTGTCCGGCCCGGTGGAACAGGGCTCGGGCTTCCGGTCGTGAAAGGGGTCGTCGAAGCGCACAGAGGTCGAATCGAAATTGAAAGTGAACCGGGGAAGGGAACTTGCGTCACGCTGTTCTTTCCCAGGATGGAGGAAAAATGAAGAAGATACTTGTCGTTGAAGACGATGCCGCGATAAGAACTGGCCTGGCCGAGGCGCTTGTGCGCGAACATTATCAGGTTCAAACCGCCGCAGATGGGGAGGCGGGTTTGGCAAAATGCAAATCGAAGGATATCGATCTCATTATTCTCGATTTGATGCTTCCTCTACTGAATGGCGAAGAAGTCTGCCGAAATCTTCGGGAAGGAGGAATTAGCACGCCGATCCTGATTCTTACGAGCAAAAGGGAAGAGACCAGCAAAGTACTTGGACTCGAACTCGGTGCGGATGACTATGTTACGAAACCGTTCAGTCTCCTCGAACTGCTCGCGAGAATCAAGGCCATTTTAAGAAGGCAAAGAAAGGACGCGGCGAGAGTCGATGAGTTCGCGTTCGGAAATGTAAAACTCGATTTCAAAAGACACGAGGTTACCCGGCGGGGTAAACCTGTAAAGCTGACGGTGAGAGAGTTCGAAGTCCTCAAATATATGATCGAGCATAAGGGTGAGATCGTGACGCGGGATATGCTTCTGGACGAGGTTTGGGGATACGAGAACTTTCCGACGACCAGGACGGTGGACAATTACATCCTGTCCATCAGGCACAAGATCGAGGAGACCCCTTCAAACCCGAAATTTATACTTACTGTCCACACTGCGGGGTATAAATTTACCTGCTGACACAACGGGCTAACGTAGGATGATTTTTACCCGCCCGTGACTTTTCCTTGACATCCGATCCGGCGTTGTCTTCTACTTTGACTCTGTGATAATTGAAATCATAAGTCAAAAGAGGAGATACCTATGAGAGCCGTGATCACACTTACTTCCGTTCTTCTCCTGACTGCTGCGGTTGCATGCGCACAGTTCAAAAAGGGAGATGTCGAATTATCTTTCTCCGGGGGCGTCGGCTCCTGGTCGGACCGCTACTCCGACAGCTACTCGGGGGGAACTTCGTATTCCAGTTCTGATTCGCACAACTATGTCTTTCTCGCCGTTTCTCCAGGCTACTATCTGGCGGACGGCCTTTCTGTTGAACCTGAATTAAGCCTGATCGCCGCCGAGGAAAGCAAGCCCATTCAGTATCTGCTGATGAACCTTTCCTACACCTATCTCCTGCCGAATTCAAATGTCGCACCGTATGCGCGTGCAGGGTATGGGGTATCAAACTCCGTCTAGATGGCAGGGATGACGGTCCTTCCCATCGAAGCAAGCAGCAAATTCAATATCGGCGTCTTCAATGCAGGAGCTGGAGTGAAGTCCCTTCTGAATAGGTACGTCGTTCTTCGGACTTCAGTTTGGGTTTTCAGTGTTGCTGAGAAGGGACTCCGAAGATGCGCGGTAAATCGAGCGCTGTTTCTCTTGATACCCTGACAGAGCTCGTGGCGTTTGTTAAAGCACTCCTTTTGGCCGCGGCCCTTGTCTCTTTCGGGCCGGCTATGTCTCGTTGCGCCCCGAGGTCAGATAATTTTACCGGGCATGACAGTTTGAGAGTTGTCACGATTAATGTCTGGTCAGGCCTGGACTACCGAGGTACCCTGCGGTTCGGGGAGCATGAATCGGCGGATCGCAGAGAGAAGCGGTTCGATCTGTTAGTGATCGGCTTGCGCAGGCTCGCACCCGATGTGGTCTTCATCCAGGAAGCAAACCCGGTCGATCGATTCTCGTCCCGCATTGCGGACTCGCTCGGTTTCGACGAAGTGCACCAGGTCTGCAACGCAGGTGTGAAGTTCGCTTCCCTCGGAGTACCTGTCAATTTCAAAGAAGGGATTGCCATCCTTGCCCGGAAAGGCCTTCGTCTGAGGCCTTATGCCGTGTGGAAATTGTCCGGCTCGTTCGGAGTCTACGGCGACCTCATTACGGTGCATTCCGATGAATCGGAATTTGCGCAAGCCGCCACGATTGAAATTGGCGGCGAGAAGTTGTTTCTAATGAGAACGCTGCGTACTCCACGAAATTTGTCGATGCGAGCCTGAATGATCAGGATTTGTTGGATAGGCTCGGCGCGGTATATGACGCTAAACCGAGAAGGATCGACTATGTTTTCCTGGGACGTGGACCTTCCGGTGCAAAAGTAATCAGGTCGGGCACTGGACTCGATTCGGCCGTCGACGGTGTTCATGTGTCCGACCATTACGCCTCTTTTACGGACATCGACGTCTCCGCCTCGTTCGAACGAGGAAAAGTCGGCGGTTTGCGTGAAGGAAGGAGCAAGATCGAGCCTCTCCCCATCCTCTCGTACGATACGGACATCGGGTTCGGATATGGAGCAAAACTGTTTCTCTTCGATCTCCTCGACTCAAAAGAGTCGATTGACATCGTGTTGTTCAACAGCACGGAAGGCGAAAGATGGTACAGAGGTGTGTTCTCATATCCGGATATCGAATATCGCGAAGGAACCGTATACCCGTTCTCTGTCGATTTTACCTTCGACTATGACAAATGGCTTCAGAACAATTCTTACGGGATTGGCAATGGCTCGCACTTTTCGGACCGCGAGAGTTATACCAGAATGCCCGTCGAAGTAAGTCTGACTTTCAGCAGGGGGATGACGCGCGAATTCGTAGGCCAGATCGTCGTGAAATATAAAAGTATAAAGAACTACGGTTTCGATTCCGCAAGCATATTGAAATCGCTGCCGCCGTCGTTAAACTCGGCTACTGCCAGGTACGCCTCGCTCGGGGCAAATATCCGTTACGACACGAGGAACAGCTTCATCAATCCGGCCTCGGGAACCTCACTTCAGGCCGAGTCGGAGTACGCTCCTCACGGGATACTTGGCAATATCTCGTTCCTGCGGATGGCAGTGTGGACGCAGTACTATTATGCTCTTTTCTATCCCCCGACTGTCCTTGCCCTGCGTGCGGGGTTGCAGCAGGTGGCAGGCAACGACCTCCCAGTTCAGGTGCTTACGTCGCTTGGCGGGAACAATACGCTTCGGGGACTCTCGCAGGACAGGTTTCTTGATAAAGCGATGGCTCTCGTGAATGCCGAACTCAGATTTCCGATTGTTTGGAGAGTGGGAGGTGTTGTCGGTCTCGATGCCGGAAAGGTGTGGCACAATCTTTTGGAAGCTGATCTCAGGAATTGGGCGGTAAATCCTGTGGCGGGCCTCAGGCTCTACATGGACAATTTTGTGGTCCGAACCGATTTTGGATTTGGTCACGATGGAACCGGATTCTATTTTAATTTTGGACAGGTGTTTTGATAGATTCTTCCGGCTCTGGTGAAGCACCCAGCCTGAAGAGGGAGCAGAATGGGATTTCACTTGCGCTCTCCGAAAGTGTTATATTTAAGCTCGAATTATTCAGGAGAGTTGCAGGTGAACGACGTTACAGTTTCAAAAGCCGAACTATGGTATAATGCGTTTCGCGGTTTCTATAGAAAAGAACTTCCGATCGAAAAGCTCGACCCCATTTCGAGATGGCTCTATGCCTCACGCAGCATAATTCTCGTTATTTCGGCCCAGGCCGCAATAATAGCCGGCCTGCTCGCTATGAGGTCGGGATCATTCAACACCCTGTATTTCATATTCCTCCTCGTAGGCCTGGTGGTAGCTCATGCCATAAGCAATCTTTCGAACGACTACTTTGGATTTCACAGGGGCCATGACACACCGGAGTCCCCGAGAATGAGATACACGCTCCATCCGCTTGCGAGCAATATGATGAACGTGAAATCTCTGAAAAGGGGAATCTGGTTCCTGATAGCCGTCGGCGTTTTGATCGCGATATTTTTCGCGGTTGTCCGGGGTCCTGTCGCTGCAATCTTCGCTGCGCTCGGACTCGGCATCCTCTACTGGTACGACGGAGCTCCCCGTGATTTGAAGAGTATCGGGCTCGGTGAGATTGCCACGCTGATTGTGTGGGGACCACTTATGATCGGAGGCGGATTTTTCTGCCTGACAGGGAAGCTTTCGACACCCGCTTTCCTGGCTTCGATTCCATACGGGCTCGGAGTCATGTCGATCCTGGTCGGCAAGCATATCGACCAAATGGAATTTGACAAGACCCAGAGTCAGAAGACGCTTCCAATCGTACTTGGCGAGAAACGTGCCCGGGTATTCAATCAGACTTCGATCTTCCTCATGTATTTTGTGGTGCTCGTGCTGGTTATACTCGGCTATGTTACCCCGTTTGCGCTTCTGGTTTTTTTGAATTTCCCCCGTGCGTGGAAGGCGATGGGAGTCTTCTCGAAACCTCGTCCCGATTCTGCTCCTGAGGGCTACATCGGCTGGCCGCTCTGGTACCATCGATTCAGTCTCGTGCATAACAAGCGGTTCGGCTGGCTGTACATACTTGGTCTGGCACTTGGTGCAGTCTATGCCCTCGTGTTCTGACGGCGCTTGGCAATTCATCTTACCCGCTGTGTGACATCAGTGTGCTGATCTCCTCCGTCAACGCAGTCCGCTAGTCCTCTAACAAAACTTGACTTCGTAATTTCCATCACTTATTATTTCGTGCAGTCCAAAGTGAGAGCGCCATTTCCGACAATGAGCCCGATGGTTTTGTAGAGTCTTGTGTATTGACTTGAGCTCGTAGTTTACCACTTTTCCTTTCTCACCGGCCTTGACAGAGGAGGTTCCTATGGGCCGAAATTGGTTACATACTGCAACCGTACTGTCCATTTTCATCGCATGCTGTCCGTCATTCGCTCGGGAGTTGGCTAAATCTCCTGAAAGAGGCTCTGGTCGGAACGCAATTATCAGAATCAGTCTTTCCGATGAGCTCGCGTATCTTGTGACCCCATTCAACAATCGGAGCAACCGGCAGCAAGATGTTTTTATCCTCGACTCAAACATTGTGGAGGACGCGTTGCCTGTCATCCCATCGGCAAGGCTTCTCACGATTTCAAACTTAAAACTCGATTCGATCGCGAGGGCTGACGGTAAGGTGGATTATTTGCATCTCGTTTCGGTTAAAGCCAGTTCCGATACGGCAAGGCTCACCTGGCAAAATGTCACGGCCTATTTCAGCAGAAAAGGAGATAAAGTGATCCACAGGATCGCCCGAATAGATCAGGCGTGTTATTTCCGTGCAGCTCACGGTTGGGGAGAGCTTTATGGTGAAACTACGATCTTCGCACCACGCCTGCCGAAATAGTATCCTCATTCTCGAATGGGAAGTGGATAAATCGTGAGGATGTCTCTTATGACTTTAATCCCATAATGGTTCTATGCTGCCAGCGCGGTGTTGGCTACCACTGCGCGAGGATCTTCCCGGACATGGGGAAAAGCAAGAAAACGGAAGTGGAGGCGTCTCCGGTTTCCCCACAAACGAAATACGAAGCACCCTAGAAAACGCATGATTATCATTATATTGTCTTAATCCAAAATGGAACGGAAGAAAATTCTTTGGGTTAGGCTCGATGCCATCGGTGATAACCTTCTCGCTGCATCCATGCTACCGTACGTCTACGAAAAGTTTGGAAATGCCGCCATCACCGCCGTATGCCAAGAGCATATAGCGGAACTTTATCGGGCCAGCCCTTTTGTTGAGCGAGTTGTCGGAGTCGACAAGATGGCGATGTTTCTCGACACAAAGTACAGGAATGGTATCCTTTTGGACCTTCGCAGCCGCGGATTCGATTTAGCCCTTGACTCCACATGTTCCTGGGAACAGTTGGCCGACTTCCTGGTTGTCGGTAGCCTGGCAAAGGAGAAGGTTGCGTTCAGGAACTCTGCGGCCATACCAAAGAATGTGAAGTCGAAGAGAGATGGCATATTTACTGCCCTCCTCGAGTTCAGCTCCATCTATGAACCGGAGGTAGAGAAGTACCGTGAATTTCTTGCGGGGATCGGGATAAACTCGCCCAAGCTGAATGCGACAGTATGGATACCTGATAAAGACGAAGCCTTTGCGGCGAACTTCTTTGAGGAAAACGGTTTGCAGCGTGAAAAGACAATGGCACTCTTTGCCTTTGGCCGGTCTCATCTAAGGACTTACGCTTCCTACGGTATCGCACTTAAGGATATATGTGCCGAGAATGAATTTTCTGTCCTAGCGTTCGGAGACGCTTCGGCATACGGATTTAATCAAAACTGTATTAATGAGATCGGCACCCGTTCCATTAATCTTAGTGGGAAGACGACTCTTCTCCAAACTGCGGCACTCATGAAGAAGTGCCGTATTGCTGTCGGCGCTGAGACCGGTCTGGCCCACATGGCGTGTGCGGTGAATATACCGAACGTGGTGGTCCTGGGGGGCGGTCACTACGGGCGTTTCATGCCGTATATGCCGAAAACCTCTGTGGTCGCGCTTCCACTGGATTGTTACTGGTGTGACTGGATATGTAAGTATGAGTATTCGCACTGCGTCGTAAACATAGCTCCCGAAGTTGTTGAGGCTGCGGTGCGGGAGACTCTGCGAACTGAAAATGCCAGGCCTCGCCTGTTCCTGCAGCCCGCGTCGAGGTGGGAAGTGAACCGGGCGGGACCATTATGGCGGGCTCCAAACAAATTTACTACTCCGGATGTTGTCGATATTATACCGGTCGAGTTTGAACCAAAGCAGCCGGCTGGATGGATTTCGAGGCGCGAACTGGAATCGAAATTTGCCATTCACGACGATTCAGAAATGCCACAGCCTGTCGTGCAGGCTTTGAAAACAGCCGGCGGATTGCGAACGGCAGGCGAATCGGGAAATGCATTGGAACTACTTGAAGATGCAATCCGGAAGAATCCAGGCTTCCCGGCGCTGCTTAATATGAAGGGTGAATTGCTGGTCGAAGACGGTCGCCTGGAAGAAGCTCGCGCGGTTTTCTTCGGCATCATAACATCAATTCCTTTCCATACGGATGCGATGAACAACATCGCAGTCCTGGACATAATCCAAAAGAGATACGGCTCGGCAGTCGGCGTTCTCAAGAGGCTTCTTGAGGTCGAACCCGAGAACAAGGTAGCGTTGTCAAATCTGCGTTTTATCGAGAACGAACTAAGCTTGAGGAACGAACTCCTCGATGCCGAGCAGCTTATCATGAACGATCAGCGAGACGATGCACGCCGGGCGCTAAGCGCGATTCTCATGAACCATCCGGGGAATGAGGACGCCATTACGGATCTTGCCGTCGTGGAAGCAAGAGAGGGAAGGAGCGATGAGGCCCTCCGCCTGCTTCAGCAAGTGCTCGCCGGCAACCCAAGGAACGAGTTCGCCTCAGAACTTCTCGAGAAAATCCTGATGGGGGAATAATCGCCGCGACTGTTTTTTGGAATCTTTCCGTGGCACCTTTCTGTTCCTTCCATAACTGACGACACTAATTATCCCTTTCAAGAAGTCCGTTCAGATGAGAAGGCCCTCGCGTCATTAGTGTCTGGGAAGACGGGCCAGCCGCATCTGTTTTGTGGAATCCTATCCTTTTCTTTTGTAAAGTTCCCAAGGATCCGCAAGAAATTTCAGGAGGGAGAAATGGAAACCGTATCGCGGGTAAAAGTCGTCTTGATTCGGGCTTTGGTTTGTGTTTTATCGCTGGCCGCCTCGGTAGATCAATGGGGGTGTGTGAGTACCCGGCCGGTGGTGCTGGCGCGCAGCGTTGACATCGCAGGTCCTATTCACCAGGTGCCTGTCACGGTTACGGATGGCAACATGAAGGGGAAGTTGATGTTGACACCACATATCGAGTTTTCAGGGAAGAAGAGTTTTTACGGCACCACCGGACTGAACGACAATACCGATCTGCAACAATACGGGAATTACGATTCAACCAACAACGTGAATTGGACTCTCCCGTCGTACGTTGCCGGCCTGAGTCTCGATTACGGCCTGTCTGAGGCAGTCTCTCTCTCGGCGGGCGCCACCTACACCGACATGAACGGAAGTGAATCGTATGAATGGAACGGTGGTCTAGCTGTATGCTTTCAGGATCGAATTTTCGGTGGAAGGCTTGAGGCGGGAGCACAGTGGCAGGATATCCGCTACAACGTAATCCTGGACAGGTACGAAATCGTCAATTACTGGCCACCGGACGGATCGACGACTCAGTACCTCTATTCAATCGATCGATACGGCAAGTTTCTTACGGCCAATTTCTACTGTGACTTAGTCCTGAACACAAAAGTAGAGAGCTCCCCCGTTAACGGCTTCGTAAGAGCCGGGTACGGTGTGACTTCTATCCTGAGCAATGACATGCTGAGAGCCACTGAAGATGGGGACATCGCTACGTCGGTCGGATTCTACAGCTTAACACCGGGCCTTTTCTTCGACATAACAAGGTGGAACAGGCTGCTGATCGGCTGCGATTTCATCAGTCCGGCGGGGATGACAAGCACGAGCCCTCGTTGGCTGATTATGCCGTTGGTTCAGGTCGACTTCACTATTTGAATTTGTTCTGGCCGCGAATGACGCAATTGAACGGCATTCGTGCAATTCGATCCGAGGGAGGCGTTTTGGGATTCCATATTGATGTTATCTATTGATATCGTTGTCTCAATTGAAGCTTGTAAATGTTTAACGTTAATTTTATAATTCATTCATGAATCTTCTGGCAATAGAGAGCTCATGCGACGAATGTTCAGCCGCGGTCCTGGAAGACGGTGACCTGAAGTCGGTCGTAATATCATCTCAGCTCATTCACAGCGAATATGGCGGAGTCGTACCCGAACTCGCCTCTCGTGCACACATGGAATTGATTGTCCCTGTGGTCGAGGAAAGCCTTAAGAAGGCCTCGATATCTAAAGATGCAATCGAATCGGTAGCGGTTACGTATGGACCGGGCCTCGCGGGATCACTTATTGTCGGAATAAGTTTTGCGAAGGCGTTTGCCTCTTCAATGGGCATTCCCGTCGTCGGCGTTAATCACATGGAAGGCCACCTCTACTCCGCTTTTCTCGAGGAAGAGAAGCCTGAATTCCCATTCGTCGCGCTCGTCGTAAGCGGCGGTCACTCGATGCTTATTCACGTGCGGGCGCCGTTCACTCATGAGCTGCTCGGTCAAACGCGGGACGATGCCGCGGGGGAAGCGTTCGACAAGGTTGCAAAGCTTCTTGGACTCGGATACCCCGGCGGTCCAGTCATCGACAAGCTGGCGAAAGAAGGCGACCCGAAAGCCTTCAAGTTTCCCCGTGCGTTCATGGACGGCGATTCATTCGAGTTCAGCTTCTCCGGAATAAAGACCAGCGTCCTGTATTTGCTCAGGGAGTTGAACTATGATCCGGAGAAACCCGATGAGAAGCTTGTCCGAGACATTTGCGCATCCTTCCAGGCAGCCGTGATAGATGTTCTGGTCGCAAAGACGACTAACGCCGCGCGAAAGTTCGGCGTGAGATCCATAGTGGTCGCGGGCGGAGTTGCGGCGAATCGCGGACTGCGTACCGCCCTGCAAGCCTCGGCCGAGACCGCCGGCGCGAGGGTGTTTTTCCCCAGGCCGCTCTATTGTACGGATAATGCCGCAATGATAGGGATCGCGGCTCATTTCAAGTATCTAAAGACAGGTTTGGTTACCGACCTCACCCTGAAACCGACTCCTAATCTCGCACTGAGTTTTTGAATTGAACAGAATCAATGGTATGATAAAAAGGGCCGCCCTGGACGGCAGCCGCAGAAAATTACTGAGCGCGTATCTGATGCCCGGATTTCCATACAAGGACTCTACTTTGAGAGTCCTGAGAGCGGCCGAAGAGTCCGGCGTGGATTTCGTAGAGCTTGGCGTCCCGTTCAGCGATCCGCTCGCGGACGGGCCGGTAATTCAGCACGCTTCGCAGATCGCGATCTCAAACGGCATGACTCCGTCCACTATCCTTTCTCTCGTCAAGGAGTTCCGAAAGGAATCCCAGCTTCCGATTATTCTGATGGGATATGTGAATTCGTTTCTAAACGGCATCGGCAGGGATTTCGCATCGAGATTGTTCGAAGCCGGTGTCGATGGCGTAATAATACCGGACCTTTCATACGAAGAATCTCCGGAAATGAGGGGAGAAATCGAAAAGGCCGGCCTGAGTATAGTCCTTCTCATTGCCCCGACTTCCGGTGACGACAGGATCGCCCTGCTCGACAAGTCGACCACCGACTTCAGTTATTGTGTATCGGTTACGGGCGTGACCGGAGCGAGGAAGAACCTCGTGAGCGATGAAGTGAAGTCATTCCTTCAGCTCGTCGGGAGGATTGCCACAAAACCGTTTGTCGTCGGATTCGGGATCTCGACGCCGGAGGCCGCGCACGAAATATCTCGTTACGCCCATGGGATCGTCGTTGGATCAGCATTCCTCCAAAAAATATCCGAGGCGACGCAGGGAGGAGAGGCAGGGAAAGCGTCAACTTTTCTTAAGAGTTTCAGGGCGGCGATCGACAAATGAGCGGAATGAAATCGCTGAGAAGGAAGATCGATCTGCTGGATAAGTTGATCGTGAGACTTTTGAATAAGAGAGCGAGGTACGCAGATGAGATCGGGAAGATAAAAGAAAAACTCGGCCTCAACGTGTATTCACCCGAGAGAGAAAAGCAGGTCTTTGAAAATGTCAGCAAGGCGAATCCCGGTCCTTTGACAGACGAGGCAGTAAAAAGGGTCTACGAGAGAATAATAGACGAATCGAGACGGCTGGAGCGTGAAAGCGCTGAAGAGAGGCGGACATCGATCGTTACCGGGAAGCACCGCAAGCGTTCATCGAAGGGATCTCCTGACCAGGGAGAGGCATGAGTCACCGGAAAGATGTCGCACGTGTCGTCTGGGGCGCGCTGGCGATAATGGCCGTCGCTTGGCTTATTGCCTTTGTGATGCCTATACACGATGCGGGTGGAAAGGGCGTCATCCTCACGATTTCGCGCGGCGCCTCGGCCGATCAGGTCTATTCTACGATTACCCGTGATCATATCGTCTCGAATATCGTCCTCTTCAGGTTTTTCTCGAAGATTCTCGGCGTCGACCGCAAGATAAAGGCCGGCAAATATCTCTTCTCAGGCCGCTACTCAGACTATGATGTCATGAGGCTCATCTCGGCAGGAAAGAGTAACCTTCTTGTCGCTGTGACGATTCCCGAAGGGTTGGATATCCACCAAATGGCCGAGATATATCACCATGCTCTCGGCGTCGATTCGGCTGCATTCGCAGGTGAGGCGCTTAGCGATTCAATGGCTGAAATCCTCGCGATACCGTCGACGAATTTGGAAGGGTATCTCTTCCCGGATACATACGACTTTTATTACGGTACCAAACCGGGCGAAATCATGAAGCGAATGACCGACGAGTTTAAACTCTATTTCAACGATTCGCTCAAGGCAAGAGCGCGGGCCATCGGCCTTACCGTAAATCAGGTGATGACAATGGCGTCGATTGTCGAAGCCGAGGCACAAATGGATTCGGAAAGAGCGATCATTGCAAGTGTGTATTACAACCGGCTGAGAATACATATGCCGCTCGACGCCGATCCTACAATCGAATATGCGCTCGGAGAACATACTGAGGTTTACTATAAAGACTTGCGCATCAAATCTCCTTATAACACCTACGAAAACTACGGTCTTCCGCCGACACCGATCTGCAGTCCCGGCCTGAAGTCCATCATGGCGGCACTATATCCCGACACGACAAATTATCTTTACTTCGTTGCGAACGGCAAAGGCGGGCACGTCTTTACAGTTACCTTTCAGGCTCATAAACGCGCCATACGTGCCTACCGAAGGGCCATGATGAGAGAGTAAGTGCCACTGTGTCCGTTTTCTCAATAATCAGGTTCAGGATCAAACAGACGATCTCGGGGGAGAAGTCCAGGGGTATTCTCAAATTTCTGGCGCCGGATTTCTTGATCGGGCTGTTCCTCGCCCTTTCTCCGGATGCCACACTTGCTGGTAACTTTCAGCTGCGGATGGCCATAGTTGCTGCCGGGGTGGGACTATTTACTGCACTAGCAGAAACGAGAAGGTTCTTCTTCTCCGGCGGCGATATAGAGCGGTTCTATTTTGTGCGGCCAACCGCTTCTTCTCGCATCGCTTCCGTATCCGCGATCATCGCCTTGAATTTCCTGACCGTT
The DNA here is from genome assembly GCA_021845665.1 of Bacteroidota bacterium. Taxonomy (GTDB): domain Bacteria; phylum Bacteroidota; class Ignavibacteria; order Kryptoniales; family JAKASW01; genus JAKASW01. Next base: position 8,795 of record JAJZVO010000026.1, on the reverse strand, counting down.
GCGGCCGTCTTCATACCTGCATTGCTTCTATATCCCGGAGGGGCCGGCTTCATCGCTCGCGGGATTCCCTGGTTGCTCGTCTCCATCTGCTCGTCGGCCTCCGTCTATCTTCTGCTTATGTTTGCCGTGGCGTCGGTTCCGGCAGGCATCGCTAATCGTGCCTTGACCTCTTTGCAGGTAATCATGGCACTGGTTCTGCTAGCGACGCTCCAGCTTTCGGCAAGAGTCGGCATGTCGCTCGATGCGGTGTCGATACTGTCCACGGTTGTTCTCATCTTCCTCGCATTATCGGTACTCTTTGCCGTGTTCCCTTTCTCTGAGATGCTTGTGGATAAGCTGGGACGCGAGAGCACAGGCTCGATTGCCGACCTCGTCGGGATCACGGAACGGCTGAAGAAGCCGCTGCTCATACACAACGAGGAGGAGACGGCCGGATTTATGTTCTTCCTTTCGAATCTTCTCCGAAACTCTCAATTCAGGCTGTCGACAATCGCGGTGGCCGGTACCCCCGTGATGGTAGCCATATACTGGTCTATGCAGCGGCTCCCGTTTATGAGGTTCGGTCCGATTTATCGCAACGTTTCACCGGACTTTATCGCACCGTTGACATCGATTGTGGTTTCAGGCATAGTGGTACAGTATTTTCTCTCGCAGAATGTGCTGAGTTCAAGAGACCATGAGGCGGGGTGGTTATTCAGGATCAGCGGCGAATTTGATACGGGAAAGTTTGTGCTCGGGGTTCGGAAGGGACTCCTTATATGCGTTCACGTTCCTGTCACGATACTCGTGTTCCTTGCGTCGTTGTTTACTAACCCTCCGGTCGTTGCGGTTACAGTTGCTGCAACATACTACTTCGTCGTCCATGTAGCCGCCAGCTGGTTCTCGATTGCCCAGAGAAGGTTCCCTTTTTCGGTGCCGTTCACGCCGCTGGGCGTACCCGAAACAGTGAACCTTGTCTACATGCTGGCATATTCTCTTCTTGCTACCATGGCGCTGATCTTTGCGTACGGGAGTGCCGGGAAGCTTTTGATGGTGAACATTTTAGCTTTTATCTTAATAGGTGTTCTCGAATTTTCGTCTGTGGTTATAGTGAACAATAGGGTTAAGCCAGGTGTCTGAAACTGTCAAGCGAAAGATTATTGTCGGCGTGACCGGCGCCAGCGGGGCTATTTACGCACTTCATACCATACGGACTCTCCTCCAGCACGAAGTGGAAGTCCACCTGATCGTTTCGGATTACGGCGCGTACGTTATGGAAAGCGAAACGGGTTTCAGCCTTAAAGGTTCAAATCTGGTGGATGCCTTTGCAGAGAGGTTCACAGGCGCTTCCTTCACCGGTGAAATCTTAAGGTACAGCAACAAGGACCTGGCTGCATCTGTATCGAGCGGCTCCTTCAGGACAGACGGCATGGTGATCGTTCCTTGCTCGATGAAGACCCTCGCGGGAATTGCCCAGGGAATAGCAGGCAGCCTCATCGAGCGTTCCGCAGACGTTGCTCTTAAAGAAGGGAGAAGGCTGGTCCTTGTCCCGCGAGAAACACCTTTAAACAAGATACATTTGAAAAACCTTCTCGCGGCGGCGGATGCCGGCGCGCACATCGTTCCTGCCATGCCTGCCTACTACCAGAAGCCGAAATCGATATCCGATTTGGCCGACTTCATGGCCGGGAGAATCCTGGCGCTATTCAATATCGATGCAAAACTCTTCGAGCCTTGGCAAAAATAAGTAAAGCGGTACTCGTTCTTCTTGCGCTGGTGCTCGCGGGCTGCGCCGGGCAATATCCTCCAACTGGCGGCCCGATCGACACAACCCCTCCGAAAATTACAATGTCATCACCGACGCCGGACGAACTTAATTTCACCTCCGGAGAAATAAGACTCAAATTCGACAAATACATGGTTCGCAGGACGGTCGAAAGCGCAATCTTCTTTCCACCTTACAGTCTGGATGACCTGAAGTTCGACTGGTCCGGCAAAGAGGTCTCGATAAGAGTCGGGAAGCCCCTCGTGAAAAACAGAACTTATATCCTGACGATCGGCGCCAGGGCGCAGGACGATCATGGGAACTACCTCGGGAAAGCGATCAACATCGTTTTCTCGACCGGGACAGAGATCGACACCGGAATGATTTCCGGACAGATCTACGCGCCTAAACCCGAGCCTTACACCGTGGCGGCTTATCCGGTCACTCCTGAGATAGACACCCTCCATCCATACCTGACCCTCCCGAGATACATTACGCAATCGGACGACAGCGGGCGTTATGTTCTGCAGGGCCTTGCGGACGCCAAGTACCGTCTTATCTGCTTCGACGATCAAATGAGAAATTTTCTCTACGCTCCCCAAATCGATCTCTATTCTTCCGCCATTCATGATGTTGTGGTGACGCACACGGATCAGAAAGTACCGGGTGTCGATTTCATCGTGGCGAAGGAGGATACATCACACCCTCAATTGTACAGCGCTTCATTGGCAAACAACGGACTCGTTCTCCTCAAATTCAGCGAGCCGCTTGATACATCGTATCTTTCACCGTCTTACTTCGTCGTTCGGGATTCGGCAACTGGCCGTACACTTCCCGTTGATTTCGCAGCACGACTCGAATCGAATGAGTATAATATTGTCATCCGTACCACTCAACCTTTTAAGCCTCACCGGAAGTATTTTATCACTGCCACTGACAGCCTAAGGGATACGTACAATAACCTGATGTCCGCCGGCAATAATATGCAGGTATTTCTACCGGACAGCGCTTCCGCGAAAGTAGACCCGTATTATTTCAACTTCCCCGATTCACTTAGAGGTGTTACTGCGTACGATACTATGTTCTGCCAGTTCGTCATTCCTTCTATCGACAGAATCAGGACTAATCCGACCGTTACTCTTCTCGACAGTGTCGGCGAGACTATGCCCGGAATGATCGAGCGAGCTTCGGAAACTGTCTTCTCGGTAAATTTGCGCAAGCTTAAACCTTCGGAATGGTACACATTGAATCTTGAATACAAGACTGATTCGAACGGAACCCAAATGGATTCTGTCGTCAAGAGAAGTTTCATGACGGTAGACTCGTCTCTGGTAGGCGATCTGGAGGGCGATGTTACGCCTGTAATTCCGGGTAGCAGGATTATCGTCGCTGCGCGGAACGAGAGGGGAAAGGTTTTCTATACGTATGCCGATAGTGACGGCACTTTCAAGATGGACGGCATCTTGTCGGGCGTGTACAACATTCGTGCTTACGTCCAGCGTGGTTCGGGGATGACATACTTCAACGGAAGAAGTTATCCGTACCGTTTCGCCGAACCTTTTGGGGTGTATCCGGACGACGTCAAAATCCGCGCGAGATGGACGACCGAGGGAGTCATCGTTACTCTACATTGAAGCGGTGAAGTCGTTGGCAGCATCCGGGCGGATTTGAGACCCAAGGGATCGGCGAGCATACGAGATAGTTCCTGTTTATTGTATAAGACACATTGCCGGATTGATACCGGTTATCATTGACTGGGCGGGGGACCAGGTGTTACAATCGGGAATCCGCTTGAGGTTGAATGTGATGTGCGGCATACCCTTTCGACGTAGTGCTCCAAGACACTTTAAATCCGGTACCGAAAGTCTAATATCTCACAGTTGAACCGCGAGTTGTCCGAAATCGGCGCGGGTACAGTTTGCGTGATAACACCTGTGAAAGGGATAACAATATGAAGACGCTTCTCTTTTTAGCAGCCTTTCTTCCCACGACTGCATTTTGCCAGGGGTTCCTGCCACGATGGGAAATGTCGCTCTCCACTGATGCAAACTCTTTTTCCGATCCGGGCGGGGGGCATAACCAGATCGCTCTGGCTTTCCGCCCGGGGCTCTTTGTCTTGCCAGGTCTCTCTCTGGAACCTGAGATCGCGTGGGCCGCATTCAGAGGGCAAAGTCCTGCGGTCAATGCGAGCGGCAATATTTCCTATAGCTACGGTATGGGATACAATATATTCGTACCATTTGTCCTGGTAGGTTACGGAGCTGGGAACGGCTTCCCGTTCTACCAACCCCTCCAGAAGGATGCGACTTATCTCTCTGCGATCACCTTCCTCAATGCGGGCGGCGGTCTGAAAATAATGGTGCTCGGTGGAAGATCGTTGGTGAGAATCGAGTACCGCTATCAGGCATTCAAAGCCGATATCCACGGCTTTAAAGAAAATGTATTTGCCAGAAGGATCCTGGTAGGGTTTTCAATTCTCCTATGATCTTCCGATAGTCTTCTCGGTATTTCCCTGGGATCCCGGGATGAAGCGCAGATCGGTTGTGAATTGAAGATGTTCTCCGTTTGACCGACCTTGTGTTGTCACGTTACAACGGAGGACTTCATTTGGAAGTGGTCGGTGGAACGGCCGGTTGGAGTTATGAAGATTGGGTGGGGCCGTTTTATCCGGTGAACCCGCCCAAAGGCTTCTCTCGCCTTTCCTTCTACTCGGGCTTCTTCGATTGCGTTGAGGTGAACAGCACCTTCTACCGTCATTTCTCCCCCGCGGTTGCTGAAAAATGGCTCCGGGAAGTCGAGTCCAACGACAGGTTCGTCTTCCTAGTTAAGCTTTACAGGAGCTTCACTCATGGCCGAGCGGATGAGGTGCATGAGACCTCAGCCGGTAAGGCCGTCGTTTCGGAATTTCTCGCCCCTTTCGCGGAATCACAAAGACTGGGTGGGCTCCTTGTGCAATTCTCCGAGTATTTCAGGGATACTCCTATGGCCAGGGACAGGATATCTTCGATCATAGATGGGTTTGCCGGCATAAAGCTTTTCCTGGAGCTGCGTCACTCATCGTGGTACACTGATAAGGCTTCCAAGTTCATTGCGGATCGGCATGCGGAGGTGATTGCTATAGATCAGCCGGGTCTCGAAGGCATGGTCGGTCTGGGACCGGCTATCCTCGGTGAAGTCGGCTATTTCAGGCTTCACGGCAGGAACCAGGAAGCCTGGGAACTCGGGAGAAAATCCCTGGCGCAGAAAAGGTCCGCGCGCGGCTCTTTCGATTTGAACGAGCCGGGGAGAAACGAGCGGTACAACTATCTGTACAGCGGGCCGGAACTCGATGAGATCGAGGCGAAGATCAGGAAAGCCGGCGAGCCATGAAACCGGATCTACGTTGTGGCGAACAACCACCCTATGGGCAAAGCGGTCGCAAATGCTTTGGAACTTATCAGGCGGCTCAGGAACCAGGAGAGAGTCAGGATGCCCGAAACCGTCATAAAATATTTTCCCGAGCTTGAGAAGACAGCGGAGAAGGTGAGCATGGGGCCACAGGATTTGCTGTTTTGAAATCATGCTTCTTATGCCATAGGAAAGAATATCCCTGCATACTTCATCGTGACACTCGTGTCCCGATTTCTTTGTCTTCGGCGATGCGCATTTCCGGAGTCACTGGTTTCTGACTCGTCCACTTCTTAATTTTTCATGCCAGGTAGACAATCGTGAATGAAATGCTGAATTGATTGACTGAATCATGTTTGAAAGCGACTACATACTCAGGATGTTTTCCATGCTCGGGAGGGCGCTTGCAAGGATCATTTTCTTCAGAGAAACGAAGAATTATGATGCGGCTCTGCTTGAGGTAGATAACACTGGACGTTCCCTGCTCGGTTTGAACACGGACACGATCGAGCGCCTGCCTGTCTCGGATCTCAAAAATGTTCTGGGTTCGGATCCGTCTCTTGCCCAATCAAGACTCTACACCGCCGGGGTGCTTCTCAAAGAGAAAGGGGAGATACTCGAGCTCAAAGACGAGGACTCGGACAGCGCAGGACTTTATCTCAAAGCGCTTCGGCTAATGACGGATGAGATCAAAGGGATAGAAGAAGTGGACGGGCGGAAAGGTATCGCTAACGTGGACGCCGTTATCGGGAAACTGAAAGACTATGAACTTCCTTCAGACATGAAGCGAAAGCTTATAGACTATTACGAATACTCGGGCCGATTCGATAAAGCTGAGGACGTGATTTTTGAGATGGTTGATGAGTCGGCGTCGTTTGCCGGGGAAGGTATCTCCTATTATGAGAGACTCATGAAAAGATCCGACTTCGAGCTTGAGGCGGGGCACCTTCCGCGCGCTGAAGCGGAAGACGCACTAAGGGAGCTCAACGAAATCCGGCAACGCGCCGATAAGGACTGATTGCTGACCGCGATTACTTTAGGTCGAAGTCGCACTGCAGATAACTAAAAATGGAATGAAATGGCTATAGATAAGAATAGCAAGACTGTTGTCAAAACGAAAATGACTCGCCAGGAAGATCTTTCCGGCCTTACGCTGCTGGGAAGAAAAGGTGCGGCGGAGAAAAAGCTGGAGACTTTTCCCAACCACCATCCCGGAAGAAACTATGTCGTGACTCTCAGTACCGATGAGTTCACCTGCCTTTGTCCCGCGACCGGTCAGCCCGATTTCGCAAAGCTGTCAATTCAATACATACCAGACAAAAAAATCGTCGAGTCCAAATCGCTGAAACTCTATTTATGGTCGTTCAGGAACCAGGGAGTCTTCAATGAACATGTCGCGAACGTTATCCTCGACGATCTTGTAGAAGCTCTTTCTCCGAAGTGGTGCAGGGTCAACGCGGACTTCGCCGTGCGGGGCGGGATCGCCATAAGCGTGGAAGCGGAACACGGGAAGAAATGAACTCGGCTATCGCTCCGTCGGGGCGGGAGAGATGGCTCCCGGCCATAGCGGCCGTCTTCGTCACCAGCCTTATTATTTCAAACATTATTGCCGTCAAGCTGTTCTCCTTCGGTCCGGTGTTCCTTCCTGCCGGGACCATCGTGTTCCCGGTTTCCTATATATTCGGCGATGTGCTTACCGAAGTCTACGGCTACGCGCGCGCCCGTCAGGTAATCTGGATCGGGTTCGCCTGCAACCTCTTTGCTGTGTTAGTTATTCTTGTCAGCATCTATCTTCCGCCTGCATCCATCTGGAATACGTTGGGGTCTCCCGCAGTATCACAAGAGGCGTACTCTTCGATCTTTAGCATGGCTCCGCGTTTGCTGGCGGCATCGTTCGTAGCATACCTTGCCGGCGAGTTCCTCAACTCATTTGTTCTTGCAAAAATGAAGATCGCAACCGCCGGGAAATACCTGTGGACCCGGACCATCGGCTCGACAATAGTCGGTCAGCTTGCCGATTCATCGATCTTTGCGAGTTTGGCTTTTGCCGGACTGGTACCGGCGAACGGGCTCGTCACGCTGATCGTTTCCCAATGGCTGGTGAAGTCAGCCTACGAGACAATTGCCACCCCTCTGACCTACGCTGTCGTCGGATTTCTGAAGCGGTCGGAAAGTATGGATACTTTCGATGATTCGACAAATTTCAGCCCTTTTGCGTGGAACCGGGAGACCGACGGCGGGAGAGAATGAACGTTTCAGGCGAAAATGAAGCAGATAATTGCATTTCAGACCGGAAGGGGCTAAATTCTATCTAAAACAAAGGTGAAGAGTTGTACGCATTCTTAGTCGTATTGGAAATCATCGTAGCCATTCTTCTGATCGTGGTTGTGTTGATGCAATCGAGCAAAGGGGGAGGTTTAGCTGGTTCCTTCGGGGGGGCAAGTGCAGGATTCGGCAATATGTTTGGAGTGAGAAAGACTGCGGATATTCTGTCGAGGATGACGGCAATTCTCGGCACGGTGTTCATTGCCCTGGCATTTCTGATTAATCTCTTTTTCCTGCCTAGCAAGGCGACGAATCAGCAGAAGAGCTTTCTTCAGACGCAGGGCCAGCGAAGCCTTCCTGCACAGCAGGTCCCACAGGTTCCGCTTCAAACACCCGCACCCACTCCTCAGAAATAACCGGGCCCTATCAAATTGGCAGACCCCGCACTCATCTTGCTCGTCGACGACGAGCAGGCTAATCTGGAGTTGTTCTCTACCATCCTTGAGGATGAGGGGTATCGTACCCTGAGCGCGAAGGATGCGTCGTTAGCTCTGCATTTCCTGGAGACAGAGAAACCGGATCTGATCATCAGCGATATCTATATGCCCGAGATGGGCGGATTTGAGTTTTACGAGAAAGTCCAGGGCATTCCTGAACTTCGGTCGGTTCCGTTCATTTTCTTGAGTGCTCTGTCCGATCGCGCGCATGTTCGCGAAGGAAAGGAGCTTGGAGCGGATGACTACCTTACCAAGCCGATCGATATTGACGAGCTTGTCACTACAGTAAGAGGCAAACTGAAACGCGCCGCGTCCATGCGCAGTGCGATGCAAAACGAGTTCGACGCTCTGAAGGAACAGATCCTCTCGACTCTCTCTCATGAACTCAATACCCCCCTGACGTACATCATCGGCTTCTCCGAGATAATCAGCAGCGCGGCCTCGTCGATTACCACGAACGAGCTGAAAGAGTTTGCCGACTTGATCCATCACGGCGGCGGCAGGCTGAAGAACCTCGTCGACGATTTCCTGATAACAATCCAGATCGATTCCGGTCAGACGGCAAGCTATTATCAAGCAGACAAGCGTGAATTCGATTTGTCCGAGTCGCTTAAGTCGGTCGTTGACGAGTATACTCCGCTCGCGACAGGCAAGGAGCTGGCGTTTAACGTGAAGGTCGAGAAGCCTTTACGCGTCGTGGCTTCCGATACCCTGATCAGGGATATCATCGGACGCCTTCTCTCCAATTCGATTAAATTCAGCTCGAACGGGTCCGTCACTCTGTCAGCTGCAGCCGACGGAGACCGCGTAAGGCTGGAGGTTGCGGATACTGGAGTGGGAATGCCCCAGCAGGAACTCTCGAGGATATTTGACAAGTTCTACCATCGATACAAGGCCAAACA
>JAJZVO010000025.1 GCA_021845665.1 Bacteroidota bacterium | reverse complement strand
AAGGACACGCACGATTTATGCAGGAGCGGCGTTCACCGTCGCTGCAAAATTGCTCATGAACGCAGCTATCAGGCCGGCCATCAGGAAACCGAGAAGTCCGACCGGTATGTAATGGGCGAGCACTTCGGGAAGTATAGTCTCGAAGTTGGGCGTGGCTATCGAGCCGCTGTAAAGTGAGTTGAAATTCGTCAGTGCCAGAACAGTCAGACCTGCCACCATGAGGTAACGCGCAGGGTTCAGGACGATGTTGACCAGCGAACTCATCTTCGCCGCTTCAACCGGGTTTTTAGTCGAAAGGACGCGCTGCATGTCGTAATTGGGCGCCGGACCTGCGGCTGAGATGAATATCCCTTTGAAAAGCATCATTATGAAGAACAACCCGAACATGGAATATCCGTCCGTCGCAATCCATTTGCCGAACTCGGTTACCTTCGACGATGCGGCAGACGTGATAGTCGACCAGTCCATATGTAAATTCCATCCGAAGAACATGTTGGCCCAGCCGTGAGGGAGTACCGCCTGGATCGCTGCCGGCGAGACGTATGCCATCGCGATTATCCCTATTGCGATCGAAGAGATCGTCAATATGAGATATTGGAGCACTTCGGTTATCACGACGCTGAACATGCCTCCCTTCACAACGTAGATCGTGGTTATCGCCATAATGATTAGGCCGTAGAGATTTGCGTTTATGTCGGGATACCTGGCGAGTGTCGCCGGGTTCGTAACAAGAGCAGGGAAGAACGCTACTGCGAACTCGCCTATACCTTTGAATCCGTATGATAGGAATCCGATGACTCCTATCAGCGCGAATATAACCACGATGATATGAGAAAGATTACCTCCCTTCTCCGTTCCGAACCGGGTCTTGATCCATTCGGCGCCCGTCATGACGTTTGACCGTCTCAGCCATGCCGACATGTACACCATCAGAAAAATCTGGTTGAACACCGGCCACAGCCATGGAAGCCACATGCTTTTCATCCCGTACACCGCGAGCCAGTAAACCAGGAGCATTGTACCGGCCACGTCGAACATCCCCGATGCGTTCGAGACACCAAGTGCCCACCATGGTAGCTGGTTCCCACCTAAAAAGTAGTTCTGGATATTTTTAGAAGCCCTCTTTGTGACGAGTATCCCCAACAGTACAACCCCCACGAAATACACTATGATGATGCTGATATCAATTACGCCAAGATGCATCTGCTTGCTTCTCCCTTTTTGCGTGATCGAGCGCCCTCAGTCGGACCGGCTGTGAAATACCTGGCGATTCGACCCGGCGCGGTTGGAAAGCGGTCCCCGTCGTCTCCGTATCACCGTCAAAGCAGCACCTTGGACGGTAATCGTTGCCTTGTTCCGGAGATTTCTGACGACTCCGCTTCTTCGTCAGCCAATCTAAGGATAATGGAAATGAAATAAAACATTCAGGAACACCCTGTATCCGGTATCTTCCGGCCGTTGCACACCGGCTACACAGAAGGAGCATGGAATCGAAAGGATGAAGATAGAACGAAGGGTTTATCGGGGCTAGCCTGTTCGATGTCATGCAACGCTCTATGAAAAATACGGTTCGATTTCCCGCGTCTTCTAATATTGAGGCTGTCCCAAAAGTTACATCGATTGAAGTTGGAGCCTCTCAAGACACTTCCCGGCAAGATGGGTCCAAGTTATCGCGATGTGCTGTTAGCAGCCGTCTCGCGGAGCGGTCCATTCGGACGATTCATCGGATGACTACTTCTGGGACATCCTCTATCCTGCGCTCTACATTTGTTTGGAGATATTCCGTCCCTTACGGGAATCAGAAAGCTTCGAACACCCTCCAACTTCATCTCTGTTGAACCTCCGCACGTATGCATATTCGGAATCGGCTCACCGTCAGTAGGTGCGGCAGGCACCGAATCTTTGTAGATTCTTATATATATTCGATGAGTGAGAGCAATCCTTCGCGGGAGATTCGTCGTCGACAGCCTCCGCGGTATAAATAGCGACATGGGCGTTGTCGTGGATAACGGGATAATCACCGATGTCGGAAATTTCAGCGACATGGTGAAGAATGCAGAGAATGGAGACGTCCGTGAGTTTGACGGGATCATCTGTCCTGCCCTGATAAATGCTCATACTCACCTTGAGCTTTCCTCGTTCAGGGATACCCAGTTCCAGCATTCCGATTTCGTCGACTGGGTGATTAAGCTCGTTAACGCCAGGCTTTCGATGATGTCGGTCGATGTCGGACCAGATTGCCACCGGGCGAAGAGGGAGGCTGAAGAAAGTGGAACGGGATTTTTTGTCAACGTCGGCAATGACTTCGATTTGAACAGGTCGCTCGGCGACAATCAGATCTTCGCGTTCGAACAAATCGGCATAAACGAGTCTTCGTCCGGGAAGATCTTCGCGGGGGCGAGCGAGGTTGCCTCCGTTGAAAGCCATGTTCGGACCGCTCTTGCCGTGCATTCACCTTATTCCGTCTCTCCGTCGCTGATGAAGAGCATAAAATTATACAACAATCTCCGGGGAAGCGTAACTTCGATCCATCTTTCGGAAACTTCAGATGAACTCGAATTCGTTATGTCAGGTACAGGCAGGATGACTGATCTTCTCAATCAGAGAGTCGGGAAGTGGCAATTCAACCCGGCGGGCATGTCGCCCGTCGAATACGTCGACTCGCTCGGATTGCTGGATAACAGGACTCTTTGCGTGCACTGTGTATTCACGAATGAAAAAGATTTGGATTTAATGAGCAAGCGCGGAAGCGCCGTCGCCGTCTGCGTCAGAAGTAATCGCGAATTGTCGGGCCATGTGCCCGCTGTGGAGAATTTCTTTCAAAAGCGGCTAAGGGTCCTGATCGGGACCGATAGCCGGGCAAGCTCCCCCGATCTGGACATGTTCTCTGAGATTGCAGCCTTCTACTCTGAATTCCATAGCGTCGTAACTCCTGAGCAGGTCTTTCGCTCGGCCACATACGATGCCGCTCAGTTTCTCGGAATCGCGAGCACATTCGGAAGTATCTCTCCCGGGACGGCGGCGGCGCTCGTCTACGTGCCTTTCGACGGCAGGGGCGATGAGGTCCTGGAATATCTCGCCGCCGACGCTCAAGGTAAGACAATTAAGGTGAACTTATGAATTGGAAATCGGTTCTGGCTTTCTCGCTCGTCGTCCTCCTGGCGATTGTATGTTACAAAGTGGTCTTTGTCCCGGCAAGCCTCTCGATGAAGAGCAGTCCGGAAGAAATCTTCGCGTCGAGCACTTCGCCGGTAATCATCAAAGCGACTCTCATCAACAAACTTGGACTCCCTGTCCCGTTTGCTCGTGTCCGCGGGAGGTTCATTGTCTACCAGGGAGCCGACAAGATACGTATCGTGCGTGCTGAAGGAAATGAACTTATCTTCAAGACAATTGGGAGTACAGGGCGGCTGGTAATCTATTACTATTCGACTACCATTCCTTTCCCGGTTGAAATGCTACTGAATATCAGAGAGTCGGCAATAGCAAGTCTCATCTGACCGGAACCTTCTGCTGATAAGCGGTACTCTGACACGACATGAGCATGCTGCCGTCGAAAAGACCGGCTCAGCAGCAACCCGATTTACTGGTTGTCTCTTTCTACGGTGATATCGTGTTCATAGTCGTCGTGAGTCTCATGTAAGCGGATTGCATACCTGTCGAGACTAACGAACTTAGACAAAGACACCAATGTCAAATATGGACTTAATCGTTAAGAATCCGGATGCTTGAATTCAAATTGCAGAAGACTGACGGCCGCACTAAAGCGCGTGTCGGCCTGATCCGAACCGATCATGGTACGATCAGGACGCCGGTTTTCATGCCCGTCGGAACACGCGGGAGCGTAAAAGCCGTCGAACAGCGCGAGCTTCTAGAGATAAATGCACCGATAATACTCGGCAACACTTATCATCTTTACCAACGTCCCGGGATGGACATCATGAGGAACTTCGGAGGGCTCCACCGTTTCATGTCGTGGCCGCGCCCAATACTTACCGACAGCGGAGGGTTCCAAATATTGAGCCTCTCCGGTCTGAGAAAACTCTCCGACGAAGGAGTCGAGTTCCGGTCTCATATAGACGGGAGCTATCATTTCTTTACCCCCGAGAGGATCATAGAGGTGGAGCGGACTATCGGCTCGGACATCATGATGGTACTCGACGAGTGCCCCCCCTATCCATCGGAAAGGGAATATGTCGCGAAGAGCATTGAGCTGACCCACAGCTGGGCAATGCGCTGCAAGGAGGCCTTTTCCAGCTCTGCGCCTTATTACAGCCACAACCAATTCCTCTTTGGCATTGTCCAGGGCGAAACGTATCTCGACTTGAGGGAAAAAAGCGCAAGAGGACTTATCGAAGCGGACTTCGACGGATACGCAATCGGAGGGCTGGCGGTCGGTGAACCCGCCGAGGAAATGTACAAGGTTACCGATTTCGTGACCGGGCTTCTTCCGATGAACAAGCCAAGATATCTTATGGGAGTCGGAACTCCGGAGAACCTTCTGGAAGCGGTAGAGAGGGGAGTGGACATGTTTGACTGTGTCCTTCCGACACGCAACGGGAGGAATTCACAGGTGTTCACTTCGTTTGGGAAACTCAACGTGAGAAATGCAGGATTCGCATCCGACGAGAATCCCCTCGATGGCGAATGCGATTGTTATACCTGCAAGAACTTCTCCCGCGGATATATCAGGCACCTTTTCAGCGTCAACGAGATATTGGGGCTTCAGCTTGCCTCCTTACATAATTTGCGTTTTTTTATTAGCTTAATGGAGCGGACACGATCCGCCATCTTGAATGACCGGTTCACGGAATTCAAGAACGAAACTTTGTATCAAATGAATACCAACAAGAAGGAGGAAAATTGAGCAATCTACTTTTCGCGTTTATGGCTCCACAGGGGGGTGGGGGCGCAGGCGGTGGTATGATCAGCACTGTAATAATGTTTGCGCTGATTATTTTTATTTTCTATTTCATGATAATTCGTCCGCAGAGCAAGCGTCAGAAAGAGCGTCAAAAAATGCTTGAGGCCATGAAAAAGGGCGACAAGATCGTAACTAACGGCGGTCTCCACGGCAAAATCGTCGGCATGGAAGACAAGACCGTGTTGGTTGAAATTGCCGATAATGTTAAAGTCAAAGTTGAAAAATCTGCGGTGGGAGCGGTAATTCCCGAATAAAGAGATGTCCGATTTTGACAGTATCGAATCTGCGATAGCGGATATTCGAGAAGGAAGGATAGTTATTGTCGTCGATGATGAAGACCGTGAGAACGAAGGTGATTTCGTCCTCGCGGCGGAGAAGGCGACCCCGCAGTCGGTTAATTTTCTCGCTAGGTATGGCAGAGGGCTGATTTGTGTGGCCCTCCTTCCTGAACGAACTAATGAACTGAAGCTCGACCCGATGGTGGATGAAAACACATCACTTCACCAGACGGCTTTTACGGTAAGCGTTGACGTACTGAACGGAACCACGACAGGCGTATCTGCGGCAGACAGGGCGAAAACTGTCCTTTCACTCGTTTCGCCTAAGACGCGGCCTTCCGATCTCGGAAGGCCGGGGCACATCTTCCCGCTTCGCGGCATGGAAGAGGGAGTCCTGAGGCGTTCAGGACACACCGAAGCAGCCATAGATCTCGCCAGGCTTGCCGGGCTTTATCCTGCCGGGGTACTTTGCGAGATAATGAACGATGATGGTACGATGTCCAGAGTCCCACAGCTGATGAAAATTGCCCGGGAATTCGGTCTCCATGTCGTCACCATCGAGGACCTCATCCATTACAGGACGATGCGCGAGAAAATGGTACAGAAGGTTGTCACCACGAGACTTCCCACCAGATACGGCAGTTTTCAGCTTCACCTCTACCAGGGGATCATCGATAAGAAAGAACACCTCGCGCTTGTGAAAGGTGAAATTAAGAGTGACGAACCTGTCCTTGTTCGCGTGCACTCCGAGTGCCTTACCGGTGACGTTTTCGGATCCGCCAGATGTGACTGCGGAGAGCAACTCCATCGTGCCATGGAAATGGTCGAGAAGGAAGGGAGTGGCGTGATCCTGTATATGCGTCAGGAAGGGCGGGGTATCGGCCTCGTCAACAAAATAAAAGCCTACAGGCTTCAGGATGACGGAAACGATACGGTTGAAGCAAATGAGAAACTTGGTTTCAAAGCTGATCTTCGCGACTACGGCATAGGTGCGCAGATTCTCGTCGACCTGGGCATAATGAAGATGAGGCTGATGACGAACAACCCCAAGAAAATTGTCGGCCTGGAAGGGTACGGACTCGAAGTAGTCGAAAGGATCCCGATCGAGATTGAGCCCAATGCCGTCAATCATAAGTACCTCGAGACCAAACGGGACAAGATGGGGCATCTCATACTCGACTCGGAAGACGAGAACATCTGTCAATAACCCACTGCGGCGATCTTTTTTTGAAAAAGAGTATACCACGAGTTGAACTAATTTGTTATCTTTGAACGAAGCTGTTCTCTCCCGGGTTGCCGGGGAATGCGGCATGCCTTCGCCACAAGCTCTGCGCGCGAAGGCTTTTGCGTTTTAATGACCAGAAAGTAGCTAGGAGGTTTCCATGTCAAATAACTTTGTCTATTTGACAAGAGAAAAATTGGCGGAGCTGGAAGCTCAGCTTAAGGACATGAAGACAAATGGGAGGCAGGAGGCCGCACGCAAAATCGCGGAGGCGAGAGCCCATGGCGACCTGTCGGAAAATTCCGAGTACGATGCCGCCAAGGAAGAAATGCAAATGCTTGAGCTTCGTATCGCGCAGCTCGAACAGACTCTCACAAGAACGCGAGTGATTGACCCTACCGAAGTCCGGACCGACAAGGTGTACATATTCAGCAAGGTCCAGCTGCTGGACATGCTCGCCAACAAGAAAATAGAGTACCAGCTCGTATCCACGGAAGAAGCGGATATCGTGAAGGGAAAAATCTCCACCGACTCGCCGATCGGCAAAAGTCTTCTGGGAAAAGAGGTGGGCGAAGTCGTCAGCGTGAGAGTCCCCGCCGGAGTGAAGCAATACAAAATACTCGAGATCAGCAGATAACCATCCGGATGCCGCGATGGATTTGGAACCATCCCCGCCCCGCGGCCTGGAAAAAATACTGAACTATTACCTCGGTCAAATTGAAGCAATGAAGCTTGTTAGGTTTTATCAAGAAGATCGACTCCCGCTATGGGATCCAACCGCATCTCCGTTTCTCGGAACGAGAGCCTGAATTGAGAAACCTGGAATTCAAAGCCGAAGTCAGAGAGCAGGAGGAGCTTCAAAGGGCATTCATTGAAAACGGTGCGAGGTACGTCGCTACACTAAACCAGCGCGACACCTATTTCAACGTGATCGAAGGACGCCTGAAGTTGAGGGAGACGGAAGAGAAGAAGCCGGAACTAATCTTCTACAGAAGGAATGAGTCTTCCTCTTCGGGCATGGAAAGCAATTACAGCATATTCCCGGTCGAAGACCTGTCGCTCAAGGAGTTCCTTTCCGGCTCGTTGGGAGTGAAGGTTGTCGTTGAAAAGAAGCGGCTCCTTCTTATGCTTCGGAATGCAAGGCTTCATCTCGATGAGGTCGTCGGGTTGGGGAGGTTCCTGGAATTTGAAGTCGTGTCTGCCGAAGCGACGGAGGCGGGTCGGAAAGCCGATGCCGCCCTGCTTGATAGGCTGAAGGGATATGCTGGGCCGTTTGTCGTCAGGGAAATAAACGAGTCGTACTGCGATCTGATGCTCCGAGGGTAGTCGGGCACGAGCGGCATATTCGATCATGGTGATTCGGTTTTCGTCGCTGGCGTACTCCTGGTGTCACCATTCGCTTCTTATGCACAATGGGTGCCTACTGGAGACAATGGCGGCATTATTATCGCTCTTCAGGTCAGCGGTGGAAACATTCTTGCAGGGACATCAAACGGAACTTTTGCATCGACAACCAACGGAGTGAATTGGACGGCTACAAAGCTTAACGGCCCCTGGGTCCACTCATTTGCTTCAACCGCCTCGGGCACATTCGCCGGAACATCAAACGGCGTTTACGTTTCTACAGATAATGGCATTACGTGGACGTCAGAAAGCACCGGGCTTGCCACACCCGATGTACAGGCACTTGCATTGAACGGCAGTGGGGTTTATCTCTCCTCAGACAGCGGTAAATCGTGGACGGCTGACGATTTTTCGCTCGGTAGCTTAAATGTGCAGGCGCTCACAGCACTGGGAAGCAACCTTTTCGCTGGGACCGACAATGGGATCTATTTGTCTACGGATAATGGAACCAGCTGGACTGCCGTCAATAACGGCTTAACTGCCGATAGCATATACACTCTGGCAAGAAGCGGAACGATGCTCTTTGCGGGAACAAATAGTGGAATCTCAGTATCGACGGATTACGGCTCTACATGGACAGGGGCTAACACAGCATTGATTAATTCGGATGTACATTCCCTCTAGGTCGCTGGGACAAATTTATTAGCAGGTACCTTCGGCTCTGTACCTTGGGAACGACCGATGTCTGATTTTATGTTCACATCATTCGATTCAGTATTTACGATTGAGAACTTCGATCGGTCGGTCGATCTGGGGCTGTTTGTAAATGTCCTTCCGGGAACAAATGGCTTTCAAGGGACCAATGCGGCGGATTCACTCAAACAAGTCCACGATCCCAGCGGCAATAGTGCTGGAGTAATGGAAGTCCACCTTAACTTCACTCATGGTACATCGGGATATTGCCAGATAAACTATGGCTTTAACACTCCAGGAGATGCCCAGCTAAGTACCGGAGGAGCAAAATACATCACTTTTTGGATTTACCTTCCTGACACTGAAAACATTCCAAATCTCAGAATTCAGCTATTCGCCATGGATGACATAAATTGGCAATGGAAGGGAACTCAATTCAATGCCAATGATATTCCTAAAGATGTTTGGATCCCGTTGTCTATACCACTTGAGTCGGTTTATGCCGTCGATCCGCTTTTTGACCTTCTACACGGAGTCATCGCACAGACCGGATTCCAAATCGGAAACTTTAATGATTCGACCCCAATCTGGTCAGGAGACATTTAAATCGACAATGTCTAATTCCGCAATTCTCTTCCTGCTCTGCCCTCGGCTCCAATACTTGTTGCACCCGGTAACTATGCAATAAACCAGACACCAAATCTTACTCTTCCCTTCGGACAATGCACAAAGCGTTCGCGCGGATACGCTTACACTAAATATGTATCCCGTGTCCGCTGACACGGGATACATATGTGAAATATCAACAGTCCCTTCTTTTTCTCCTTTGGTAGTTGTGAGCGACACAACTAGAGACACTTCTTTCGCCGTGATATCTCTCCAAAATCTCATGAAGTATTATTGGCGTGTCATGGCCTACAATGCCGCAGGGGGAGGCTCATTTACGACGACGGACTCATTCACAACAATCATTTCGATCCCTCTTACTCCAACGCTTGCTTCGACTGCACTTCGCACGGGAGTCGCAAGGCGTCCTACATTTACATGGAATCCTTCCACCTACGCGACGAAGTACAGACTTCAAATAGCTTCCGACAGCACGTTCGCCAGCGTCGTTGTTGACACCACGTTGCCAGACACGAGTGTGCAAATCTCGGATACACTCGAAGTGAAAACGACTTACTTCTGGCACGTAGGCGCTATCGATACTGCAGGAATCAGCCCGTACCCAGCACCCGTACGTTTCATCACCGGAGAAGGTATTTTAGGAATCGATATGCCCGGTGGAATACCGAGGGTGTACGCTCTAATGCAAAACTATCCGAATCCTTTCAACCCGACAACTACCATCGGTTACGATCTTCCGAACGCCGGTCATGTAACGTTGGAGATTTATGACATCCTCGGAAGAGAAGTAGCGACACTGGTGGATGAAAGTCAGCATGCGGGTTTGTACAGCGTGAGATTTGATGGCTCACGTTATGCCAGTGGAGTCTATTTCTACAGGATCCTGGCGATTGGTGCAGACGGCAGGAAGTTCATTTCCTTGAAGAAGATGCTTCTGCTCAAATAACCACATCAATGGTCCCAAAATATTTGCGAGCAAAGGGCTTGATATGTATCGAGCCCTTTGCTTCTATACTTTCATAACGACGGTCTTCGAGTGTCTCACCGGCTCGTCTCTGCTGTCGAATGTTGGTATGGCGCAAAGCAGCTCCACCTCTTTATACCGGCGCAATACGAGCGCAATACTACTGGGACTTCTTTGGGGCAGCGAAGGGGGAAGGTTCTGCTTAGGTTTTAAACAAAAGGATATTCGCGCTCAGGACAACCGGGGTCCGAGGCGGGCTTAAGCGTCCGTGAGTGTCTCGGTCGCGGCTGCGAGCTGACTGGATGAGCTGTCCACGAATTCGCTTATGGCCTCCCTCACTTCGTCGAGAGTTTCAAGCCTCACAAGCGCCGATCTGAGTGCCGATCCGTTTCTAATGCTGTGGAAGTATCCATGATAGTACTTCCTGAATTCCATCAGCGCTCGTCTTTCGCCTTTCAACTCGATTTCCATCTCCAGATGACGAAGACAGGTGTCGGCCCTTTCCTGGAGGTTTTGTGTCGAAGGGAGTGTGCCGTCTTTGAGCAGCGCCTTGATATCCCTGAAAATCCACGGGTTCGTTATCGCGCCTCTCGCCACCATAACCCCGTCGCATTTTGTCTGCACGAACATATCAAGCGCGTCCTGACCCGTTCGTATGTCGCCGTTCCCGATTATCGGAAGCTCCGCAGTTTCTTTCACCCGTCTTATCCAGTCCCAGTCTGCGTCGCCGTCATGATGCTGCGCCCTCGTCCGCGCGTGGATGGTAAGGGCGGAGAGCCCTTCGTCCGCACATATCTTCGCGACTTCAGCGATGGTGATGGAATTGGAATCCCAGCCGAGTCGTGTCTTCAGCGTCACCGGTACCGACACCGCGCTCCTGACCGCGTGTATTATCGCCCGCATCTGGGAAAGATCTTTGAGTAGCCCCGCTCCCGCTCCACGCTGTGCCACCTTGGGCACCCAACAGCCGGCGTTGATGTCTATGATATCCGGTCCGGCTTCCTCCGCCATCTTTGCGGCCTCGGCCATTACCGCCGGATCGCCTCCGAAAATCTGGATGCCTACCGGCCGTTCCTTGTCGCTTATGACGAGCTTCTGAGTACTCTTTCTCGCGGAGCGGATGAGCCCCTCCGAGCTGATGAACTCGGTATAGACTATGTCCGCCCCGAACTCCTTGCATATCAGCCGGAAGCCGAGGTCGGTGACATCCTCCATCGGCGCCAGCGCAACGGGGTTATCGAGTTCATATTTGCCGAATTTTATCTTCATGATTATTTCGTTGTGCTACAATTTAACGCCGAATCGTTTGGCGTTGCAAGACGTCGGTCGGCGTTGCAGGCGAAGACTGCTCCAATTTACATCTCTCACTCAACATGCGTGATTGGTATTAATTTCCACCAATCCATTAATCCAACAGTCGATCGCTCCATGATTCCACTAGTCCGTCTTCACGGCACAATCTTGTTGAGAGGGTACTCGATGATCCCTTCCGCGCCGTTGCGCTTCAGTTCAGGCACTATTATCCTGACAACCTTTTCGTCGATTATCGTTTCGATTGCCACCCACTCGTCGTCGTATAGCGGCGATACCGTCGGTTTCCTAAGAGCAGGTATGATCCCGATGATCTTGGGAAGGTCGGACTTCTTAATATTCATTTTCAATCCGACTTTTCCTTCAGCTGCAATTGCGCCCTTCAAAAGAAGCGAGATAGTCTCGATCTTCTCCCTCTTCCATGGATCTTTGTACGCATCTTTGTTCGCGATGAATCTTGTTGATGACTCGAGTACCGTCTCGATTATCCTGAGGTGATTCGCGCGGAGCGAACTGCCTGTCTCAGTCACTTCGACGATGGCGTCCGCCAGCTCGGGCACTTTCACCTCGGTGGCTCCCCACGAAAATTCGACGGACGCCTCCACGCCGTGCTTCTTGAGGTATTGCTTCGTAATGTTGACGACTTCTGTTGATATCCGTTTGCCGTGCAGGTCCTTCACGGTTTTAAATGGCGAGTCTTCCTGGACTGCGAGCACCCATCTGACAGGACGCATGCTCTGTTTGGCGTAGATCAACTCCGCTACCTCAGTCACATCGCTGTTGGTTTCGATGATCCAGTCTTTGCCGGTCAGTCCGGCGTCGAAAGTACCCAGCTCTACATATCTGGACATCTCCTGGGCCCTGACGAGCATTATCTTGAGCTCGTCGTCCTCCGCACTTGGGAAGTAACTCCTCGACGATACCGATATGCCGTAACCTGCCTTTTGAAAAAGTGAAAATGTCGACTCCTGCAGGCTCCCTTTCGGCAACCCGAGTTTCAATATTCTATCGTTGGACATCTAATGCTGCTCCTGAATGAATTCTTTTCTTGAAAATTCGGTGATGTAAAATCGGTTTCGTCACTTCCTGATAATGCATTCGACGCTGTCAGGCGTGAGACTAATGACCTGCAGCTGCGCCGGGGCTTCTACCGTCGGACGGAAGAAAATTCTTCCCGATCGGTATATCCGGCGGAAGTCCACCGTGACATTGAACGAATCCGGCGTAACGTTTGCCATCTCGTTTATACCTCCGCGCACAGTTATGTCGACCGTTGGCGGAAGGAGAAGTACGTTCACCGAATCGGTGTTGCCTTCGACGCTTACCGGCACATCATGATACGTGTTATCCGCAACCTGCTCGACGTCGACTCTGACTCTAGCCTGCCGTGCTCCAACCTGGACGATCCCTGACAGCGTATCGGAAAGAGGAAGTGTTACGTGGATCGTGTTGATGGGTCTCTTGAACTCCCGCGGCTGCGTTTCCCACACATCTATTTCGCGAAGTAGTCTTCGCGCTCCGGTTAACGTGACGGAATCCGGAGTCACCTGCGGGGTGCCGACAGTCATAAACCCGTCGCGCGGCCTTACGTCTACCGCTGCATATATCGGCACCTTCTTCGTGATAGTGGAGTCGAGGCTGACAACAACCGAATCCGGATCGATGCTAAGCACCTGTGCCGCCGAGCCGATATCCATGGAGTAACTGAGATCGCGGCTGGTAAGAATCACTCCATTTCTTGTCAGCGTCGACGCGTCGAAGTTTACGCTCGCCGTCGTTGAAAGGTACGATGATGCCACCTGCCAACCCGTTCCTCGAATCCTGACCGAAACGTAATTTGGGATGGGCCCCGCCAGCGAAAGCCCTGCGGGAATGTTGCTTACCTTAAATGGAATTCGCACCGTTACGGAATACTGGTTGTTCATCGACACCGAAAGCCACACGAGTATCGAAAGAATGACCGAGGCTATGATTGCGTGTGATTTTTTCTCCATCTAAGTAAAACTGGACAAACTGTCCGACTTTTCGTTTGAATGGGAACTAGTGACTTATTGGTGAAGAACGGGAAGGCCGTTCGTTTTGAAAATATACTTCGACCGACGCGAAATTTCAACGTAGCTGATGCCGTGAGTATCTGGATCGTCTGTACTTGATAATGAACGCCGTTCGGATCCTGATTGAGTTTCACTCTCACAGGCTTAATTGGACGGCGATCTCTTCCCTTACGATCTGGGCCGGATTCGTGAGCGACTTTCTCTCGGATGCACGGCGCACTCCAGTCCGAATTCGAATGTAAGTGGGGGGAGTCTCTTTTAGCTGCACATGTTTTGTTAGCGGATGCCTCGTAACTTCAACAAAACCGGCGATTTCAGCAAGATAACAATTGCTATTTGTCCCTTCGAATCGTATTTTTTCACGAATGAAACTCGCGGTATTTGTGTCCGGAAAAGGCACAAACCTTCTTAATATCATAAAGAGAAATAGGGATGGTTTTCTCCGCTCTGAAGTCAGACTCGTGATTTCTGATCGCGATTGTGAAGCCATTGATAATTCCGAACGAGAAGGGATCCGAACGAAAGTTGCCGACCCGCATGACTTTGCCGATGAACTGGAGTTCGGCAACGCGCTGCTCGAAGTATTGAGCGACTCGGAAGCGGACTTTATTGTGCTGGCGGGTTTTCTCAAAAAAGTCCCGGACATTGTTGTAAAGAAATATGCTAACCGGATCGTCAATGTGCATCCGGCCCTCCTCCCTTCGTTCGGGGGAAAGGGTATGTATGGGATGAAGGTGCATCGGGCCGTCATCGAATATGGATGCAAGGTCAGCGGCGCGACGGTACACATCGTCGATACGGAATATGATCACGGTGCGGTAGTGTTGCAGAAATGCGTGCCTGTATACGGAGACGATACACCTGAAAGTCTGGCTTCGAAGATTCATAAACTCGAATACGAGCTCCTGCCCGAAGCGATAAAACTATTTGAAAACAACGAGGTCATAATTGAGGGGAGACGGGTTATCCTTTCAAGGGAGGTATCCAGCAAGACGTGAAAATAAAAAGAGTGCTCATCAGTGTAACAAATAAGACGGGGGTGGTGGACTTTTCCAGGTTTTTGACCAAGTCGGGCGCGGAGATTTTTAGCACCGGCGGGACTCTCAAAGCTCTTCAAAACGGGGGCGTTCCTGCCAGGAGCATCAGCGACGTTACTAACTTTCCTGAGATTCTCGACGGCCGGGTGAAGACACTTCATCCCGCGATCTTTGCCGGGATACTTGCCAAAAGGGATGTGAAGGAACACCTGGATCAGCTCGAGAATCTGAAGCTCTCGATGTTCGATATGGTTGTGGTCAACCTTTACCGCTTCGAAGAGACCGTCGCCTCGGGGGCGGGGCTTGATGAGATTGTCGAAAACATCGACATCGGCGGACCATCGCTGATACGCGCGGCTGCAAAAAATTTCGATGGATGCGCGGTTGTTGTGGACCCCTCGCAGTACTCCGAGATAGAAACCGAGATCGGTCGAAGCGGTGAGCTTGGAAAGCCTCTCCTCGGAAGGCTTGCTGCCGCTGCATTCGAAAAAGTTGCCCTGTATGATGTGGCCATCTCGAAATTCTTCAGTGAGACATTCGCGGGGGGAGAACCGCTTCGCGACAGCCTGATGTTTGCAGGCCGCAAAAGCATGGAAATGCGCTACGGGGAAAACCCGCACCAGTCTGCGGGCTTCTACGGAGATTTTGAGAAATACTTCGAGAAGATTCACGGCAAAGAGCTTTCGTATAACAATCTTGTCGATGTGGATGCCGCCCAGCGTCTACTCCAGGAGTTTAACGAACCCGCGGCCATCATTATCAAACACACCAATCCATGCGGCGCTGCCGTCGCGTCCAGTATACAGGAAGCCTATACGAGAGCGCTGAAGACCGACTCGAAGAGTGCGTTCGGCGGCATCGTGGCTGTCAATGGAAAAATAGATGCACCGCTGGCCGCTCAGCTGAACGAGATCTTTCTCGAGGTCTTGATTGCACCCGAATACTCTACGGAGGCGCTCGAGATTTTGAAGAAGAAGAAAGACCGAAGACTCATCATCAGACGGAGAGCTCTCCCGAACGATGTCTCAGTACGTTCTTCATGCGGTGGAGTGCTGGCTCAGACCGTCGACGGTGTCGTGATGGATGAGAAAGAGCTGAAAGTTGTGACGAACAGAAAGCCGACTGAGGCCGAGCTTGCGGATATGCGGTTCGCCTACGCTGTTTGCAAGCACGTGAAATCAAATGCGATAGTGTTCGCAAAAGATCGCATGACGCTGGGTTCGGGCGCCGGACAAATGTCCCGGGTTGACTCGGTAAAGATTGCCAGGATGAAGGCTGCAGAGGCTGCTCTCAGCCTGAAGGGAAGCGTAGCTGCTTCCGACGCCTTCTTCCCTTTCTCTGACAACGTCGAGGAAATCGCCGCGGCCGGAGCGACTTCCATCATACAGCCGGGAGGGTCGGTCAGAGACGCGGACTCTATTGAGGCCGCAAACAGGCTGAACATCTCGATGGTTTTCACGGGAATCAGACACTTTAAACACTAAAAGCTCGTCCCGACGGAGGAAGGAAGCACACCTATGGGATTTTTCGGAATTTTATCCAACGACCTGGCAATCGACCTCGGCACCGCCAACACGCTTATCTGGATGCGCAACAAGGGGGTTGTCCTGAGGGAACCGTCGATCGTGGCTTTTGACAAGAACACGAAAAGGATCGTGGCTATCGGCCATGAGGCCAGGGAGATGCTGGGAAGAACGCACAGGGATATACAGGTTATCCGCCCGATGCGCGACGGTGTGATAGCGGACTTCGAGATAGCCGAAGGTATGCTGAGGGCTTTCATAAAAAAGGTCCACGCCGGCATGATCCCGAGCCGAAGAATCGTGATAAGCGTACCGAGCGGGATTACCGAAGTTGAGAAGCGTGCTGTACGCGATGCGTCCGAACATGCAGGCGCAAAGGAAGTCCACTTGATAGCCGAACCTATGGCTGCCGCCATCGGCATCGGGCTGGATGTGGATGCACCTGTCGGCAATATGGTCATCGATATCGGCGGCGGCACGACCGAGATCGCCGTCATTGCGCTGTCCGGCATCGTCAATGAGGAGTCCATCCGTATCGCCGGCGACGAGATGAATAATGCCATCATACAGTTTTTCAAGAAGAACCATAACATACTCATCGGCGAACGCACGGCAGAAGCGATAAAATGTGAAGTGGGCTCCGCCATGCCTTTGAAAGAAGAAATCACCATCCAGGTGAAGGGGCGAGACCTTGTCGCGGGAATTCCCAAGACAACGGAAGTCAGCTCGGCTGAAATCCGCGAGGCACTTAACGAACCGGTCGGCGCCATCGTCGACGCGGTGAAGATCTCGCTCGAACGGACCCCGCCCGAACTCTCTGCGGATATTCTCGACCGTGGGATCATGCTCTCCGGCGGAGGCGCCCTTCTGAAGGGTCTCGATGAGAGAATCAGAATGGAAACGAACCTTCCTGTCCATGTCGCTGAAGATCCGTTGACCGCTGTCGTTCGAGGTGTCGGCAAAGTCCTCGACAAGATCACGGAATACAATAAGGTCCTGATAAAGAGCAGACGTTATTGATGGTCTTGAGGAATGTATAAGTGGTTAGCTGAATTTTTTGGGCTGGCGAAGAATTACATAATTTTTGCCCTCCTAATTTCCCTGTCATTGTTCCTGATTTCCACAAACAACAATAGTCATACGAGAGGTTTGCAGGTCGTCGGGCTGGTTACGACTTCCTATCTCGAGGCGGGTGTCAACGGGGTACTCGCTTATTTTTCCCTCCCTTCAGAGGTAAAGAAACTTCAGTTGGAGAACGCGCGCCTTATCGACCGGATCGCCAGGATAAGGGGCGCCATGGAGGAGAACCGTCAACTCCGGGAAATGCTTAACTTGCGGCAGCAATCGTCTTACCCTCTCGTTCCCGGGGACGTTGTCGGCAGGTCGGCAGAGGGGGGAAGGTATTTTATTACTCTTGACATAGGTGAAAGGAACGGTGTCGGAGTGGGCGACCCGGTTGTCTCAGGTACCGGTCTCGTCGGGATCGTTTCTGCGGTCAGCGAAGACTTCTCTCTCGTGAGAACGCTACTCGATGTGGACAGCAGGGTGGCTGCCAAGTTTGTTAACACTTCTGCCGACGGCCTCGTCGTCTCCGGGAGCTTCGGAGAGCTCGCCATGAAAAACGTTTCGAGAAGGTACCCGGTACAGCCGGGAGATATCGTCGAAACCTCTTCGCTGAGCACGCTCGTTCCCCCCGGAATCCCTATCGGTATGGTGACCGAGGCTAAAAACGAGCCGGGTGACATATTTAAGAAAATCGACATCCAGCCGGCCGTGGACTATACGGCGATCACCACCGCATTCGTTATGAAATACTCTCGCCCGGCAGAGGCGGTCGCGCTCGAGAAGGAGCAGTTGAAAAAGACCAGATGACGAAGCGTCTGTTGGGTTATATCGCTCTTTCCATTGCGGCTATCCTGCTGCAGAAATTCCTGGACAACTACGCGTCGGTGGATTCGATTTCTCCACAGCTTATTATACTCGTTGCCGTGTATCTCTCGCTAAGGGAAGGGCAACTCTTCGGAATGGGAAGCGGCTTCTTGATCGGATTCCTGAACGATCTTCTCGTGACCCATTTCATCGGCTACTCTTCGTTAATGGGAGTCATTGCGGGATTTGTTGCCGGCTTCTTCTTCAAGGAAAGCGATGTGGAGCTTGCCGCCAAGAATTTCAACTTCGCATGGATTTCGGCAATCACACTTGCCGTGACACAGCTTGCAGCCCTTCCGATCATCGCTTCGGGCGAATTGAATTACTTCTATGTATTCTTGAAATTCACCGTAGGAACAACAGTCTATACGACAGTGTTTGCCATGATCGTAGTCTTCGTGAACGGGAGAAAGAGTAGATATGTTTGAGTCTGATTTCGGCTCCCGTGCCAGATCGTTTATAATGAGAGGGGGAATCTTGATCGCTCTCTTCGCCATAGCGGCGAAGCTCGGCGACATGCAACTTGTGAATGAAGTCGTTTACGGCAAGAAATCGGAAGACATAACTACACGAGTCTTCGTCCAACAGCCTCTCCGCGGAGAAATTCTCGACCGCAATGGAAAGGTGATGGTCGAGAACGATCCTGCCTACGAAGTTTCCGTTATCCCGGCCGATTTTAATGGAGGTCAGGTTCCCGCGTTGGCCGCGCTTCTAAAGATAGATACCGCCGATATCGAGCGTCAGATGAAAGTCGGAGAGACGATCTCGCCGTATTTCCCGGTCCGTGTGAAACGTGACATCTCTCCGGCGGCTCTGTACGCCATCGAGGAACACCTGGACGACTTCAGGGGAGTCTACTTCGACACAGAGCCAAAACGTGTCTACGTAGGGAAGGCCCGCGCCGCTCACATACTCGGCTTCACAAAGGAGATATCCGAGGGTCAGCTCGCTACATTGGGCGATTATTACAAGCCGGGAGATATCGTCGGTTACACCGGGCTCGAGGCGAGCTATGAAACTATCCTCCGGGGACAGAAGGGGTACAAGTATCTCGCCGTCAACGCAGTCGGCAAGGTGATGGGTCCGTTCGATGACGGAAAGCTCGACATCCCTCCCCAGGACGGCTCGGATCTGTACCTGTGTGTCGACGAAGGTCTGCAGGCAATGGCCGAGTCGCTCATGACCGGTAGGCGCGGCGCCGTAGTCGCACTTGATCCAGACAACGGGGGGGTACTCGCGATGACCAGCGCGCCCGATTTTGACCCGGAGGTGTTTTCGGGATACACGTCGGACACGCAATGGAAAACGCTGATCAATAATCCCGACAAGCCTTTGTTCAACCGCTCGACCATGGCGGCACTCCCTCCAGGATCGACCTTTAAGATGGTCTTGGCGAGCGCCGCGCTCCAGGATGACGTCGCGAACACCAACTGGACTATCGACTGCAAAGGCTCGATGCTTTACGGCGGCAGACTGTTCCACTGTAACAACGGGGAAGCACACGGCGTGGTAAACATCATCCAGGGATTGGAAGTCTCCTGCAACATTTTCTACTACAACCTTATGCTGAAAGTGGGCTTCGATAGGTGGACCGAGTTCGGGAAGCTTTTCGGATTCGGGCAGAAGACCGGAATCGACCTTACAAATGAAAGCGCGGGCGTACTTCCGTCGAGAGCCTATTTCGATAAGGTATTTGGAAAAGATAAATGGACGAACGGGTACTTGCTGAGTCTGGCGATCGGACAGGGAGAGGTCAGTGCGACACCTCTACAGATGGCAGCGTATACCATGTCTATCGCGAATTACGGACATTATTATCAGCCGCATCTCGTGAATTACATCAAAGATGTCAGGACGGGGAAGTTTTTTTATACTCAATATAGCGAGCGGACAATCCCGATAAGCCGGGAGGTTTTCGATAAAGTAAGAGAGGGGATGTATCTTGTCGTGAACGGCCCGCGCGGAACCGGACGCGCTGCCGAGATGCCGCAGTTCGCAATCGCGGGAAAAACCGGAACCGCTCAGAACCCTAGAGGCAAAGCCGACGCCTGGTTCGTGGCATTTGCGCCTTTCGAGCATCCGAAGATAGCGATCGCCATCATGGTTGAAAATGCTGGATACGGCGGCTCGATATGCGCTCCCATGGCCAAGAAACTGATAGCGTACTATCTTGACAAGATCGGCATCAAGTCCGCGCCTGTCCCCGAAGGCATAGTCGCAGGCAAGTACATGCACGACGTTCGCCGTAGTTCGCACCCAAGCTATGAGTGAAAAGAGAGCGAGGCGGTTACAGTAGTGTTCGATTTCTTCAAGGAGTCTTTCGATTATAAGACTTTCTTCCTCGCCCTCATACTTGGGGGAATAGGTCTCCTCGCAGTCAACAGCGCTACCTATAATTCCGGCATGCACGATTTCTTCTACAAGGACTTGCTATGGCAGTCGCTTGGAATAGTAGTCGCCTTCAGCATAATGCTCTCTTCCAATCGGTTCGTCGAGAACAGCGCCTACTTTTTCTATGCGGTAACAATCCTTCTTCTGATGTTCGTCCTGGTGGCCGGAAAGAGAGTTGCAAGCCACACCAGCTGGCTGGGAATTTTCGGTGTGGGAGGGCAGCCTTCGGAGCTGGCCAAAGTTGCCACGATACTCACGCTCTCCAAATACCTGTCGGACAAGGGTACTGAGAGGCCGCAGTGGCAGGTGATCATGATATCGGCGGGGATCGTCGGGCTCCCGATGCTCCTAACCATGCTTCAACCAGACCTCGGTACGACGATAGTCTACACCGCAATCTTTTTTCCGATACTATTCTGGGCCGGGCTTCCTCCGATTGTCGTCGTCGCGCTCGTGGCGCCTCTCGCTATTGTGGTCGCAGAATTCACAGGGACCGCGGTTCTCATAATCACCGTCATTGCCTTCGGCGTGCTGTTCTTCCTGCTCAGCAGGAAGAAGCTTTTCGCCATCACGCTGAGCTTCGTGGCTGTCTCGTTCGGCTTGTTCATGGAGTATTTCTATAAGAAGATCCTGGCGCCTCATCAGCAGAAGCGCATTCAGATTTTCCTTAACCCCAACCTCGATCCGCAGGGAGCCGGGTACAATGCGCTGCAGGCCAGAGTCGCGATCGGAAGCGGCGGACTCTTCGGCAAGGGATACTTGCGCGGTGCCCAAACGCAGCTTCGATTCGTCCCGGCAAGGTGGACCGACTTCATTTTTACCGTCATCGGAGAAGAGTTCGGTTTCGTCGGGGCCGCAGTGACGCTGCTGGCGTTCGGCGCACTTTTCTTCCGGGGCATACGCATAGCAGAGCTCGTCAAGACGAAATTTGCCTCCTTGTCGGCGATCGGCATTACATCGGTCCTGCTCTTCCACGTCTTCATCAATATCGGGATGAACATCAACCTCGCCCCGATTGTCGGTATCCCTCTGCCCTTCATCAGCTACGGGGGATCTTCCATCTTAGCTGATTGGATGATGGTCGGGATTCTTCTAAATTTCTATGCACACAGGAAGGAACACTAGCGAATGATTCTTACCGATAAACGCATTCTCGAAGAAATAGAATCTGGAAATATAGTAATCGATCCGTTCGACAGGAAATATCTCGGGTCGAATTCATACGACGTCCATCTTGCCGACACGCTTGCGATATACAAGGAAGACATCCTCGATGCGAGGAAGCATAACGAGATCACTCTCTTCAAGATGCACGACGACGACGGATTTCTTCTCCTTCCGGGGAGGCTCTATCTCGCGGTCACCCAGGAGTACACTGAAACTCACACGTGCGTCCCGTTTCTCGAAGGCAAATCGAGCATCGGAAGGCTTGGAATCGACATTCACTCCACTGCCGGGAAAGGGGACGTCGGATATTGCAATACCTGGACACTCGAAATCAGCGTCAAGCAGCCGGTCAAGATATACCCGGGAATGCCAATCGGTCAGCTGATCTATTTCGAAGTCAGCGGCGAAGTGCTCGTCCCTTACAACAGGAAAGGAAGCGCAAAGTACAACAAGAAGACCAGGCGCCCGGTTGAATCAATGATGTGGAAGAATTTCGACTCAAAACTCGCAGGTTCTAAATGAGCTTCGACAAACTTACCGCTTCGATAAGGAAACGCGACAGCAACCTCTGCATCGGGCTCGATCCCGCAGTTGAGAAACTCCCTGAATTCCTCTCGGAGTATGAAGATGCCGTCCTCGAGTTCAACACGAGAATAATCGAGGCCACTAGCGACATTGCGTGCGCCTATAAACTCAACACCGCCTTCTACGAATCGCTTGGCGAGAACGGCTGGTCGACGTTCGGCGAGACTATCGCCCGGATACCGGACGATATCTATGTGATAGCGGACTGCAAGCGCAGCGACGTCGGCAACAGCGCGAAGCAATATGCGCAGACATTCTTTGGTTACTTCGAGGTAGACGCCGCGACGGTGAACCCCTATATGGGATACGATTCGCTGGAACCATTTCTCAATTATAAGGGAAAGGATATCTTCGCGCTTGCAGTCACTTCCAATCGCGGTGCGCAGGACTTCCAGCTTCTTGATTTCGGGGGAAAAAAGTTCTACGAGATCGTGCTCGCGAAACTTTCCGAATGGAACACGAAAGGCAATATCGGTGCGGTAGTCGGTGCTACGCAGCGTGACCAGCTACTGGCTATAAGATCCGGATACAAGAACATTCCACTTCTTGTCCCGGGCATTGGGGCACAGGGAGGATCGGTCGAGGCCGTTGCCGAAGCGGTTGCTACCGGCGGCGCGCCGGTGATCGTAAACGTAAGCCGGGATATCATCTTCTCCGGTTCCGATGAGAAATTCGCCGACAAAGTCAGGGGAAAAGCGTTCTACTACAATGCTCTGCTGAAAAAATAAGGACCGTTCCAGAAAAAGTATCAAGATGTCACGGTGCTTTTCCGAGTTCCAGCTTAAGGAGCTTTTCCGGAATCGGAAATTCGATTCGCACCTGAAGACCGTGTCCGGAAAAAAGGCTGAGATTATCCGGACAGGTGACTCCAATTCGGATACGGGGCCTGATTTCAGGAATTCCCTCATAAAAATCAACGGCATCACATACCGCGGTGATATCGAGCTTCACCGCGTCAGTTCCGATTGGTATGCACACAACCATCACACAGACCGCAACTACAACTCCGTGATTCTTCATGTGGTAGTCGAATATGATGATAGTTCAGGGTGCGTTACGCAGGCCGGAAGGAAGGTAGAGACGGTCGAACTGTCCGGGTTTCTTTCGGCGGACGCGGAAGGCTTTCTTTCCGGCATCGAATTCGAAGACCGGCTCGTCTCACTCCGCTGCAGTGGCGAGAATCCCAAGTTGTCCGCGAGCGTCAAGCTCGATTTTCTCAGGCACATGGGGGCGAAGCGCTTCATTCACAAGGCCGGCAGATTCGAAGAGAGGCTGAAGGATATCATCGATGAGAACAGGCCGGTTGTGTTTGAGGCAAAGCAGGCGTACTTCAGGGATTTTGCAGATCTCAGGATAGAACACAGAAAATATGATGGGGCAGAACTGAGGACCGAAAGTTACTGGGATCAGCTCCTTTATGAAGGCATACTGGAGGGACTAGGGTACAGCAAGAACACCGCTCCGTTCCGCAAGCTGGCCCGTAATGCGGCATTGGATTTCCTCAGGCAAAATAGTGGCATTGAGGAGCTGAGAGCCGATGCGATTCTCTTCGGCGTCGCCGGGCTGCTGCCGAAGGCGAGGGTGGATTTCGACGGCGACTCTATCGAATATTGCGCGAAGCTGGACGCCGTGTGGCAGAGCATAAGGAGAAATTATAGGAGGGAATTCGTCGATAGTTCCGAATGGCTCTTCTTCAAGCTAAGGCCGCAGAACTTCCCGACGATACGCATCGCCGGCGCCGGGCGGCTCGTCTCGGGGTGGTTGATTGAACACACGTGCGGCGATACCATGAGAGAGGCTTTTGATGATAGGAATTCCGATTTCGCCGAAGTTTGGAGAAAGAAACTAGTAATACCCGCCAGGGATTATTGGTCGAGGCACTTCATCTTCGGCACTCTCGCTACGGTCGATATCAGGATGCTTATAGGTCTGGGACGGGCCGAGGAAATCATAATCAACACTATCCTTCCGCTGACTTACCTCCGGGGCCAGGTATTCGGCGATCTGCCGCTGAGCGAAAGAGCCAGGGCCGTCTACGAAAGCCACCCGCCAGTAGCCGATAACGCCGTGACTCTCATCATAAAGGAGAATCTGTTCGGCGGCGACAATATTCTCGATTCGGTGCAGGCACAACAGGGGGCGATCCAGCTTTACCGGAACTTATGTTCAGAGGGACGCTGCGAGAGATGCAACATCTGGAAAGCCCTTCGCAGAAAGCCTGCCGCTTAAAAGCTATTTCTTCTCCAAATGCGCAAGTAGAGTGGACGCTTCGGCCTTTAAGGAATCATCGTCTTCGTCACGCTTCGGTAAGGAAGGTATAACGGCAAGCTGCTCCTTCGCCTTTTCATCCTCATTGTCCCTGATGTAAGCCTTCGCAAGGTCGAGCCGAAACATGACGAAGTTGGGATCGAGCGAAACAGCCTTTTTGTAGAACTTGATTGCATCGCCGAGGTTTCCCCACGCAAGTCCGAGCGGCCAGCGGAACATGAGTGGCTTTTCGGAGAGCTTGGCGTGAGTCCTACCGAGGACATAGTAGGCGATGGCATTATCCGGGTCGAGCGCAATCGCGCTTTCACAATCGTTCCTGACCTGCTTCACGATCGAGCCGACGCTGAAGACCCCTTTGAAAAGGGCTATTTTCCCGCCGGCAACCGCCCTGTATGTGTACGCCATCGAATTTTTTGGATCCGACTTGACGGCGCTGTCGGCGTAGTCGAACGCGAGCTGGTACACTTTAAGCTCTGCATTTTTTTCAGCGTCGGTCGCACGCGGCATATGGTCCGCGATATGCGTCTCGACGCGGGCGAGCCTCCATAGCACATCGGCATCATGTGGAAAGCTGGTATCCGCCTTCAGGAGTACTTGGAGAGCACCCTCGTTGTCGAATTTGTTGAACAGCTCGTCGCTTTGTTTGAGCATGTCCTGGAGAGCGGGTGAAGAAAACGCGGCAATAGAAATCGCCGCAAAAGCCAGTAGTAAGTATTTCATTCAGGCCTCCGTGCTTTTGCGCCGGTCAGTCGCCTAACTGTAGCCGCCTTATCTCGTCGCGGAGTTTCGCGGCTCTCTCGTAGTCTTCCCGGCTTATCGCGTCTGTGAGTTCCTTTTGAAGCTGTTCCATCTTGGCTTCTTTTGTGTAAGCAGGTGAGCGCTCCCGGTTCTTCTTCGGTCTCTCGGATTTGGATTCGACTTCACTGTCGGTCTCTTCGGGACTTTCCGGAGTGGCCGCAGCTTCTTCCATTACCGTCTCCGCGACATAGATCGGGGCGCCGAACCTGATAGCGATCGCAATCGCATCGCTTGGTCTTGCATCTATTTCGTGACTTAGAGAATTCCCTTCAACGTTGAGCCGCGCATAGAACGTACCGTCGCGGAGCTCGCTTATCAACACGTCGGAAAGCACGTTGCCGAGCGAATCGAGAACGTTCTTCACGAGGTCATGCGTGAGAGGCCTCGGAGGCTTGATACCCTCTAGTTCCAGCGCAATCGCCTGGGCTTCGAACTGTCCGATTATTATCGGGAGCCTTCTCTCTCCTTCTGTCTCTTTCAATATCAGGGCGTATGCGCCCGGGCTCGATGGACTTGGCGAGAGCCCGAGGATATCTACCATAACCTTGTCCAAATAAAATTCTCCTTACTCATCGTCAATTTGTGGAATCGTTCAGTCTTTTCCAAGTACCTTTCTCAGTTCCGCTGACATCTCCGGGATCACTTCAAATGCATCTCCAACGATTCCGTAGTCCGCTACCTGGAAAATCGGCGCGTCCTTATCCTTGTTAATTGCGACGATATGCTTCGACGATGACATGCCTGCAATGTGCTGAATTGCGCCTGAGATCGCAACGGCGATATAGAGAGACGGTGACACGGTCTTTCCCGTTTGTCCGACCTGGTCGTCGTGCGGTCTCCATCCGGCGTCGACTGCCGCCCTCGACGCGCCGACCGCCGCACCCAGAATGTCCGCTAGCTCCTCTACCATCTTGAAATTCTCAGGCCCTCCGAGCCCTCTTCCACCGGAAACAATTATGTCCGCTTCGGTGAGGTCGGGCCGCCCGGCCTTTGCAATTGAAACCTTCGTTACACGCGACGCGAAATCGGCTTCCTGAAGCTCTACGGTCAGTTTCTCCACCGAAGCAGGCTTGCCGTCTGCAGCCCCGGGACTGAACACGTTCGGCCTGATCGTTATAACTTTCTTCTGCGAGATAATTCTGACGTCGATCTGTGCTTTCCCGGCATATACAGGCCGCGTGGCGATTAAGTTCCCACCATCTCCTTTGAGAGCGATGCAATCCGCCGCGAGTCCCGCCTTGAGTCTTGCGGCGACTCTTGGAGCGAGATCCTTTCCCATGGCGCTTGCCGGAAGAATCACTATCTCCGCCGATAGCGATTCCACTGCGGCGGCGATGACTTTCGCGTATGCAGTAGTCGAGTACATCCCCAACCTATCGTCTTCAACGACGTATGCGTTCTCCACTCCGTATCCGCCGAGTCCTGGAGCGATTTCTCCGACACCTTTTCCGACAACCAGACCTACAGCTTCGCCGCCGAGTTCAGCCGCGAGCTTTGACGCGGCATGCGCCGCTTCAAAGGCAACCTTCTTGAACTTCACGCCCGCCTTTTCATCGTGCGTCGATTCCGCAAATGCTACGATCTTCATCTGAATGTCCCCTTTCTAAAAGATTTTAGCTTCTTCGTGAAGTAGCCTGATAAGTTCCGGGACTGCGGACTTGTCGGTCCCGAGGATTTTGCCCGGCTGTTTTGGAGCCGGCTTTCTCATCGCGGTAACTTCTGTAAGCGATTGAGCAGCGGGTGGTGCGACCTCCTGAATCGGCTTTGACTTCGCCGCCATTATTCCTTTGAGAGAAGGATATCGCGGCTCATTCAAACCTTTTTGCGCGCTTATCACGCAGGGGAGGGTGAGTTCTACGGTTTCTTTTCCTCCTTCTATTTCTCTTTCACAAACTACCTTCTTTGCACCTTCATCTACATTGAGCTTAACGACGACCGAGGCCGACGGCAGGCCGAGCATCTCGGCGACCATCGTCCCGACAGCCGAATCGTCGTAGTCGATGGACTGCTTTCCGAAAAAGATGATATCTGCGCCGGCGTCTTTTAGCGCGGCGGCGAGCATCGACGCTACGGAATATGAATCGCCGGTGTTGTCTGTCTTTATGTGAATACCCTTGTCACCCCCCATCGCGAGAGCTTTTCTGATTACTTCCTTGTGGAAATCGTTTCCTGCTGAAACATAAGTGACTTCGCCGCCGAACTTGTCTTTTAACTGGAGCGCGGCTTCTACCGCGAATTCATCGTACGGATTGAGAATAAGGTTGATCTCGGAGCGATCGATGGTTTTGCCATCCTGACCGACTTTGACTTTGGTTTCTGTATCCGGGACCTGGTTGACACAAACGAAGAGTTTCATTTGTCACCTCTTTCGGATTTTGTGGTAAGTGTAGAAAAAGTTATGGCGGGAGGCGTAGAACTTCAAGGGAAGAATGGGAACATCTGGCACGGGCTAACGAATGGTGCAGCATGCCGGTTGAACGACGTGGGATCGTAAGCCCGAATCAAGACTGTTCGGGCTTACGATCGAAAAAGAGAAAGCTAAAGTTCCCTGAAGATGGGATTTACTTAAGGAGGAGCATCTTCTGAACTTTCGAATACGAAGGCGTTATCATTCTATAGAAATATATGCCGCTCGCATACCTGGAGCCGTTGAACACGGCACGATGATAACCTGCCGACTCTTCGCTATTCACAAGAGTCGCAACCGACTGCCCAAGGATATCATAGACTCTGATCGTCACATGTGAATCTCTAGGAAGCTGGTAGTCGATAGTCGTTGTAGGGTTAAACGGGTTCGGGTAATTCTGCAGAAGTCCGTACGTCTTCGGCAGATTCGGCGCAACCGTCAAGACTTTATACATTGAAGACATAGCCGGTTCGTTTCGGGTCTTCAAAGTTGAGCCATTCCTGTTTAGGGCAAACATTGCCTCATCATCCCGTAATTCGATCGGATTTATCAACTGAGCTTGACCCTTGATATTTTGAAGAACCGTCCTTGCTCCCGAGACATCGTCGTTATCCAGGAGGTCGATCAGCATATTGGAAAGCTCGGCTCTGACAGCGATCGGATTGTTTGGGTAATCGGCTATGATGCTGTCGTCGACAGCCATAGCAACATTGGGATCATCTTCCATCTGATAGAGATTGGAAAGGAGTAGTCTTTCTATCGGAGATGCCTTCGACGGCAACGCCTTGAAAATACCAAATATAGTAGGGAGCGTAGTATCGTTTGTGCACCCGTAAAGTTGTACGTAGCCTGCCGCATCATCAGGGTGCCTCTTCACAAAAGAAATGAAGTAATTCATTCCGCTTGAACCGGCATATTTGTAAATAGTATTCCAATGGCAGTTATCGTTCGAGCCGCCGACGGCAACTATTCCATCATAGACATTCCCATTTGTTCTCACCATAAGAATAGCCAAGGGCCCCTTGCTCGTAAGTGGAGCTTGCGTTAATCTCGTTAAGGCTAGGATCGACCAGACCTATTGCACCATCGTTAACATCTGTCAAGTAAAGGAAATAATCTATCCCCTTTGCACCATGTGCGAGTGCAGAATAGACCTGGGCACGTATCTCATCAAAATGAGGCTCCCTCGTGACATTGTTCCAACTGCTTGAATTAATATGAGCACGCCAGGTGCCCGACTGCGACATGTAACAGTCGGCTTGGGCGGAATCAAATCTGTCTTCTTCAATCTGGATCTCGTTCTGAGCCATTGATGTATAACCCACCGTTCCGGGCTGTAGATCAGGTATGCCATTCTGGACCAGGAACCTGTTCACTTCGGCAGCTAACTCGTAAGGATCAGCCTCACGCAGGTAGCGTTTGTAAGGATCCCCGGACCAGTTCCAGTAGTGCAAATGGCCGTTTTCATCCTTCTGGGTGTAGCCGAGGCCGTCACCGTTGGCATGGCTGACCGGAACAGAATCGAGCACATTGTTCATATAGTCATAAGCTAAGTACTGCGAAATGTATGGTTCGTCTTTCAGATAATACCTTCCGAGAGCCTGATAAGTATCAAATTCCGCTGCCGTGCCTTTGATTATGCTGTTGTAGTCGCCGTCGAAAAGGGAATCCACGGTGAAGTCCGATTTGCCGTCAGTGCCATCGACCCTGATGTCGTCGAGGAACAGGCTCGCAGTTGCGTTTACTGGATTTCCGAACCACCATACTCGCAAATCTATTCCATCAGGAAAGCTCTGCTGTGATGCGATCTGCCTGCTTTCCGTCGAGCTTACCTCAGGCTGCGCTACGGAGCTCACAGTGTTAAGAGACGAGCTCGAAGAACCATTCGAATGCGACGGCGGCGTGAAATCCAATTCAAAGTCATAGTATGTATTATCCGAGGCGAAAGAGGAGTCATAGAGCACCCTGCTTGTTACTTCAGTATTCGGATTGTTTTGCGTGTCCCATATCTCGATACTTGCTATCGGCTGAGATGGTAATATGGTGCCGGATCGTATTACCTTGAGCCGAAAATAAGCTTTGTAAGATGCTCCAAGAACCCAGGGATCCACAGGGTCATACTTTACGCTATCAACCATGTAACCATTTAGGACAGTCGCCTCCAAATTTTCCTGGTTGTAGTACTGGTCATTTCTAGGTTGAGTAGAACCGCCATCAGCAAAATGATTACCTACTGCAGTATAAAAATAAGTTTGATTCCCTTCGAAAAATAATCTCTCTGCCCATGCGTAGTCCGGGAGAGCACCTTCAAGTATCAGCTTGATACCGTTGTTTGCGGCCGCTTGGAGTAAGCTTTCCACCATCGATGGATTGTTATCGGGGACACCTGCGATTCCCCAGTTGAAGTTTGCGCTCTTCATCATTCCGGGAGTAGTGCTTATCTCAAGGGACGGACTCGGGCCGCCTGAATAAGAAAACATGTTTGCTGCGCTTATAGGAAACTGCTGGCCAAATGCGTTTCCGTAGAGCACCACCAATACAGCAAGTAACAGCTTTTTCATTCTTCATCCTCCATTTTCCATGGTTGCCAAGGTCCGACTTGGCAACCTTTGTTCTTACGTTACCCATGCGGTCTATCTCGTGCTTCCTCTCGTCCCCAAGCTCCCGCTTGGGGACGGCTTGTTTACTTCAGGTACACAGCCTTCTTCGTCTGTGTGCCTTCATCCGTAGTTAACTGGTAGAAATAGACACCCGAGCTCACGCAGTCGCCTTGACGGTCTGTCCCGTTCCAGACAACGCTGTGAGTTCCAGGCGATTCCTCTTCATCGTTGATTAACGTCTTCACCTCTCTTCCGAGTGCGTCATAAATCTTCAGAGTAACATGACTGACCGTTGAAAGCTGATAGCTGATTACGGTTGACGGGTTGAATGGGTTAGGATAGTTTTGGTTCAGAATGAACTGTTCAGGTGGTGCAGGATGTTCCTTCACCCCTGCAACGAGTGATGTGTCTCCAGAATAGATTCCAAAGAAGCCATTGTAAGCAGGATAAGGCCAGCCTCCGTTTCCAATTATGATATCGTCCACGCCGCCTCCGTTTACGTCGCCTGCATTAGCCGGATTTCCTGAGAGATTCATAAGCCCATCTCCGCTATCCGCATATATCCTATATGCCTTGAATTGCACCGGATGGCCCCTTCCATCGAGCATTACGAATACTCCGCTGGTCGTTCCGTATACTCCACGCTCAGAGGCAAGAAGTATGTCCGGTATTCCATCTCCATTATAATCCCCCCCACCGCCTACCCATGGATAAGTACCATAGCTGGAGGTATCTCCCCTCGGCGGACCAACACGATAGCTTGGTAAAGTATCTATTGTCGAGCCACCTTTGAAAATGCATATACCGCTAACAAGTATGTCCGGTATTCCGTCCCCATCTGCATCAAAGCAGGCGATGTCACCACCTCCCCCGACTCCACCAAATCCTCCAGGTATATTACGTGAGTCAATATTGAGCGCGCTCCTCAAGTGCCCCGCATTATTGACAAAAACCTGGATATAATAATATTGATCGGATTCGTTAGCCATGAGCTGGTTGTACCCCAACGCGATGAGGGCGTCTTCTCCGTTATTGTATACATCCCCAGATGTTAAGTCGCTACCTAGTCCTGCATTTTCAGTATCTCCGCTTATAGTATCAAGGGGCATGAGGTTTTCGAATGGGCCGTCGCCGTAGATAAAAATCCTGCCCCTCCCGAAAATCTCTTTGTTTGACGGCTCATTCTCATCGAGGGTGCCGATTGCAATATCCGTATAACCATTCCCAAAGAAATCGCCGGTAGTCATCACATTTCCGAAGTAGTCTGAATTCATCGTGAGTACAACGTCAGGTATCGTGTCCAGGCCATTCGGACCGTTGTAATAAACCAGAA
The DNA here is from genome assembly GCA_021845665.1 of Bacteroidota bacterium. Lineage (GTDB taxonomy): Bacteria > Bacteroidota > Ignavibacteria > Kryptoniales > JAKASW01 > JAKASW01. Next base: position 24,477 of record JAJZVO010000025.1, on the reverse strand, counting down.
CACTGTCGTGAAATGGTATATCTATGGCGAGATCTATCCACCCGTTCCCCAGAAAGTCTCCTGAGACTACGGGACCTCCGCCTTTAAGTGTCACCGACGGGGTCTGGCTCATAGTCTTGCCGCCATAGTAAATGAAAGTCTTGTATATACCCGGTGCACTTACAGCTACATCGGCATAGCCGTCCTTGTTCAAATCACCAACTCCTGCTACGTAACGTCCCAATTGCCAGCCGGCATGATGGGACTCGACTTCGAGTATGGGTTTGAGAAGTGTAGGCTGCTGAGCCATTGTTGGCCATGCCTGCATGAGTGTAATTGCTATGAATAAGGAAACTGTGATGCTTTTCATGAAGCACTCCTTTCCTTCCTAGCCCCTCGTTGGTGCTAATCTCTTTTCATTAAACGCGTTCTTGTGTATACGGTTTCTCATTCATTCCCGTTCCCACGCGGGAGTTTTTGGGACTCCCTATGCCTTGTCTTCTCCCTCCGTTACCTGCAACTTGGTTGAAATATGCGGAGGACCTTTTCCGTTGTCAAGATTCAGTTAGCTTGACACGTCGCCCATGCTCGTTGAATGGAGGATCCCTGTTCTGTATATTTTTAAGGAATGCTTAAGGATGGCAAATGGAACTCGCACGAGCTTTTTGAAGAGAGACTCAGAAAATCTCTCGATGTGGATGTGCGCTATTCTGTCCTCGATTTCATACCAACAAAAGACTATATATATATCTTCACCGATTCGCTCGCGAACGCGATGCACGCGTCGCACGTCTATGAAAGCTCATCCTCTCGTTTCAGGATCAAGATCGTTTTCCTTCCCGATAAGAGTGTCGGTTCCCAGACCAAGGGCGTCTGCCATGTCGGCGTCGCGCCTGTCAGGAGATCCGCTGCTTCAGCAAGCGAACAGATCACGCAAATTCTCTACGGCGAAACATTCGACACTCTCCAGGTCGATGGCGGATGGGTGAGAGTCAGACTTCATGCAGATGGCTATATCGGTTGGATCTCTTCTGATCAGGCTACACTCATGGATGACGATGCGTTTTATGACTATCAATTTCTGCCGAAGGTTCATGTCGACGGAAGTGTCGTCCCCCTTCGTGTGAAGCCGTCACCGCAGGCTGATATCATACGTGAAGCGGTTCACGCCTCGCCGCTGCGAGTCGTTGGACAAAGAGGCCGCTTCCTGTCTGTCAGGTTGCCGGATGGCATCGTCGCGTGGGTTGAGAAATCATCAACAAGTGTTTCCATCGTGCGTGAAGAATTCTCCGTCAAGAGTATGCTTGAGACCGCGAGAAGTTACCTCGGAGTGTCGTACGTTTGGGGTGGGAGGAGTCCTAAAGGTTTCGACTGTTCCGGGTTCGTCCAGACTGTCTACAGGTTGAATGGTATCAGCTTGCCTCGGGATGCGGACATGCAATTTGGTGTTGGAGAACATCTCGGTAACCGGATCGGCAAGCTGAGAGCGGGTGATTTATTGTTTTTTTCATCGAATGGCCATAAAATTAACCATGTTGCGATTTACACCGGCAAAAACAAGGAATTCATACATTCTTCCGGATTTGTGCGCATCAACAGCTTCGACCGGAAGAGGAAGAATTTCAGCGGTAAATTATCATCAGCTTTTGTAGGTGCTTGCAGAATTGTCTAACGAAAGTGAGGTGAAGTCGTCTTCAGTCTGTATGAGAATGAAATTGCTTTAGAGAGTCACGATAGGGTCTACGGAAAGGTCTTACTTCTAAATCAGAACTACGAACCGCTAACGATCTGCAGTTGGAAGAAAGCGGTGATCCTCCTTTATCTTGGAAAGGCGGAGTTGATCGAAAGGTACGACGGCATGATGTTGCGCTCGGTCTCTACTTCGTTACCGATGCCGAGTATCTTGAGACTGTCGGTCTACTACAGGATTCCTCATAAACGGGTGATATTATCGAGGAAGAACATTCTCCGCCGGGACGGAAACAAGTGTCAGTACTGTGGCAAGAGCGACTCAATGCTGACGGTCGATCACGTTATCCCGAGAACACGGGGCGGGGAAGATACATGGGAGAATCTTGTGTGCGCCTGCATGAAGTGCAATAACAAGAAAGGGGATCGCACGCCTGAAGAAGCAGGGATGCATCTACTCTCAATTCCTCGCAGGCCGAACCATGTGGCTTTCATCAGACATTTCGTCGGAAGAATCGACGAGAAGTGGAAGCCTTATCTTTTTATGAAGTAGAAAATTTTCGTAAATTAGGCACACAATGCCTAATAAGAAAATTATTCTAAGTGGGATGCGCCCAACGGGGAAGTTGCATCTCGGACACTGGGCAGGCGCACTCGAAAACTGGGTCGCGCTCCAGAACGAGGGGGGCTATTCGAATTACCACCTCATTGCCGACTATCACGCGATCACGACCAACCTGGATACTTCCCGCATCCATGAGTATTCGCTCGAGATGGTCCTTGACTGGCTGTCCGCAGGAATAGAGCCGGAACACAGTCCGATATTCAGGCAGTCGCAAATTAAAGAACATACCGAGCTCCATTTACTCTTCTCGATGCTCATTACCACTGCGCGACTTGAGAGGAATCCCACACTGAAAGAGCAGGTCCGCGACCTTGAGCTCGGCCCGATAAGTTACGGCTATCTGGGATATCCGGTCCTTCAGGCGGCAGACATCCTGTTATATAAAGGTGAGGTGGTTCCAGTCGGCGAAGACCAGCTATCGCACGTCGAGATCACACGAGAGATCGCGAGAGACTTCAACAGGCAGTACGGCGAAGTTTTCCCCGAGCCGGCGGCCAAGCTGACGAAGTTCGCGCGTCTTCCCGGTCTCGACGGAAAGAAGATGAGCAAGTCGCTCAACAATGCCATACTCCTTTCCGATGAGCCGGAAGAGGTCAAGAAGAAAATGAAGAAGGCGATCACCGATCCAAAGAAGATAAGGAAGGGAGATCCGGGAAGGCCTGACATCTGTCTTGTCTTCACCTATCATAAGAAGTTCAACGCATCTGAGGAACAGGAGATAAGAACCGGCTGTGAAAGCGGGCAGCTTGGCTGCGTCGATTGCAAGATGAGGGCGGCGGAAAGGATAAATATCTTCCTCGATCCATTCAGGGAGCGGCGAAAGAATTACGAGAACAATCCTGAAAAACTGGAGAGCATTCTGAAAGCAGGTGAAGAGAACGCACGCGAGGTCGCCGGTAAGACGATGAACGACGTGCATAAAGCGATGAAGATGGGATGACGTACAGGGTAAAGCTCAACGATTTTGAAGGCCCGTTGGACCTTCTCCTCTTCTTTATCAAGCGCGACCAGCTTGATATTTATGACATACCGATTGCGAGAATCACGCAGGAATTTCTCGACTACGTCCACTATATAAGGATGCTCGACCTGGAGATAGCGGGCGAGTTCATCGTGATGGCCGCCACACTCATGCAGATCAAGGTCCGGATGCTTCTTCCGCACGAGGAGGGCATCGAAGACCTGATCGAGGAGGACCCGCGGAAGGAACTCGCCGACAGGCTCGCGGAATACGCGCGCTTCAAGGAAGCTTCCCGCAATTTCGGTTACATGGAGGAAGAGGGGAGCAAGCTTTTCTACCGAACGCTTTTCAAACAAGATGAAAGGGAGTTCGTCTCTCCCGAAGACGAGGAGCTCAAGAATGCCACTCTTATCGACCTCGTGACCGCATTCAAACATGCGATGGACAGGCTCGAGGCCACTCCTTATCACAACATCCATAGACTTAATGTGACGATCGAGGAACAGATCGACTTCCTCGTGGCAGCGGTGGAGGAGAAGCCGACCCTCCATTTCCTCGAGATCGCGGTCGGCATACACGAACGGATCAGGCTGGTGGTGACCTTCATTGCACTCCTCGAATTGATTAAGAGGAACATCCTGCGCGTACAGACGAGAGGCGGATTTAATGATTTTATTATTACTAAATATGATGCTGTATCCGAAGCTGCCTTCGGGGAGGAGGACAATGTCCGAGAAGGATACTGAGTTCCCCAATCGAAATGAAGGCATCGAACAGGATAAGGCGCCGGATACGAAAAGTGTCGGGAACCATCCGGCAGCAGGCAATATGCCGCGCGTGGCGGAGCTCCATTTCCCGGCTCGTGATGTTGAGAAGACTCAGGAGGAAAAGGGTGTTCCAGCTTCTTTGGTAACACCGGAGCAATCGCCCGCGCCTGCGGGCAAAGAAGAGCGCGACGTTGAAATCCATAACGAGGCAACCAGTCCAACCTCGAATAACATGGAGCATCTGCACGTTGAGCGTGATCACCTGCCTGAAGCCTCAACGCCCGCCTTATCGGGTAGAGCGAAAGAAGAGGAAGCTCCCACGATTCCCATTCGCGAAGTTCCCTCGCCTGAGTCCGCTGAAAAGACTTGTACCACGTCCGAAGAAGCAGAAGCAGTGACTCCGGCCAAGCCGCTTTCCGAAGCGGCCGGTGAAAATGTAACTATCGAAGGAACACAGATTGAATCGACTCCTGCTGGTCTGGAAGCAGAACGGGAGACTCCGGCGGAAGAAACCCCGGTAAGTCTGCCGCAGGACGTGGCGTCGGAAGCCGACGAATCGCATGAAGAGTCGGGGATAGAAAAACGGTCTGAGGAAGCTCTGCCCGCCGATGCGAAAGCCGACGAGGAAGCCGCGGAGATTATCCGGACTTCTGAGGTTGAACAAGACGCCGTCGCTTCCGGCTTAGACACGACGGGAATGCATGCCGGTGAAGCTGACGAAAGTGAGGCACTTGCAAATGCGGAACACTCTGCGCGGGATCAGAAGGCCGAGCCCGCAGGTGCTGAGAAAAAAGATGCCGCAGTAACATTGAATGCGGAAGAAGATCATGAGGAATTTCCGGGAGAAATTGTCTCCGGAACACTTGGCGAAGAACTTCCTGCAGCTCAAGATGTTGAATCCTCGGTTGCCGAAGAAGCGTCGGAGCCCGCAGAAGTGCCGCTCGAACCGGTTAGCTCGATTCCAGGAATGGCCATTCCTCCCGCCGTTGTCACCCCGGGGGCCTTGGCAACCGAATCACTCTGTGATGAGGAGCTATCGGAAGAGGTGTCTGAAAATGCTGAACCGGCCGGTAAGGAAAATATTGGGAACGGAGTCCCGCCGGCAGATAACCCGGAATCGGCGGAAGAGACTCCGGCAACCGGGACAGAGGAAGAAGTGACACCGGAAGAAAAGACTCCGGCGCCGGAAGAGCCTGCCGGACAAGCTGAGCCGGTGGAGGCAGTTGCCGGTCAAGAATCCGCCGTCCCTGTGGAGGCTGAAGAGCTGTTGGCACCTGAGAATGTCAACGAGGAACCGGAAGAGCCTCCCCCAATCGAAGAGAACGTTGAACAGCAAGAGCAAATCGGACAGGATATGCACGCAGTCGAAGCCAGCGACCTGACAGTAACCGAGGATGCTAAGGAAGTTGCTGAAGAACCTCTTCCAATAGAAGAGAATGCAGGGCAGGAGGATCGAATCGAGCAGGAAGTGCCTGCGCCTGAACTCGCGGTACCGGCAGCCGTGGATGGGGAAGGAATTGTTTCAGGTGAAGAAACCGGCGGTGACGAGGAACCGGAGGTGAGAGAGGAAGTAGTCGACGACCTGGCGCACATCATCGAGTCAATTATATTTGCCTCGGATGAGCCGCTCCCTGTCTCGACTATCAAGTCGGTACTCGACGCCGCCCACACTTTTGGGCGCGTGAACCCCGACATGATAACGTCGCGGGTGAATGCGCTGAACGCCAAATATGAAGCTGACGGCACGGGCTTCCATATTGTCGAGATCGCGAACGGATACCAGTACGCGACGCGCAAGGAGATGGCACAGTGGGTGTCCAACCTATTCAAGGAGAGATCCAAGAGGAGGCTGTCCAATTCCGCTCTCGAAACCGTCGCCATCATCGCGTACAAGCAGCCCATCACGAAGCCGGAGATCGAATCGATACGCGGAGTGAACGTAGACTACGTCCTCCACAATCTCCTCGAGAAGGAACTCGTGACCGTAGTCGGAAGAGCGGAGACCGTCGGTCGTCCTCTTCTTTATGGTACGACGCAGAAGTTCATGAAGGTCTTCGCGCTCAAGAGCCTCGATGATCTTCCGAAGCTGCGTGAGATAGAAGAAATCATAAAAGAGATAAAGAGCAAAGGCGCGGAGGAATCGATACAGCTTGAAATCACGGCCCTCGGAGATTCATCTTCTATGGAGCCGGCCTCAGGCGGCAACATAATTCCGGAGGCGCCTTCTGAGAACGGAGCGGAATAGCCAATTGTCAGGACAGGGATTAGTCAGGATAAACAAATACCTCTCATCATCGGGTGTTACATCGCGCCGCAAAGCGGACGAGATGATTACCGCGGGAAGGGTTAAGGTTAACGGCAAAGTTGTCAAAGAACTCGGCACGAAGATCACTCCCGGCAAGGACAAGATCGATGTCGACGGCAAAGGAGTAAGAACCGGTACGCGGCTCGTTTACATCCTTCTCAACAAACCGAAGGATGCCGTCACCACGTCGCGCGACGAGAAGGGAAGACGAAGCGTCTTGGATGTGGTCAAGGTGCGCGAGCGCGTCTACCCTGTCGGAAGGCTCGACAGAAACACGACGGGCACTCTTCTCCTTACGAACGACGGTGAGCTCGCGAACCGCCTGATGCACCCGAGACATCTCGTACTTAAAGTATACAAGGCGACACTCGAAAGGTCGCTCAAGGAACGCGAATTCGCCAGGCTTAAAAAAGGAGTCATGATCGACAGTTCCGTGACGGTGCCCGACGATGTCTATGTGCTTCCGGATAGTAACGGGCTGGAGGTGGGGATTTCGGTACATGAGGGGAAGCACCATCTCATAAAGCGAATCTTCGAGTCGTTTGAAATTCGTGTTCTTCAACTTGACCGGTACTCTTACGCCGGTTTGACGCATCGTGGGCTGCAACGCGGGCAGTGGCGAAATCTGACGAAGAATGAAGTCGCTGGCCTGAGGAAGCTTGTAGAACTTTCCAAGGAATGAAAGACGTAGACTGGTTCGTTTCAATTTGTGCCGCGAACGGGCTGAAGATTTCCGACGATCAGGCTTCGATGTTCGAGAAATACCGCACGCTTCTCCTAGCCGCCAACCGGGAGTTGAATCTTATATCCCGCAAAGACGAAGATAACTTCTATCCCAACCACGCTCTCAACTCCATATCTTTCCTTTTCCTGAAAAAGCTAATCCCTGACGCTGTCATGGTTGATTTGGGCACTGGAGGAGGTCTTCCCGGTATTCCTGTGCATATCATATATAAGGGGATGCAACTCACTTTTGTCGACTCCATTATGAAGAAAACGGCAGCGCTTTCCGGAATTTTGCAGGAATTGGGGACCCAAAGAAGCCGTGCTGTAAACGCGAGGGCTGAGGAACTCTCGAAAAAGGGTGATTTTCAGGCACATTTTGATTATGTTATCAGTCGTGCGGCGGGGAAGCTGGACGATGTCGCGAAATGGTCGCGCGGTTTCCTGAAGGATTCCGGTGGAGATTCCTTCGGTACAATTCCCCCTGGGACTTTGATCGTACTGAAAGGCGGCGCGTTTGATGAGGAGCTGAAGCACACGAGAAGTATGAAGTCTGTAGCCTCTGCAGACGTCGTCGACACGACCTTCCAGGGCATGGATGAAATCTACAACAAGGAAAAGAAGTTGGTTTTGATAACGTATAAGAAAGTACCGTCCAGGAGTCAGAATTGAACGAGCATCAGGATAACATTTCAGATAGAGAGTCGTTTGAGCAGGAACAAAACGAACTCACTAAGAGAAGAATCGCCGAGCTCGAGGAGCTAAAGAAACTCGGCCTCAATCCATACACTTACAGCTTTGACGTCGACAGCTGTTCTACAGACATCTTGCAGACGTTTAAAGATGACGCGCCCCAGCGGGAAGTTTCCGTCGCAGGAAGAATCGTGTCTCTCCGGCGCATGGGGAAAGCCTCGTTCTGTCACATACGGGATTCGAAAGGAAAGATACAGTTATACCTGAAGCGTGACGATATCGGGCCGGCTTATGATCATTTCAAGCTAATGGACCTGGGCGACATCATCGGAGTGAGAGGTATTGTCTTCCGTACAAAGACCGGTGAGGTCTCGATACATGCAAAGAGCCTTGACCTTCTTGCCAAATCGATCCGCCCGCTTCCCGTCGTGAAGGAAAAAGTCGACGAGCAGGGCAACAAGATGGTTTACGATCCTTTCTCCGACAAGGAGCTCAGGTATCGCCAGCGTTACGTCGACCTCGTAGTCAACCCCGATGTAAGAGAAGTCTTCGTGAAAAGGGCGAAAGTAGTCGGCTCCGTCCGGAGGTTCCTCGATGAGAGAGGATATCTTGAAGTCGAGACACCGGTTCTCCAGCCGATATACGGCGGTGCGGCGGCAAGGCCGTTCATCACGCACCACAACGCGCTGGACTTCGACTTCTACCTGAGGATTTCCGATGAACTTTACCTGAAGCGGCTGATCGTGGGCGGGTTCGAGGGAGTGTACGAGATAAGCAAGGATTTCCGGAATGAGGGGATGGATAAATCCCACAATCCTGAGTTCACGATGCTCGAGCTTTATGTGTCTTACAAAGACTACAATTGGATGATGGATCTCGTGGAGAAGATGATTCACTCAGTTGCCCTTACCGTGACAGGCGGGGCCAGGGTAAAGGTCGGCGAGAATGGAATTGACTTCACACCGCCGTGGAAACGAATCACGATGCTCGATTCGATCCGTGAGATAACAGGTGAGGATCTGGCGGGCAAATCCGAAGACGAGCTCGCCGCGATCGCAAAGAAGCACCGCGTGGAAGTCGAGAGATCGATGGGCGCTGGAAAGATAATCGATGCGATATTTTCCGGGCTTGTAGAGCCGATGTTAATACAGCCTACTTTCATAACGGATTACCCCATAGAGATGTCGCCGCTCGCTAAGCGGCACCGTTCGAAACCTGGACTTGTTGAGAGGTTCGAGCTGATGTGCAACGGCCATGAGCTGGCAAACGCGTTCAGCGAACTTAACGATCCGCTCGATCAAAGGTCGAGGTTTGAGGACCAGGCGAAACTCAAAGCCCGCGGCGACGAGGAAGCAATGGTGATCGATGAAGATTTCCTCCGGGCTCTCGAATACGGCATGCCGCCGACGGCAGGACTAGGAATCGGTATCGACCGCTTGACAATGGTGCTGACCGATCGTGAGTCCATTCGCGATGTCATCTTCTTCCCACAAATGAAACCGGAAAAATAGCAGAAAGAACGGCGCCAATTGAAAACCGTTAATCTTGTTCTCGGGATTCACAACCACCAGCCGATCGGCAACTTCGATCACGTTTTGGAGGAAGCTTATCAGAAATCGTACAAACCGTTTCTCGATGTCCTTGCAAAATTTTCGAAGGTAAAGGTTTCGCAACATTACACGGGCTTTCTCCTTGAGTGGCTTAAGAAGCATCATCCGGAGATATTCACAGAGCTGAAATTGCTGGTTAAATCGGGTCAGGTTGAAATGATCACCGGCGGTTTTTATGAACCCATCCTGGCTGTGATCCCGGATAAAGATAAGGTGGGCCAGATACGAAAGCTGAACCAGTTTCTCGAAACGAATTTCGGAAAGGCCCCCACCGGCATGTGGCTCGCAGAGAGAGTCTGGGAACAACACATAGTCAAGCCGATCGCCGAAAGCGGTGTCAAATGGGTCGCGATCGATGACACTCATTTCAAGTATGTCGGCCTTAAGGACGAGAACCTACTCGGCTATTATGTCACCGAAGAGCAGGGAAACATGCTCAATGTCTTCCCGATCAGCAAGGCGATGAGATACACGATCCCGTTCCAACCGGTCGAGAAGACGATCGAATATTTGAGGTCTATCGCAACAGAAGAGGGGACGAGGATAGCGGTATACGCGGACGACGGGGAGAAGTTCGGAGTTTGGCCTCATACCTACAAGCATGTTTACGAGGACGGCTGGCTCCCCGATTTTCTAAGGGCGCTCGAAGAGAATTCGGATTGGATAAACATCGTGCATTTCTCGGAAGTAATCGGGAAGGTGAAGCCCATCGGCCGCGTCTACCTTCAGAATGCGTCTTACGCCGAAATGCTGCAGTGGGCCCTTCCGGAAGAGCTGTTCAGGAAATACGAAGAGTTTGAGCGCAAGCTTAAAGAAGCGAACCTCTTCGACCACTATGAGGAGTTCGTTCGTGGAGGATACTGGAGAAACTTCCTGGCGAAATATCCCGAAGTGAACAACATTCATAAGAAGATGATACGCCTGTCCGAGCGGGCGCACGCGACCAAAGCAAAGGACGGCGCAGTCGAAAAGGTGCTGGACAAAGTGTGGGCCGCGCAGTGCAACGACCCATACTGGCACGGCGTCTTCGGCGGACTTTACCTTCCCAACCTTCGTTACCCCGTTTACAAGAGCCTCATCGAGGCCGAGACCGCGCTCGACAAGCTTGAACACAAGACGAAGCTTACCGTGACGACGAAAGATTTCGATATGGATGGTTCTGACGAGGTCCTCGTGGAATCAAAGGCCCTCGACGCATACTTCATGCCGGAGACCGGTGCGGCAATGTTCGAACTCGATTATAAACCTGTCCCCTTCAATTTCCTGGACATAGTCAGCAGGCGGCCTGAAGGCTACCATGAGAAATTACGCCGGGTCGCACAGGCAGAATCCGGGGCCGAGCAGATCCTCAGTATACATGACATCGTCGCGATGAAGGAAAAGGGATTGGAGAAGCTCCTGAACTACGACTGGTACCGGCGTGCATCCTTCATCGATCACTTCATAGGGGAGACGACGCTGGAAGATTTCGCGGCGGCAAAGTATCCTGAGCTCGGTGATTTCGTTGAGGGGCACTACGATAAGAAGATTCTCCAGAAGAATGGCAAGGCCGTAATCCGCTTCGTCAGGGATGGCCGTGTAGGAAGTGCGCAGAAGATCCCTGTGCGCGTCGCCAAGACTTTCGAGCTCAAAGAAGGATCCGCTTCCATCCTTTGCACCTACAATTTGGAGAACCTCGGTTCGAGCCCTGTAGAAGTCGATTTCGGCGTCGAGCTGAATTTCGGGCTTATGGCGGGGGACGCCTACGACAGGTACTACAAAATCAACGGCTCCAAGCCGTCCGACCCGCGCCTGCGAAGCACGGGATCCAGTGATGAGGTCACATCTGTTTCGGTAGTGGATGAATGGCAGAAACTCCAGGCCACTGTAGATGTCGACAGGCCTCTCACTCTCTGGAGATTCCCCATCGAAACCGTGTCATTGTCCGAAGCGGGCTTCGAGAGAGTCTATCAGAGTTCGGTGGTATTTCTTCATTCGAAATTCCGGCTCGACGAGAAGTTTGACCTTGCTATCAAATTGACGCTGGGCAAAACCAAGTAGTACTGTATGGGGTGTCCATTATCCCCTCTGCCAGAAAGCCGTCCTGGATTCCTTGCTGTCAAATTGAGCTTATTATATATTCTTCTGATTACCGATTCGGCCTCCTGTAACGATGATTCCATAAGCGAGAGCCTGATTTGAATTTTTGAGAGGCACGAGCAATCCTCGAAAGGAAAAGTGATGAAGCTGTTCAAGTCTAAGTTTTCAACAGTCGCTGCCGTCTTTCTGATGGCAATCGGCATACTTATCGGCACACAGATACAGAATGTCTTCAGCGGCGACAACATATACGAGCAGGTGGAGAAGTTTAAGGACGTACTGAGCCTCGCCGACAAGTACTATGTAGACAATGTAGATACTCAGAAGCTTACCGATGCTGCAATAAGCGGGATGCTGAGCCAGCTCGATCCGCACTCGGTATACATCCCGGCGAAGGATGTTCGCCAGATATCCGAGGATTTCCGCGGCTCGTTTGACGGCGTCGGCATCGAGTACGACGTAGTGAACGATACACTCCTGGTGGTTTCGCCGATCGCGGGCGGCCCGAGCGAGATGGTAGGCATACAGGCCGGCGACAAGATAATCGCAATCAATGGTAAATCGGCGATAGGCATCACGCGCGATGAGGTGCAGAAGAAGCTTAGGGGTCCGAAGGGAACCAAGGTGACTGTGACTGTGGTCAGGGCAGGCGTCGAGAAGCCGATGGATTTCACGATCATCCGCAACAAAATTCCTATTTACTCGGTGACGGCTGCATTCATGTTCAATAAGGATGTCGGCTATGTTTATATCAACCGGTTCGCCGAGACGACAGGGAGCGAGCTTGCCAATGCGCTCGCAAAGCTCAAGTCGGAAGGTATGAAAGAACTCGTGCTCGATCTGCGAGATAACCCCGGCGGACTTCTCGACCAGGCTGTAAGTGTCGCGAGCGATTTCCTTCCACAAGGAAAGACGATAGTCTACACAAAGGGACGGATCCCCGAAGCCAACGAGTATTTCACTTCGAGCGGCGGAGCGTATACGAAACTTCCGCTCATCCTCTTGGTCAACGGCGGCTCGGCGTCCGCGAGCGAAATCGTCTCCGGTGCGATGCAGGACCTCGACAGGGGACTGATCGTGGGTGAAACGACCTTCGGCAAGGGATTGGTGCAAAGACAGTTCAGCCTCGACGACGGTTCTGCCGTCAGGATCACAATTGCGCGTTACTACACTCCGAGCGGCAGACTCATACAGCGTCCCTACGGAAAAAGTCTGACAAAATATTACGACGCTCCCGAAATAATCGACAGCAGTGAAAAGTCGGGATCGAACATCTATCATACCCTCGAAAGCGATTCAGGGCGTCCCGTTTACAGAACAGCCGACGGGAGGAAGGTCTACGGCGGCGGCGGTATTACCCCCGACTATATCGTGAAGTTGGGGAAGGTCCCGAGTTTTATATATCAATTCCAGCTGGAGAATATCTTCCTGGAATATGTGGATAATCACGTAAGCCAGCATCAGGATGAGATGCGCAAAGAATACGGCTCCTCCGGGAACTTCGAAAAGGATTTCAAGGTTTCAAACGGTATGCTCGATGAATTGTACGATCATGCTGTAAAAGCGGGAATCAAGATAACCCGTGAAGATTACGACAAGAATACGAAGTATGTCGCTATGCTCCTGAAGGCCTGGATTGCCAGAAACATTTGGGGAAATGACGGGTGGTACAGGGTTGTGCTGACTCTTGATAACCAATTTCAGAAGGCTCTGACGCTCTTCCCGGAGGCGAAGAGAATAGAAGGGCTCCAGTAGATATTTGAGCTGTATCTCCGCGGGCATGCATTCCGCGGAGATGCGGTTATCCATAAGTCGGATGATGGCTCAGCCCATCACGCGGAAAACTTCTCGCGCCTACAACTGAAATCCGTGGCCCGGAAATATTGGAGGTGGATCCGGAAGATGGAGGAGGACCAACTTAAGACCCAATTCCGAGATAGAGCATGTACATCCAGCACTCTTCGGGCCTCGTGATCCCCGGGCACTACTGTTCCGCAGTATTATTCAATTGAACTCAGAGAATGGATTATGAAAGTTGACACTAAGAAACTAAGAAAACGAATTCTCAAATGGACGGCCGTTGTTTTTGCAATCGGTGCGTTCTCACTATTCGTGCTGAGAGCCGTATACGCCCTCACACTCTTCAACGGTCTCTCTGCCGGCATGCAGAACTCCGGATGGGCTCGGCCGACGCAGGATTCCATAATGCAGGGCGGCGAATCACTTATGTTCGAAGCGAGTTATCTTTTCTTCAAAATCGGAAGTGTGAAGATGGAGGTCCTCGGAAAGACGTTATATCATGGCGTGCCGGCTTACCACGTCCGTGCACTCATCAATTCATACAGTGGAATACCGTTCGTAAATCTTCACGCGATGTACGATACCTACCAGGATGCAAGGACTTTTATGTGCCTTTCCACAGACAACATCCAGAAAGACGGCAAGGATTCTATGTTCACTTCGTACAAATTCGAGTTCGGCAGAAAAATACTCGACTGGACTCTCTGGAAGAACGGAGTACGGGTCGATTCCGCGAAAGTGCCTCTTGACAGGCATTACACGGACGGGGTCAGTTTCTTCTACTACATTCGCGAGGCGAGCAGGAAGGCGGATGGTGCCAGGACTACTATGTCGATTCCTATAGTGGTCGACACTGTTCGTTCCACCGTGGACCTGACGATAAACGAGGAGAAGGAAGAGTGCAAAGTAACCGCGTTCAAGTACCCGCTGGAGGCTTACAAGATGTCGGGGCACATCAACTTCACAGGCTTCTTCGGAGTGACAGGTGACTTCACAGGCTGGATGAGCGCCGATTCCGCGGAAGTTCCCCTGAAGGCGAACGTGAGCGTAATTTTAGGAAGCGTTGTGGTGAAGCTGAAGGATGCCATACGAGCCGGCTGGATACCGCCGAGGAGCAACGACTGATGTTGTTAGAGTATCTCGGGAAGAAACCTCAGCTGCACGAGAGCGTCTTCGTAGCCGAAGGCGTCCATGTGATAGGCGACGTCATCATCGGCAAAGATTCCAGCCTCTGGTTCAACACAGTCGTACGCGGCGACGTGAATTACATCAGGATAGGAGACCGGACGAATGTCCAGGATAACAGTGTGATTCACGTTACGCATGAAAAATTCCCGACTGTTATAGCTTCTAATGTGACTGTCGGACATGCCGCAGTTATCCACGGCTGCACTGTCGAAGATTGTTCCCTTATCGGGATGGGAGCAATTCTCCTTGACGGTTGCAGAATAGGCGAGCACAGTCTCGTAGCCGCGGGATCGCTTGTGAGGGAAGGCTTCATAGTCCCTCCCGGCAGCCTCGCGGCGGGCGTCCCCGCGAGAGTCGTCAGGCAGCTCACGAACGAAGAGCTGAGACGGCTCGAAGAGTCGGCGCAGCATTATGTCGATTACGTATCGAACTATAGGCAGGAAGGACGATCTTCTTTACCGGGCGAACAATCGGGGCGGTGAGCCACGGTTTGCGCAGTCCGGTGTCGGCGCGGGGATTTACCGTCCGAACTGCTCATACACTGTGGCGAGAAATTTATACAAAGGATTTTTGAGAGCGTAACACGCTGAGAAACATTTCTCTCGCGGAAACGCCGCTTGAAAAAAGGAGACCGGATGAAGGTAAAATTCTGGGGCGTTCGTGGCTCCATCGCGACGCCGGGAAAATCCACCATCTACTACGGCGGGAATACTTCGTGTACTGAGTTGCACCTGGATGACGGCAGCCTGATCATACTCGATGCCGGAACGGGGATACGCAATCTCGGCAACAAAGTGGCAAAGAGCAACAAGAACATCCGCGCATATATCCTGATCACGCACCCGCACTGGGACCACATACAGGGCTTTCCTTTCTTCAAGCCGGCGTTCGTGGAAGGTAACGAGATAACAATTATCGGACCCGAGGCACGCGGCGTATCACTTTCCAGGATAATTGCCGAGCAGATGAACAATATCTATTTCCCGGTCAAATTGTCCGAGTTGCAGGCGCAGATCAATTTCATGCCCGTCAAGGAAGGAACGGTGGGTGTTTTCGGCGCCGAGGTACAGTCCTTTTACGTCAATCATCCCGGTTTCACTCTGGGCTACAGGGTGACGGCCGGCAGTAAGTCTCTTGCCTACATCAGCGATAACGAGCCTTACTCGCGGGAAACGGCCCGGCTCTTCACCAACGTAGAACCGGACGTCCAGAAGCTGTTCGAGAATTACCAGGGCGATCCGAACGACCGTGTCATCGATTTCATACGCGGAGCGGACGTCCTTATCCACGACTCGACATATACGCCCGAACAATACAGCGATCATATCGGATGGGGCCACTCGCACTATCTCTATACGCTTCGTGTCGCGGCAGATGCGGGCGTGAAGAAGCTCTGCCTGTTTCACTATGATCCGGTCCTCGACGATAAGGCTATCGATACTGTTCTGACGAAATGCCGCAAAGAGATGAAGAAGATGAGATACACTTTCGAGCTTAGCGCGGCGAGAGAAGGGGAAGAGTTCAGGTTCTGAGCCGAAGGTCGACTTCACCTTCGCCATCGCACAAGCAGATGGTGACAGTCACCAGCTCTGTGAAAAGCTAAAGGTGGTGACGGTCACCCGCAGTTTCTACATCACCGCCGGATTCTTCACGTCGCCGGGCTGGGGACTGCTTCCGTCTGTGAGGAGGGAGAACTCCCGCAATTATCTCAATTCCTGGCGCATTAATGGTTATGAATCGTGCCAGGCTCCCTTCAAATGAAGGGAAAGTGGCATTAACCGGCCCACGCCGGCCCTTTCCCAGCCCGTCAGAGCCTTCACCCGGTCTCCCTAAGACTTCAGCGCGTCCCTCCGGACCTTCGCCGGGTCCCTCCGAACCTTTACCGCGTACCTCCTGACTTCCGCATTGAGCAACTTTCGATCCGGACCGTGAACGCCTTCGGGAACCTCTCACTGCTTCAGATGTAAACGAAAAGCAGAACGTCGGGAGGTATCAGGTTCAGTTCAACGGTTCACGCCTTGCGAGCGGCGTGCACTTCTACCGGCTCGTCGCAGGAAAGCAAATGACTACGAAGAAGATGTTGATGTTGAGGCTGTCCGAGAAGTAGCCATCCGATGAATCGGACGGCTACCGACAGCACAAAAATCTACGGGTTCCATGTTTTGAGAGGCGTCGATTTCAATCGGTGCCTCTCTGGGGACAACCTCAACGGATATCTGCCCGTATAATCAAAGCCTAACCGGGCGTCGCGTTAGCTTTCGGCCAAACTGCCGCTCGCCTTCCGGGCAAGTCGCAGTTTCCTTTCGTACTTTTCCTTGAATCTCTTCAGGATCGTTGGTATGTTCCTTTCGAAGGGAGTCGTGCATGAAAGGGCTGTCGCTATTGGGCTTGCTGTTTCTTGTGGGTACCGCTTCCGCCCAGGTCGATGAATTCGGAAAGAACAAAGTCCAATACCGCAACTTCGAATGGTATTTCATCCAATCGAAACATTTCGATGTATATTTCTATCCGCAGGAATATTACCTCGCCGAATTCGCCGCTCAAGAAGCCGAGACAGCCTACTCGTCTATAAGCGGCCATTTCCATTACGACATCACCAGCCGGATTCCAATCGTCATCTACGATTCCCATAATGATTGGCAGCAGACAAATGTAGTCTCGGAGTATCTCGAAGAAGGTGTCGGCGGCGTTACGGAGCTTTTCAAGAATCGCGTCGTTGTACCGTTTGAAGGCTCCTACAAGCTCCTGCGCCATGTCATCCATCATGAACTTGTCCATGCTGTCCTCAACGACATGTTCTATGGAGGCTCGATACAGTCAATTATCGCGAACAATATTACATTGCAGATCCCGATGTGGTTTAATGAAGGATTAGCCGAATATGAATCGCTCGGTTGGGACGCGAACTCCGACATGTTCATGATCGACGCAACCGTCAACGAGTACCTGGTTCCAATCGAAGACCTGAACGGTTACTTTGCATACAGGGGAGGCCAGTCGGTATGGTACTACATCGCAAAGAAATACGACAACGAGAAGATCGGAGAGATATTGAGCCGGATAAGGACGACGAGAAGTGTCGAACAGGGGTTCAAGAGCGCTCTCGGCATGAATGTCAAAGAACTATCCAGGAGATGGACATACGAGCAGAAGGTCCTTTATTGGCCGGAGATTGCTTCCAGGAAAAGGCCCGAAGATTTTGCGGCGAGGCTGACCGATCATAAGGAGATCGGCAATTTCTACAACACCAGTCCCGCCATCTCTCCGCAGGGCGACAGGATCGCGTGTATTTCCGACCGGGACGATTACATGAGCATATACCTGATAAAAGCCGGCAATGGGAAAGTCATAAAGAAGCTCATCGATGGGCAGACGACAAAGAATTTCGAAGAACTTCACCTCCTGACTCCCGGGCTTACCTGGTCGCCCGACGGGAAAAAGGTGGCCATCGCGGTGAAGAGCGGAGCTCACGATGCGATTTTCGTGATAGACGTTCAGACCGACAGAATGGAAAAGATCGAATTCCCGGGCCTCGCCGGCGTCTTCTCAGTGGCCTGGTCGCCGGGCGGCGAAAGGCTGGCATTCATCGGCCAGAAAGGACCACAGTCGGACGTCTATGTATATGACATATCTAACAAGAAGACTGTCAACCTCACGGACGACATCTTCTCGGAGACTGACCCGAGCTGGTCGCCCGATGGTAAAACGATTTACTTTGCCAGCGACCGCGGCCGGTATCTCGACAGGCGACAGATGGGCGACAAATTCAAGATCTGGAACCACGATTTTAGCCGAAGCAGTCTCTATTCGCTTTCCGTGTCGTCGGGCATCATAAGCCGGATATCGAAATCTGATTCCTCGGAAGAGTCTTATCCGGTGGCCGCCCCCGATGGAAAGCACCTCTATTACATTTCGGACAAGTGCGGTGTGGCCAACATATATTATTTGAATCTTGAAACGGGGAGAGCGCTCCCGGCAACGAATTCCCTCAGCGGCATAACTCAATTCTCGATTTCAAGCGACGGATCCAGGCTGGCATTCTCTTCACTTGAAAACGGCGGCTTCGACATCTTTGTCCTGAAATCTCCCGCCGACCACCTGCTAACCGACGAAGACGTGCCGCTCACTGTATTCATGAAGCAGAATCGGGGCAGGCACGGTCTGGTGCAGAATCGATTGCTGGAGACGATACCTGTGGCGGCCACCTTAGATTCCGCCGGAACTACCGACTCGACCAAAGTGAGAGACCTTTATGGAAAGGATATTCAAGTTGACCTGAGCAATTACGTCTTTGGCGGCAGCGGGCCGGATGTCGACAGTTTGTTTGAGCCTCCGAACTTCAATGAGAATTTTAACGTGAAGGATAACGTCGACAGCACCGGGAACTTCGTGGCACAGAAGTACAAGGTCAGTTTCTCGCCGGACATCATCTATGGCAACGCCGGTTACAATTCTCTGTTCGGCGTGCAGGGAAGCACCGTGATGGCTTTCAGCGACATGCTGGGCAATCATCAGATATTTCTCCTCACCGATCTCGTGGTCGATCTCAAGAACAGCGACTACGCTTTCGCCTACACTTATCTTCCTTCGCGGATCAATTATTCGATCGTGGGCTTACACTTCGCACGATTCCTTTACCTGACTTCGCCCTACACGGGTTACTACGACCTGTATCGCTTCCAGAGCTCAGCTGTTTCGCTGAGCGCCGCTTATCCCTTTGACCGGTTCAACAGGCTCGAAGGCGGGCTGAGCTGGATGAGCCTGACGCGGGAAAATCTGATGGAAACTTACGAGCCCAACCAGGTAAGAGGTTTGATCGTGCCGACGCTCAGCTACGTACACGATAATTCTTTTTTCGGCTACATCGCTCCGATAAACGGTTCGAAATATATTCTCTCGCTTTATGGAACGCCGAAGATGGGATCGCAGGGGATCGATTTCCTTAGCGGAACGGTGGATTACCGCAGCTATATGAGACTCTTCAGCAGCCTATACACGTTTGTGTGGAGAGTATTCGCCGGAACTTCGATAGGCTCGAATCCGCAGAAGTTCTTCATCGGGGGGACTGAGAACTGGATCAACATCAGGTTCAACGGCGATTTCATCCCTGTCAGAAATGCGGAGGACCTCCAATTCCTTACGCCTGTTGTGCCGATGCGCGGTTACGACTACAACGCCAGGTTCGGGAATAACTTCGCCTTGCTGAACATGGAGTTGAGGTTTCCGATGCTCGGGTTTTTATCCGCCGGACCGCTGCCGCTCTTCCAGACTTTGTTCGGTGCCGCCTTCATGGATGTCGGCTCGGCATGGGGCTGGGACTGGAACAACAGGTATGTGAAGTTCCGGGCTTTCGACTACGGTAATGGCGGAAGGCTCAAGACGAGAGATCTCCTGGTAGGCACGGGCGTGGGAGTTAGAATGGTGATCCTCTACTTTCTACTCCGGCTCGATATCGCCTGGGCATTCAACTTGCAGAGCTTCTCACCGCCGAGATACTACTTCTCACTCGGGTACGATTTCTAGAGACGCGGCCGAAAAGTCCAACCACGAGAGCACGAAGATTTTTCACGAAGGACACGAAGGTCTCTAATCATTTATCGCTCTTTCTTTGTGCTCTTTGCGCCCTTTCTTCGTGACCTTTGTGGTTAAATAGTTTTGCAGCGGGTTTTCGGTTCGGCTTCTAGAGATACCTGTCTTTAAAGTTCAATGTCGAATACGTGATAGACAGGCTGCCGGAGCGGAGTAACGAAGGGCATGGAGGAGGCCGAAGGGACTTGAGGTAAGATGCACGATGCAGGATACAAGAAGAACGAAGATGAGAAGTTGGGAAAACGAGAAATTCAGAGGATTAAATTAAGAGGAAAGGAGACGAGCTATGGAGCAGAACGGGAAACGGTCGTCGCAGATTTACGAGATCTTAATAACTAACACGCGCTTACGGCACCGGCGGAAAACCATCGCCAATTTGTGTATTTGCCAGGAGCCGTGTCCGTTTGTGATGTAGAGTCAGGAAATTCTATCCATTGCTGACGTCAAATTCCTTCCCCTTCGGTCTGAGCTTATTGTACATTGCCAGGAGCGCGTTGTAGGCGCTTTCGCTCCCGCGCTGAGCGCAATCCCTGTAAAGCCTGACGGCCATCGGAGTATCCTGCTGAACCCCTATGCCATGTTCGTAACAGAATCCGAGCGCGAGCTGGGCTATCATCGAGCCGTCACCCACTCCGTTAGACAATATCCTGACAGTGTCCGCGAGCGCAGAGTCGGAAGCCGCGCTGTCAGATACCACTGCTGCTGCGGCAAGTCTTATTTCAGCATCTCTGCTGCCGTCTTCAGCGGCTCGCTGCCAGCACCGCGCGCCGAGAACCGGGTTACGCGGAGTCCACTGTCCTGTGTAGTAACATCGCCCGAGCTCTATGAGCGATGGAATATTATCGTGGTTGGCTGCGGTCACCAGGAGGTGGAAGGCCTGCTCGTCGAGCAACTGGTGATCCAACCCAAGTTCAGTCAACCCTGCCCAAACGAACGCGGCATCGTAGTCTCCTGCTTTTGTCCGCTCCTCCACTTCCTTGAGAAATCCTTTCTCTCGGACAAGCCGCAGAAGAAGAGCGAGGCCGTGACGCGAATCCATCCGCGCCGCACGCAAATATTGTTCAGCAGCGAGGATCCTGTCGCGCGGGACGCCGGTGCCTTTCTCGTAACAACGCCCGAGCACGGCGAGAGCTTCCGGACTTCCAACGGATGCTGCATCCTCGATCACACTGATCGCGGTCGTATCGCTGCCGGTTCCCTTCTCGAAAACGTTCGTAACCCCGAGCGCCTTCCTGAATTTTGCGTTCCCTTCCTTGAAAGCTTCGTTCAAAAGTGTGAGGTCACTTACGTTCGAGGATGTATCCGGTCCGTAATCAAGATAGAGCGGCTCGATCGGCTTGTTCGACACTCCAGGGGAGGAATCTCGCGCGGCATCTTTCGTCCGCGAACTGTCGGCGCCGACCAGCAACCCCCTGTGGATGAACTCATCGATAATCTTTTTCGCCGGCTCGTACTTTGCATCCTCAGCAAGTTTCAGCCACCTGTACGCTGTCGCCCAATTCCTCGGAACGACCAGGTTGTCTGTGTAAAATAATCCGAACGCAAACTCGCCTTCGGGAAGGCTGTCCTCGGCAGCCGATTTGAACCTTTCATATGCCTTGAAAGGATTCCAGGGTATTCCCCATCCGTTGTTCAGGAAGACACCCATGTTATACTGGGCTATCGGCATATTCTGGTCGGCAGCTTTCTTGATCCAGTATGCCGCCTTTGCAGTATCGGCAGGGAAGCCTTTCCCGAGAAAATACCTGAAGCCAAGTTCTTCCTGCGCAACGGGGTCGCCTCCGTTCGCCCGTCTCATTAACATCAGTGCTTCCCAAAGCTGGTATGTTATGCCGGATGGCCTGATCAGCTGCGGACCATCGGAAGCCCTGTAATCTCTGAACACGGAACTGTTCGGGTGATGATGTCTAAGCTCCTGTCCAAAACCGAGGAGAGGAGCAAACGCTACCGCAAGCATCAGCACCGAATAAAGGAGTCTTCGCAATCCCATCGAGATAATGTAAGACAATCGCAACCATCAAATCGACACATTTGGTGCTCTATCGGTTTAATCGAAGGAGGATTTTTCTTTATTACGGATAGAATAGGCGTGGTTCCTCTCGTCTATGATCGAACAATTACTCTTTCCCGGGACAAGTAATCCTAAGACAAGTTTACTGTACTAAGCGTCCCCCGTGGTCGGTTTGGGAGTCCCTGACCGCTTCCAGAAAATGTATGCCGGAATCCCGACCAGCACCAAGCCAAGTCCGAAGAGGGAATCACGGGGATCTGTCACGATAGTATTGTAGACAAACCATGTCGCCACAACCACAAACGCCATCGGAACTACAGGGTATCCGATGGTCCTGTATGGTCTGACGGCATCGGGACGTTTCTTCCTCAAAACGAAAATGCCGAAAGCACCGAGGGCATAGAAGAGCCAGGATGCAAATATCACATAAGTAAAAAGCTGATCGTATGTCCCCGTAAGTGTGAGAAGGGATGCCCATATTCCCTGAACAATCAGTGATACGTGCGGCGTTCTGTATTTCGGATGGACTCTGGAAATTCCTTTGAAGAATAGTTTGTCCTTCGCCATCGCGAAGTAGACTCGGGCTGTCGTCATCGTGGTCGCGTTGACAGTTCCGAACGTCGATAACATAACGGTAATTGCGATGAGTGCGGCCCCGTTGGTTCCGAAAAAAAGTGAGATTGCATCGGCTGCGACCAGCTTGGAATGAGCAATCTGGGAGACCGGTAGGACGTACATGTACGCCAGGTTCGTTATTACGTAAATGATGATGACCACGGCTGTTCCGGCCACCAGCGCGATCGGTATGTTACGCTGTGCGTCCTTTACCTCTCCGGAGAGATAGGTAACGCTGTTCCAGCCGTCGTACGCCCACAAAACCGCGACAAGGGCGATTCCGAATGCGCTGAGAAGGGAAGTGCCTTGGAAGGATTTCCCGGAAAAGAACGGCGTGTATAGGTGTCCGGTATGAGTCCCAAAGACGAAACAGGCGAGGACAATGCCCGCGATTGCAAGCACTTTTAGCGACGTAAAAAGCCTCTGCACGAATCCACCGAACTGGACGCCGAAGTAGTTGACGCCCGCGACGAATGCGATCGCGCCTATTGCCACGAGCTTTATTCCCACTTCCGGCATCACGAAGAGTCCGAAATCGATTTGAAGCTTGTTTAATCCGGGGAAGAAGAATCCAAGATATTTCGCAAATGCGACGGCGATTGCCGCAATCGAGCCGGTCTGGTAGACGATGAATGTCGTCCAGCCGTACAGAAAAGCAGGGAAGTCGCCGTAGATCTCGCGGAAATAGACGTACTGTCCTCCCGCGGCCGGAATCATTCCTGCAACCTCAGCGTTGGTAAGCGCTCCCGCGAGAGAAAGAAGCCCGCCGAAAATCCAGACTGCAATGATCCATCCTGCGTCGCCGAGCGTCATCGCGATCTTCTGTGGCACAAGAAATATACCCGACCCGATGACGCTCCCGATC
This sequence comes from Bacteroidota bacterium, assembly GCA_021845665.1. Lineage (GTDB taxonomy): Bacteria > Bacteroidota > Ignavibacteria > Kryptoniales > JAKASW01 > JAKASW01. The sequence continues at coordinate 978 of JAJZVO010000025.1, read as the reverse complement.
ACTACGGCAATCGCCGTTGGAAGACCGATGCGCTGTGCAAGTCCCTTGGTTTCGTCCCGACTCACAAGTCCTTTCGGTTCAGCCAAATGAATCTCCCGGCAGCCCGATTAATTCCATCGATTCAATGCCCACTGATATTGGTGCCAGCACGGTTTTCAATCCGCTCAATGGCTCTCGACGGTTCTTCATTACATGTCGTTTCAATTTCAGCTGACGAAGTAGACAAGCAATCTGCCCTTACTCTTACTCGCTTATCTCTGCGTAGAACATTTGGACGACATCTTTTGCAAATCCCATCAGGTCTTTCGCAGCCGCCATTCCCTCGCGGGACATGATTGCTTTAGTCAGGCTGGTCTGATCGTCAAAATACATTTCTGCCATCCTGTAATACTGCGGTGTAGATACGGGTGCCCCAGTTACCGTTGAAAGTTCCAGTCTCTTCAGCCCCGGCATTTTTCTCACCAAACCGAGGTGGACATTTCTGTAATGATCTTCGAACGTGGATGTGTCGGCAGGTTTCTTGAAGATTGCCACCAACTTCACCATCGCAGACTCTCCTTATTTAGCTGATAATTATTCCGAATATAGTCTTCATCTTCTCAAAACTCAAAAGTCGAAATGAAAACGTGATCCGGCTCAATTCTCCGCAGAGAGACAGCATGCCGGGAAGAGTATTTGGCCAAGGGCGACATTCACATATTTCAGTAATCCATAAAGTCCAGCGTTCCAATATTCCGGCCTTCCAGTTTTCCATATTCCTCCGCTGAATCCTTTGATTTTTAGCCCTCCGTTATTTAGATTTTTTAAAACGAGAACGAGAGAATGCTTACAAACTATATCCCAATCTTCCTAATGCTGGCTGTTGGTGCGGTATTAGGCATCGTAATGGGCAACATAAATAAGATACTTGGCCCCCGCCGGCCGACCGCGGAAAAACTTTCGACTTACGAAAGCGGCATGGAGCCGATCCGTACCGCT
>JAJZVO010000099.1 GCA_021845665.1 Bacteroidota bacterium | reverse complement strand
TCCAATTAGCATTGGTCGAATCTCCCGGATCAAATACCCCGTCGCTTGCCACGTTCATCGTATCGAAGTCTATAAGCGACGGTGGAGCAGGTGAGAACTCCTCATCCCACCAGGGATATTCAGCCTTTGTCTCTCCTCCGATGAACGCACTGTAGAATATGTTGTTCTCGATCTGAGCATGGTATGCCGCGAAGATGAAAAACGGCTGCAGGAACGAAAACACAACGCTGTTATGATCGAACTCCACATATTTCACTGGAGGCTTCGCTACGACCGCGTAAGCATTGTCGCAGAACAGTGTATTGTCCCTCATCACTATCGAATCCACCGCCGGTACCGCCGGCCACAACGGCGCAAGTATCTCCGTGTCCGTCCATGTCGGCGGGTTCACTCCGTTCCTGAAATTGCAGTTCGTTATATAAAAATTGTCCCAGTTCCCTGTGTAGCCGACAACCCTCCCCCGATTTTCGTCGGAGATGACGTTATTCATAGTCAATCTTACCGAATCCCCCGAAACAATGACATCGCTGTTGCCTACCGCGTTTGAACCATTTGTTGACATATCCTCAAAGTAGAGATTATCGAGTGAAACCGTTATTCCTTTTCGATTGATGTCGAACAGGATCTTAGGTATTGATCCATCATTGAGAACCCCCGGCTGTATGCAAGGCGGGCGGCCGTTTGAGCCAGGTACTCCCAGGATCGTCACACTGGACCTCGGTGTGATTTGCGAAAGGAAAATATAGGTCGTATCCAGCGAGACCAGCTCATAGACGCTGTGAGCCTGCTGGCCGCTGGAGGTCGTATCGCTGTTTATTATCTGGTCGATGGTCGGCCCGTTTGCGTACACGACGAGCGTGTCGCTACCGGCGGCAAATGTTTTCCCCGGAAGGGTGAAGAAAAACAACACGGCTATCACCAACATAGAAAATAGAATCGTTCTCATGGCATCTCTCTTTCTTAATTGGTTCTACAAAACTACAGTATTCATCTAACTCGGGACTTCACTACAATTTCAAGCGGACCCCCATATCTGCCGTGAAGCCATAATCTTCTATTGCAGTTGGAGGGCCTCCCTGGATCACCTGCACGTCGTTTGCTGCATTGATGTTGTTCAGGTCCGCGTACACTTGAAGTCCCTCCCACGGGAGTTTCTGCCTTGCCTCCATATCCCACCGTTCGTAAGCGGCTGTGTATCCTCTCAACTGCGGCCATTGACTTGCCGCGGTGAAAATGTCCGCCTGGTAAACCATGGCTACCCGGATCGAGAAACCCTCGTAGTCATATCCGAGTGAAATATTGAAAATGTTGTTGGGCTGATCTACAAGCCGGTCGGTGAACGACGTGTCGATGTATGTCAGGTTCCGTCCGTTGGATACTGACATAACATATGGGTAATGTGCTACGGACTTCGTGTGCGTGTAGTTTACGTCTAGCACAAGCCCCGACAATATTCCCGGGAAATACCAGAAGTGCGTTTGCCAATCCAGCTCAACGCCGTACACCTTGTTCAGGAACGGGTTGTTCTCCGTCGTGAATACTTCATACGTTGCGTTCGGGTTGAAATTCGCCAGATCAAGCGGCAGGTAAGGCAAAGCGGAGTTTCCTTTGACGAAAAAAGCCCAGGAATAGATCATGTTCCTGATCTCTTTGACGAAACCGTCTGCGCTGAACAATCCGAGCGAGTTGTTATAAAACGAAACTGATGCGTCATAGTTGACTGAGTGTGCCGGAACAAGAGCATTGTTGTTCCAGCCGACTGTCAAGTCGGACAAATTAATCCGCGGGACAAAGGCTGAGTAACTTGGGTAAGCCAGAGTGTTAGTGTACGAAAGCCTTATGTCCGACCAAGAAACGGGATCGTACTTCACGCTCAAGTCCGGTAACCAATAGCCATCATACCTCGTCATGGTAGTGTCATAGTGGCTGTAAGCGAAATACGATTCCGGGCTGGTTACCCCCGCCACACCTGTATAACTCGACTGGTAAGTTTGAAACCTCACTCCGCCGAGAACGGTAACTCTGCGACCAAGGTTTACGGTCGCCATCGCGTAAGCCGCATTGGGATTCTCATGCCCCGAATAGTCCGGGATCGTTGATGCATAGTTATCATGCCCATAGTTGGCCGGCCCTATGTTCTGCGCTATGTATTGTGCCTTGCTCTTCATGTAGGTTGCGAGCTCCGACATCATACCGAAGCTCAACGGCGCGTGCATTGAGTAGTTACCATTTAGAAATGTACCATAGCTATAATTCGGATCGAGGAAGTCTGTGATTGGTATTTGAAAGTTCCCCGTTGGCAAGGAGAACCGTGAGCTAATAATATTGTCAACTTCTAATGCACTCCCTGAGTTGAGAAGCTGTGGGGTATCAAAGACGTTGACTCCGTAAGATCTTGTCAAGTATTGCGACTCGCCCCCAAATTGTATTTTGGCGTAGAGAGCGTTTGAAAGGACAACATCCGTCTTGAAATCAACGGATCCTGTCAATTCGCTGGATTGGGAAATATTGGAATTATTCTCGAGGTAGTATAAATCTGTCTGAGACAAATTTGGCGTCGCGGCATTAACAACTTCTTGTGGTGTTACACCCAAGGCGCTGCTGAACTGGTTCAAGCCTCCCTCCGCGCTTTGCATAAACTGGACCGACCAGTTGTTTGGAGACGTTGTCTCTGAATAAGTATGGCCAAGTCTCACATTCATGGAAAACACTGGAAGTTTCTGTTTGTAATCCAGAACGTTGGATATGGTGGTCAGAACGTTGCTCGCGTTTGATATACCGTAATAGAGTACATTGCTTCCGATATCGAATGACTGCGATCGCTGGTAAGCGGTTGTCGCCCCGGTACTGAGGAAATTCCAAAGCTTCAGCGATCCTCCGGAGTATTCGTAATCAAGATCGAGCGCACCGTTGTATAGCCTCTTGTCCCGTGGAATGTCGGAAAGCGTCACTCCTGTAATAAGATATTGTGAAAGACTGTTTCCATTGTGCGTGTAAGAGCTCGACAGTTCGTTCGAGGAAAGATTCACCCTCTCTACATCCAATTGCGCGAAGATGCCTAGTTTATTGTTGAGAACCCTGTCTTCTATGCTTCCGACGTATTTGTAGTTGTTGAATTTGTTGTATGCATCCGGAAGATTGTTATATCCTCCCTGTACAATCAGACTGAAGCGCGGTACACCGGGCGTCTTTACCTGTGCCTGCCGCATCGTGAAATTCACGACACCACCGATGACGTTGGCGTCCATAGCGGGTGTTACAGTCTTTTTGACTTGAATGCCTTCCAGCATATTAGATGAAATCATACTGAGGTTAGTACTGCGATCGCTCGGATTCGACGATCCCATCTGGATACCATTGATCGTTATCTGATTGTACTGAGGAGCCATCCCCCGGATAACCACGGCGTATCCTTGTCCGCCGCTTCTGAGCACGAACACGCCGGGGAGTCTCCCAACAGACTCTGCAGCGTTTTCATCAGGCAGCTGGGTGATCTTTGCCGCTGAAACAACACTCTCTATCGAATTCGATGAAAGCTGCTCGTTGATTGCCTCATTCTGTCCCATAGCTTGAGCGGTCACTACAACAGTCTTACCCTTGACACCTATCGCGATCAGTTTGAAATTCTTCTGGAGAGCACCACCCGGAGGTATTTTTATTCCGACCTCTAGCGTCTTGTAGCCGATATAGCTGACACGGACCTTGTAGGTGCCAGAAGGTACGTTTCTGATAATGTACTTCCCGTTAATGCCAGTCGAAGCCCCAAAGCTCGTGCCTTTAAGGAACACGATTGCGCCCGGAAGGGCTTGTCCAGTCTGGGCGTCTTCCACAATACCCATGATGCTCGAACTGGCAGCATCTGCTTTAGCCAAGGCAATCAGCGGGAAAAGAAAACAAAGTAGAACAGAAAGGTTCCTACGCATCACTTCCTCCTTTTAGATTGGTGCCACAGCCTCCCCGGCGCATCGTGGTCCCCTCTCTGTAGTCTCACTTTGCCATCGCGGTCTTATCGATTTTCCAGTTAAGCAGGCATAATTTTTTCTACCATGGACCTGGGCAACAATTAAGAATAGATAGCATGTCAATGGCACGCCGCCCACGATTATAGGATTGCACGCTCTCCTTCCCCGTTTGGAGCGATTCGCAGCCAATAGTGAGTTCAGAAATATCCGCGTCCTTAGACTTGATACGGTAACCCGCTGCAAGACCGAAATCATTGTTCCGGCACTTCCTGCAATTGACAATGTTTCCGTTGGTTCTTCATCAATCTCCATTTGAATCGTATTAGGACGACTCTGCCAGTATCTCATTTCCGCAGTTTTACAACGATCATCCACTGCAAGCGTCAACAAGTCCAAGCTCCAGCATCGCAGCAGTCTCAAGCCCGAACGCCACGTTGGTTCGTTCGGCTAACAAACGAATATAAGGCATCTACATCTTCAAAGTCAATTAGACTAATCGAATATTTTGTCAATGTCGAAAAGGAGCGCATATGATTCATTATATATCACTCCAGAGAACTGGTGAATCTCAGCCACGTATTGTTGCCGCCCCCAGATTTATCTAATGAGCAATGATCTAGCCCAAGTTCGACAGTTCAGGAGGAAAAGCTTTGTTTTCAGGGGGCAAACGCCGAAATGAGGCAAAAGTTTTCACTACAGAATTTGATTTTGTTGTAATCTGAGCGGTGGTTGCATCCTAAGTTTGTGGAGCAAGATTGCCAGATGTTTGTCTGGCCTGTTAATACACCGGAGTCGGATCTCTGTTCCTTTCCTCGTAGGCAACACAACATCTGTTAGTGTAAGGTTCTTTATTTCTTCAATCACCTGTCGAGGCTCATCTCCCAACTCGGCGTTCTTGCACATCTGGCCAAAGCACTTCCACAACACATACGCCATGAAACAGACAAAGATATGAGCCTTGACTCGATTTTCTTTTTGATGCCAGATCGGGCGTAATTGTAAGTCATGTTTCTGGATGCGGAATGCCTCTTCAGCCTCCGTCAGTTGGATGTAAGCTCTCCATAACTCCTGTGGTGTCCAGTCCCTGATGTTGGTTCGAAGCAGGTAACAGCCTTCACTTATCCGCGCCCAGTCAGTATCATTGGTGTGCTTCGTCCAGTCAACCTGAACGTGTCCATCTTCCTCTTTGACACTTATCTCAAACAGAGAAGAAGCTCGTTGGTTCTCTTGCAGCAGGCGGCCGATACGTCGCTCTGCAACATTGACGGTTTTTACACGTCCCGATTCGCAGCTCTTCCATACACGCTCAAGTCCTTCATTAATGCGATCTGCAAACCGATTGTGCATCGCCTCTTCCTTCTTCTTCCGTGCCGCGCTCCGGCAAAAGATAAATATTTCCTCTGTCCCTTCTGGTGATGGGCAAAGTTTTACCTCTAACCCCTTGCCGCCTTGCGGCATCCCGACATATAAATAATTTTGACGGGACATGCAGCTCTCGCCAATCCTTATCCACAAGATGCTGCTCTAACTTTCTCAGTTGACTCTTCGGTGTCCCGATAATGTAACGGCGTCCTTCTGCACCCACTAACCTAAGATTATCAGGACTGACCATCCCGCGATCCATAATCCAGATGCGCTCTGACTTACCATAAATTGCCTCCATTCTCTCAACTATAGCCTCCACCGTCTTTGAGTCGTGTTTATTCCCTTCGAATACCTCGTAGCCGAGCGGTATTCCCTCCCTGGTAACCACAAGACCGATGCAAACCTGTTTGCAATCCGGTCGGCTGTCGCGTGAATATCCCCTACGAGCTTGTGGGTTCTTTTCTGCTTCCCCCTCAAAGTATGTAGATGTCACGTCGTACAGAAGTATATCATACTTGATTTCAAACAGCTCACCCAGCCGCTCCTTCAGATACCGCTGTACGTCGTCCTTGTGAACTACAAGCTCATCCAGTGCCCGATATAGACGGTTCTCATAAATATCATCTTCAGCAATGCCCAGTAGATCAGATAATCCGCTTGTCCGATAAAAGTGTTCTGCAATGTGGAGTTCGCTTGACGGCTCACAGAACCTTGCTATCACCAGCACACTGGCAACGTCACTCCACGAAATCTTCGGCCGTGTGCCTGGCATTAGCCTTTCAAACAACCCTTGTCAAACCAAGTCTCTTCAATAACTCTAAGGCTAACCACACGTCGCCAAACCGTCGGCTTCGCTCCGTTCGAACTCTTCACACGTCAACCTCCGCCCATTCAGCCGTCGTATCCTCAAATAGCGAATCCTGAATGGCGGGGTGTCCCTCTGCCGCATTTTCGACACCTAATCTCCCAGCTTCGTCCATCTCGCCTAAGTACGAAACTACCCGTTGACGTGGACCTCGCTCAGTACGGTACGACTCAACGAGCGCCCAATAGTTGTGTGGCTTCCCGTCTTTCGGTACGCATATCTTTCGCAGAAATATGTCACAATTTACAACACCATGGTACGCCATATCAATAGGATAGGTTTTCAATACACGGACTTTTCCACCCTAATCTGCCACCCCGAATCAAATCACCGCAAAAATATTTCTTCTACCACCCCAAGTGTCGAACTTGGGCTAAAAATCCAGGGAGCCATCAGCGGTCTGAACTGACCTTGCCTTTTTCCGTTCTTACAAGCATTGTCCTGCCGCAGCAACGGCATCTTACCACCGGTAGAAACAGGCCGAGTAGCCTGTCACTTCTGAATCGGCATACCCCGCTCATCTATTCGCCGCATTCGGAACTATTCCTGCCGAGACTGTCATGGAGCTCCGCGGTTATCCTGCTTCGCTCGAACTCCTGTGACATGATCAGCTGTTTCGAAAATTCCTGCTATATTTCTTTCTCCGTCTTGAGCGCTCTTACCCTCCTGTGATATATCAGAGGCCCGATCGCGAGAAAAAAGCGATCACGATGCACCTGAACCACGTGGTCATCATAGCTCCGCAGCCATTCAGTATTTTGTCGTCTGGACCGTTTCTCTAATTTCTATCGAGGGTGATGTCTATACAGTGGGCCGCAGGAGAACGTTCGCCTGAGAACACAAATAGGCCCGAGAGGTAAAAGGCAGGAACCTGGCGCCTATGTTGCATGATGATTCCAGGACAGTTCCGGACATATCTGCAACAAACGGACGCTCAATTCAGTTGGAAGCCAGTCAAGAGCAAAATAGAGAGGTAAATCCACAATACGGCCGCACAAATCCAGCCCGATAAATGACGCTCGGAGGAGCCGATGTTTATTCCTGAATGTCAACCTTGTCGCTCACGGGCATTGAACGCGGAATGTTCACAGTCGTCGAGATGTGGCTAGCCGAGCTCCCGCCGACCATTATTTCCAAACTGCCTGCCTCGATTACTCGGTTCATGTGGGCATTAATGAACGAAATTTCGTACGGGGTCAATTGGAACTGCACCGTCTTGGTCTGGCCCGGCCCGATTGCCACGCGCTTGAAACCTTCGAGTTGCTCGACCGGCCTCGTGACCGAGGCACACTTTTGCCGGATATAGAGCTGCGCAACCTCTACCCCGGCTCGCCTGCCGACGTTTTTCACATCCGCAGTTACTATGAATCCGTCGATAACATTCGGATCGGGTTTCACCCGGAGATTAGAAAACCGGAATTTCGTATAACTCAATCCGAATCCGAAAGGAAACTGGGGACCAATTGGCAGGTCAATGTACTTCGAAGTGTAATGGTTGGTCGGCGATGGGGGACGGCCGGTATTCATGTGGTCATAGAAGATAGGGACCTGCCCGACTGTCCTCGGGAATGAAGCAGTGAGGTGACCGCTCGGGTTGTAGTCGCCGAACAGAACATCCGCGATGGCATTCCCTGCCTCGGTTCCTAGAAACCATGTCTCGAGAATAGCGGGGACATGGCCGGCAGACCATGGAATTGAGAGCGGTCGACCGCTCATCAAGACCTCGACCACCGGCTTGCCGAGTGCCATTAATTTTTTGGCAAGCTCGACCTGGACTCCCGGAATGTTCAGGAATGCACGCGACTCAGCTTCACCCGTCATGGTGCCGCTCTCACCTACCGCCATGATTACTACATCGGCTTTCTTGGCCGCCTTCAATGCGTCTGCAAACCCCGCGGTCGATGTGTCGGTAATGCCGCATCCGCGTGCATAGTACAACTTTGTCTGCCGTGAAAGTTTCGCCTTGATTCCGTCGAGCAGACTGACGACAGGCCCCGGCTTACCCTGGCAGTACCAGCAGCCGAGCATGTCAGGCTTGTCGTCGGCAAGAGGGCCGATCACGGCAACGGATTTCAAATCTTTGTTGAGAGGGAGGAGATTATTCTCGTTCTTGAGAAGGACGATGGCTTCGCGTGCTTCCCGGCGCGCCAGTTTCAGATATGCCGGGTGCATGAGCGACGATTTCGCTCTTGCCAGATCGACGTAAGGATGCTCGAATAGTCCCAGCTCAAACTTGACGCGCAAAATCCTGCGAACCGCATCGTTAATAACGCTCAGGGGCACCTTGCCCGATTTGACAAGCGCCTCGAGGTGATCGTGATACGGACCCACCATGTCCATGTCGACACCCGCCTCCACGGCTTTCTGAGTCGCCTCAGAGGAATCGCACGCAATGCCCTGATCGATCAGCTCGCCGACAGCGTCCCAATCGCTGACGACAAATCCCTTGAAGTGCCACTCATCCTTCAGTATTGTTCTCAGAGTAAATGGATTGGCACTCGCCGGCACACCGTTAAGATCATCAAAGGCGCTCATAATCGTCTCGGCTCCGGCGCCGATCGCGGCCTTATACGGCGGCAGATAGACATCGCGCAACGTTATTTGCGGGACATCCGCAGTGTTATAGTCGCGCCCGCCTTCCGCTGCACCGTATGCGACATAGTGCTTGACACAAGCCAACACCTTGCTCTTAGGCGAGAGGCTGTCGCCCTGATATCCACGGACATACGCCTGTGCCATCACCATATCGAGGTAAGGATCTTCTCCCGCTCCTTCTGCGATCCTACCCCATCTTGGATCGCGCGAGATATTTATCATTGGCGAGAAAACCCACCTGATGCCCTGCGAGTTAGCTTCCTCGGCCGCAATTTCCGCGCATCGCTTCACGAGCTGAGGATTCCAGGTGCTTGCTTGCGCAAGCGGGATTGGGAATATCGTCGAGTACCCGTGGATAACGTCCAGGCCGAATAGTATCGGGATTCCCAGCCTCGATTCCTTGACTGCAGCTGTCTGGAGCTCCTGGATTTCCTTGGGCGAGACAACGTTAAGAAAGGAACCGGCGAGCCCCTCTCTTGCCAGCTTTTTCGAGCCTGAAGTAAAGCCGGAGTACTGACACATCTGGCCGATCTTTTCTCCGAGAGTCATCCGGCTCAGGAGATCGTTTACCCGCTCCTCGACCGGAAGCTTTGGGTTCAAATACGCAGCATCGGCCACCGAGGAAGGTCTCTGCCGTCCGCGGGCATAAGACACTGACGATACGGCAAACAAGAGGAGTGCAAAGCTGAACATGAATATACCACGGGGCTTTGCCGGTGAGGCAGGCAGTCTCTTCATTAACTGAACTCGGTACATTTCATTCTCCATTCTTAGTGGCGGCTCACTTCAACACCTTGAACGAGTCGGTAAGTTTAGTATCGGCGGATGAGCTTCCGATCATCACGTTGTACTTGCCGGGATCCACCTTCCATCTTTTGAAACGGCTGTTATAAAACGCGAGCTGGTTTGCCGTAAGGATAAATTGTACCATCTTCTTTTCGCCGGGTCGCAAACTTACCCTTCGAAAACCCTCAAGCTCTTTGATGGGTCGATTCAGGCCGGGGGCTGTATCGTGAACATACAACTCAACGACATCTGCACCTGCTCGATTGCCGACATTCTTCACATTCACGCTGACATGAACGTTTCCCGTGGGACTGATCGCTTTCGGCGATATAATGAGATTGCTGTATTTGAATCTTGTGTAACTCAGTCCGTATCCGAAAGGAAACAAAGGCCTGCCTTTTAAATACATATAAGTCCGCCCTCTTCTGATGTTGTAATTGTAAAACGGCGGAAGCTGAGCAATCGATTCATAAAATGTTATTGGAAGTTTTCCGGCCGGATTGTAATTCCCAAATATCACATCGGCAATCGCATCTCCTCCTTCTTCACCCGGATACCAGGCCTCGATAATTCCAGGAATGTTGGCCTTCGTCCAGGCGATGGACAATGGAGCCCCATTGATCAGTACCGCTATTGTTTTGGGATTAGCCCTGTAGACTGCCTTGATCAAATTCTCCTGGACACCCGGCAGCCTCAGGCTTGACCGGTCATGACTTTCTTCCTGCACGCTTCTGCTTTCACCTACGAATACGAGCGCCAGGTCGGCTTCTTTCGCGACTTTCGCAGCCTCCTCGATGGAAGGTTCGTAGTCCCATCCCAAATGAGCGCAGGCGTTGTCGACATCCTGGAAATAATCCATCTCGACTGAGTACGAATGTCCGGCTTCGAGTCTGGTCGACGCGGTGTAAGTATGTGGTGATTGATCCTGCCATTGGTCGATGAGTAATTTGCCGTCGATATAGAGACGACCGCCGTCATCGGTATTCATTTGGAATTGATAAGTCCTCGTCACAGGAGGCGTCAGTGTAGCAGTCCAGCGGGCAGAGTAATTGTTCCGGTGTATGCTTGTGGCGGGCGTGCCCCATCGCCAATTGAAATTGATCTGACTGTCTATTCGCACCAGGACAGGTTTGCCGGACAAAGACTTATTGTCGAAATATTCTCCCTTCCACCCATGCTGTCCGCCCTTCTTACCTTTTGGAGTCAGATACCTCGACTGAATCGTCGGCCATATTCCGCAGCCTTTCGCATACAACACTTTGGTTCCTGAAGAGACTGCGTTTTTTATCCCTTGTAATGGAGTTATTGAGTCAGGAGAGATTCCGCTGTACGTGCCGAACTGACACACCGCGGCGTTGGGTCCTATCACCGCAATCGACTTCACATGTTTGGAGATCGGCAGCAGATTATTCTCATTCTTAAGCAGAACGATCGACTCGAGTGCAGTCTTCAACGCAAGCTCCCTGTGTGCTTTATTATTGATGACGCTGTAGGGAATTTTTGTGTAAGGGACCATTCCAGGAGGGTCGAGTATCCCCAACCGGAACTTCACCGTAAGCACTCTTGCGAGAGCCCGGTCGATTGTCTTTGATGAGACCAGTCCTTCTTTGACCGCTTTCAAAAGATAACCCTCATATGTACTTCCGCGAAGATCTACATCGACACCTGCTTTGAGAGCCACTGCGGCCGCTTCCTCCGGTGACCGGACATACCGGTGCGTGTCGTACAGGTTCCTGATTCCTCCCGCATCCGAAATCACATATCCTTCGAATCCCCACTCGTCCCTGAGGATGCCGGTCAACAATTTTCTGTTTGCCGTGCAAGGTACGCCGTTGATCGAGTTGAATGCCACCATCACCGATTGTGCATCCGCATCGGTGACGCAAGCCTTGAATTGAGGCAGATAATAATCTCTCAATACGCCGCCACCGACGTTGGCCGAACTCCAGTGACGTCCCCACTCGTCGCTGTAAACGGCAAAGTGCTTCAAGGTGGCCGCGACTTTAAGATACTTAGGATTATTGCCCTGAAGTCCTTTGACGAAGGCAACACCGATACGCGAGGTCAGGAAAGGGTCTTCTCCATAAGTTTCCTGTACCCGTCCCCACCGCGGGTCTCTCGCCAAGTTGATTACCGGAGCAAAAAAAGTGAGGTACCTCGTGTTATCATATTTGTTCGCAAGCGCCCGGCCTTCATCTGAAATTGCCGAAGCTACTTTATATATCAACCCCGGATCCCAGGTACTTGCCATTCCTATAGCCTGTGGAAAAACCGTCGTAGGAACTCTCGGGTCGGTTGGTACAGCTCCGTGAAGACATTCAGTTCCGAATGAGTAGGACTTGATGTCCAGCCGTGGAATGGCGGGCTCATCAGATCCCAGCTGCGAGATTTTTTCTTTCAGTGTCATTCTCGAAATCAGGTCCCGAACTCTCGCGGAGATCGGCTGACTTGGATTAAGATAGATCGGTTCTTTATCCTGGCACTGGCCTGCAGAGGTGAGGCAGGCAAGAAGAAGGATAGTAGTGGCGAGCGTTTTATATCGAATAGAAGAAAACATTTACCACCTATGTCTATTCATTATTCAAAAGAAGGATAGCACACAGACTTACACTCGAAGAATGCGTTGTAACTCGTTTTCGCGTTCTATCATAATGAATGAATGCCAACCGCGAAGCGGTGAGATTATTTTAGGATTCATTTTCAGATTACAGCGCAATCCCGAAGGGATCGTATTATTCCACCCCTTCGGGGTTAGTAGATTTATTTGATGAATCTTGCTACAACAATAGTATCCCGTCGGGATTGAATTGTCTCATGCTACGGAGGAGATGGACACACTCGAAAATACGAAAACAACCCGCGCGGGCTTCAAAGATCCATCTTGATCCGAATACCATTCTAGCTTGTTGGATGGAACCCTGCCTTTTGCAGCGCCGTTTGTACATAAGGTATTTTCATGAACTCGTTCCAAACCCCGCCGCTCCTGAAGTTTTCCAGCATTAATAACATATTTCCTTCATCGATGCCTATATACCCGGTATCGTACCAATTCTCTTCAGGATTGAAAGAGTCGGTGAACCCGTACTCGGTCCATATCTTATCATACTATTTGTCATACATATATCTAAGCG
>JAJZVO010000098.1 GCA_021845665.1 Bacteroidota bacterium | reverse complement strand
TACGGCGATGTAAAAGAGTGTTACCTCAGGCTGGTCTGGGAACTCAGCATTGATGTCGGAAAGTTCTCGTAATAGATGCGCATAGCAATTCTGCATTTTACACGGGCTCTTGTTATATCCGGCATATGATTTCTCTCGCGGCGGCAACTCTATCAACCCCTTCCTCTCCAAATCTCTGAGCATCCTCTCTGCCTCAAAGGTACAGAATCCCCCTCCACGAGTCCAGGCCCCAACTTCACCTTTCTTCTTATCTTAACCCTGTAACTGAGCGGTTACCCCAATATTTGATGAAAAGGCTTGAACTCCGTCAGAACATCTAGATTTTCCAACCCCTTCCTCCGAAGATTGCTGTGCCAATCCTTATCATGGTCGCACCTTCCTCGACCGCAATTTCAAAGTCACCCGACATTCCCATCGATAATTCGCTCATCTCAACCCGGTCGATCCCATCCTCTCTTACCCGATCGGACAATCTCCTCAGATTCGAGAAACACGCTCTCGTAACCTCAGCATCGTCGGTAAGTCTACCGATCGTCATCAAACCCTTGATCTTAAGCGTGCTGAATCCCGCAACTTCCCTTGCAAGCTGAATCGCCCGCTCCGGTGCAACCCCGCTCTTGCTTTCCTCGCCTGATGTATTGACTTCTATGAGAATATCGCGCGACTCACCCCTCTTCTGGAGCTGCCTGTCGAGTTCGATTGCAAGTTCAAGCCTGTCCACGGAATGGATGTACCTCGTAGGAACTTCAAGAAGTTTCTTCACCTTGTTCGTCTGGAGGTGCCCGATGAAATGCCACTCGACCGGTGCACGATTTCCATCCGGTTCAATTACCGAACTGCGGTCGATGAGCTCTTTGTACTTCGAAATGATTTCCTGAACGCGGTTCTCGCCGAACCTATAAAGTCCGGCGTCCATGGCCCCTGCAACGGTCTCCGCGGGGAAGGTCTTCGATACTGCTATGAGTCTTACCTCGTTGGCAGGCTTTGATGATCTCTTCAGCGCCTGGGAAACTCTCCGGTAGATTCCGGCGGCGTTCTCCGGAATGCCCAATGTTAATCCTGACTGAACTTCTTTGTTAAGTATATCGAAAGACCTATCATCTTTTCGTCTTCATCGCCCTGCCGGGTTTTGAGATCGTAAGTTTTGCAGATGCTTTCAAACGCACGTATTACCCGGGCGCCAGTCTGATGCGATATGCCGACTTCATCTGAAAGCTTTTCGATCAAGAGCGGCGAAAATTTGTGTACCAGCTTCCAGGCATCTTTCAGGTTTCTCTTCGTCTTGAATCCGTTAGGGAAGATGCGCTTCATAGCATCGATATCCTCGAGCAGCTGTTCCGAGGGACTGACATCCTCGTAGTCTGCCCCGTAAAACTCTCTCACCGTCATCCGGACCTTTTCTATCGGAACGTCGCGCTTCGACCGAGTGTTGACCGGCTCCTCCCGGCGGATCTCCTCCATCTTCTTCTCGACATAAAGAAGTTTCTTGATCGCCGGTGTCTTTCCGTACATTCGCCGCCAGCCGCTCATCGGCGTCAGCCAGACTGCGAAAGTCTCCGCCCAATCTTCATCCGGATGCTTCTGCGCGTAATAATCGGGAAGATGCTTCACATGCCGCTTGCTCCATGGATTGAATCGGTAGTGATCGTTGTACTTACGATTAATATTTCCAAACAGTGCTTTCCATTCAGGGTCGAGGTAGAGCCGGTATGCATAGTTAATTGCATGACCGAACTCATGGCGCAGTCCCATCTTGATCTCGTTCTCGTCCTCGACGCCATCATATGCCATCTCGTCTTCTATCGACATCAATGTCTCGTTCTGAAACCAAAATGGTATTTCAATGGATATGCTCTTGTCGACACATCCCCAACCGGTCCCCAGGTAATATTCCGGTCTGAATTTTATACCCTTTCTCGATACTTCGCGCTCGACCTGCCGGATAAGCCGGAGCAGGGTTCCGTTGATCTTCGGTGAAAGTTCACAGATTGGAATGTCGAAATTTCTTAATATTTCGAGTGTTTCTTGTAGCTGAATCCTTGTCATCTCTTAAAAGCCCTTCGGAAGAACCCTTTGAATTGCTGTTTTTTTAGCGAAATTATTGCTTGATGCCGCTTAAGTAACATTAACTCTTCCGAAAATGCAAGTCATCCAGCCCCAAGAAATTCCTGGGGGGCCTCGTTGAGAGGAGAAAAAAATCACCGTCTACCACCGGTTCCAGCCCATTTTTAGCAAAAAAACGCCTTTCATAAACCATTCCCAGGATTCTCGCATGAAGAGAAAGCCGCCCCGGTCCTGGAGTGCTATCTCCCGAGAAGTCGGTGAAACTCAATAGATTCCATATACCTCCATCATATTTGTTGGGCAAAGGAAATTGCCATCAGTTCCGATGTTGCGCCAAATCACTTCACATTCCAACACGGAACTTCATTGTCAAAAAAGACATTTTCTTTTATATCCGCAATCATTAGTATTACAACTACCTCAAGGAGATGCATGAACTTACTTTTCGCACTGCTTATGCTGACAGTGCCGTCGAAAGAACCGCAAGTCTATTACTACAATTCCGGTCGTTTAGTCGCACTTCGAACCATCACAATGCCAAATGAACCTCGTGCAGTTTTGGAATTCTTCGTACACTCGCCCTTCGAGCTCGTCAGCGCGACCCTCGATTCTTCCAGTGTACACGTCTGTCTTCCCGCCATTTCTACCAGAAAGACATTGAATCTCGAAGGGAGATGGTACATCATAAGGTGGAGCACACCGCTTTCTTCGGGCTCGACCGGGCACGAACTCGGTTTGCATTCATTTTGGCACAAGATTTTCAAAAAATTCTTCCGAATAGAAGTCGAGGGATCGAAAAGAGTTGAGAAGCCTCAAGGAGTTAGGTAAATGAAGAGCATGATTCTATTTTTGGCGGTCGCTGTCTGCGCCGTCCCGGAGATACTTCGGGCCTCCACGAAGAAATACGACACCACCGCGCAGATGCAGAATGCAAGGAATGCATCGACGCAGAAGGCCGTCACTTATCGTACGGCTGGCGACTTGCCTGCGACTCCCCGGCAGCCGGTCGGGGAGAAGGACCGCGGGGCAATCAGGTTATTGAAGCCATATGGTTGGGAACTTAATTCTAGATCGGTGCCGAGCGTTTTGCCTGAGAGGTTGTTCAGAACCGAGTCGGCTCCGTCATGGAGCGGGTTCGGACCTGCCCCAATGCAAAGTCAAAACTACGCAGACGTCTCCGGAAGAGTGACATGTCTGGCAGTAGATCCGACAAACTCAAACATAGTGTACGCAGGTGCCGCTGACGGCGGCCTGTGGAAATCGACGGATGGCGGGACGACGTGGTCACCCCTGACAGATAATTTTCCACGTTTGTCTTCAGGGGCTGTTGCCGTAGACCCGAATAATCCGAATGTTATCTACTACGGTACTGGCGAACTCAACTTCAATATAGACGGTTACCCGGGGACAGGAGTTTTCAAGTCTACCGATGGGGGCACAACTTGGTCGCAGCTGACCCTTCCTCCCGGAGGCGGAATATATTACACAAGCAGCATCGCCGTCGCGCCGAGCAACAGCAACGACGTTTACATCGCGGGTTACTACGACATTTACAAGTCGACCGACGGAGGCAACACATGGACGGAATTGAATCTGACCGACGGCGCCGTTGACGCGATCGTTGTCGACCCGAATAATGCAAACGTGATTTACGCGGCTTACGGATCAGGATTCGGAGGGGACAGCACCAATTTCGGCATTTACAAGTCCATGGACGGCGGTACGACCTGGAGCTGGCTGACTAACGGGCTCCCACCTGCAAACCAGATCGACAGGGTCTCGCTCGCCATCTCACCAAGTGACAACCAGATACTATACGCTGGCATCAACGGAAACAAGCCTAACAGTTCTTCTTCCGATACTAACCGGGTCTACAGATCGACGGATGCCGGAGCCACATGGTCCGTCCTTCCGCCTGTCCAGACCAAATCCTACAACGCCAACGGATTTGGAGGTGACCAGGGATGGTATAACAATGTCATCGCTGTCGATCCGACCCATCCCGATACAGTATATCTAGGCGGCATAGATTTTTGGAGGTCGTCCGACGGCGGGCAAACATGGACAAACCTCACTCACGGCTACGGCGCAAATGACGGCGAGAATATACACGTAGACCAACACGCGATCGCGTTTGCGAACGGAAACGGGTCGACGTTCTATATCGGCAACGACGGCGGTGTCTGGAAAACCATCGACGGATCAACTTCATTTACAAATTGCAACGCCGGCTTGCAGACGATCCAGTTCTACGACATCGCCGCATCCGCCACTAACCCGTCCATCACAGTCGGCGGCACACAGGACAACGGAACGGAATCCAACAATCTCCCTTCTTCCGGTTGGAGCGAGGTTTACGGAGGCGACGGAGGCTACGTCCTGATCGACCCGCAAAATTCACAGATCATTTATTCAGAATATGTGAACGGTGGGCTGGTGAAATCAACGAACGGCGGATCGACTTGGCAGAATATTACAACCGGCATCGGAGAGAAAGGCTATTGGATTGAACCTTACGTGATGGATCCTAACAATCCGAATATCCTCTACACCGGTACAAACAAGATTTACAAGACCACGAATGGCGGTACCAACTGGACCCCCATCACGGGTGATATCCGAAAATCTGGCGATCTCTTTACAACAATGTCCATATCGCCTGTCCAAGGAGGAGTAATATACGCTGGTATGAGCGGCTACCGCGGTGCCGATAACCCCGACAGCGCGTTCCTATATGTAAGCACTGACAGCGGAGCGCAATGGACAGACATTTCTGGTAATTTGCCGAAAGGCACAGACTTTTGCCAGGTGACGGCAGATCCGACGCATAATGGTGTCGCATATCTTGCCGTACTTACGTACGGTCCTTATCTCGAATCCCCCCATGTCCTCAAAACGACGGATTACGGCAACACTTGGGTCGGTCTCGATTCGAGTGGAGCAAACGGAAACGGCTTTCCAAACGTCCCCACGAAAGTAATATGCGTAGACTCGACCAACAGTCGTATCTATGCCGGAACATACGAAGGAGTATTCCGCTCAACCGACGGGGGGGCAACATGGTCGCAGTATGGTATCGGCCTGCCGAACTCCGTTGTCGACGGTTTGGCGATACAGTACTCTTCCGACCAGCTCAGGGTCGGCACACATGGAAGGGGCGCGTGGCTGATAAACCAGATCTCCGGCATCGCCTCGCCTTCCGCAACGCCGTCTACATTCGCCCTCGAACAAAATTATCCTAATCCGTTCAATCCCACCACGACAATTAATTACTCGCTCGACAAAGCTTCGAATGTCAATATCAGCATCTATAACATCCTTGGCGAAAAAGTCGAGACTTTGCTAAGCAGTTTCGAGGCGGCAGGCAGCCATAACATCGTCTTCGACGCTTCAGCACTTCCGAGCGGAGTCTATTTCTACAGGCTCAACGCCGAAGGTATGTCGATGACGAAGAAGATGGTCCTGATCAAATAGGAACATCATAACCGTTATCAGTGAGGCTGTCTCGAAAGTGACATCGATAGAAATCGACGCCTCTCGTAACACATCCCGATAAGTTGAGTTCAACTTATCGGGATGCGCTGTTGACAGCGGTCCGGTTCATCGGATGGCTACTTTTGGGACAGCCTCACTTGCTTACGCCCCCGGTTTTCTAATTCATTCGCATCTTCTTATTTTAATCGCATGAAAATTCTTCGCACGAACCTGAAACCAAAGTGGGTATTCAAGACCGACAAGAAAGTTTGGAGGCTACTCCCCGGCAGCGGGGTACTTGCTGCCGAACTACGAGAGCCCGATGCCAAATTAACTGAGTACGCCGCGATCGACCTCTCGTCGGGCACACCTCTCTGGCAGGGACTCACACTTGAAGAACCGTGGTGGATAGCCATGAATAGAATATACAGAGATGTTTTCCTCCTCCAGCAATTCGTCAAACCGGACATGCCCACCACCGGAAAAATATTCGCCATAGATCTCTTCACCGGGAAAGCCCTCTGGGAAAATCACGAGTTGACTTTCCTAAACGCCTTGGGCGATATGATTTACGGCATCAGGGAGTCGCTTGGAACGGGAAGCCTTGTGGGCCTGGACTTCAGGACAGGAGAAGAGAAAGTGGTACTCGCTGCCGACGATCCCAGGATCGATGAGCTCTCCCTCCCTTCCCCGGAGGAGCAATTCATCCTATCGAGCTTCTTCGAAGAGATTCAGGATACGCTTTCTGCTGAACATATTTCGATTCTTCAAAAGAGCATGCCGGGAGAAGCTAAGAGCCCCACCTTCATTCCATCAGTCTTTGACAAAGACATCATCGGGTATTACACAGAGGCTGGCAAAGATGAAAAAGGAAATCCGCTGTACGACTCTCATTTGAAAGTAATCGATCCTGCCGGAAGAACGCGTTTTGAAGATACAGTTGACAGGAAAGTTTATACCACCCTCGGTGATTTCTACTTTGTAGTAGGCACGGACCTCATTTATGCGAGAGACTCCAGCGAAATCGTAGCTCTCGACCTCGAGGCTTGATCTCCGATTCCGGTCCTGGTCTATCCCACAGATAGACCGCCGATACTCCCTATCTCAGTACTCACTTTCTTCTGTCTACGCCTAATCTTCCACCGCTTCTGCTCCCTCGCTCCGCAGCTTGATCCGGCATGCTTCAACATAAGGACAATAGGCACACACCTTCGCAGGTGGAAACTCGGTCAGGTTGAATCTGCCCGTGCGTGCAGAGTCTACCTTCTGTTTCACAAAAATCTCCGTCTCCTTCAGCAGGATGCCCATATTGTCCGGATAACCGGCAGTACTGGGCGTCTTCCTTGTGCTTTCAAAGCTCTTGTTGAACTGCAGCTCACCCGCCTCCTCACGCACGATGAACTCGATCAGCTCCGATCCAGAATCTGCCTTCATCAGGCGATCCCTATTTACCGAAATGAACGCCGCACCGGCAACGTGGCCTGGAGCGTCGGCTGTTTCCATCAGCTTGCTGAGCGCGTCCAGGTAGATGATAAGCTGCGGGCTGAACTTGTCTCTGATGACATCCTGGTGCGTCGCGTTGCGGCCCGATGTTTTGTAGTCGAAAATCACAAAACCATTCGGCCCTGAGTCTATCCTGTCTATTTTACCCTGTACCATTACACCGCCGATCTCGACGGGATCTCCCCGGATTTCGCCGTCACCCCCCTTCATTCCAAACCCCACCTCGAATTTTTCCGGGCGAAAGCCGTACTCGGTCAGTTTCGACTGGACCTTCGCCAGAAACATCTCGAGTGTACCGGGACGGTCAGGAGTTCCGAGTATCGCGTCCCTTTCCACTTCGAAGAGATCTCTGCCGAATGATCCGTCGGAAGTTATGCCGATGCCGTCGAGGACTTCGCGGGCGATAGAAAGGAGGAGATCGAGCTCTTCCTTCGCGCCACCGGGTTTTTCCCTATTTGAAAGTTCCGAATAGAAACGGTAGAGTATCCTGTGAAGGACCGCACCCCGCTCGATCGGGCTCATCGACGTCTCGATCTCCGGCACTTCCGCCGCCCTGATGATTCTCCCGGCAAAGTACTGGAAGCCGCATTTGGAAAGAGACTCAAGTTGAGCGGCAGAGAATACTCGTTTTGAAAGTTTCTCGCCGAGATCGGCGATCAGCTGAGACTCGGTGATCATGCCTGCGAACTCACT
Organism: Bacteroidota bacterium; assembly: GCA_021845665.1. GTDB lineage: Bacteria > Bacteroidota > Ignavibacteria > Kryptoniales > JAKASW01 > JAKASW01. The sequence continues at coordinate 4,997 of JAJZVO010000098.1, read as the reverse complement.
CTCGGTATCACCGCGGTATCTCGCCGTTTCCGCGCGCAGGCACCTGGATAGGTTCGGCGGCAGAAGTTTCGACGCGGATTCGTCGGTCGCGATCCTCTCGTGTGCGCCCAAGATCGCCGATTCTGCCCCTATGAGTTGATGCAGCTCGTACACGTTCCGTGCGCGAACTGCATCAGTTTCATCCTTGAGCTGTGTGATATCAGCGACTTCGGCCATCGCGTCTATGAAGGGCGACCTGACAAGCTTCACCTCTTCCCGCTGGAGCGGATGAATAAGATACAACTTCTTCCTGAATGAACTTACGGCCTGGTAGAAAAGGTGTCTTTGCAGGTATGGTGCTGTTTCCCGGTTTTCATCCTGCGACTTGAGCGGAAGGAATATCTCCGGGTTGTATTTCGACGGCAGCTCCCCTTCGTTGAGTCCAACAATGAAAAGGTAGTCGAATTCGAGACCTCTTATCTCCTCGAGTGAGGTGACATAGACTCCGTATCCATACTTTTGGCGAATGTTGTAGCGTGTAAGAGATAAGGCGGCCCTCAGGTTCTCCACCCAAATCGGAAGCGGGAGTTCCTCGCTACTCCGCTGTGTTTCAACCTCGACCACTTCATCGAGTACCTCAAAGAATGCGGAAAGGGCGCGTGCGTCTCTCTCCACAATTTCCGTAGATATTCCCCCGGCCCCGGCACTCAGGATGTTCCCGTGTATCCCAAGATCGAACACCAACTGCTTTAACTTCTTCCTGAACTCGGCCGGAGAAAGGCTGCCGTTGAATCCGGAGAGCTTAGATTCGATCCCGTCGAGTATCTTCCGCGCTTTCACAAGGGTATCATGGTTGCGCATGGCACCGGCAGCATCATCGTCTGTCTCGGAGGAACCGAGTCTGTCCATAAATTCCAACCTTGAATCGATTGAATTCCTGAACATCTTCAGTCCCCTTTCGAACCTGCAGAGCCTGGCGGCGTCGTAGATTATGCTTCCGGCCCTGCCGGGTCCGAACTCGTCCGACAGCGACAGCATGCGGTTCGTGAGGGCTCTCATCAGAGTGACGCGCTCGTAATCGGAAGCCTTTATGTCGATGAATGAAAGTATTGCGTTGACGACGCCGTTACTTTCGAGCGTCAACCTGTCTGTTATGTTCGCAGGGACACGGTACTTCCTGAACACTTCACGAAATATCGCGGAATAGTTTTGCGGCAGGTACGAAGCAACACATACCCTGTCGAGTTTTTGGGCGGGATTAAGTCTGACGATCTCTTTAATCTTTTCTGTGACAAACTCCACCTCGCGCAGCCGGTCGCGAACACCCACCTCGAAGACTTTGTCTCGAATGTCGATTTTCCCTTTCGGGGGATCGTCTTGGAAGAGATTTGTCGCGAGATAGTCTATTGTATCACGGCCAGATTGCATACGGAAGACTTCGGGCTTCTCCTGTATCTTGAAACCTCTTACCGAGAGGTCGTATGCAGTCGAGATCATCGTCCTGAAGAGATTGTCGTTCGACTGGTTACAGTCCAGCTTCACCAGGAACGCGAATCGTTTGTCCGATGAGACAAGGCGGAGAAAATCGAGCTCGGGCTTCTTGAAATTGTAGAACCCTTCGACAAACACCGTTAGATTTCCCGGGAACCGAGCATCGAGCAGCTCGCGCGACGCGGAAAGCTTGTCATTGATGAGCGAAAGGACGCCGGTACTATCGATCAGCTTGTCGCCGAGTTGCGCGAGGTATTCGCGGTAAATGATATAGAACTCTTCGAGTTTCAACCGCTCGGATTCTTCGGCGGCCGATGCCAACGTGCGATAATCTTCGGGACTGATACCGTTTTCCTCCAGGTACCCGATCTGGTCGACTATCTTCTTTATGGTGCCGATGGGGGCGGCTCCTTTTCTGGCGCCCGGGCGGGACGAAGCATACTTGAAGAACCTGTAGTTTCCTTCACTGAGGACTCGGCTCGCAATCATCCCCTGCATTGACGGCGAGATGACTCGCCTGCCGGTGGTCATCATCAAGAACATTTCGTGAGCGAACAACTCGAGCGTGTAGACGGGAAGTTTTCCGAATGTCACCCCGGTGACCAGCTCCCGCTGCAGCTCGCGGACGCGTCTGCGAGTTGGGACGATGTAGATGAAGTCATACGCGCCCGATGAAGTCTCCGACCGCTTCCTCACTTCGGGAAGAAAATCGCCCATCGGATCGCCGTCAAAGTTCCTTTTAAGAATGATGGCCATTATTCTATTTTCGGCGGTTCCTCATCGAACTTGGCGATTCCCTGCAGCCTCTCCCTGAACCTCCCGAGGGCCTCGTGCGAGTCGCCGTACTTGTTCGACGCGTTACGGAGGTGATTACCAAGGGTCTCGAAATTGTCGCTGAACCTGGAAAGAGAGTTCTCTAATTGCGCGAGCTGATCTCTGACCCTCTCGGCGTTCTTCTCTATCTGCATGCCTTTGAGACCGATCGCGATAGCCTGTATGTACGCGTAGAAACTGTTCGGCGATGCGGGGATCACATGCTTCTTCATCGCGTAACGGTACGCGCTGTTTTCATCGTTGTCCGAAATCAGCAGTTCGTAGTACATGCTTTCCGAAGGAATGAACATTATCGCGAAATCGAAAGTGTTTTCAGCGGGCTTGATATATTTCTCGGCGATGTCATCGATCTGCTTCTTCACGACCGCTGCAAACCTGTTGAGCGCAAGGTTCTTTTCCGCATCGGTCTCCGCCTGAACATATCTCTGAAATTCGTCTTTGGGGAATTTCGAGTCTATAGGAATAATCCTTTCGGAAGTCTTTATGACCGCATCAACCTTCGACCCATCCCTGAAGGGATACTGGAACTCGTAGAACCCCTGAGGTATCACTTGTTTTATCAACTCTTCGAGGAGAGTCTCGCCGAGATTTCCGCGGAGCTTCGGCGAGCTTAGAATGCTCTGGAGCTCGTTTATCTGCTTCCCGATCTCGATCATGTTGTTGCTCGACTCCTTTAGTTCCCCAAAATCCTGCTTCAGGGAAGAGAACAGTTTGTTTGCCTCCGAAAGTTGTCCCCCCAGCTGTCCCTCAAAGCTGGTTAGACGCTGTTCCACCGAGCCACGAAGATTCTCCACCTGTTTGCCCACTATCGATGACAGATCGGAGATTTGCTGCGCCATTTGGCCGATCTGCCTGTCCGTAGACGCCGTCGACTGCCCGAGCCGCTGGTCGACCGAACTCGTAAGCTGCTCGACCTGCTTCCCCATCAGCGTCGCGAGCTGGGAAATCTGGTTGGCAAGCTGCACTACCTGGGCGTTTGTCCCTGCCCGGTTCTCTTCCATGCTTTTGGAAAGGGAATTTGTTACAAGTTGAAGAGTGCTCGACATCGACTCACTGCTCGCCCGGCCTGTTTCGGCCACGGACTTAATCGCCGACTCGACGTCCGATTTGAAGATCGTAAAAAGCTGCATCGTCTGCTCTGAAGAAGACTGCTGCTTTGACGTAATGTTTCTGAATTGCAGAAGTATGAAGAACAGAACAACGACAATTACCGCTACCGAAGCCAAAATAACAACATCCATCTCTTCTCCTTCAACCCTGTAAAATTATGATATCCGTATCCGGTCCGACAGTCCCTAGAACATTTTTTTTCTTCTGGTCAGGTAAGCCGTAAGCGCTTTGTCGAAAGGGGTAGATGTCGTGAGGAGCGCAAAGTCGATATCGTTCTCAAAGCACCTGCTCTTTAGCTCATGGACGAACTTCCCGACACTCTTTTTGTATGCTGTTCGTATTGCCGATACTTGTGTCGAAATGCGCTCACCGGTCTCCATGTCTGTAAACACCGCATCCGCCGGAAAATCGAGATTCAGCTCAGCATCGTCAAGCACCTGGAAAGCTATCACTTCATTCTTCCTGTGCCTGAAATGCTTAAGCGCCGTGATGACATTCTTCGGCTCGTCGAGGAAGTCGCTTATCACTATAATGAGTCCGCGGCGTTTGATCCTCTCTGCTAAAGCGGAGAGCGCGTTGACCGTCGACGTTTTCGATTGCGGCCCCAGGCCCGAGAGCTCGGTGAAAAGAAGTTTCATGTACGAATAGGTAAGATGTGGCTCGAAGAATTTTCTCACTTCTTTGTCGTATATCGCGAGGCCCGTGGCGTCCTGCTGCTTCATCATGAGATAGATGAGCCCCGCCGCCAGATAGCCGGCATATTCCAGCTTGCTGACACTGCCGTCCTTCTTGAATCCCATCGAGCTGCTCGAATCGAGGAGGATGTATGCCTTCAGATTCGTCTCCTCTTCGTACTCTTTGATGTAAAGCCTGTCGCTTCTCCCGTAGACTTTCCAATCGATGTTCCCGATGTCGTCACCCGGGAAGTACTGACGGTGCTCCGCGAATTCCACGCTGAATCCATGATAGGGACTCCTGTGCATGCCTATCAGGAACCCCTCCACTATGAGTCTGGCCCGAAGCTCCATGTTCGAGAGCTCAGAAATGAACTTTGGTGTCAGAATCTTCAGGGCGTTTTCGCTCATACGTAGAGAAATTTACGGAATCGAAGCGCGAAAACCATCAGATATCACCAATCTTCGGGTAACCGCTCAGTTACAGGGCAAAGATAAGAAGAGAGATGAAGTTGGGGGCTGGACTCGTGGAGGGGGATTCTGTATATTTGATGCAGAGACGATGCCAGAGACAAAAAGGTTCTTAGAGACAGCGACGGAAGAAGATGTAGAGTTAGTACGGCGGATGATAAGAGAAGAAGGGGAAAAAGGGCGGACGTACATATCGAGGAGAGTTTGTGAGGCGTGGGGATGGCGAACGCCAAAAGGTAAGTTGCGGGATATGCAGTGCAGAGAAGTGCTCAGAGAATTGGAGAGGAAGGGGTTGATAGAGTTGCCGCCGCGACAGAAATCATGTCCAAGGAAAGATTCAAGGGGACATGCTACCGGGCCTCTAACTGGCAGCTAATCGGAACGACAGCAGGCCGGGGTAGAAACGACAGGTCCAAGGCATATGCGCTGAGCGTGAAG
>JAJZVO010000024.1 GCA_021845665.1 Bacteroidota bacterium | reverse complement strand
TTATTTACCTGGTCTATGCCGGGACCTGTCAGACGGTAGAAGTACACTCCGCTTGCCAGAGCCGTTCCATTGAACTCCGCGCTATGGACACCCGCGTTCTGGTACCCGTCTACCAGTGTCTCCACCTTTTGTCCAAGCACATTGTACACAGTAAGTGTCACGTAGCCCGCAGTCTTCAGATTGTAGCTTATCATCGTCGTCGGGTTAAACGGATTGGGATAGTTCTGCACCAGTCCGTTTACAGATTGCGCAGACGTGAGCGAGGACTGTTGTTCGTTCATGTCAGGCATCTTCCCGGTTGCCGGATCTACATACGTCTTCAGGGCGTATTCCGCGTCGGATATCTCCATCGGTGTTCCGGTTTGGGCTTCACCCGGAAGCCGCGCAAGGAGAGTTTCGTTCCCTTCCACACTCTTCAGGACTGCCGATGCGCCTGTGGGATCGTGTTTCTTAAAGAGAGTGATATAGAAATCATTCAGCTCGGCCTGTTCTGCCAGGGAGGTGTTGGGATTCGCATTCACGAGGCTGTTGTCCACCTGTTCAGCATCTGAGATATCTCCTTGCTCAAGATACAGATCGGCCAAAAGGAGTTTCTGGTCTGCCGATGCCTGCGCAGGAAGCGACTTGAAGTAGCTGATAATATCAGGAACCGTTTCACTGTCGGCGCAATTATAGAGATCAACGTATCCCTCTTGATTGTCCGGGTGTCTGCCGAGATAGGATTCGAAGAAATGCTCGGCGTCTTTCCGTTTGTGCTGCTCGATCATGCCGATACCGATCGACAGAGAATCTGTTGACCCCTGCCCGCTCATTAGTGAACGTCCACTCCTTTCAGGGTTCCCGGCCTCAGAAGTGCTCGCCACAACTTCGGAACCTCTTACTCCTCCGCCAACGGGCGACTGCTTCGAAGGTATCGGTGTCCCTGCCCAGAGGTCGTAGGGATACGAAGGACTTGTGTATACGGTTGCACCGTTGCTCGTCTGTATTATCGCATCACTTGCTGTGCCGTTGTTCCAGTATATTTCAACTGCATCCATGCCGGCGTTGGCCGTACTGAAATAGACGTCGACGCTATTGCCATAGATGCTGCTTACCTCGAAAGGAGGATAGAGTTCTCCTAAGTCGGGATAACTGTTGTTGTAGACCATGACGCCGTAGAGGCAATGGGTGATGCGATTGTTCTTTCCACCCGGAGAGTTGGGATTCTCCCAATATGGGGAAGAGCTGTAAGCCGCAGCGAATCCCCAATTGTAGTAGTCGACGTCGTTTTGCCACACATTCCCGTTCGAGCCGCCGCCGTATTATATCCCGGCACCCTGCTGGTTCTCGTTCGTCTTGTAGACGACATTCTGGTAACAGTTGTCGCTGGTGCTGGCATTCAACAGAATGCCGTGATGGATGTTGGTATTGGCGATCGTATCCGATTGCATGAGGCAGTTGGAAGAGGAATACAAGTAGATGCCGGCGCCGGCGTTGGCGTCTATCCTGCAGTTCTCTATAGTTACATTGTTGGCGCTCTCTACGTCCACCTCGTTGCCATAGTCGATATGAGCATAGAAAATTGCGGATTCGTCTGCTCCAGAACCGGATAGTACTAAAGAGCCCCAGGCACCAGCAGAGTTTCCACTTGCTGCGGTAAACGTAACTTCTGACGATGAGTTGCCATTAACCGTCAGCAACCCATTGGCCGTCAGTGAGGCACCACTGGGAAACGAGACGGTAGTTCCAGGCTGTATCATTAACGTCACACCGGATGGGATAGACACTGATCCCGTTATTGTGACGTTGCCGGACCATATTTCGTTTCCACTTAAGACTCCTGAAGTCGTCACCGAGCTTATGAAAGAGGAATAGATCGAAACGGTATTCCCATTGTAGTTGTCTGTTATATCGCACCTCAGTGTGAACCCGACTGATCCCATTAGGACGTTAACTCGAGAAGGAGTTGATGCCTCAACGGAAGTCCAAGAACTGCTTCCCAAATCCTGACGGTACCATGCATATGAGAAGTTGCCTGAACCACTGGTCGGATTCACATTGAACGTCAGCATGCTTCCGACAGGTCCGCATGACGGGCCCGCGATGTTGCCATCCGGCAGAAGGGCGAAATAAAAGTCTCTTGACACCGGACTCGGTGGTCCTGTTACGTAATTCTGGCCGTAATATGGAGTCAGTTGGAAACTTACATGATATACACCGATGGTTGGAGTCAAATCATAGGACGGGATGTTCAGAACGTCTCCTGTGGACGCCCATATGGTATTAGTTGGATAAGTGTAGCTAGAGCCATCAGGTCGGTATATCGTTGCGCTGCTTAATGTAGCCGTCGGCGTGGTCCCCGAAATGAAAACATTTGGTCCAGACGCGTATGATGCCACAACGTTCAGGAGATCAGTTCCACTGTCGTAGGTATTTATTCCATGCGAATCGTCCCAATTGTCTAGTGTTTGACCTTCCAAATAACCGCCATCGCTGTTCGACATATCAGTCGAAATTATGGCTCTCGGAGCTGCCCATTGCACCTGTCCGTTGGTGGCTTCGCTAACAGAGCAGAGATAACCTGTTCCGAAGAGCGCGTCGAAAACATGAAACATGTGGTTATAAGCGTCCCCCACCCAAAGTCCGTTAAGTCCGGGTAGACCACCGAACACACCCAAAGAACTCAATGCGACTTTGTCCGTAAATTGGAACGAAGTAAAAGTGCCATCGATTACATTTCCATTAAAGCCGCTTATGTCATCAATGATCGTTACCCGTGTACTGTCATCGTCGATTAACGCAAGACTTTGATATCCATTAAAGTTTACCAACAGGCTCGTCGGATGAACAAAAGTTACCTGTTCATTTGTGTTTGGATCAACAACACTTGTGTATTTGCCTAACGCTGTCCCGCTCAAATCATAGTGGAATACAGCATTTCCCTCATTATCAGTCAACCAAAATGTTTCATTACCTTGACTGTCTGTAGCGAGATCGATATCGCTAGCATCCGATACATCTGGTAAAGAGAAGGTCTTATTTAGAGAAACGGTTTGAGAGGATTCGTTATATTCAAGCCAGTAAACGGTAGGAGGATAATTGGCAATCACGAAAATGTTTCCAGATTGATCCAATGCTACAGACGAGGCCAATGGTATAGGCTGATCCCCTTTATTGTCCCCGTAGGATTTGATCCAATTACCATTATGGCTTGCATACAGAATACGTCCCCAAAGATGATCTGACATGATTGAAAAAACATCGGAATTATTCAAAATCACAAACTTACCATCATACGGTTGATCGAAAAGGATTCTGCTAAGGTACTGTTGCGTTACTGATCTGTCTATTGTATTCACACTTGTCCATGGAGCAGTGCGTTGTATCAAGGCAGAACTTGAAATGTTGAACGATGGAATTACGGAGGTAGTTGAAATGACCTTATGATTACCAAATCCAGAAAAAGAGGCAATTGTATTTAATTTGCTTGACCCTCTTTCAACGTTACTGGTCGAGCCAATGTTAGGGGCATTGTACGAAGAATTCTTTGATTCGTATCTCACGTATTGTATGAAGAAAGTCGATCCGTTGATCATCCATCTACCTTTCGATTTGTAAAACGACATCACTTCCTTCTTACTGTGCCCCTTTTGATAGTCCGAAACCAAGAATTCAGCAGCCGCGCTATCTCCTTTGATCGATATATTGATGCTATCGGTATGTAGACTTCTTGGTGAAAGAGTAACTTGCGCTCCTGATGGCATGTTCCCATTAGTATATCCTAAAGACAAATACCGTGAGATTCTCTCGCTGTCCCTCATGCGAGCAAGGAACACAACTTGCGAAATTACAGATTTGATCTGGGCCGTATCGGACATGACGGGAACTCGGCTCGGTCCACTACCTGTTTTAATATGAAGGAGTTGAGCTGTGCACAGCGAAGTCAAGGAAAGAAATAAAATCAATATTCGTTTCATAGTCCCGCCCATTTTGTTTTTCAAGGATTCGGAGAATATCTTTCAGTCACTTAGCCTCAACCCACTTCTGAATCTCGATATGATCACCCTCGGTAAACCGCTTCGGATTCTTTACTGCAAGATTAACCCAGTAGACATCACCACCACTATCAACAAGTTGCTTGCCTCCCGTCTGTGGAAATTCTATTTTTGCTAAAGGCTGGCTGGAGGGGGAGTATTTATAGATTACATTCTTTGGAAGTATGTTTACTGTACTTCCGGTTGACTCATATTCTTCCTTCACCCCAAAGTATAAGTTCCCAGCGTGATCGACTCCTAAGAATTTCGGCTCATCCGCATTTTCGATTTGAATTTCGCTTGTCCTCTCCAGATTCAATTGACTCTCGGTCGTTCTGAATTGCTTGTCTATCACCTCTCGGTTTTTTTGTGTAAAGTATGTGACGGTGAAGGTGACGTTCTTCCCTTTTCGCACGGATCCCAGCTTAAGCATCTCACCCTGATAATTCTTATAGAAACGGCTATCGACAGCGCCAACGACTCTGCCGCTTTCATTGATTCCGAAAATTCCACGCTCAAGCTCAGGATATCCCCACTGGTTCTTTTCACTCTTACTTGAATACTCGTCTTGAACATAAACACTACCGCCTGGCGTTACCCATAAATTGCTTATGTAATCATGTTTCCCTGGATTTTGCCGAATGCTACCGTATGCAACATCATATGCGAATTGTCCGTTTGCATCGAACTTCTTTATCGAAGATCCACCAGTAACAAAGCCAGATTTCAAGTATTTATATGCGTCGATAATATAAATAGAGTTGTTGCTGTCAATGGCGACCTTAAAAGGATAATTCACATTCGATACGTTCGGACCGCGTCGCGCGATTACCCTCATGAACTTCCCATTGTTATCAAATTCTTGCACGGTCGCATTTTGAAGGCGGCTTCCAAGGATAAAATCGCCATTCCCATCCACCGCAATCACGTCAGGGAGTTTTGCAAAACGTCCCAAAGCAGAATATTCCACGCTTATTTCACCACTTCCTGAACCGATAGGAATTGTGATTATCTTCTCATACCTATAATGCTCAGGGTAACTTTGAGAGTTGGCTTTCTCCGAAATCATGAGAGAAACAACAACGGTAATGACCAATATGCCTCTTCTTTTCATGTCCGTTCTCCTTATTGCGAAGGTAGTCTTCTATATTCTATTGTAAGGGTCGGTTGTGGACTGATTCCATCCAAAATGGCATTTGCAGTCGCACCGACGGTTGCCTGATCTGTTATCTGAAAATCAAACGGTGAAGAGTATATGCCGAGCGCTTGAATGAGCATGATGTTGTTAGGGTCAGAAGCAGGAGTTTTCACAATCGCAACGTGTGAAAAGGTTACTATGTTATTGTTTTGATCAGTATATTGATAATGAAAATAGACAAAATCCCCCGGTTGAACTTGGCTGGCATCAATCTCAGCCCCTAGGTTTGCCCAAGCGTCCACATTGTTTATATAATTGTTATCTGATGTAAAACTGGTGTATCCTGCTTCTACTGCGCAATTGTAAAGAAGACCTTGACAATTTGTTCCCGTCCAATCGCTGAAAGTATTTACCGGCCATGGGTAGCTGCTGTTTCCGACGTTATCAAGATCATTATAGTTGTAAGCGGGTTTTCCTGGAGAATACTGATACCATCGAGTCTGATTCGGCTGCGCCCAAGCGTTGACGTTCTTTGCGATTGCTGCCGCCACATCATAGTTAACAAGACTATAAGGAACACTGCTAGTCCACTCTGTCTGCGGACCATTTTCGTCCGTCGTAATATTGGCATCCCGGTTGAACCATGTAAGCGAGTAGTTGCAGTAACTTTCAGCTGCTGCAACGAACGCAGCGGTTAAAGAACCGCCTGTAATATTGATCCTTGAGGTGGTGCTGTAGACATCTCCGAACGGTTCCCCATCTCCGTTTGAGCCTGTACCCTTGCTCGCACCTGCCCAAACAGTGTACGTCCCAGCGGTTGCGAAATCATGAGTAAAAGCGTATGTACCAGATGCCATATTAGATGTAATTGTCACTGATTCATAACTATAGGAGTCATCAGGATTCACAACTGCGAGCCACATTGTTCCATTTAGATAATCATCACAGAACTGATATTGGACGTTAATAGTGACGTCTCCCGCTGGGGCGCTACTTGGAAGGGAAACCAAACTCAAACTGGCCACAACGGATTGGCAAGTTAAATCGGAGGCTACACTCCCGCAGGAAATATTGACGAACCCCATCACTGCCGCAATCAACGGAATCACTAGATAACTCGCGAGCCTTTTTACATACATGTCCCGTCTTCCTTTCCCGTGTTTTTTTTGGCTTTCAGCTCAACTGCATTGATTTGTCAAATTGAACTTAACTAACACCCGAATTTTCGGATTTCGTTTCTCGTCTGGCATATTTCCCAGCAGACCGCTGTCATATTTAATTTCTCTCGCCAGTTAAGTCAACCAACCTGTATCAAAATCACGTATCATTTTCGCGTGTCTTTTTCGATGACAGCAGACAATCTTCGATATCCTGACGGTGAAACTCCGACGAGCTTCCTGAAGGTCTTCTCGAATACGCTTCTATCCGTGAAACCAACTGCCGCCGCAACATCGCTGACTTTCATTGAACGGGGAAATCCGTCCGTATCTCATGTGTCAAATTAAAGTTACAGTTAAAATCTCCGATAAAGGATTTGGTAAGGTGTTCACATAGACGGTACACATGAATAACTACAGCTTGATTCTATTCATAGGTTCCATCGTACTAAGTATGATGGGCGCTCACTCCATCAGCCAGAAGAAGACCGATGGCGCGCTCGCGTTCGGTCTGTTCATGTTCGCGGCATCGCTCTATTCGTTCGCCTATGCGCTGGAGTTAGCGGCACAGACACTGGCAGGAAAGGAATTCTGGCTGGGCGTCGAATACCTAGCAATTCCACAAATACCTACGCTGGGATTGGTCTTCGCGATAAAATACGCAGGGAAGAAAAAGTGGCTGACCCGCAGGTTTTTTGTCCCGGCGGAAGGCTTCTCGGTCCTGACAACTCTTGTCGAATGGACGAACGGATTTCACCACTGGTACTATGCGACTGTCGGGCTCAGCAGAATGGGCGGACTCGATGTCATTATCACCACCCCGGGATTCTGGTATTGGCTTGTTATGGGTTATATAAACCTTTCAGCGCTGACTGTGAATATACTGCTCCTTCACGCATCGAGGAGAGGACAAAGAGTCTACCGAAAACAGGCACTGATTTTTTCGATAGGATCGCTCGCTCCGTGGGTTACTTTGATTGTTTATCTTGCCGGACTGGGTCCGCGCGGCCTGGACGTGACCCCGTTAGGTTTCGTGGCGACAGGAATAATCTACACCTGGGGCACTTTCCGATACCGCATGCTGGACCTCGTCCCGATTGCGTTGGACAATATCTGGGCGAACATGAAGGATGGAATGATACTGGTTGACGAAACAGGGCGTCTTTTGAATTTTAACAAATGCGCAAAGGAAATCCTCTTCGAGTTTGCCCCACCGTTCCAGGGTATGAACATCCTGACAGATTTCCACGGGTTGTCCGACTACCTCAACGGCGTGACACGCGATGAGACCACGAGACACGTCCTCAGCATAGGCCGCGGGCAGGATACGAGGTCTTTCCAGGTAAACATATCTCCGATCCTTGATGCAAAGAAACGTGAACTCGGGAAAGCAGTGATGCTGAGCGACATCACGGAACGAAAGGAGATGGAGAGGAAGATTTCCGAATCGGAGCGGAATTACAGGGAGCTCGTCGAGAACGCTCTTGTCGGGGTCTACAAAGTCACCCTGGACGGCGCAATCCTTTACGCAAATAAAGCCATGGCTGATATGCTGGAGTATGATTCTCCAGCGGAATTGATATCGGTGGTTTCATCGGCTTCATATAAGAATGATAGAGGCAAGAACAGCTTCCTCCGGGAACTCCGCGAAACAGACAGTGCCAGGAAGAGCAAGGAAATCGAACTGACAACAAAAACCGGCAAAATGAGAAATGTCTTGCTCAGTGCATCTCTCGATGGGGGCGTTGTCTCCGGAATGGCGAAGGACATAACGGAAATCAGGACGCTCGAGCGCAGGTTCATCCAGGCACAGAAGCTCGAAGGGCTCGGAAATATTGCCGCCGGAATCGCACACGATTTCAACAACCTACTCGGGGTAATTCTCGGGTACTCGGAATTGCTCGGCAAGTCGGTTGCCGATCAGGAGAGGACCGAACGCGGGTTGAAAGCCATTTTCAAATCTGCTCAACGCGGCAAGACTCTGGTGAGACAACTCCTGACTTTCGCCCGTAAAACCCGCATCACATTCATCCATTTACAGATCAACGACGTGATCCGGGAGCTGGAAGAATTGATGATGGAGACATTTCCGAGGGTGATCGAAATCTCCACGCGCCTGAACGAACCTTTGCCACTCGTATCGGCAGACCTGGCACAGATGAATCAGGCCTTCCTCAATATGTGTCTGAATGCCAGGGATGCCATGGAGAACGGGGGAAGCCTGACAATCTCGACCGGAACCGTACCGGGAGAACTGCTGACGGTTCGATTTCCTGACGCGAGCTCGGGAGAGTATGTGGAGATTCAGATAAGCGACACAGGCATCGGAATGGACGAATGCACAACCCAAAGAATATTCGAACCGTTCTTCACCACAAAAGGAGTCGGTAAAGGCACCGGACTGGGTCTCTCTGTTGCATACGGAATCATAGAAAGCCACAGGGGCTACATTGATGTTGAAAGCAGAGTCGGGGAAGGAACGACCTTCAACGTCTATCTGCCGGTTATGGAGACGTCCCCGGAGCGGATTCCATCGGCTGATGATTCGCCGGCTAAGACCTGAAAGGTTGTGTGAGAAAGCCAGGTCTTAGCCGGGAAAGTCATCCTGCATGCCTCATGCCCCCGGGCCCTGAGGCATGAGCTAAAGGGATTGCCTATTCATTCTTCCAATCCGGCAGCGTTCCCGGGGTCCATGGTGATCCGGCGGACTGGATTTCACTTTCAAGCTTTCTTAAATCGACGTTGACCAGCGTCCTGAGATCACCAAGCTGCTGAGTGAACTCTTCGCTCGCAATATTGTAAGAGTCAATGTCGGTCTGCGGCGGTCGCGCCGTCGACATCGATTCATTGTACATGATCGTCTCGATGCGGTCGCTTATCGAGGGAGGAGTATTGATGCTCAGGGCCTGGAGTGTTTCATTGCCCCGAAGCTGTATGAGTATGGAATCGAGTTTCATCTGCATGTTGTAGACGTCGGTACGCAATGTCTCAACATTCGAAGGGCTCTGGTTGAGAGCCTTCTCGATCAAGCCGAGTCTCTCTTCCAGCTGGTTCGCGGTCTGGAGCGCGCCGTAGATGGCACCGTGCAGCTTCGTGACTCTCTCCTGGAATGCGACCAGTTCCGCGCGGGCGGCGGCGGGCATCGTGTCTTCGCCCGCCACGTACACGTCGAAGCTCTGCGGCTGGGATAGCTGAGTCGTCTTACCATCCATCCTTTCGAATAGAGCGGCAGTGTACTTTCCGGGCATGACGAACGGGCCTTCGTCGGAGCCGTATGGACGCGGCTTTTCGCGTACCACCATGCTCGGATAACGCAGATCCCAGCTCACGCGATGGATACCTGCAGTCGACGGACCTTCGACCCTTCTCACGACATTGCCAGATTCGTCAGTCACTTTGAGCTCGACAACAGGCTGGGGTTGCATTCCCTCCGCCGTAAGCTGCTCATTGGTCGGGAACGCTATTTCCGCTCCGCTCTTCACGGCTTTGGCTTCTTCCTCGAGGCGTACTTGCTTCGCCGTCTGAAGAGTGTTCTTCAGATAGTACGTGAACGTCGCGCCGAAGGGTGGATTAGGAGCGGTAAAATAGGATTCACCCTGAGCAGCCTTTCCGACGTCGCCCAGCGGTTCTTTCTGGACATACATCATGGCATTTCTCACTGGGAAGAGATCGGCCTTCTCGGAAAGAGTTTGCTCATCGGCCAGCCGGAGCGGTGCATAATTGTCGAGCACATAGAATCCGCGCCCGAATGTCGCGGCCACGAGATCACACTCGCGCTGCTGGATGGCCAGGTCGCGTACAGGTATAGTCGGCATGTTTCCCTTCAGCTGTATCCACTTCTCACCGCCATTGTTCGAGAAGAAGAGGCCGAACTCGGTCCCTGCGAATAGGAGGTTTGGATCTTTGTAATCCTGAGCGAACGCGAGGACCGGTCCGTCTTCCGGAAGATTCGAGCTGATCGAAGTCCATGTTCTTCCCTGGTCGGCGCTCTTCAGTAAATAAGGCTTGAAGTCTTCGTTCTTGTGATTGTCGAACGCAGCATAGACGGTGTTGACATCGAACTTGGAAGCAATAACCCGAGTGACATACGCCAGTTCCGGCACGCCGGGAAACTTGTCGATTTTCCGCCATGTCTTTCCGCCGTTGTCAGTGACCTGAATCAGCCCGTCGTCAGTGCCGACATACAAGAGTCCTCGCTTCAAGGGCGATTCCGAGATGCTCGTCAACGTTCCGTAAAAAGAAGTCGAAGTGTTTCTGGCAACCGCGTCGGGCCCCCAGATTCTTCCCATGATTTTCAATTTGTTTACATCAATTTGCCGTGTAAGATCGCCGCTGATTTCAGTCCAGCTGTCACCGCGGTCGGTGCTTTTGAAGAGCTTGTTTGCACCGAAATAAATGGTGTTATGATCGAACGGACTAATAATGATAGGGGAGTCCCATTCCCAGCGAAGCGGAGCTTCATTCTTCCCCTGCACCGGTTGTATTCCAAGCATCTGTTCCGTCTTCCTGTTGTAGCGGACGAGACCACCGTACTGGCTTTCGGCGTAGACAGTGTTCGGGTCGACGGGGTCGACGCGCGATTCAAATCCGTCACCGCCGACGGTAATGAACCAATCAGAGTTGACGATGCCTGACGCGCTCATCGTTTGCGACGGGCCGCCGACAGAGTTGTTATCCTGCGTACCGCCATAGACATAGAAGAACGGCTTAGAGTTGTCGACATCGACGTCATAGAATTGTGTGATCGGGAGATTGCTCTTGAAGTCCCAGTTCTTTGCGCGGTCGTAGCTCTCGTACAATCCGCCGTCGCATCCGACCAGGTAATAATCCGGATCGCTCGGGTCGATGTACATGACGTGGCTGTCGACGTGCTTCCACTTCTCGTCCATATGCTTCATCGTCTTGCCGCCGTTATCGGAATACATGAGATAGGTACCCATCAGGTAAATCCGGTTAACGTTTTTTGGATCGGCATATATCACGCCATAGTACATGGCAGTTTCATTGTAGC
Source organism: Bacteroidota bacterium (assembly GCA_021845665.1). Classification (GTDB taxonomy): domain Bacteria; phylum Bacteroidota; class Ignavibacteria; order Kryptoniales; family JAKASW01; genus JAKASW01. The sequence goes on along the minus strand of JAJZVO010000024.1, from coordinate 45,531 downwards.
TATTCATCTTTTGCCAAGTCTCGCCGTAATCTGTAGACCTGAATATTCCGCCCTTCCCTTCGGCGGCTTCGATGGTTGCGTACAAAACGCTCGGTTTCACCGGCGAGACTGCGAGTCCAATTTTCCCCATGTCGACTGTGGGAAGTCCGGCATTAAGTTTCGTCCATGTTTCACCGGCATCCGTTGATTTGTAAATCCCGCTTTCGGGGCCTCCGTCAATAAATCCCCATGTATGGCGACGCCTTTCATAGGTTGAAGCGTACAACACGTTGTGGTTTGTCGGATCCATCTCAACATCATTTACCCCTGTATTCTCGCTGATCTTCAGGACATCTTTCCAAGTTTTGCCGCCATCGGTTGTTTTATAGAGACCGCGGTCGCCGCCGGGTCCCCACAGCGGTCCTTGCGCCGCGACGTAAACGATGTTCGGATTTTGCGGATCGATCAGGATCTTGCCGATGTGCTCGGAGGTTTTCAGTCCCATGTTTGTCCAGTGCTTACCGCCGTCGAGGGTCTTGTATATCCCGTCGCCCCAGCCTACGCTGCGCTGGCTGTTGGCTTCTCCGGTTCCCACCCAGACCACGAACGGGTTCTTCGGATCCATTGCGAGCGCGCCGACAGAGTAAACCGGCTCGTGCTCGAACACCGGCGTCCAGGATGTGCCGTCGTTGTAAGTTTCCCACACTCCGCCGGAGGCGACGCCTACATAATAATGTGCCCGGTTGTTCGGATCGACAGCGAGTGCGACGATGCGTCCGCCTGTGAAAGCCGGACCGACCGATCTCAGCTCAAGTCCGCTGAAGGTCGCAGAAGACATAACATCGCTCACCTGCACCTTTGCCGGCTCGGTTTTCCGGTTGGGTTGGCCGAACGCAAGGCTGAAAGAAAGCAGGAGAAATAAAACAGGGATGTGGTGGAAATGCTTCATAGTGATGGTCTCCTTTGAATTATGGTCTGCAAGAAGCTCTGAGTTGAAATATAGCTCAGGATCACAAAATGTGTAAGATGGAAACTCAGGTAGCAGGCTATTTTGCGTTGGGGGCTGCCGAATTCAGGAGCTTTTTGCTGAATTGTTTTTTCGTATATGATTTGCTATCTATCTGAAAACTAAAAAGCGTGCACTGTGACGAACCTCGACAAGCTTGAAAAGCTGAGAAAACAAAACGTTCTCTATCGGTGGGACCTAACCGCAGAAGAGCTTACCTCCATCATTGACACCAACCCCAGCCTCCGAGGCTTTGTATTTGGATATGTAGCCGAATACAAACTCAAACGGCTGTATTTCAGCGATGCCCGGGTAAGCGAAGTCACGAAGGACGACGATCACAACAGAGAGAAGAAGGGCGATATTCGCCTTACTTACCGACATAAAACTTTTCGCATTGAATCTAAATCACTTCAAACCAACACGATCAAAAAGGACGGAGCTAAGTTCTCGGCCATCTATCAATGCGATGCCAGTGACAGCCGAAATGTAATGTTCTCCGATGATTCCCAAGTTAAGACAACCTGCCTAAGAGTGGGTGAGTTTGACTTGGTTGCCGTGAATCTCTTTGGTTTCTCGAAAAAATGGGAGTTTGCTTTTGCTCTGAATAGAGATCTGCCTCGAAGCAAGTTCAAGAGGTATACCTCGCTTCAACAGTCCGAATTACTGGCTTCTTCTATGCCGATTACTTGGCCCCTCATAGATCCCTATGTAAAAGATCCGTTTGTCTTGCTTGACCGCTTAGTAGATGAGTCATTATCGCGATAGAATTCATTTTCGAGACAGTGGCCTCCTTTTCGAACACAAGGAAATATGAATGGTTTTTCCGTGCATGTAGTTGCTTAACCACTCGACTTACTCCAGCTTTGTTGTTCCTCGTTAACACAAATAGGTCTTTCGGATAGAATCCCAAGTAATGGAGATTGACAATGATCTCAACATGCGTCAACCTTTGAATACCCGCCGATACTTCGTCCTGACATTTCACAATTAAGATTCCGTTCTTCCTCAGCACTCTCTTTGCTTCTACTGCAGCCTGGACGTATAGTTCGAGAACCGCATCATGCCATTTCTTACTCAGGTTCTTTGGCCGCTGCCCATTGGAATAATGTTCTTGAAAAGCGGTATGTGTTCCTTGACCAGCAAAGCTTTCGTCCTCCCGGAACAAACCCTCCATGTACGGAGGGTCCAACACCACGCAATCCATTTCTCCATTCTTGTGAGGTAATGTTCGGCAATCCGTTCCGGTCTTGAGATCGCTTGGATAGAGTCTGTATTCTCCCATCGGAATCTCTTTCCAGAACACCCCCCTCCCGTATGTCACGTCTGCCACCTTAGAACCCGCTGGAACATGTAGCCGAATGATATGGGGAAATACCTCGCTATTCGTGGCTGCGTACGAGGTAAATATCAAGTCCGTTGTCTTGCAACCCGAGGGGGACTTCCGTTTTGCCTTTTGTATCTGTTTCATTGTCTGTTCCTCCTCCTTTAGGTCTCTTTACCATCTGATTTAAGTGTTGGCAAATCTTCCCAATTCCACAACCTATTCGTCACCATCCGCTATATCATTTGGACGAAAAATGCGAAGAATACGTATCCAAGAGTTCTCTGATTACCTTCTGATACTGGCTCCCATGATCTTTTGCTATCCTCTTGAAGAATTCAACGCTGGCCTTGCTGAGATTTAGGGTAACCTTCACGTTCTGTTCTTTGAACGCAAGGTCTTCAGGTCTTGGTAAGAAGTCTTCGACAACTTCGATCTTGCCGATCTCTTCATTCGTGTATTTTGTTTTCTTTCTCATAAATTTGTTTTCCTTTCCTCCAATATCCTGCGCCGATAATTCTTATCTTTTCGCTTCGGTACGTAAACCGAACGGTGACTATGTCTTCACCAACCTTCCCAAAACAATAGAACCTTTCTTCCCTCTCGCTGTGTTCCTGGTCTGACGCTATAACTCTGTGCGGATCGGCAAAGGCATATTGAGCCACCTCAAAGGACAAATCGTGCTTCCTTTGATTTTTCTCGTTCTTGTCTTGATCCCACTCAAAGGTGGTCTTTGGAGCAGACATTTCTCTCTCGATCAGACGTTTCAATATACATACTCGCATATGGCCGTTCAACCATACCAGGAATCGAATGGTAACCGCTCAGTTACCGTTTCCGCGCCATTCGTTGAAACGAACGGCTGTTGTGAACAAAACCGCTTTGCGGTTTCGCGCAATTGCCGGGCGTTCATTTTAATGAATGCCGTAGGGTCGATAGCCCCATAACTGAGCGGTTACATCGAATGATCATTGGAAATATCAAAAGCGGAGAGGGCGGCCACTCGACCGCCCTCTGCAAATCCGGTTAATCCGACTAATCCATAAAATCCGGGTCTACATCGCTGCCTTCGGAGGCGCCGGCTGGTCCGGCGAACCTGCATTTCTCAACGGATAGTAGATGAGAATTGCCGCAAGAACCAGGAATACGAGTATGCTTATGCCGAAGCTCGGATGTACGAAGATCATCGGCCACTGGACGTCATAGAAGGCGAGCGCGGCAAACACGAGGCCCATCAGTGCTTCACCGGCAATGAAGCCCGAGGAGAGGAGGATACCTGTGTTCTCCACGCGGGCGCCCTGAGCTTCGTTAAACTTACGGCGCTTCACGATTACGTCCACGATGCCGCGAATGAGTCCGCCGACGAATATCGCCGAGACTGTCCCGAACGGAAGGTACATTCCGACGAAGACAAGCATCGGGCTCCGCACGCCGCTGATGATAAATCCGAACGCCATTATCATCCCGATTATTACGAGCGGCCACGCCATGTGCCCGCCGACTATTCCCTGGGCGAGAGCGGCCATCATGCCTGCCTGCGGTGCAGGAAGGTTCGCGCCGCCGAAGCCGGTACCGCCGCGGTTGATGTCGCCCTGATTGAGAATCATCAGAGGTATGAACATCACAGCGGAGCCGGCGAAGACGCCCAGCAGGTCGCCGACCTGCATTTTCCACGGCGTACCACCTAATATATGGCCGACTTTCAAATCCTGGAGCATCTCGCCCGCTACCGCTGCGGCCACACATACTACCGCGGCGACGCCGAGAACCGCCGCGACGCCAGTGATACCCGTCTGTCCCAGGAGCACCATCAGAATCGCGGCTATCAACAATGTCGAAATCGTGAGGCCGCTTACCGGGTTGTTGCTCGAGCCTATGATGCCGACAAGGTACCCGGAGACCGCCGCGAAGAAGAATCCCGCAACGAGCATGACGATGGTTGCGGTCAAAGCAGCGACGGCCTCATTGGCGAAATGATCATAGATGAAAAATGTCGCGATACCGGCAAGGATTATTCCGCCGCCGACATATCTGAAATCCATGTCGCGTTCCGTTCTTATTTCGACTTTGCCACCAGCGGCAGCCTTTCTGACATCGCCGATCGCTCTGCCGAGTCCGACGCTCAGGCTCTTCCTCATTTTATAGAGCGTGTACGCCGCACTGAAAAGCATTCCGCCGATCGCGATAGGACGGACGAGAGTCAGCGAGATCGAGTAGGCGAGAGCGATCCACGAACTTTGCGAGGCGGTCGCTGGAAGTGCAGTCGGCCCGATGAAATAGAGCAAGAGCGGGACGAAGAGTCCCCATGCTATGATACCGCCGCTGAAATTTAATGCGGCAAGACGAGGCCCGATTATGTAGCCGACACCGACATACGCCGGGCTTACTCCGGGGGTCGTTATAAGGGCACCGCCTCCCGACTGAACGGTCGCGCTCGAAGAGCCGGTGCTGAGCGGCAACGGAAGCGGTGTGAATTTGATGAACCTCTCCCAGGCAGAGGCGAAGAAATTGAGCTGACCCAATGCATTGATCAATCCACCGATCCCCATTGCGGTAAAGAGATACTTTGCTCCTGTGCCGCCGGTCCGACCCGCTTTGTGAATCTCAGAAGCTGCGATCGATTCCGGGAATGGAAGTTCCTTGTCTTCGACCATCACCCTTCTCAGGACTGTCACGAAAAGAATCCCCAGCACACTGCCGACAAACATGATGGCGGTCGCTACGAGGAAATGCCTGCTGTCGAAATGTTTCCATATACCGGCAATGTAAAACGCCGGGATAGTGAAGACTGCTCCCGCGGCGATGGACTCGCCGATCGCGCCGACAGTCCTGGCGATGTTCTCTTCGAGCAGACTTCCTTTCATAGTTTTGAGGACCGCCATGCCTATGACAGCAGCCGGATAGGTGGCGGCGATTGTCATTCCGGCCTTCAGTCCCAGATATGCATTGGCCGCTCCGAGGATGACGCACATTACCAATCCAAGTAAGACTGCCCTGAGGCTGAATTCCCTCATGGTTGTTTCAGCAGGCACATACGATTGAAATCGAGTGCCGTTCACCTGTTCAGCCATGGATACTCCTTTCACGCAGATCGCCGATGCGATCCCGGTCGTTTTGGTTGTGAATCAGTTAGACGTTTATAGAGAAGAAGATTTTTGCAGCCACGAGCCGATGAAGTAATCAAATCAGCCTTTCGTTTGACTTGGTGAATATAAAAGCCCCCCGCCGGATTTTCAACGAAATTATACCCTTCCGACCATTCTCCTCGTTGAAAGTTAGCAAAGTGGTTTCTATTTTAACGGGGTACTAACCAAAAGGATAACGACTATGGAGAAGATCAAATTCGGCACTGACGGATGGCGGGGAGTAATCGCTCAGGATTACACTTTCAGCAACGTATCCAGGGTGGCGTTGGCGACAGGAAGATACTACAAAAGACATAAGCTGGCTAAGAACGGGATCCTGGTCGGCCACGACACGAGATTCCTGTCGGTCGAGTTTGCCGAGAGGACGGCGCAGGTAATAGCGAATACAGGGATGAAGGTCATACTATCAGACGGTTACTGCCCAACCCCGGCGCTTTCGCTCGCGATTCCGGAATTCAAAGCGGCGGCAGGCGTGGTGATCACCGCGAGCCACAACCCGGCAAGATATAATGGGTTTAAACTCAAAGCTGATTTTGGAGGACCGGAAGATGTCGAGGTAGTCGGCAAGGTGGAGAAAGAGGCCAACAAGACTTCCGAAAAGGCCCTTGAAGTAGTCAAGAAGAGTTTCGAGGAATTGGCACAAAAGGGAAAGATCAGCAAGGCAAATCTCAGGCAGTTGTATATAGATGATCTCAAGAAGAAGATCGACATTGCGGCGATAAAGAGTGCACGTTTGAGGATTGTCCATGACGCCATGTACGGAGCCGGACAAGGGATTCTCCAACAAGTCATCGAAGATGCAGCCGTCATCCACAACGAATTCAACCCGTCGTTCGGCGGTGAGCACCCCGAGCCGATCGCAGCGCATCTGCGGGAGCTCATGAAGCTTGTCCCTGGCGGTAATTACAGCGTGGGACTCGCCACGGACGGAGATGCGGACAGGATCGGGGCTGTAGACGAACATGGGAACTTCGTCGGGCCGCAAGAGGTCTATGCGCTCCTCCTGAAATATCTCTACGAGACCAAGGGGATGAGGGGCGAAATAGTAAAAACGGTTTCGGTAGGCGAGATGCCTGACAAGCTGGCGAAGATATACCACCTTCCGCTGACCGAATTGCCGGTCGGCTTCAAGCATGTCGCTTCGCTAATGGTTTCGCGAGATGTACTCATAGGCGGCGAGGAAAGCGGCGGCGTCGGCCTGAAGGGACATATCCCCGAACGCGACGGATTGTTCCTAGGCTTAACGCTCTGTGAAATGATGGTGAAGAGAGAACGTACTCTCGGTGAGCTCGTCAAGGAACTGTTCGAGCAGGTCGGGCCGCACATTTACAGAAGGATCGATGTCCGCACAACCGAGAAGTACAAACAGAAAGTTCTCGCGAGAATGAAGAAAGGCTTGAAAGAAATTGCGGGACATAAAGTAGACCACGTACTAAAGATCGACGGATTCAAATACTTCTTCGCCGACGGCGGTTGGATGCTCGTCCGCGCATCCGGCACGGAGCCCCTTATCCGCTATTATTGCGAGGCGGAGTCGAAGGAAAAGGTAGACAAGATACTCGAAGCCATCACGAACCTTTAAGACTATGATCGACAAACCTTGTCAAGGGTCAGAACCGTGACAAGGTTAAGCCCATTGTGGATACACCGCACTTCCCGCAGTTTGCAACCGGCTTTCCAGCCTTTTCTACCGGAAACCATTTTCGACTAATTGTTTGTTTACAATAGCAAACAGAGGAGATGAAGATGTTTGAAACTTTCGACTTGTTCATAGATCAGATGCGTAAGGAAGTCAGGTCGCTCGGCGTACGGGAGCTCAGGACTGCGGAAGAAGTGGACAACACGGTGAAGGAAAAGGGGACCATGCTTGTTTTCGTTAACTCGACCTGCGGCTGCACAGGAAGCATCGCAAGGCCGGCGCTCTCTATCGCTTTGAAAGACAAGAGATTACCGGACCAGATTACGACAGTATTCGCCGGTCAGGACAGGGAGGCCACTGAACGCGCGAGAAGCTATTTCACGGATCAGCCGCCTTCATCACCGTCGTTCGCCCTTCTCAAAGACGGGCGACTGGTGAAGATGATACACAGGAGCGACATTGAGGGACGGGAACCCGAAGAAGTCGCCGGATTGCTCAGAGAGACTTTCCAAAAGTTCTGCTGAGTGCGATTCGGATCATCGGTTCTTCAACAGTTCATCGTGCGACAATGCATCCCGCACTTTTTCTTAAATGGCGCCTGGGGAAACTTGCAGAACCCGCGGAAGAGCCGCGGTCTATTTGACATCGGCTTCTTCTTCCAGATCCTCGTCGACTTCCGCTTTCCTCGTTCCGAAGAACTTTATGTACAGGTAGAGATTTGCAGCCATTATCACACCATAGATGAAGAAAGGCATCTCGAAGAGCGCAGTTTCCATCAGATACCCGCTCAAGCCTGTCCCTGTAGATGAAGCAGCGAGTCTCGCGACCTGGTTTATCCCGAGAGCTCTTCCCATCTCGTCATTGTCTACACGCTTGGTCAGCTCCGATTGCTGAATAGGGAGCGCCATCACCCTCAGGGCTGGACCGATGATATATATGAACGCCGCCACCGGTAGGGACCTCAATATGGGGAAGATCACGAACAATAAGGTACCGAGGCCTCTTGTGAAGACTATGCTCTTGACGAAGCCGAAGTATTTTTCCAGCATCGGTGCACCAAGAATCGCAACCGAGCCGAGAACACCGCTTGCGAAGGCGTATTCCGACATCAGCGACTTTGGAACATGGTACACGAGGACGAAGAACGGGATGAGAAACGGGACGATGAGTCCCTGCGAAAGTCCATTGAGCATTCCTGTCAGCGTGAATTTTCCGATCGTGGATTTTGTCTTCAATTTTCCGATCTTTCCCCTCGCTTCGGAGACGTGAAGATACCACAGCCCGGGGACGCCGACCGCAGAAATAATCGCCGACACCATGAAGATGTCACGGACATCGAACAGCTTTGTTAGGAGGGCACCGACTGCCGCAGTCACGCCGGACAGGAACGTAAAGAAAGAGAAGTAGCTTGTCCTCTTCTCGCTGGGGGCCAAATTGGCAAGGACGGCGCTCTGAATGGGTTGGACTGCGCCTCCGATGCCGCCTCCCGCGAGGGAGCCCGAAGCGGAATAGCCGCCCAGCATGGCAGCGGGAATAATCATCCAAAGGCTTGTCGAAAGATAGACCATTACGGCACTGAGAGGGAGCAATGCGCTTACTATCAAGAGCGTGCCTCTCTTCCCCCAGACATCCGTTGTGATGCCGGAAAGAAAGCCAAGTATCGCCGTAGCGACGGTCGCGGATACATAGATGAGGCCGATGACGAATGCCCCATAGTGAAGGTTTGTAAGTATATAATAAGGGAACGCCACGTTGATCATTCCCGCTGCAATACTTCTCGTAACTCGTGAAAAACCGAGTACCATTATATCTTTTTTTATGGAATAATTCATTTTGATTGATTTAAGTTCAAAGCTTAAGAGTGGAATTCGTGCTCCACAAAATCTTCCAGATGCTCAATTAGACGATTACACTTCTCAACAGTTTCCGTGTGAAGCCTGTAGAAATCTACCTGAGTGAGGATGTGTGCGATTTTTTCATCCCGAATAATTTAACATAAAGACAGAGATTCCCTATCATAAGTATTCCGTATGCGAGGAAAGGGACATCATAAAGCGCGTTCTGCATCAGGTAGCCGCTTAGGCCCGTACCCGTCGACGAAGCCGCAAGTCTTGCGACCTGGTTTATGCCGAGCGCCCTTCCGAGATCGTCCCCGTGCACGCGCTTCGTAAGCTCCGACCTCTGTATCGGTGCGGCAGCGACTCGAAGGGACGGGGCAAGGATGTAAATGGCAATAGCGACAGGAAGGAACCTGACTACGGGAAGGAGCATAATCAAGACAAGGCCAAGACCGCGGGTAGCCACAACGCTCTTGACGAACCCGAGCCTTCTCTCCAGCAAAGGCGCACCGAGGATCGCGACCGATCCTAAGGCCCTCCCGGCAAAGGCGTAGACCGACATTTCAGACATCGGCATGTGGTACACCAGTACGAAGTACGGAATCAGGAAAGGCACAACGAGTCCCTGCGACATACCGTTCAACAATCCCGTCAAGGTAAATTTCCCTATGACCATCTTCGTCTTCAGTTTTCCGATTTTCTTTCGCGTGTCGGAGACATGAAGGTTCCAAAGAGCCGGGATCGCGGCCAACGAAATGATCGAAGCGGCCAGGAACACATCCCGGATTGTCATGACCTTCGTTAGAAGAGATCCGAGTGCGGTGGCGAGTCCGGAGATGAAAGAAAAAACAGAGTAGAACTTTGTCCTCTCATCTCCATTTGTGAGCTCGGCAAGGACAGCGTTCTGGACCGGCTGGACTGCACCGCTGACGCCGCCGCCGAGAGACCCGGTCGCCGAGAAACCGCCAATCATCGCGGCCGACATGATCCACCAGAAACTGGTGGACAAATAGACAATGAAGGCACTAAGCGGCAGCAACAGACTTACAATGATGAGGGTCCTGCGTTTGCCCTGCGAATCCGCGGCAACACCGCTGAAGAAGCCGAGCACGGCGGTCGCAATTCTTGCGGACACGAATATCACGCCCATCTGGAATGCTCCGTAGTGCAGCCTCGTGAGTATGAAATACGGGAAAGCAACTCCGATCATCCCTCCGGCTATACTGCGACTGACCCTGGCAGCCGTAAGAAATCGAATATCGGGGCGCTTGTATGCCGACAATTTTTGGAGATGTTTCATCAAGTGCTGCTTCAGTCTGGCAGGGGCTGTCTCAAAAGGACATCGAATAGAATCGGCGCATCAACCCGCGTCCCGGTAAGTTGGGTACAATTTATCGGGATGTAAGGCTGGCAGCCGTCCGATTCATCGGGTGGCTGCTTTGGGGACAGTCTCCGCTAATATCATGCCTTATCGAACCGTGCCTGGAAAAATCTCAGATGTTTCGGTTCATAAACCATTTCAAGGCCGCGGATCTTCTTACGGCTCTCATAGACTTCGAGAATCGATTCGGCCGTTACGTCCATGTGCGCCTGGGTGTAGACGCGCCTTGGAATAGTCACGCGGACGAGCTCGAGTTTCGGATGTCGATTCTCGCCGGTCTTTGAGTCGCGCCCGGCAGAGACGATCCCGCGTTCCATCGTGCGCACGCCCGAGTCGACGTAGATTTCCGAAGCAAGAGTCTGGGCCGGGAACTTCTCCTGGGGGATGTGCTCGAGAATTTTCTTCGCGTCGAGGAAAACCGCATGACCGCCGATCGGCTTCACGATTGGGATTTCCCAGTCGAGAAGTTTTTGGCCGAGATATTCGACCTGTCCGATTCGCGAACGGACATAGTCTTCTTTGGTCATTTCCTCCATCCCTCGCGCCATAGCTTCCATATCGCGTCCGGCGAGTCCGCCGTAGGTGTGGAGTCCCTCGAACACAACGACCATATTGCGCGCTTCGTCGAATAGGTCCTTGTCATTTATCGCCAGGAACCCGCCGATGTTCACGAGAAGATCCTTCTTCCCGCTCATCGTCGCTCCATCTGTATATGAACAAAGTTCTTTAAGTATCGCGGCTATGGATTTCTTTTCGTACCCCTTTTCGCGTGTCCTTATGAAATAGGCATTTTCCACTGCTCGTGTGGCGTCGAGGATAATTCTTATGCCGTGCCTGGCGGTCAGCTTTCGTATCTCCTTCATATTCCCCATCGAGATCGGTTGTCCACCCGCCATATTCACAGTCGCCGCAACGCTGATATAAGGGATTTTTCTCGCGCCGACCTTCTTTATAAGGTCCTCGAGCTTTTGAAGGTCGACATTGCCTTTGAAAGGATAAGTCGACTCCGGATCGTGCGCCTCGTCGATTATCACGTCGACGAACGTCCCTCCGGCTCTTTCCTGGTGCTCGCGGGTCGTCGTGAAATACATGTTCCCGGGGATGTAGTCCCCCTGTTTGATCAGGATCTGCGAGATGATGTGTTCGGCGCCACGTCCCTGGTGCGTCGGCACCAGATACTTGTAGCCGTAGTACTTCCGCATGTTGGCTTCGAGGTAGTAGAAGTTCTTGCTGCCCGCATAAGCCTCGTCACCGAGCATCATTCCGGCCCACTGGTAATCGCTCATCGCGTTTGTGCCACTGTCGGTCAGGAGGTCGATATAAACGTCATCCGAACGAAGGAGAAACGTGTTGTAGCCCGCTTCCTTAATCGCCTCGACCCGGTGTTGCCGGGTGGTGGTCTTCAAGGGCTCAACCACTTTGATCTTGAAAGGTTCAGCCCAGCTTCGTCTTGTTGGTTTTGGATATGGCATTTCGTCACCTGTTTGGTTGGACAAAAGTTAATGTAAAAATTTATCCGGTGGGGTCAACAGATTCAATGGTATTCGGAACGATGGAAACGTGGAATGATGGAAGGATGGACGTATAGTAAAATGGAACAGGATGATTATTAAATTAGGTTCACGATGAAAAGGGCTAGTCTTAATACGGTCTGTAGAGACAGGTGAAGGCGGAGATGCTGTCGCTCCTTCGGAGCCCGGTCAACGGCGAGAGGCTTGAGCTGACAGAAAGAGCCGGCGAGACGCACCTTGTGGGGACAGACAGCGGCACATCCTTCCCTGTGCGCGACGGAATTCCAGTCTTCATAGATCCGGGCAGGCTCAATGCAGCAAATGAGAAGAGCAGGATATACTACGACATCCTCTCCCCCTTCTACCAGTTAACACAGTCAGTCTACTACAATCTGAAGGGGGGCGAGGAACAGTCGCGGAATGAATATCTGAAATACGTCGAAGTAGAAAACGGCGACTCCGTGCTGGAAGTTTCAATAGGCAATGGAGTGAATATCAAATACCTCCCGGCAAACGCTGAATACTTCGGGGTGGACGTTTCATGGGGACAATTGAGGAGATGCAGGCAAAACATCGGTGCAGATAGAAACATAGATCTCTTCCAGGCAGAGGCGGAACACCTTCCGTTTTGCGACGAAGCTTTTAATGTCGTGTTCAATGTCGCATCGATCAACTATTTTGAGAATAAGAAGAAAGCGATCGACGAAATGTTTCGGGTTGCAAAGCCCGGAGCACGCATGATGATCGCCGATGAAACGGAGAAGGCGGCCCACGCGCATAACAAGCTCCCCCTTTTTCGTGGTTTCTTTAACAGTTCAAGAGACCCCATCTCCCCTCCGATCGATCTCCTGCCATCCGATGCGACAGAGATCAGGCTTTCAGAGATCAGGCAGGGGCTGTACTACTGTCTGCGGTTTAGGAAGCCGGCTTGACGTTGTAGCCTCGTCAGGGACTTGGAGCCATAACAGGGTCAAAAAAGCGGCTTGTATCCGGCCCTCTCTACTGCTTGACGGGTGATGTCGAGTATCCCCGGTCTATCGTTGTGCGGGAGAGCGGGCACCCCGGGGGCTGATTGAAGTTTCTCCAATAAACTTTCCGGCTCGCCTCCGGCAAGCCGGTCGATGAGTTCGTACAAACCGCCTTCGTTCTCTTCGAGAGGATTATGCTCTTTGAGTATGGAGCGTATCGTCTCGATGATGCCGGGATTCGGCGGCGGGACCAGAAGAGCGGCGAGTGCGCCGTGATCCAACCGAAGCCTCGCGGCAATTTCGACCTGCTTACCGTTTTGCAGGCGGGCGATCGCGGGTAGGATTATCTTTTCCTCGAGCCCGATGTGTCTGAGCAATCCCTGCCGGAATTCGGAATAAGGCTCCATGTCAATTCCACCATTGCCTTCGGACGCCAGTCTCAGAAGCTCATCCAGCCTTTCATGATCACCGGAAAGATATTCATAGATGCTGTTCATCTTTCCTAAGCTACACAAGATCGCAGAATTTTCACATACCCGGACTACAGGTGATTTTTGTTATTACGACCCTCCACGCATCCGGTCCCTGTTCAACGTATTCCCATCTGAACCGGCCAGGTGTTTCAAAATTGAACTCGTAGTAGAGCGGTTTGGGATCGTGGTCGTTGATCAGGGTCATCGACTGACCGGCATTAAGTCTCTCGAAAGTTGTATGTATTGTCGGATGTTTTTCTCTCGGAACAATCGGCCTTACATTTAGTTCAACCATATTCCGATCTATCGGCATTGTTTCTTTCTCTTTTTTTGTTTACAAGGACCACGAAAAGAAAGAGCTGACTTCTCTATTCCTCTACTCGGCTGTTAGGATAATCGCAGATGTTGTGTTCATTGCCGCGGGAGCGATCCCGATATTGATATTCGACCTTAAGATTTTCGCCCAGCGGAAGAAAATTTGGTAAAATTAGTTGGAATGGCACTAGCAAGTGATAAGCCGATCAGCTCTTCAGACCATAGCCATCGAGGGCAGCTTTTGTAGTCTCGTATCCTTTATGATGGATGCACTTAAGTCCGAAACCGGCGGCGATCTGGGCGAACATCGTGCGGTCGTCCACATATACGGCATCTTCCGGTGCCACCTGCGCTATGTCCAGCGCGATCCGATAGATATCCCTGTCGGGCTTTCGAACATGCACGAAGCTGGAGGAGACGAAGAAGTCGATAAACTCGCCGAGGTGGAATGTGCTGATCCTGTACTGATTGACTTCGCGTCCCTCGTTGCTTATCACACCGATCTTAAGTTTATACTTTTCCTTAAGCAACCTGACGAGGGCGATCATTTCAGGGAAAGGCTGAGATTGCCCAAACATGAAATTGCGGAAATCTTCGTGTGAAAAGTCCCTCTTATCGTAGAAGACTATCCGGTCGAGATATTCTCTGAGACTGAGCTTGCCTGCCTCGAACGTATCGTAGGTCAGATGATGACGCTCGTTCAACTCCTCGTAATCGAGTCCGAATTTTTCCGCGGCCGTTTTCCTCGCGTCGCGGTCCCATCCGTTTGTCAACAAAACGCCGCCTATGTCGAGGAACAGTGTCGACGGCACATTTTTCTTTTCCATGGTCCTCCTCCTTTTCTATATCTAATCTGCCGCCTGAACAGCCCCTGTGTGTATTCAGTCCAAAGCTTCATTGACTGCCTTGTTCAGTCTTTCCAGCCCGGCGACAAAGTCTTTGCCGAGATCTATCCGCAGAACCCGCCGTTCGTGCCGTCTTAACGCTTCCAGATCACCGAGCGCCTGGGCTCTTTTGAAAACGGAAAAGCCGTAAGTCTGTCCCGGGATCGGCGCGTCGGCCGTATCTTCAGCCGTCAGCTGGATGAAGAGGCCAGTGTTCGGTCCCCCCTTGTGATACTGACCTGTCGAGTGTAGGAATCTCGGGCCGTACCCGAATGTGGTCGCGAGACGCAGCTTCTTCGCGATCTCGTTGCGCATTGAAAAGATTCGTTCCTCGACTTCGCTGCTCACCTGGAGATATGCGATGATCGAGATGTAGTCGCCAGGCTTCGATTGGGCTAAGAAAGACTTCAAGGCTTCAACGAGAGTGCTGCCCGAAACAGTTCCGAAAACTCTTAGACTGTCGTCCCGCAATGACGGACTCTCTTCGGGCAAAGAACCTTTGACGCGGACTTCATCGAGAAGCTTGTTTGTTATGTCTATGCTCTCCTGGACGTTCGGCTGGTCGAAAGCATTGATTCCGAGAATCGAACCCGCAACAACGGTTGCAAACTCCCATCTGAAGAATTCCTGTGCGAGGTCGTAGACATCCGGCATTTCTATCGTAACCACCGGATGACCGGCATCGATGAGTTTGTGCATACGGTCGTCCGTCGCAGCATCGTCATCACCCTTCATCTTGATATAGGCGAAGAGCCTGTCCTTTCCGTAGTTATCCGGCTCCAACAACGTTTCACGGCTGACCGGAAGAATCCCCTTTCCTTCTTTGCCTGTGCTCTCAGCGACAAGCTGTTCCAGCCAGAGCCCGAAGGTTTTCATTTTCTTCAAGACAACAAGAGTCAGCTTGTCCCTTCCCTTAACGGCGAGTTCTCCAATGGCGGCACCGAGAGCAAGGCCCGGATTTTTCTCGGCGGGAACGCAGGAGTGACATGCGTGAGCCATCCGCAGCGCCCTCGTGAGAAATTCAGGCACGTCTACGCCGAGCAGCGCTGCGGGAACGAGCCCGAAGTACGACAAGGCTGAATAACGTCCGCCGATGTCCGCGAAGTTTAGGAAGGTACGCCGGAATTTTCTTTCCCTTGCCACGTTCACTAGTTTGGAGCCGGGGTCCGTAATGGCAATGAAGTTCCCGCCCGCGTAAGAGCCTTTGAGCACTTTCAGCTTCTCATAGAAATAATCGCAGAAGGCGTTCGGTTCTGCGGTGGTGCCCGACTTGCTGGCGACTATGAAGAGCGTGTCAGACATCGGCACATCCTGCTCGATCTTCAGAATAGTCACAGGGTCCGTCGTATCGAGAACGGTGAATGGAAGACCTTCTTCAAGTTTGCCGAACGACTCCGCGATCACAAGTGGAGCGAGGCTGCTACCTCCCATTCCCATATGGACGACATGCCTGAAGCCGGCCTCCTTAACTTCCGCCGCAAAATCCAACAGGTCGTCGAGCACTTCCTCCAACTTTTCGGCGACATGCAGCCAACCGAGTGAACTCTTTATTATTTTCCGATCAGAGTCATCGCTTTTCCAAAGAGAGGAATCCTTCTGCCAAAGTCTCGCCGCGAGGTGTTCATAGCCCGCCCGGGAAATACGATCGCTCACATCTTTCGCCAGCGGCCCGAGTGAAAATGACTGACGGTCTACAGGTTCGCGAAGAGCCGCTTCGCGCTTGTCCTGCAGTGACCTAAGCAGAACCGCATATGCATTCTCGAACTTGGTTACACCGTCATCTTCAAGATGCTGAGTAACCAAATCGATATCGAATCCAAGCGCAGGTAGGCGTTCGAGTACTCTATGGGCATCATCAAGGCCGCCGCTCAACCTCGCAGCGGGATCGCCATGATCCCGATAAGCGTTTAGAGTTTCAAGCGGAAGAGTATTTACAGTCTCCGGCCCTATTAGCGCCTCGGCGTACTTAACGTCGCTGTAGGCAGGGTTCTTAGTGCTCGTGCTTGCCCATAGAAGACGCTGTTTCTTTGCTCCGGCTGCCTCAAGTCTTCGGAACCTGTCGCTTTGAAAGAGTTGACCGAAAATTTCGTACGCAAGCTTCGCGCTCGAGATCGCGACCTGGCCGCGCGACCGGACGGCATCTGCCGTATCGGCACTCTGTTTCTGAATCTTCTCTTCAAATACCTTGTCGACGATTGAATCTATCCTGCTCATGAAGAAGCTCGCGACCGAAGAAATATTCGAGATACTCCCACCCTTTTCCGCTCTCGCTTCGAGGCCGGACAAATATGCGTTTGCCACCTCGCGATATCTCGGCAGGCCGAACAATAGAGTAACATTCACATTGATCCCTTCACTGATGAGCCGTTTTATGGCCTCAAGACCTTCCTTCGTTCCAGGGACCTTTATATAAACGTTTGGGCGGTCGACAGCCTGCCACAACTGTCGAGCTTCAGCGACGGTTCGTTGGGCACTGTGCGCGAGAGCTGGAGAGACCTCTATGCTGACGTAGCCATCCCCGGCATTCGTCCTATCATAGACTGGTCGGAACAGGTCCGCGGCGTTTCTAATGTCTTCCACCGTCAGGCTTGTATAGATTTGCTCTACTGTCTTTCCTTCCAGCGCCATGGCACGGATCGATTCGTCATAGTCGTGGCTTCCGGCTATAGCCTTTTCGAAAATCGAAGGATTGGATGTAACTCCGGAAATTCCGTCGTCGTTAATCAGGCCCGCGAGTTCACCAGATTTTACGGCTTCTCTTCTGATGAAATCCAGCCAGATGCTCTGCCCGAGCCTCTCGAGGTCCAACAACGGATTTTTCGTCACCTTCAGCTCTCCTTATTATCGAGAGACGCCACCTTTGAAAGGCGACGCCTATGTCTCTCCGCGCCGCTGAACCTCGCATCAAGGAAAGTCTTGACTATCACCCACGCCAGCTCGTTTCCAACTATTCTTCCCCCCAGGCAAATGACATTGATATCGTCGTCTTCGACGCCCTGCCTGGCCGAGAAGCAGTCATGGATCAGCGCTCCACGGACACCTTTGACTTTATTCACGACAACGGAGGCGCCGACGCCGCTCCCGCAGATCGCGATGCCGCGTTCGACCTTTCCTGCGGCAACTTCCTTGCTGAGCGGTATGACATAATCTGGATAGTCGTCATTGTTGTCGAGCAATTTCGCTCCGAAGTCGACGACCTCGTGGTTCATTTTTTTCAAACGTGAAATTATTTCTTCCTTGAGTTCGAAACCGCCGTGGTCACAGGCAATGCCGATCCGCATTGATGTACTCCTTGATTAGTAAGACAGGGTTCACAAGCGCAATTCATGCGCAACCTGTAATAATGTAACAAAATTTCGCCAATGGAGCGTTTCAACTTTTGCAAAATGAGATGATTTTTCCCCGAGGTTAGAAGCCGGGCAATGGAAATCGCAAAGACGCGGCTGGGCTCTGCAGGACGTTCCTACCGGAGCTGGACTCTTTGCTGGATTCCATTTACTAAAAACACGACAGAGCATAGATCTTTTGCAAGCCGACATGTTATAAATAACATGCAGCCTCATAAGAAAAAGCCCGGCATTTCCGCCGGGCTCCTTCAACCCGCTACCCCCAATCCATAGATCCAGAGTTAGTAACTAACCGTCATTGTGAATGTGCCACTATATGACCCTGTTGTCTGACCTGCCGGTACAGCACTAAGGTTACCGCCGAGCCATAAGTAGAAATCACCTTCACTCCCGCTGCTACCGCTGAGATTGACGGTTGTTCCCGAAGACACACTCGTTGATGCCCCTTGTGCCGTTAAGGATGATGATCCGTAAACGTTCGGAGTGAATGTAAGAGTGGCACTGCTAGGTCCGTTCATTGTAACGTTCGAATAGCTCACCTTAACCGCGCTCCCGCCATTTCCGGCTACGGTAAAAAGGACGCTGCTCTTCTGTGGATCGATCGCTGCGGGTGTTGTGCCGGCGACGATCGTACCGAGCGATAACGGCCCACCGGAGAGTGTGAGAGTTAATCCTTGGATTACATTGGCGTTTATTGCAACCCCTGTCGAAGCCGTGTTCTGCGCAAACGATGTCCGGGTACCGAAAAGAGCGACGAGGCAGATAACCGCGAGAGTTTCGGCCAAGAGATTCCGATGCACAGGAGCCGGGAGTTCTCCGGTTGCTGCGCGAAATTCCGATCCTGACGATAGATAGTCCTGTATTTGTCGCTTCAAATTCATCCGATCTAATGGGTCAAGACACATGCCAAGAGCAGATGTCGAAAAGGGAATGATTCGGAGGGTGAAATTTGATCGGATGGATGTCCGTTACATATCGGTAACGCGATGATAGGAAAAAGTAAACCTGAGACCTACACTCATTTCAGGAGGATTTCCTTAAAGGAGGAGTCAGAAAATGGGTTTCGCCCGGCGTTCAATTCTCCGACATAAAAAAGAGCCCTACCATATTCCACCGGCGGGGCTCGGGCTCCGGTAGTAGAAGAGTCTTGTTTATTCTTCTCCGCCCGTCAGCTTGTCAAGGAGCTTTGAAGCAATAAACGCCGTCTTCTTGTTCATATCGAAAAGAGCTTTCCTCTTCGATTCATCCACTGAGAGCTGTCCTGATTTCCCTTTTTCAGACGCGCTCATAATGACCGAGTGTGTCGACGGATCTGAAGCATTCAACTCGACACGCCATCTGCAGTAATACCATTCACCAACCGGCTGCGTTGAAGGGTCGGTAGTCGCGTTAATCTCAATCAACAAATCGGCTCCCCTGCCGCCGGTACGGTCGACCATGAAACCTCTCCCCGTGAAGAGATCTGTGACAGTTTGAGCAAGCACATCTGCGCCGGGTCCGCGACCGGAGATACCGATCACGAAGTCATTCTGAAGGAATTTAGTGATGCCAGAAATCTCTTCCGTGTAAGAGAAGGGAGCTTTAATACTCTTTGCCGACGGAGAAACGATTCTGAAATCCGAATCGAGCGAAAGTCGGTCTGACAACAGAGACCGCTGGAGGAGCATCAATTTGAGTTTGTTCACCTTGCCCGAAACCGTGTCCGCCTCTTCACCCAGTTTAAGTAGCTCGTTGTCGAGTTCCCGAATTCGTTCTGACATTTTGAGAGCGGCTTTCTCTCGGTCGAGGACGGCAAGAGCGTAGTAAACGGCATCTCTCGGGTTTTGCCAGACTTCGACAATCTCGGAGCCCTCCAGCGTTTTCTTCAGCCCCATGTCTATCTTGGACCTCGTGATTTCCTTCGACTCCCCGGACACTTTCCCTTCATGTTGCCTGAGGGTCTCCGACTTGTTGACGGAAATATCGGCCTTTATGTTGACACTGAAGACTTCGGCGATGTGTGCTCTTGCGCGGCTCTCGGCGTCCTGTCTCGTGTCGCCGCTGCCGACTCCTACAATGTAGAACTCATCGGGGTATTCCCTGCTTTTTCCCCGAATCCAGTCGGGCTCCTGGGCAAAGACGAACGCGTTGCACCATAGAAGCATCGCGAACGATAAAAATATCCTCATGACTTTTCCCTCTACTTCAGGTCGGGTACTAATTCGACCGACAGCCCCCGCGGCGTTATCACAACCGTTTTGCTCATAACCGGCTCCCCGTTTTGATCGATGACGCCGACGCTAGACTCTCCAGCCGGAAGCCTGATGAGGGCTATCTGGATGTCGTGCGGGAGCGTCATCCAGGTTCTCACGTCGGCCTTCTCAGACGCGTCGTATGCCGCGCCTACGACGACGCTTGTCAGGAAATTGGCGAGTGGGGAATCGTTCTGCTTCTTCACCTCTTTTTTCGCCTGTTCAGCCGCCAGGAACTTCAACAATGCGCGACCAGCGGTCTTAAGGTATATCAGGCTGATTCTCTCATCCAGATTTTTCTCGGCGATGGCGTTCACATTTTCGCCGAGCTCCGGCTGTGTCTCATCGGTCACACCGTTTCCGCTGACGGAGACGCTGTACGTATTCACCCAATTCTGCCGCGAATGGAATTTCGGAACTGCAGCGATGAAAGTATGGACTGTCCCGTCTTGATCCATAATGGAGACCTTGAGCTTGACCTCTTCCTTCACGGGCCCTCTTCCGGAGTACACAACGACGAGGAGTCTACCGGTGTTCGGTTGTGAAGGAGTGTACTTGATTCCGAATTCTCTCTCGTATTCCACCAGCTCATCCTGGAAACCGAGCTCACCGGCGGTCCGCACCAGATCATCTTTGAGATAGGAAGGACACCTCGTCGCGAAGAGAGTACCATATGCCTTATAACCTTCGTAGGCACTCCGGTACGAGATGAATGCATCATTCACCTCGCCGTCGGCTTCGTACAGCACTCCCATGATGTAGCGGACAAACGCGTCCTGCTTGTACGAATTCTTGCCCTCGTACTGTCTCGAATACTCGTTGAGTTTCAGGTCCACTTTCCGGGCCTCGACGATCGCGTCCTCGATTTTCCCGAGACGGGCGTAGTTCAAAGCGAGGAAGAGGTTGACGTACACCTTCTCGAAGTCCTCGCCTTCGTACGGAAGGAGGTTATCGTTCAGAACCATCGAGCCAACACCTTTGGATATGCTTTGAGTGTAGAGGTCGTCCATTTCCCTTTCACTTTCGAGGAAATGCCTGTTGCTGAGATCGTAGTCGCCGGCGTAGTGGAGGAGGAGACCGCATTCGAGGTTGTAAAGGACGGTGCTGTTTTTCCGGTAAGTCTCCCTGTTTTCCTGGACGATTTTCGCAGCCGAAGCGTACCGCTCTGAGGCAACCTCGGTGTCGACCTGTTTGTAGAACTCCACGCTCATCGCGCACCCCTGCAACACGAAGGCAACGATCAGCAGGAAATTCAATTGCGGTGCTGGGCATCCGATCGCCGCAAAGTTTCTTTTTCTCATGACAGATCAGAACTTATATTTGTCCTGGGTTACGACCTTTTTGATCTTTTTCTCGCCAATCCAGACTTTCTGGTTCGTCGCTATATCGACAAGCTCCATGTTGATCTGGTAGTACTTGACGGCTTCTCGGCCCTCTTTGTCGATGATCGAGGAGATGTTGCCTATCAGCATATAATCCGCTCCCGTTTCCTGGCCCGGGCCTTTCTGTGTATCTTCGGAAGCCTCCCTGGCCTGATCTTTCCGCTCTTCGCGGATCTGGCCGCGTTCCCGCGAGCTTGCCACAAAATTGACGACGCCGTCGTTCAGGAGCGACCTCTCGAGATCTTTCACGAAAGTCGTGACGTCGATGTGTTCATAGCTCCTGTTTGTTATCTTTCCGACTATCACCGTCGGTTTCTTCCCCTTGTCCCGCGTGAAACTGTCGACCCAGGGGGCGGATGTCAGGTCTTTTACCATGGTTTCGGAAACGAGCCTGGAATCGGTGTCGTTCCAGTCACCGCTGACGTCCGTCACCGCATCCGCACTGACGCGCGACACCTGCCTCGAAGAGCTGCAGCCAATCAACATCACGGAAAAAAGAGCCGCCGCTACTCCCGGGACGATCGCAGAATAGGCAAGAAACCCATGACGACCCTTGCGGTCATTCATCTCTAAACTCATATTCTTCCTCCCTTCATTTTTAGATGGTGCATTTTAAAATCCACGGCCATTTGACACGACGGGATTCACGGATAGTTGATGTTCTAAATAGCCGGTGTAATCCGTAACCATCCCGGTGTCTCAAAGGGATCGTATCCCTTTGCAGGATTTTTCCATAAGACCTGTGCAAAGGCCGACTTTATAGATATGGGCTGGCTGAAAAGTCCGGAAACGTCTCAATGAGTCGCGGTCCGAACCGGTTCGCTTTGGACATTGTCTTTCTCAACAGACGTGAGCACATAGAAGACTCCATTTGTTTCGTCACACCATCTGGCGACAACTTCGTAATCCCGGATGGTGACGCTGACATGCTCATTGAGGACTTCCTGGCCGGAGCCTGGTGAACTCTTCTCGATCGCAGCAAGAGAATCTCCGCCCGCTTTGGCGAGGCCTATCAACGCCATACGTTCAGCGGCTTCCCATGAGCTCATCTCGTAGAAGTACCTGGGTGCCACACCTACCGAATAGAAACGCGACCTGCTCTGCGGAACGGCGAGCACCCAGTCGGGCTCGTCATCCGGCATTCTTACGACCTCCTTCAAGGAGTCGGGCGCAGTACATTCACTCCCCGCGCACAGAGCAATCGCGAAGTCGGAACGATAGGCGACGGCTGCGGCATTTGTGTCTGACTCCACATTCAGACAGGACAGGGAATCGGTCGATATCTTAAAGTCTCCTCCCATCCATGCATTACCAATTTCGGTAGTCCAGAATGCCTGCCCGAGTTGGACAACCGACTCATGCTGCCTGGCGAGATTCGTGTGGGCATTGCGGGCGGCCTGGACCGCAGAGGAGTCCTTATGGAACCACAAGGGAGAGTAACCGACTGCTGTCCGAGCACATGGCACGGCCTCCTGGTCCAGGAACCACCTCGGGTAATCTTGCGAGCGGGCTTGCAGGACTGCCGCGAACAAAACGATAATGATTCCGAGTGCCCGCACGACGGCTTTCGTTCCTCCTACTCCTGCTGAGTCTGCTGCTTCTTGAATTCCTCATACTTCTTGGCCTCGTCGTCAAGCTCCTTGAACGTTTGCGAGGCCCTGAAGCGCGTATAGGCCTGCTCGTTTTTCTTCAGCTGGTCCATCAAAGCCTGGTTTGCCGCACCGATAGGATATTCCACGAGAATGTAAGCGCGCCAGAGACTGCCGTCCTTGTTTATTTTCTGATTCTTAACGCGGCTGCCGTTGAGCGTGGTGGAGACGACCGTCTTCTCCGCCTGGGTAAACATCTGAAGAAGCTGAGCGTCACTACCGGTTCCGGTCTCTTCCGTGAACCGCTTTTGGATCCCCTGTATCTTGAGTTCGATCTGACGTCCTATGTCAGCTCTGGCCGCTGAAGTTGCCTTGTCGACCGCAAGCTGCATGTCTTGAGAGCTCTGTGTGTTCGCGGCATAAAGATAGTTCGGATCCCGTGGCGGATTCGAATACCAGTCGGGTATATTGCCGGTGTCGGCCGTCTGGAGTCCCCTCGATCCACCGCATCCCACGATCCCTATCATAAACAGAATAGCTAAAGCAAATACGCAGCGCATTTTTCAGCCTCCATTTTTAAGAATACCAGTTTACGTTACTTGATAAAGACATCGATCTCGATGGGTATGCTGATGTTGGAAGCGGGAAAAATGGAGAAGATGACTCGATGCGAGCCGAGTTTTGAAAGGCCGACACGACCAGGATGTCACCCTTAGGTCAAAACCGACTGGTCTCCAATTTTCCGAAATGAGATTAACCCTTTTGCATACCTCGTCAACTCTGTCGGAGTCAGCCCTATGACGAACGAAAAGTAACGTCCCGCACTTTCACATGCAAGCTATTAAGGAGATATGATCAAGCTCGAAGAGAGAACACGAATCAATCGAATATTATCTACACTCTCGCGTATGCCACGAATTAGCCATGGCAGAACCCCGTTCCTGAAAATTGAAAAGGCAATACGCGGAGGGGAAAAAACAACACATGTGCGAATCGGGCCTAGCCCGGTGGTCCGGCATCATAAAATGTGCTGGACTCACTTTCGACCGGCTACATACTCGAGACGGCAGCACGGACAGAACCGCGAAGTTGGATAGTAAATCGGGTCCAGACAGTCCTGACAGCGCTCGATCATTTTCTCGCCGCCCTCGCGGCAATAAAGGACAGCCACTGTGATTATCTCGTGCGCGCCGCATGCTGGACAAAGCCGGTATCTTTCGTTGTGCTTGACAATAATTCCGCTCAATCCTGACTGGTTTACTTCATTATCATTGCATAATTATGCGGCAACTGAAAAGATTCGACGACAGAAAGCGACAAATTTCACCGAAAAAGTTTCCTTATCGGGACGGCCTTAAAGGGAAAAAGAGTGACACCGAGTACCCATTCACTCCGGAGCAGGTTAGTCTCCGTGCCATCCTGTTGTTTATGAAGTGTTACTTTGATAGTTTCATGCAATGAAGATGAAATGCGGAAGGACCATTCCAACCTGCTCAAACCGACATCGGTCGTTATCCAAAAAATGCCCTCCGCAATTGATCGAACCGGCATTTTGTTTCGAAGGCACATCTCCAGGTTAAAGACGAGCGCGATTGTCCGGTAACGAATCCAGGCAGGCAGCGAGGAACACCTTAAAGTACCAGTTCAGCGGAGGTAGAGTACCATGAAGCTTGCAACGCGGTTTACACTTCCTTTCATAATCACATCTCTCTTGTTCGTTTCCGTCACGGCATCTGCGAAGTCACAGGCACCGGATCCCAATCCGCAAATCTTCTCGGGGCTCCATTACAGATTTGTCGGCCCAGGCGGCAACCGCGTGACTGCCGTAGTCGGCGTGCCGGGGGACCTCAACATTTACTACGCAGGTGCCGCATCCGGAGGCGTATGGAAATCCACAGATGCAGGCATCCACTGGAGACCGATATTCGACAAAGAGCCCGCGCAATCGATCGGAGACATTG
This sequence comes from Bacteroidota bacterium, assembly GCA_021845665.1. Lineage (GTDB taxonomy): Bacteria > Bacteroidota > Ignavibacteria > Kryptoniales > JAKASW01 > JAKASW01. The sequence goes on along the minus strand of JAJZVO010000024.1, from coordinate 20,557 downwards.
CGATCGCGGCATCTGATCATAATATAGTGTGGGTCGGGACCGGCGAGCCATTCATCAGGAGCAATGTGTCGATAGGCGACGGTGTTTACAAATCGACGGACGCCGGCGAGACCTGGACGCACATGGGACTGACACGGACAGGGAGGATTTCGCGCGTCGTGATAGATCCAAAGAATCCCGACATCGTACTTGTGGCCGCCGAAGGCAACTGTTACGGGCCGCAGCGACAGAGAGGCGTCTTCCGAACGACAGATGGGGGCAGGACATGGAAGCGCGTCCTGTTTGTAAACCCGAACACCGGCGCGTCGGATCTTGCAATGGACCCCGATAATCCACGGATACTTCTCGCGGGGACCTGGCAGTACGTGATTCATACATGGGGACAGAAGAGCGGCGGACCGGGGAGCGGTGTTTGGATGTCGCGAGACGAAGGAGCCACCTGGGTGAGACTCACCAGCGGTCTTCCGAAAAGGCCGGTCGGTAAAGTTGCCGTTGGAATTGCACAGAGCGATCCCGACGTTATGTACGCCCTGATCGAGACCGGCGGAAACGGGCGCGGCTCGCTCTGGAGGTCGAGCGACGGAGGTGCAAGGTGGCACATAGTCAGCTACAACCGAATGCTCGCCGAGCGGCCACACTATTACACCCGTCTTATGATTTCTCCCGACGACGCTAACGAGGTTTATTTCCCTTCCAACGAGATCTGGTACACACTCGACGGCGGTAGAACAGTCTACCAGACTTACTGGGCGGGAGATAACCATGCGATGTGGGCCGATCCTACAAATGCGAACCGCATGATGATAGGAAGCGACATCGGACTTTTCATCTCGACGACACACGGAAAGAGCTGGCATCATATCGTGCTCCCGATCGGACAGATGTACCACGTCGCCGTCGACAACAGAGTGCCCTATTACCTTTACGGCAACATGCAGGACGACGAGTCGGTACGGGGACCGAGCGACACGCGGACGTACGGCGGAATTCCTTCCAGCGACTGGAGCACGACAGCGGGCTGCGAGTCGGGTTTTTCCTATCCGGACCCTGTGGACGACAATATCGTCTGGGGAAACTGCTACGCCGGCGAAGTCGACAGGTTCAATTTGAAAACCGGCCAGACACGGTCGGTAAGCCCGTGGCCGAGCAAGTCGCTCGATTCTCCAGCAGGCGTATTGAAATACAGGTGGAACTGGACGATGCCGCTGGTCATCGACCCGCTGCATCATAATACAGTCTATGTCGGGAGCCAATACGTTCACAGGACGACGGATGCGGGGCAGAGCTGGCAGGTCATCAGCCCCGATCTTACTCTCGACGATCACAGCCACATGGGAAGTTCGGGCGGGCTTACACCGGACAACCTCGGCGTCGAGTACTGGGGAACCCTGACGGCGTTGGCGGTTTCGCCGATCAAAGAAGGTGTGATTTGGGCGGGCTCAAACGATGGACTTGTCCACGTGACCACGGACGGCGGAAAGAACTGGATAAACGTGACACAGAATTTCCCGGACCTTCCGAAGTACGGCACGGTCAGCCACATAGAACCATCCACATTCAACGCCGGAACCGCGTACATCAATTTCAACTTCCACCAGATGGATAACCGCAATCCATACATTTATATGACCACGGATTACGGCAAAACATGGAAGTTAATCAGCGTAGATATTCCGGAGAGCGTTTTCAGCTATGTGCATGTGGTGATAGAAGATCCATTCCGGCAGGGAATGCTTTTCGCGGGAACGGAAAACTCGATTTACATGACGTACGATTACGGGACGCACTGGATACCCATCAACACGAACCTTCCACACGCGCCAGTATCATGGATGGTCATACAAAAGCATTTTCACGACCTGGTCCTCGCGACGAAGGGGCGGGGATTCTGGATACTCGACGATATCAAACCTCTGGAGCAACTCACCCCGGATGTCCTTAATTCATCCGAGTACTTTTTCAGGACACGGCCTGCATATCGATTTCGCCGCATAAGCGTACCACGGGAAGTTCCGGACGATCCTTCAATGGGACAGAACCCGCCTTATGGAGCGGACATTAACTATTATCTGAAGACGGTTCCTGAAGGAAACGTGAAGATCACGATACTCGATTCCGCGGGGAATGTGGTACGCACATTTCAGGGAACGAAGGAGGCGGGCATTAACCGTGTTTACTGGAACCTGCGATATCCCGACGTGAGGACGGTGAAGCTAAGGACGACGCCCCCGGCATACCCGCAGATATGGAGCGACCAGAGATTCATCGGAAAAACGACGCGGCCTATCTATCACTGGGGCATCAGTCCGACACTGATGGGAGCGCTTGCCGATCCCGGCAATTACACCGTCGAGTTGACGGTCAACGGGAAGACTTTGAAGCAGCCGCTGACTGTCATCAAAGATCCTCATTCTGCCGGGACACTTGCGGATGTTAGGGCAAGCGTTAAGCTCTGGCGAGCAATAGACGCTGATGTAGACACAGTCGTTGGAATGATCAACTCGATCGAGCGGGTCCGTAAGCAGATCGAGGACATGCCCGTTTACATACAAGGACTGCCCGACGCGTCATCAATCGTGGAGTCTGCTAAAACGCTTGACTGGAAAATCCAGAAAGTGGAGAATAGGTTATTCCAGAAATATCTCGCCGCCGACGATGAGAAGACATACGCGGCTCCTATGAAGCTTTACATGAAATTTCTGTGGCTTGCAGGCGAGGTCGGAGACGGTGCAGGAGATGTGCCAGGAAGTCCCGATTTCGCACCAACCGACCAGGACGTGACAGTTTTTAATATGCTAAACCGCCGGATGGAGAATGTCGAAGTCGAATACAAGACGTTGATGACTTCGACCATACCCGCGTTCAACAACATGCTGAAGGCGAAAGGCATACTGGCCGTCATACTCGATCCTACGCCGGTTGACGGAATGAAATAGGGAGTGCCGGAACGCAACCTTTCGAAGGTAGCTCAGAAGGGGCTCTGCTACCTTCGAAAGGCAAACTGGCCACTTCGCATGGGAGCCGAGGTCAGGAAAGGAGATACGGCTTTTCTTTCTGAAGCCGTATCACAAGCTCGCCGAAGAGCGTGTTTGCCCATGCGAACCAGCTTCGGGTAAAGTTTTTCGGGTCGTTCTCGTCAAACGATTCGTGCATGAAGCCGGTGCCGGCACTCGACTCGACGAGAGTGGAAATGCAAGTTGAAATCTCATTATCGTTCCTGCTCGTGAAGGCGCGCATCATTATTGCTATCGGCCATATTTTACCGAGGCCGGTGTGGGCGCTTCCGATCCCACCTCCCGCCGTTCCCTTGAAGAAGTAAGGGTTGCTCCCGCTGAAGAGGAATTGCCTGGTATTCTGGTAGACCTGGTCGCTTTCCGGCACGCAGTCCAGATACGGCAGGGAGAGAAGGCTGGGAGCATTGGCGTCATCCATGAACGAGTGGTCGCCAAACCCATCGACTTCATACGCGTACATATTGCCGAACGTCTGGTGATTCACGACCGCATACCGTTGGACTGCCTCGTACACCTCATCGGCGAGCGAGGCGCAATCACCGGCAAACCTTTCGTCCTTCATGATATCGCGGGACATCTCCGACAGCAGCTTTAAGACGTGGACGGCAAACAGATTTGACGGGACGAGGAAGGGGAAAATCGTGGAATCATCGGATGGGCGGAAGATGGAGACTATCATACCGAGGGGTTTAATCGGGTTGCCATAACCGCCTCCTGCGACGGTATCGGTTTGGACTGCCGTGACCCGCTGGAATTTGTAGGGGCCGTGACCGTCCTTTCTCTGCTGCTGCCTGAATGTTTTGACCACGAGCTTCATCGCATCGCGCCATTTACTATCGAATGGAGAGGTGTCTCCTGTTTCTCTCCAATAGCGGTGCGCCAGCCTGATCGGGTAACATAGCGAGTCCACTTCCCATTTTCGCTCATGTATGCCGGGCTTCATGGTTGTCAGATCCTTGTCGAACGGGCTTCCGGTTGGGCCGTAGTTGAACGCGTTGGCGTAAGGATCAAGGAGGATGCATTTCGTTTGCCTGTTAATCACTCCCGCGATAAGCTCTTTGAGCTTCGGATCCTGGTTAACGAGCGGGAGATATGGCCAGACCTGTGCGCTGGAATCACGCAGCCACATGGCATCTATATCACCTGTGATTACGAAAGTGTCCGGACGGCCATCGATCATCCCAAGCTGGACTGTGGTGTCGAGCGTGTTAGGATAGCAGTTGCCGAATATCCAGGCAAGATCGTGGTTGCCGATTTGTGCCTGCACCCTTCGTATTTCTTCATCGACTGCTTCGCTCACGAATCTTCTCTTATCGAGCGGGGGACGCTTGCTGTTGGAATCGCCCGCGGCCTGTGCAGCGGCACCGAGCGCCGAGTGCAGCGGGTTCCTGTTCAATAGTGAAAGTCCGGCCATTGCAAGCCCACCTGTTCTTAAGAAGTCCCTCCTCGATGTCATCAGATCCTCCAGGAAAATTGGTATTCTAAATACACTTTTGTTCGAATTGTAATTTACATCGTCATGCCGTGGCTTTCACACGGTGCAAAACATTTTGAAGATGATATGTCATTGCATGTCTTTCTTTCAAGGGAAGAGAATCAAATGCCGCGCCGGGAAAAGTGACTTAATAAAACGCGGGACGAACGCGGAGAGGCCTCGCTTTTTTCCCTATCCGAATGAACCCGCGTTTCTTCTGTGTATCGTGAATTCAGGGATCCCCTTATTTCCCCAAGATGACTTCGACTTCATTATCCGATCCTGCCGGCTGGACCGGGACGAGCGGATTAACGGGTTGACCGTTCAGCCTCATCAGCTTCACCCCGTGCTCGACATGGTCAGGATTCTTGACGGTTATACGGTACGTGGCTCCGCGCCACTTCCTCACCGCCTCGAACCCGTCCCACTCCGGCGGTATCGACGGATCTACTATCAACCCTTCATACGTCGGTCTTATCCCGAGTATGTACTTTGTCGCCGCAGTATAACTCCATCCTCCACTTCCCGTCAGCCACGGATGTCGTGCCCGCCCGTATGCCGTATGATCCTTCCCCATCACGAACTGGCAGTACACATACGGCTCCGATTCCCTTATCTCTATCTTGTCGTTCTGGTTGTATGGCAATAGTGCGTCGTATAGCTTCATCGCAAGCCTCCCTCTTCCCAGCTTGCACTCCGCTATCACTGCCCACGGGTTCGGATGGCTGAATATAGAACCGTTCTCCTTTATCCCCCTGTAAACCCTCGTCACGTATCCTATGTCGTCGTTCGGCTCCGTGTACGTCGGCCAGTTCAGATGAAGTCCGTATGGCGACGAAAGATACCTATGGACCGAGTCCATCGCCTTCCTTGCCCGCTCCGGAGATGCCGCTCCCGATAATCCCGCCCAGCTGTTGCTCTCCAAAAATATCTTCCCCTCCTTGTTCGACTTCACTCCTATCTTTATTCCGGCCTTCGTCACTCCACGAGCGTACCATTCTCCGTCCCAAAGCTCCTCTTCCACCGATCTCCTCACCTGCTCTGCCATCCTCGAATATTCCTGTACGTCGTTCTCGTATCCCAGTATCTCCGCCGCGTCTATAAAATATTTCAGCGCCCAGTAGTGCATGAACGACACCATTCCGCTCTGACCTCCCCCAAGGTTCAGGCAGTCGTTCCAGTCCGCCCGTAGTCCTAAACATATCCCGTTCTTCGCAGTCTCTTCCGCAGTAAAATCTATCGACCTCTTTAGATGCTCGTATACATTCCCCTTCCCCTTGTCCGCATAAGGTATCTCCTCCTTGAAAAACTCCAGCTCGCCTGTCTCCATTACGTATTCACATACCGATCCTACTATCCACAGCGCATCGTCCGAACACACGTCCTCCATACCGTGTATTATCGACTCCGCCGACGGAGTCGGAACCACTGTCGGCAGCTTCACTCCCGGAAGTCTCTCCTCCTGAGGATTGAACACGTCAGGATCGAACAAGTGAAGTCCGTATCCCCTGCTCACCTGGCCGTGAAGAAGCTCACGTATCCTCTCCTTTACCTTCTTCGGGTTCGTATGAGGTACCGCCATCACGTCCTGAGAAGTGTCGCGGTATCCCAGTCCTACTCTTCCTCCCACCTCGATGAACGATGCGAACCGAGACCACACCACGCATGTCTCTGCCTGGTACAAAGTCCAGATGTTCACCATCGTGTCCAACCCTTCGTTCGGCGTCTTGCACTGAAGCACAGACGTCTTCTCTTCCCAATAATCCTTAAGCTCCCCGAACGCCTTGTCCACTTCCTTCAGGTTCTTGTACTTCTTCCTTATCTCATATCCTTTCTCCTTCCTCGAGCCCACTCCAAGCATGAACACCAATCTCGTCTCTTCTCCGCCCTTTAGAGTCATCTTCTTCTGAAGTGTCCCGCAGTGGTTTCCTCCCAGTTCCGTGCTGTCACTGCACTTTCCTCTCTCCACCGCTATGGGGTTGCTCTCTGTCCGGTAACTCCCTATAAACCTGTCCCTTACGCAATCGTACCCGTCCGGATCGAAGCTTGACGCCATATAATGATGCGTCCACGGCTCGTAGAAAAAATCGTACTCTATTATACCATCCTTATAGTTACTCCCGCTCGCATACAAGCTCATCTGAAGGTTCTGGTTGTCTATCTCTACATGATGAAATGAAAATTCCACATACGAGTATACGCTCAGCTTCCGTCTCTTCTTCCCTTTATTCCTTATCCTCACGTCCCACAGCTCAACGTCGTCCTCTATCGGGATGAACACCAGCTGTTCCGCTTCTATCCCCTTGTAATCACACTCGAATTTCGTGTACGACAGTCCGTGTCTCGTCGTGTACTTCGCCTTACTGAAATCCTTCCCAACCGGCTGCCACGATACGCTCCAGTAATCACCAGTCTCGTCGTCCCTGATATATACATAATGCCCCGGTCTGTCAAGAGGTACTCCGTTCTGTCGGAACCTCGTTATCCTGTGGTGTTCCGTCGTCTTGTAAAACATATAGCCCCCTGCATTGTGGGATATCACCGTGCAGAGGTCCTTCACTCCCAAATAGTTCGTCCATGATACCGGCACGTCCGGCCGCTCTATTACATATTCTCTTTTCTTATTGTCAAAATATCCGTAGCGCATGTCGTTAATTCTCTGTGTTCAATGATTAATTTTCAAAATTCATCTGTGTACATCGTTTGTTCCGCATCCGCGGCGCAGATCACCACTTCAACACTAATCACCCAATCGCATTGTCAGCGGAGGGTAACTCCGAATTAGCATCCTCGGTTTTTCTAAAAGGCACAAACCACGTAACGAGGAACGACGGTATCGTCGCAATCATCACCCAGAGAAAGAAATGTTTGTACCCGAGGAAATCGCTGATGAAGCCGCTCAACGCGGACGGGATCATGAGTCCGAGGTTCATCACGCCGGTGGCAAAGGCGTAGTGTGCCATCTTATATTTACCCGGTGCGATCTGCTGCATCATGTACAATGTCAGACCGATGAAGCCGACGCCATAGCCGAGATATTCGAGTGTCGTTGCGGTACCGATCAACAATAGGCTGGTTGGGGTCGAATATGCCAATACAAGGTACACGGCAAACGGTATATTGAAGAATGCGCACAAAACGATAAGCGACTTACGGAGGCCGTACTTCGCCGTGAAATAGCCGCCGAGTATCGATCCCGCTATGAATGCTATTGGCGGGAATATGCCATAGATGATTCCGATCTGGGAAATCGAGAGTCCGAGTCCGCCCGATGCGCGGCTCGCCTTGAAGAAGAGCGGGACGATCTTCATCGCCTGGCCTTCTGCGAACCGGTACAAGATGATGAATGCGATTCCCCATCCTATGTATTGTTTCGCGAAGAAAGTCCTGACGACGTCCAAAAAGGTTCCGAATGCTTCTTTCGCGGACTTTACCTGACCGGCGGCACCACCGGTGGGGAGCATTTTTGCGTGATAGATGCCGAGCAGAATCATCACTCCGCCGAAAAGGCCCATGACGATCATCCAGGCGTGTACCACGCCGACAGATTCCTGGAGTTGCCCGGCGAGAAAGACAAAAGCGCCTTGCGAAAGGACCTTTGCGACATTGTAGAATGCACCCTGCCATCCCACATACTCCGACTGCTCTTTCGGTGTAAGAGCGTTTATATAGACCCCGTCGGCGGCTATATCGTGAGTCGCGCCGTTGAAAGCTATGATGGCCATCAGGGCGATGGAGTACTGAAAGAAGGAAGGAAGTTTAAGACTGAGGGCGAGGACCCCGAAGCCGATCCCCCCGATGAACTGAGTTGCGATAACGAAATACTTTTTCGTCTTGAACATCTCAAGGACCGGGCCCCACAGAGGTTTGAGAGTCCAGGGTAGAATGACGAGCGTGGTGAAGAAGGCTATCTGCGCATCGTTAATTCCGAGCGATTTGTACATCAGGACCGAAACGACGTTTATAACAACGAACGGGAGTCCTTCTGCAAAATAGAGTGTAGGGACCCAGAAAGCGGGACTTCTTTTTTTCAGGACATCATTCATTCATAGCCTTCGGTAGCGATTGAAAAAGGGTCGGAGTTCCCAAGAATACTTTCAGCCCGAAGAAATCAGCGATTCTGATGAAGCCACACGAAGCCCGAATCAAAAAAGAGTCAACAACAGGACCAAACGGCATCGAGATCTGAGATATTCTCCGGTACAAAAAACTTGAGACTCACGTTTTTCGCCAATCCACGAGTCCATACGAGTCTTTGATTGTACCTGAGCACCTCAGTGAGTCCAGGACTCATCATTGGATTAGTAAAAGCAATATAACAAAAGAGAGGCGAAAATTTTCATAAAGAAAAAACGAACGGCGGACCGCCTGTTAGCTTGGCAGTCCGCCGCTGTAATGGGGCTATTCCACTACTTAAGGAGAAGCATCTTTCTGGTTATTGAGTTAGCCCCTTCTTGCAGCCTATAGAAATAGACACCGCTAGCGAAGGCGTCCATATTAACGTTGTAAACATACTCGCCCGCAGGCTTGTAACCGTTGTCAACGACCTTGACGAGCTGGCCGAGGACATTGTAAACGTCGAGGTTGACGACGCCCGCCTGTTTCAGGCTGACCTTGATTTCGGTCGTCGGGTTGAACGGGTTGGGGTAGTTCTGTGAAAGCGCGAAGGCTTCGGGAATTGTGTTCGGGACCTTCTGCACGCCGAGGGCCAGACCGCCGGCAGCCTTCCATGCCGCCAACTGGCTCGGGAACGCGTTCAGATCTCCGAGAGCGTAGCCGTCAGTACCGGCATGCTGTAACGAAGTATTCGAGTATGTGAGTTCCGGTAAAGGCCACAGCCAGCTGAACAACGGCTGACCCTTCGTATAATCCCACATGTAGTTCGGATATGCGTTTGCTCTGATATCGAGAACATACTTTATCGCGCTGTCGATCTGGTCGGACACGAAGGACGGGAAGCCAGGGTCAACACTATCGTTGTTGGCCGCAATGAAATCGGGCCATTCCGCCTTATCGGTAAACATATGCTGCGTGCGGCCGTTCATGAATCCCTGGGGCGGAATAAGAATAGCCTTAACGGTAGCTGTGTCTACGAGCGTGTCATTCGGCGGATGGTTGAGGTTCACCACAGAATCAGGATAGCTTACCTTCACCATCTTGGTAACTGTATCATTGTATGCCGTCCAGAAATTCTGGATTGATGCCGGCCAGTAATATGCATTGTTAAGTACCTTATAGACTCTATTGGATTCCGTTCCACCGAAGGCTTGCGCCAGGGAAGGGTCGAGTCCAAGGGTGTCTGTGCTGATCGTTGATGAAGCGCTCCACGCGAAGGACTTATAGAATATTGTATCATACCACTCGGCGTAGGCCTCATCAATTTGCTGGCCGACCATCAGTGTCGAATAGAAGATGTTGTTTTCGATATAGTCATTCGTGCCGAAGAAATCATTCATCGGGTTGACCTGGGTAAGACAGACCGTGTTATGATCAAATCGTTCAAACTTGACATAACCCGTCGGCACATCAGCATACGAGTTATTATTGAACATAGTATTATTGACTATCATCAAGGTGTCGACCGGATTGCCGTGCGACTCCCAGTCGTGCCCTCCAAAGTAGGACGACGAGTGAATATCGTTCACGAAGTAGCAGTTCGTGATATAGAAGTTTTCCCAGCTCCCGAAAGAATCCATGGCGCCGTCGCTCCATTGGTCGAAGACGCAGCTATCCACATGGACATCGCTGCTGTCCCCATTAATGACGACAGCATCTCCCCAGCCGAGCCAATGGCTGTTATACGGCACACCAAGCAGGTACAGGCCTCTCATGGTGAGGTTGCCGCCGTCTGAGTTTATGAAGGTGCTGGGTGACGATCCATCAGCCAGGACGGCCGGAGCTATCACTGGAGGAGTAGACGTCCCGGGTTGTGCGACAATCGTCAAATTTCCATTGACGTTTATCTGACCCGTGAAGAAATAAACCGAATCTCTGTAAAGGGCGTAAATCGCATTGGGATTTGCCCTTGCTCCGGTTGATGTCGTGTCTGAGCCAATGTAATCGCTCAGGCTTCCGTTCCCCATGCTCGGGGTAACCCATACAGTATCGGAAGCCGATCCGCTGCCGTACTGTGCATATACGGCTCGGGGCATACAAGCGAGTATCACAACAGCCGAGAGAACCATCGCCGTTAAAATCGCTTTCATGTAGATCCTTCTCCTTCTTGAGGTTCTTTGAGTTAATTGTTCTTGAAAAGAATAACCGCTTCGCGCGACATTTCAGCCGCGTGACGGCGTTTCGTCCTAAACATGATCATAAATGACTTAGCATCATCACCTCCTCGGTAGGTGAAAAAAAACTCAGGGCCATCTCTATGAGAATTCCCGGCCCGTTTCCGGAAATGTTGTTAAAATCAAATTTCATATTTGCATTCTTATCCCAAGATCTGCCGTCATACCGTAATAATATTCGTAGCTTGGGAAGCCCGAACCTTGAATATTCTGAATGTTCGGTTCACCGTTTATGTTGTTCAGATCCAAGTAGACCTGAAGCCCGGACCACGGCAGATCTTGTTTGACCTGAGCATCATACTGAAGCAATTGGGCCGTAGTTGATCGTAGTTGCGGCCAGAAGTTGTATGACTGGAATATATTGCCGTTGTAGAGCATAGAGACGCGGGCGCCGAAACCACCCAGATCGTAGCCGAGGGTTACATTGACAATATCATTCGGCTGGTCGATTAGGCGGTCCCAGAAGGGAGCGCTAACCGTATCGACCACCACCGGATATGTAGGATGAACGAAGTTGAGATAAGTATAGGGATACTTCGCTTTCGAAATGACATGCGTGTAGTTCACATTGAGGACTAGCCCTGAAAGCGGGCCGGGCAGATACCAGAAGTGTGTCTGCCAGTCAATCTCCGCTCCATAATCGTAGACTGGATAAGGGTCATTGATAGCAGTCGTTATCGAGTATCCGGCGGTATAGCTCGGGAGACCGGGGTAGTCTGCCGGGTTAATTATATAGGCCGGTGCCGACGAGTTACCATTCTGAAATACTAAATTGTGTATGGATTTGTAGAAGGCATCCACAGAGATGAGACCAAGCGTATTATCGTAAACGGAGAATATGGCATCGTAATTTGCCGAGGTTGCCGGTTTCAGAAGATAGTTATGATAATCGACGCTGTTATTTCCGACATCCAGTTCAGGCGTTATGTCGGTGTAATCGGGATAGTTCAGTGTGTTTGTATATGCCAGGTGAATCTGGAACCACGAGGTTGGGTTGTAGATCAAATGAACCATCGGGAGCCAGTACCCGTTCGCTTCATTCATTGTGGTATCGTAATGTGCAAACTGATACCTCGAAGCAGGGCCAAGGCGGGAGAGCGCCCTCGGGGCACCGAACTCGGTCTGCAACACCTGGTATCTGACGCCCGGCAGGAAAGTCAGGTCAGGGCCAAAATGCACCGTTATCATTCCGTAACCCGCGCTCCTGTATGCCTGCCCCCAGTAGTTGTTGATTCCCGACTGCAACGCATCGGGAGACCAGGACTCCAGCGTGCCGGTCCTCTTTGCAATGTTCAGCACCTGTTCCATGAGTGCCAGGTTTATAGGAAGGCCCATTTTGTATCCACCTCCCAGAAAATTGCTGCCGTAGCTGTAGCTGCTGTCGGCGAACAACGGGAGGATTGCGCCGTAGGTGTTTATTGTGGATCGCATCCATGGGTAATTCTGAGCGATGCCCGCCACCACATTGGCTCCACTCGGTTCGACGTTTCCGTCACCCTGGAGGTAATTAAATGATCTGTTAGTGTATCTGAATGCTCCGCCAAATTTAAGCACACTCGTAACTTGGTTGGAGAAATTTATGTTTGTCTTGAAGTCCAGCTGTGCCCCTATGTCGTCTTGTCTTAACATGCTGGACGCTTGCTTTAGCAGATCCAGGCCGGTTATCTGCAGGCTATCGTAAGCCAAGGCCGGAATCTGAGTCGGGCTAAGGCTCTCGGCCCCCAATGAACTAAAGCCGGTCGGCAATCCCTGCACGAAGTTCCATGTATCTATATAGGGAAGCTGGGTTTGAGAGAAGGCATTCGAAAGTTTCAGGTGAACGTTCAATGCCGATATTTGCTGCTGGAAATCAAGTATACTGGTTGCAGCAGTCAAATTTTGCTGCTGCGCCTGGAGGCCGTACACATGGTCGTTTCCACCATCGACAAGGTTGAAGCTCTCGCTGCGATTCACACTATTAGTGATGCCGGAGCTGAAAAAGTTCATTAGACCGATCTTCCCATCGGGAAGGCGATAATCCAGAGTCAAAGTAGCATCGTATCGCTTCTCTGTGCTCGGTATGTCCTGAAGGGTCACGCCGTCCAGGTATATCGGGTTCGTGACATTCAACTTCGGGCTATTTACGCTATAGCTCGCGCCGAGTTCATTAGCTGAGAGGTTCTGCCGCTCGGCGTCACCCTCGGCAAACACTCCGAACTTGTCGTCAAAAAAACGCTTCTCGAATGTCGCGACGAACTTGTAATCGTTATAGGTACTCTTCAGATTATCGTATCCACCCTGGGCAAGCAGATGCAGCTGAGCTTTTCTCGTTGCTGCTTCTCGCAGGGTGAAGTTCACGACGCCGCCGAGCACGGCTGCATCCATGTCCGGTGTAATTGCCTTCGTCACCTCAATACCTCCCAGCATGCTCGACGAAACCATGCTCAGGTTAACACCGCGGTCACCGGATGTGTAAGCTGAAGTAAGATCGCTGCTGCCTGCTCCACTTGACTGGATAGTGCCTGCGTTACTAAGCGAAGTGACATTTCCCGGCATCTGTACCCCGTCTATAGTGATCTCGTTATACTGAGGCGCCAATCCACGGATCACAACTTGCGTAGCCTGCCCCCCTTCCCTGATCAGAGATATACCGGGAAGCCTTCCCACCGATTCTGCCGCATTAGCGTCCGGCAGTTCCTGGATGCGCGCCGCGGACACCACGTTCTCTATGCGATCGGAAGTCAGCTGTTGGTTGATTGCGCCATTCTGTCCGCTCGCCTGGGCAGTAACCACGACCTCTTTGCCCTGTATGCCGACGGCGGCAAGCTTGAATTCAACATTAAGCTTCGCACCGGGGTTCACGTCGATATGCATCGTCTTTGACTTGTACCCGACGTAAGTGGTCCGGATCTCATATGATCCCGGAGGAACATTTTCCACAGTAAACCTGCCGTTCAGGTCGGTCGCCGCACCGAGGCTCGTTCCGACTATCAGGACATTTGCGCCCGGGAGCGCATCTCCTGTTTGAGCGTCCTTGACTATTCCTTCCACGGTGCCGCTGGCAGCGGGATAGGCAATCCCGCAGAAGAAAGAGAGAGACAGAATTAATGTACTGAAAGCGGTAAAAATTCTTCCGCGCATCATTTTCTCCTTTGATGATTTCTTTTCAAGGGATGCAGCATCCCACTCGAGTCTTCCGCTTTGGCTCGAGTTAAACCTAGCGAGGACGAACAAAGCGATACTTCCGTAATTAGAAGTGCCGAAAAAGCCCGGCGATCGCCCGGTCCTTCTTCGGGACATGGCGCACTCCTTACGACTAATTTCTTGAACAGTGCGGTTGGTTCCACAGAGTTCCGGATGTTTGTCGATCGCTTCGCCTGGTGGGTACTCGGAGAGTCAATCAAATTCGGTACTGCCGAGGTTTTTGGCGTCGGGGGTAATGGAAAGTGCTTCTGCGTAAACAAAGGTTCTATTGCTTCTCTCTGGCTGTGGGTGTCGCAGTTTGTCGGTCGCTCGAAAAAACCAACTAATTATAGACAACCTACACCTTATTGTCAAGAACTTTCTGCATCGGGCAGGCCTGAAATTTCTCCATTTTAAGGCGATTTGTTATAGTACAGCTCCGATGGTGCGGTCGGTTGAGTTTCTTAACGAATAAATCGCTCCTTCTATAAACTTGGGGAAATTGACCGCTGTGTCGCAAGAGCAGCTTCGACGGCACCAATTCGCATTTATGTTTGTCAAAGCAATGAGAAGCCACCCACACGTTGAATTGGAAACAAACCATGCACCGAAGAGTTAAAAAAAAGGACTGCCGGGAAACCGGCAGTCCCATGCAGTAACGGAACCGATCCACTACTTAAGGAGAAGCATCTTTTTCGTTACCGAATTACTTCCTTGCCGCAATGAATAGAAGTAAACACCGCTCGCGAAGTTGTCCATGTTGATATTATAGATGTACACACCTGCGGGCCTGTATCCCTGGTCGATCACTTTAACGAGCTGGCCGAGGACATTGTACACATTGAGGCTGATGACACCGGCCGTCTTCAGGCTTACTCTTACATCTGTCGACGGGTTGAATGGATTCGGATAGTTATTGCTCAGTTCGAACTTATCAGGGACCTGAATCGGGACTTTCTGGACACCGAGCGCCAGACCGCCGGCAGCGAGCCAGGCTGCTTTCTGAGTCGGGAACCAGTTGAGATCGCCGAGAGCGTAGCCGTCGGTGCCAGCATTCTGAAGCGAAGTGTTAGTATAGGCGAGGTTCTCAACGAGAGGCCATGCCGGAGGATAAAGCGAACCGTTGGTTGGATTGTAGTACCAGGCGGTATCCAGTTTATTGCTCGCTATTTTTCCGACATAGGACAGCAACTTGTTGAATTGGTTAGTTATGTCTGTGTTGAATTGTGGGTCAACGTTCAAATTTCCTGATGTATCGACATCGGCCCCATTTTTTTTCATCTGACCGATCGCATACAGAGTGTACTGGCTGATCCATCTCGGCAGGTAGAGCCTGCGGAGGAGCACTTTGTTGACCTCAGAGGTGGTCATGTTCGGCACTTGTACGGTATCAGTGGTCTTGACAGTGTCATTGTATTGCGTGTAGAAAGTAAATAATGACTGCGGCCAGAAATAGTCGTTGTGCCGGAGATGGAAAAGTCTGCTGGAGGGATTAACCATCGCTGCGGTAACTTTGACATTGCCCGTCCCGCCGTCACCGACGTAAACCTCCGGACCCGGAATTGCATTCCCGCTATCTCCCCAGACATAATACCAGGTGCTGGTAGTATCGTATGTTCTCGCCTGGATGATACTGCTCGACGCGGTATCAGGGTAATTCAGAAACCAGCTGTTTATTACATGATCAGGAATTCCCCCGTAAGAGTGCATAGCATAGAAGATGTTGTTCTCCATTCGAATGTTTTGCGCAACTTGCGCCAAGAAAGGATTTACAGTGCCGAGGACAAGCGTGTTGTGAGAGAACACCGCGTTGGGACAATACCCGCGTACAGACCAGATGTAGGAATTGTTGCAGAAGAAAGTGTTGTTCACAAAAATCGTGGTATCCATGGCGGTGTGACTGTTGGAAAGTAGAGAACCTCCACCGAAGTATGAACTGTTGTGCATCTCATTCCTGAAAGTGCAGTCTGTGACGAGCATCTTGTCCCATTGTCCTGCCAGCATCAGAACTGTGTGGTCGAATCCGTCGAAAATGTCTCCCCTTAGCGTTAGTTTGATACTGTCGGCATTTATACGGATGCAATCATCCCAGCCGTAGATACTTCCGTCAGCGCGAAAATTGGTGAGGTACAAATTCTTCATAGTGACTGTGCTTCCTTTGCCATTCAGCTCGAAGAAGTGATCCACAGAAGAATTGTCGGAAAGAATCTGCGGAGCAAGTACTGGAGGACGTGTTGTGGTCGCACCGCTATCGATGATCGTAAGAGAGCCGTTTATCCTCATGGGTTCGCTCACCTGGTAGACTAAGCCGCGTTTCAATTCATAAACGCGATTGGGGTGCGCCCTTATACCGCCAGCGAGCGTATCTCCGTTAATAACGGTATTGATATTTCCCGGCGGAAGGGGCGCAATGACTAGAGTATCTACCGTCTGATCTGACACTTTTTGCAATTGAGAAAGCTCCGTTCCGAGGAGGAAATCCCACCGCCCGCTCCAAGTTCCACAGGTGTACACTCCCATCTTTTCTGGATAGGTAACACCGACGAATATTGTATATGGCGTTCCGCGTTGAAACGGAAAGTCTATTATCCAAGTATCCTTTCCGTAAAGGAAAGCCTGGACTGGAGCCACTCCGGGTGTATAGGGCGGATTGTTCACGTAGAATTTTATGCTGCTCGGGTTGGGCGTTGTCAGATTGACTGATACGAAAAGCGTCCAACCTCCACCAAATGATGGCATCAAAGCCCCACCACCACCGATGTAGAGCTTGCTCAGATCGGGATCTCCAAAGAGAGTTATTCTTTGATCAGACCATGCGGAAAAGGTTGTCGATAGACCTGGGGTAACGAACCCCATGATTAGCATTACAAGTATCAGCCGTGTCTTTCTTTTCATATTACCTCCTATTTGGGTTAGCGTTTTGTAGCTCGCGATCTACAATCTCACACGAATACCTAACTGTGCCTCCGATCCATATCGTTGTTCCGACGCCGGATAGCTGGTCCGTTCATTAATACTGATGTCATTTTCGCTTGTTATATTGTTGAGGTTTAGATAGACCTGCAGTCCGTGCCACGGCAGGTCCTGCTTGAGGGAAATATCCCATCGCGTATATTTCGCAGACAAAACTCTCTGTTGCATCCAGAAATCAGGCTGTTTGAATACATTATCCTGGTACAGCATCGAGACTCTTGCCGAAAAGCCTTTGTAGTCATATCCGATCGCCAGATTGGCGATATCATTCGGCTGATCGAGTAAACGATCCGTGTATGAAGTATCGGTAATTTGTCTGACGGCATTACCGTATTCGTCGTAAATGAAGTTGTATATGGTCTTAGGGTAATGCGCCTGCGAGAAGATGTGAGTGTAATTGACGCTCAAAATCATCCCCGATAAAGGTCCGGGCAGATACCAAAAATGAGTCTGCCAGTCAGCTTCGAGGCCATAGACGTTAACGGGAAAAGGGCTGTTAATATAGGTAGCGATCTGCCACACGGTACCGGTGTATTGCGGTAGTTCAGGATATGCCGCCAGACTCGTGTCAATCGTGTGGGAATAGAAAATGAGGTCCTTGATCCGCTTGCTGAACCCATCTATTGTCAAGAGTCCGAGGGCATTCGAGTAAGCTGAGAACGCCAGGTCAAAATTCTCCGATGTTGCCGGTTTCAGACGATAGTTATTAATGGAAACCCAACTGGTCGTTATCGAATACCTTGGAGTGACTATGCTATAGTCAGGGTAATTCAGCGTGTTTGTGTAAGCGAAATGTATTTGCAGCCAATCAACAGGTCTGTATATCAAATGAGCCATCGGTAGAAAATAGCCGTGAGATTCGGAGACGGTTGTATCTGAATAGACCCCGCCCGGTATAGTCAGATCTGCCCTTCCTCCTGTATATGTTGTCGCGAGGTTCTGATAGCGGACACCGGGAAGAAGTGTCAGCTTGTCGCCGATATCGATTGTCAACATCCCATAGGCAGCACTTCGTTTTTCGGTGCCGGAATAGTTGTTGACCCTTGACGCCAGGTCGTTTGCCTTGTATCCACCACCGATGGTAGTGGAGGCATTAGTCTTCATGGCGATTGGCACAAGCTTCCACATCAAACCGTCGTTCAGAGGGTACGCCATCGTATAATCCCCGTTGAGGAAATTGCCGTAACTGTAGCCATCGTAGACAAAATTGGACAGGCTTAACCCGATGTTGTTCGTGGTCAACGTCGGAAACGCTCTTCTGAACGCAACAACGACTGCATCGCCCCCGTCATAAATTGTCGAGCCGCTTCTCTGACCGTAAGCGTAAGAGCGGATTCTCTCCTGGTACATCCCCCCGAATTTGAATTTAGCCGAGAACAGGTCGGAAATATTGAACACGTGCAGAAGATCGATCTTTCCCTGATAAATCCGCTCCTTCGTTAAGCTGCTGGAGTTACTGATGTTGTCCAACCAGGCAGTGGTATCATTTGGTTGTATGTAGGCCGCTATGACACTCGGGGGCAACTTTGAGATCGACGGTCCGACCCCGCCAGAGAAGCCGCCGTAATCCTGGATAAAATCGAAGGTGGCATCGCCGGGATCCTGATTTTCAGAGTACGAGTGAGACAACCTGACATCGACCTGGAAAAGTGGGATGTAGGTCCTTAGACTCAACAGGTTGGTCAAGACATTCAATTTTGTATCCGCGCCGGTAAGGCCGTAGTTTAGTTGCCGCCCGGTGGCGTTCAATATATAAGCCGTCTGATTTCTATACGTTGCTTTCGTGTCGCTCGTGCTCAAGAAATTCATCAGGCCAAGGCTAGTCCCCCCTGCATTATAGTCCATAACGAGTGTACCATTGTAACGATTGCGCATCCTGTACGCGTCCTGTAGAGTTAACGATGTCAAATCGGGTATCCCGGCATCACCGTGGCTCTTGTCGTTCAACGTATAACCTACACTGAGTTCGTTGTCGCTGAGATTTCGTCTTTCGGCAGATCCTTCCAGAAAAACGCCGAAGTTGTTGTTGAGATATCGATTTTCGGCGGAGGCCACGGATTTATAATCGTTCCGCGTGTTCTTTAACTGGTTGTACGCTCCCTGGGCAAGCAAATTGAAATTTGGAACGAGGTCGTGCGTGCCTGCCGCGGCTTTTCTCATGTCGAAATTGACAACTCCACCGAGCACTGCCGCGTCCATGTCAGGTGTAATTGCCTTTATTACTTCGATTCCACCGAGGCTGTTCGATGAAATCATACTCAAATCCATTCCCCTATCACCCATCAGGCTATTGCTCACGTCATTTAAATCGGTGCTCGTCAGATTATTGGCAGATGCGACGTCACTTGCCATCTCAACACCATCAATAGTCACTTGATTGTATTGTGGTGCCAGACCACGTATTACGACTTGAGAAGCTTCGCCTCCTTCTCTGATGAGCGAAATACCCGGCAGCCTTCCGACTGACTCAGCCGCATTTGCATCGGGGAGCTCCTGAATCTTCGCGGCTGATACCACATTTGTGATCTGGACGGAGGAGAGCTGCTGATTGATGGCGGAGTTCTGTCCGCTGGCCTGGGCCGTGACAACCACTTCCTTCCCTTTGATCCCGACGGCGTCAAGCTTCAGATCGAGGGTAACAGCCTCACCATCCTTGATGACGACATCTACTGTCCTGGCGTTGTAACCGACATAGGTGGCACGCATACGGTAGGAGCCGGGAGGAACATTTCTGATCACGAAATTGCCGTTCAGATCCGATGCCGCCCCCATACTGGTTCCCAGCAACAGCATGTTGGCGCCTGGGAGCGCTTCACCCGTTTGAGAATCCCGGACGCTTCCCTGGACGGTACCGTTCTGTGCCGCACGGGCGCGAACGATTAATAAGGAGAAGAGCAGAATAGCAAAGGTAAGTCCTTTGACAATTGATCGTACCATCACGAGCTCCTTCGGTTGTCAGTCGCTCTTGGAAACTGCTTGCGGTACCTAAAGAGATACAGCCGGACCAATGGTATGAATTAAGGAATCACTCGAATAGCGGCTCACAAATCACTTGTGCCCTGTGAGCGCCGAGGTTCTTTTGCGAATGGAGGTGCTTACGCTTGTGGAGGTTCTTCTATAGCTAATGGAGTTGTCCGAGGTCCTGCCAACCTTGCATATTTCCCTGACACGTTTATTGGCTGGTCGAACAAACCTCCAAAAATTAGCGGACAAAAGCGTCAAAGTCAAGAGGTTTATTTCGGGAGGAAATGCTCTAGGACACGGAATTTAACCGTTTCAATCAAATATGGAAAATTCCACTTAACCCAGTTGGTTCACTTGCCGAATAAATAGCCCATACATAGAAGCCGGGCCGAAAAGCATAACCACAAAGGCCAGAAAGGGAACGCAGAATTCACAAAGGGAATATGATTGCAAAAACGGTTCTTTTCTTCGGGGTCTTTGCGCGTTTTTTGAGTCCTTCGAGGTTCAACCTTTCAGCGTGGACTTTTCGGCCGCATCTCTAGAAGGAGGAGAGAAGCCAGATCATGGAGCTTTCTTAGCAGACCTACAATTCCTCCGTGCTCTTCTTGAGCGTCATGCAGGTTTCGTAGAATTCCGGTAGTGCCATCATCCTGACGAAGGTGAACCCGCGGGTCGCGCGT
>JAJZVO010000097.1 GCA_021845665.1 Bacteroidota bacterium | reverse complement strand
TTGAGAAAAGATGCGGTCACTGTAAAAAGACGATCACAACACCGGCTCCTAAAGTTTCACCTAAATGCTTGTACACGAACCGAGCACTGGCATACCTTGCTGAGGAGTACTACAAGAAGAATTCTATCGACGAGCCAAAAAGTGCAAAGCCGCTATCATATCCACCATGACCAAGCCGGCTAACCATCTGGCGGTCAGATCGTTTCAGCAAATATTTATCGAGAACTCCCATCGCCTTTATCACTGGGCAGACGATCGAGCCGTCCCTGCTGACAATAACTTTGCCGAGCGCACTTTGCGACCACTTGTCATCGCTCGCAAAATCAGTTTTGGTTCCCATACCACCGTAACTGAGCGGTTACCCGCGCACGCCCCATCCCATAGGAAATTCTCGTAGGACGGTTATATTTCAGGCGTCGTATGTTAGAGGATATGTTCACGAATTTCTTTTTCATCTTCAATTTAGGCACAGGAATAATCGTGAAGGTAGTTCCGATCAAACACTTCTTTGCACCGATTTCTATTCCCTTCATAATCGTATTTGTTGCACCGGGACTATGCGAAAGTTTACGTCCGACCTTGAGACACGCATTTTCTAATGAGTATCTTCCTCAGAATTTTGTGTACTCGATCTGCGAGGACCACCGCGGGTTTCTCTGGCTCGGAACGCTCGAAGGGCTCGCTGACTGGGATGGGCATGAGATGAAAGTGTACCGCCATATCATGAATGACGCCAACTCTTTGCCTTCTAATGATGTCATAAAGGTTTTCGAGGACAAACTTAATTGGCTGTGGATTGAAACTTCCCGTGGTTGGGCTCGTCTCGACCCTGGAAGAGACCTTCTAAAGAAAGTAAACTGCAACGGAACCATCTTCAAAGGAAAACGTGGATCCGTCTGGTGTATAAGCAATGGTAGTTTGGAAAGATTCAACTACGGCTCGAATTCGTTTGTTGATCCTACCCCGATTCTTCCACCGGTTCCATATCGTGATATATGGGTAGCTCAAAATGGAACTCTATGGGCATACGGGAATGACCGGAATCTCTACAGCAAAGACGGCGGTGGATGGGTGAGAAGAACCAAGACCGCCGTAGGGTTGAAGCATGTCCAGATGTCTTTCAAACTAGATAAATCAACATACCTTTTGAAAACTTCTGCGGGCCTTGTGAAACTGTCGACGAATGCACCACAAATCGAAAGACTGTCGGGTGGACTAAGAATGTTGGCAGGGAAAAAGATACTCGGATTAGATCGCGCCCCTAACGACAGGGTTTGGATAGTTACTTCCCGACATGTCTACGATTACAATCCTGTAACTGAAACCTGCCGAGATGCAAAGGTTACGATATCGGTGGGTATTACCGCGCAGGATGTCTTCTTCTGTTTGTTCGTTGACAGGCAAGGGATAGTATGGGTCGGGTCAATACGTGGAGTTTACGAGTACGATCCTTCTCAACGGGGATTTTCGAATATTTCCTTACCACCTGTTGGTCCAAGCTTGGCAGGTTATATAGTGTTATCTATTGCGAAAGGCAGAAATGGAAATCTATGGGTTGGAACTTACGGAAGAGGACTCTACGATCGAAATGAACGCACAGGCGCGTGGCGAGAATATCGGAGTCCGAAGCGAACAAACAGAAGTGCTCTGAGTAATGATGTTGTTTGGTCCATTGGAGTCGGCAGGGACGGACAGATTTGGGCTGGGACTGACGACGGGCTGAACTTACTTCTCGATAAACAGGAGGGCGACTTCAAGCAATATTTCTTCGGCAACCAGAGTCGGTCACCTGGCTTGAATACCGTCACGCTGCTCAGGAATGATCAGGAAGGGGATCTATGGTGCGGGACCTATTCCGGGCTTTTATTCAATATCGATTCTAATTTTACATCAAGTGCGCATAATGTATTCGACGTGGGTTCGCAGATTAGGTCATTGGACTTCCAGCGCGACAGCATCATTTGGGTGGGGACTGCAAAAGGGCTATTTCTGTGTAATACGATTACCGGCAGGGTACAGCCAATAGATCGATTCAATGGAGGGTCCGATTTCGACGGGCTTACGATTTGGTCTATAACCTCCTATACAAATTGGACTCTGGCTTTGGGAACGAATGAAGGTTTGATTCTCTATGGCGTTCAAAGCCATTTGCTAAGATACTACGGGCTCAAAAACGGTTTCCCATCGTCCAATGTTTTCAGCGCATTGCCTGATGCCGAGGGAAGATTATGGTGCAGTACCAACCGCGGTCTGGCAAGAATTGGCGTAAGGGTTTCGGATAAGGACAGGGCACTGGTCTACGACTGGACCGACGGGATTGAAAACTTGGAATTCAACAGAGGTGCCTACCTGAGGGGGCCTGGTGGCCATTTATACTTCGGTGGAGACAAGGGGGTTACAGTCGTGGATCCGGACCAAGTTCATGAAGTGCGTGAGGTGCCCAAAACTATCATAACCAAAGCGGTAGTGACATACCCTCACAGAGTCGAGACTTATGACTTTCCGAACGACACGCTGGATATTGGCTTTTCAAACCTTACCCTCCGTTTGCGATTTGTAGCGCCCATCTGGTATGATCCCCTGCGGGTCGCATACCTTTGCAAGCTCATTGGCGTTGAAGACAATTGGGCCAACCTGGGAGACGAGGGAAGAGTACAGTACAGCCTTTTAGCCCCTGGAACGTACCTTTTTCGCGTGAGGGCATTGAGTCCGCAAGGTATCATGGATTCCACGGGTGTAACGCTGTGCCTTATCGTTGCTCCGCCCTTCTGGGCCACCGCATGGTTCAGAGTAATTACCGCGCTTGCTGTTTTCGGCTCTCTGATTGTCCTGGTACGCAGTATTGCAACCCGCTCGCAGCGAAAGAAGGTCGAGATCTTAAAGTTGAGAAATCGGATACTCGAGCAGGAGCGTGTGCGGTTTTCGAGAGATATTCATGACGAAATCGGCACCGGTCTGACTGAGATAGCAGTTATCTCAGAAGTGGCACGCAGTGGTGTAGCGAATATTCCTGCTGAAGATTCGTTTCGCAAATTAGCAGCTGCCGCAAGGGACCTCACCTCAAAACTTGGTGAGATCGTCTGGTCAATTGATCCCCGTCGCGATAGTTTAACTCAATTTGTCGATTACTTCAGAGACCGTACTTATCAGTATATTGAAGGTTTGAATCTGAAGGTCAAATGGCTCATCCCGGAGATATTGCCTGACCTTTCACTGAGTTCGAATATCCGTCGGAATCTTCTTCTTATCTGCAAAGAATGTGTTACCAACATTGTGAAACACTCCGGGGCAACCCAGATTGAGATCCGCTTGAGCATCGAAGATGGTGAAATGCAGCTAAGCATCTCCGACAACGGACGGGGAATATCTGAGGGCTTACATGCGGGCAACGGGTTGAGGAATATCGAGGAGCGGGCAGTAGAGGTTGGAGGCAAAATGACAATCGAGTCAAGGTCGGGTGAAGGTGCCAGAGTCACATTGAAGATCCCTCTTCAGAGAATGAACGAAGAGGGATCGACGGATCAACAGAATTAATGGTTCGTTTCACCAGATGCTGAATCAAATGCAGGCTGAGACCAGGAAAATGATGTCGGTGAAGGTGGCTATAGTGGAAGATGTTGCGACTGTACGGGAAGGGTTGGCGAACCTGATCGATGCTTCCAAGTACCTGAGGTGTGTTGGACGGTTTTCTGACTCCGAGACCGCAGCAGATAGAGTTCCCAAAGTATTGCCCGATGTTCTTCTCGTCGACATTGGGTTGCCGGGGAAATCTGGGATCGAGCTCACGCGGGAAATGAAGAGTCAGTTCCCTTCAATGCAAATTGTAATGCTGACAGTTTACGACGATGAAGACAGGATATTCGATTCGCTGAAGGCAGGCGCCACAGGATATCTTCTAAAAAGTGTAGAATCTAGCAGACTAGTGGATGCGATTCTCGATGTCTACCATGGCGGTTCTCCGATTTCTCCGACCATAGCTCGAAGAGTAGTGGAGCTTTTTCAGAGTCCAAGACCCCTTTCGGACACCGTGCTCACGAAAAGGGAACGTGAAATATTGGAACCGCTTTGTCGCGGATTCACGTACAGGGAAGTTGGGGAGCGGCTGTTCATAAGCATCGACACAGTACGCAGTCACGTGAGGCACATATATGAAAAGCTCCACGTCAGAAGCAAGTACGAGCTTATGATGAAGAGCGGCATGACGGGCGCCGAAGGCAGTAGGAAGCGGAAAGAATGAGAGGAAACCTCTCGGAGCTGCCTCTGCAAAAACATCAGTAGGATAGTAATAAAAGCATCGAGAACATGGTGCACTCGATGCGCTCTCCGTATCGCAACAATCCATTCTCCTTAATTGTCTTAACCGTTCGGTGGCTCTTGAGCTTGACATTCGGACACCTGCGTGATCCCGTGACTTCTAATATAACATCATTGTGCGATTGACCGGCGGCATCGATTGAAGCTAAATTTGCAGAGAAAACGAAAGGAAGTGCCAACACCATGTCCGAGAATGCCATCCCAATACCTGCCTCATCCGGCCAGCCTTCGATTAGATGGATTAACATATTGTGGAGTCTCATTGCGCTTGCAGTGACTGCAGCAGTGATCGCGCTGCGCGACTTTCGCCTGATGGATTTTGTTCACGTATTTGCCGGCTTGCTGTGGACTGGCACGGATCTATTCATGGGATTCATACTGGGACCTATCATGCGGCGGCTCGACATTCAGTCGAGGAAAAACCTGATAATCAGACTCATGCCGAAAATGATTTTCTATATGCCTACGCTTGCCATAATCACGCCCACGGCGGGATTTTATCTCGCCTCTATGCTAGGATATTTCAACGTATCTTTTCCTCAATACTGGTGGATGGTCTCTGTTTACGTGATACTTGCCATTCTTGCCATTCAGGGCTTTGGCGTCCTTCTACCGACTAACCTGCGGGTGTATTTTGAGATACGGAAGGAGCGGCCAGATGTCGAGAAGATACAAAAGCTGATGAAAAATTACATGAGGACAGTGGCCATTCAGGCTGCGATGCAGGTAGCCATAATATTCGTAATGTCGTATCTGGCCACGGGTCTGTAATCGCTTCCTTTCACGCGGGATGATATTCATATCAAAGTCTCGAAAACAGAATCTTACGGAGGGAACTGATGGATCGGAGGTTTTTGATTGCAATGTTGGTGGTATCTGCAGCCGTTTTCGGTTTTGCATTTAGTCACTTTTCAGGAAGGGGAAAGGCAAGGCATTACACTGAAGCCCAGATTCAGCGCGGAGCTTATCTGGTAAACACAATTGGAGGGTGCAATGACTGTCACACCCCAAAGGAAATGACAGCGCATGGTCCCGTCCTGAACAAGAAAATGTTTCTAGCGGGGGCTCCTTCGGACGAGAAGGTCCCTGCAATTCCGAAAGGGCTCGGAAAAAAGGGAGGATGGGCGCTTTTTGGAACGATGGACGGCACAACATTCGCGGGTCCATGGGGCGTGAGCTTCGCAGCCAACTTGACTCCAGATACAGCAACAGGAATCGGAGCTTGGACTGAAAGCATGTTTATTAAATCAATGAGGGAAGGTAAGTATTGGGGAAGCGGCAGATCGCTATTGCCACCCATGCCTTGGGAAGAAATCGGCAAGTTGTCGACAAACGATCTGAGAGATATTTTTGCCTACCTGATGTCTATCAAACCTATTCACAATAGTGTTCCCGACCTGATTCCACCTGGAGGCTCGCATCGTTGATATCCAGGCTTTACCCCTGATATTGAAAATTGCCAAGTGATACAGTTTGTCGAGAGTTGGATGGTGGGAATACCGAACTCAGATAGGCGGAAGAGGGGAAGATATCGCGTCCTGGTTTTGGTGTTCTCACTTACGGCGGTAAGTACGTTATATGTGCAGGCAGATACTAACTGGACCGAAGCTACGGGCAGGTGTTACAGCACCGACGTGACTCCTAATGAGGGCTGGCGTCGCGCCCAGCGGGACGCCGAAGCAAACGCAATCAGGGATGTCTTGGGCGTGAAAATCACCGATGCAACATTTGGGGTCAAAGCAGAGTCAATGGGCTCAAAGAACGCAAGCAACTACTTCAGCTTATTCTCGGAGCTTTCCCGTTCCACCACATCAGGGCACATAGTAGCGGAGGATATCCTGAACAAGAGCCTCGAAATCGAAAACGATTATCCCGTTTACACAGTGAAAATCCGTGCAGTGGTGACCAAAGATACGGGAGAATCCGACCCCGGCTTCCGCATACATATTCATCTTAATAAAGAGGTCTATTTCGACCGCGGTTCGCCCGATCTTAATGACGCGGTTAAGTTCTCGATCACGGCCAGTGAAAATTGCTATCTGTATCTGTTCGATATAATGTCAAATGATTCGGTGTTGCTCCTTATACCGGATCCTTATTTCACGGACAACTACTATTCGGCCACGGAAGGGCCGGCCGGTTTTGATCGGAAGCTTGCCAGCCTTCCGATCAAATTGAGAGTGGGCTTGCCTCCCGGAAAGGATATCTCGACCGAGATGCTTTACCTGGTAGCGCTTAAGAAGAAAGTCAATTTCTTTTCTCCTCACATGACGAAGGCGTCGCTTGGGATAATCCCCACATACAAGAGCGCGCTGCTTGATCTTCAGAAGTGGCTCGTAATGATTCCGCGAAACATGAGGACCTCAACATCCGCTTCCTTCACGATAAAAAAAGAACGATGAAGAGAGTTTATCGCTGCCTGGTTTCTCTGGCGCTAATAGGCCCATTTTTCATTCAGGGGAAACCGTGTTTCTCTCAGCAGGTGACTGTAACCAACGTTTCATTTGCTTTGCGGGGCAACAAAGTCATCGTGTACTACAATCTGAATGGTCCCCCCGGGAAAACGTACAACGTAGCTCTGGCATTGAGACGAGAAGGAGATTCAGGATTCCGGTTCATTCCGATCGCAGTATCAGGCGATGTAGGCAGGGGAAAATTCGAAGGAGCCGGTCGGAAAATAATCTGGAGTATCTACAGTGATTTACCGGACGGACTCGAAGGAAACGATTACTACTTCCAGGTGACTGCAAGTCTTCTGAAACAGGGAGGGCTGTCATGGTTGTATTATGTCGGGGGTGCGGTGCTGCTTGGCAGCACTGCCGCTGCAGTCTTGTACAAGACAGGGTTGTCTGGAAAAGGCGGGACAAGTTATTTCCCGACTCCGCCGATAAGACCTTAGGAAGATGCAGGAGAAATCATGGCAAAATGTATTTTGTTATGTCTGACGTTTGTCTCTGCCATAGCCTTCGGGCAAACGGCCACAGGGAGCAGCGCGCCCGGTTCATTGATGTCACCCGCCGCCAACCAGCTACCGGGAGCGAAGTTGCCCGGCTCGCCTGCTGCCGAGCGGCCTGGCACCACGAGGCGAGTTATTGCCAAACCGATTTTAAACATTGATGAGGACATTCCACATGCGGGCCGACAGCTGCGGAACGCTGTCGCCGTGATTATCGGGAACAGGAATTACAAATATGCCCCGTCAGTCGATTACGCGCTTAACGACGCATCCGTTGTGAAAGAATACGTGGTCAAGGCAATGGGGTACCGACCAGGTAACATAATATACTTGCAGGATGCCACGCAGGGGGACTTGATCCGTGTCTTCGGTAGCGAGACCGACTTCAAAGGCCAGTTGTACGATTACGTCCGAAAAGGATTGAGCCAGGTCTTCATCTATTATTGCGGGCACGGTGCGCCGGATCCGGCAACCAAAGAAGGTTACCTCGTACCTGTCGATTGTGATCCGAGCCACGTGGTTTTGAATGGCTATTCGCTCAAGACACTGTATTCCAATCTCGACAAGATCGACCGGGTGAAGCAGCTCAGGCACATAACCGTAGTACTCGATGCATGTTTTTCCGGTGCCGCCGTCAATGGGACTCTTCTCGCGAATGTCAGCCCGATCTATATCACGGTCGACAAAGACGTGATGGCCTCACCTAACACCACAATCATTACGAGCTCTACCGGTGACCAGGTTAGCGGCTGGTACGATGCGGAAAAGCACGGTTTGTTCACCTATTTTTTTCTGAAGGGAATCCAGACTGAAATCAATTCCGATCATCTAAATACTGTAACCGCGAAACAGGTTTTCAGTTTTGTCGATAATGGTGTTAATGGGGTGCCATACTGGTCTCGGCGTCTCAACGGCAGGACGCAGACACCGACGTTCTATGGAACCAACTGGGTTATATATCGGGGAGGGAAATAGGGACACAAAGATGCGGAGCCACGAGAATGCTCAATCTTTTTATACTTCGGTTCCCATTTTATTTTTGATGAGCGTGCTGATAGGAGCGACGGCGATTTCCCTAATGTATCCATCGCGTTCATTTGCCGCACGAAGGAACACAACGACGGTTGAAAATGTCTACGCTAGCACGATCGGCATGAAATCCCGTTCAAAATTTCCCGGTCTGGCTTATCATGGAGAGTTGAAGGGAGTTGGCACTGACTCGGCCAAAAGCAATCTACCAAAGATCACAGCCTCGGGATTGAATCTGGCCGCGGGATCGACCTTCTGGACATCGACGAATGGTCCACTGGGAGGCAATGTCTATTCTATTGCCGCTGATGACTCGATCGGCTATATCTATGCAGGCACGGACAGCGGCGTGTTCCGATCGACAGATAATGGAGGAAGCTGGACACGGGTTGCTTCCGGTCTCCCTGTTCACGCAGTGGCAGTCGGTTCAAACGGTTTTATATATGCCGGGACCTACGATGGAATATATCTATCCACCGACTCAGGTGGCAGCTGGAATCCAACAACAATGACTTACCAGACCATGTCGTTCACAGTGGCTCCGTCCGGTGCAATTCTCGCTGGGACAGCGAGTGATGGGATATTTGCTTCGACAGATAGCGGCACAAACTGGACACAGATTTCTACCTCCACAGCCGTAGAAGTCTATGCTTTGGCAGTCAATTCATCAGGGTACATATTCGCGGGGACGTATGACGCATCCAATCCTGGTTTCGAAGGTGTATATCGTTCCACCGATGGCGGACAGACCTGGGGGCAGGTTGGTTTGGCAAACACTTGGGTGTGGACATTGGCTACGAACTCGTCCGGAGACGAGGTCTTTGCAGGCACTTACGGTAATGGGGTTTATCTTTCAACGGACGGTGGAAACACGTGGGCTCAGGAGGACTCCGGGCTGACGAATACTCTCATCTATTCTCTGGCAGTCAATTCATCCGGCGACGTTTTTGCGGGTTCAGACGGGAATGGCGTTTACGAATCCACAGATAACGGAGGTGGTTGGACGGCGACGGGTCCGACGGACCGAACTTTCTGGGCGTTGGCCGTGAGCCCTTCGGGATATGTTTTCGCCGGTGCCGACAGTGGAGGAGTATACCGTACAACATATGCAACCAGCATCGGGACGCTGCCCGTTGTACCGACGTTGGCAAGCCCGGCGAACGGATCGACGGGAATAGCCACTAATCCAAAACTCCATTGGTATGCTTCACCCGGGGCTGCCAGCTACGGTTTACAGGTCTTCAACGATACAACTATTGTTACTGACATTGCGGGGCTCTCATTTCCAATGGACAGCTTGAGCGGGCTTTCTCCTCTGACAACATATTACTGGCGAGTGAACGCGAGTGATTCCGCAGGAACCAGTGCCTGGTCTTCGTTTTGGCGGTTTACCACCGGAAGTCCTCAATCGATTCCAGCGGTGCCCATACTGATTTCGCCGGTGAATGGAGCAACGGGATTACCGACAAATCTTAGATTGACCTGGGGTTCCTCGGCGGGAGCAACCAGCTATAGACTGCAGGTTTCCACGGACTCAACATTCACACCCACTGTAACAGATACCGCCGGGCTTTCTTCTTCGACAGATAGCTTGAGCGGGTTGTTTGCTCTGACAACTTATTACTGGCGAGTGAATGCAATCTTTGCTGGCGGAAATGGCGCATGGTCGAGTGTCTGGCACTTTACCACTGTCGGGGAAAACCGTCTCTCCCAACCGGCGCCTGTTTCGCCATCGAACGGCTCGACGGGAATGTTAACTTATCCAATACTATCATGGAACGCGGTTTCCGGCGCAACATTTTATCAATTACAGGTGTCTATTGACACGACCTTCTCCACGGTATTGTTCCAGAACCGGGATCTGAGAACCACTTCACTTGAAGTTTCACCTCTTTCCGAAGGCACGACTTATTATTGGCGCGTCAGGGCGGGGGACGCAAATGATTCCAGTGCCTGGTCGTCGACATGGAGCTTTAAGACGTTTACTTATCCGTCTTCGATTTCAGTCTCAATGCAATTCACTTTTGGGACCTCCCTCGATTCGACGAATTATCAGATTATTGGGTTGCCGGGTGACATCGATACCCTGATCGGAAGCCTCGTCATCGGTAGACAGGGTAAGGACTGGGATGCTTATTGGGATAATGGTGATTCTCTGAATTATTATCTCGGTTATGATAGTAGCCAAACATTTGATTTTAAACCTGGACGCGCATTCTGGATACTGAGTAAGAACCCTTTTCAGATTTCCCAAAACGTGGCGGCAGTGCCACTCGACACTAATGACAGTTACCTGATAGCCCTGCACGGCGGTTGGAATCTTATTTCAGATCCATTTGACAAGAATGTGACCTGGTCTTCCGTCCAGGCCGTCAATGGAACATCGCAGCCAATTTGGGCGTTTTCCAACGGGTCTTATTCTCAACCTTCAGCTATGGTCCCTTACGAAGGTTACTATTTCTACAATAATGTCGGGCTTTCGCATCTCAGAATACCATACGTATATTCTCCCGGTGTTGTCAGCGCGTCGAGTCTGGCAGGTGTGATGGACGGAAATATCACTGTGGCTTTGAAAGAAAACACTGGTGGCATCGGCTCAATCACCGTGGGACTCAGAGAAGCTTGCGAAGTTCCGCCAGACATATTCGCCCCGCCCGGTAATTTTGAACGTGCAAGTATTTTCATCGTAGATTCGACAATCTCTTCAGCATGGAAGGACCTCGTGCAGGATCTTCGGGACTCGATCCGTGCGGGGCAGACGTTCGATTTCCGAGTGATCAACAAGACGGGCAAGAAGCTCGATCTGGACTTCCACGTCGGAAGCGGGCTTAGCGGCTATCAGATTTGTCTTGTCGATAACGACCTCCTCCAATCCTACAATCTAAAGGAGACGGATCATGTTTCGATTCCACCCTACGACAAGGTTACACGATACTCAATTCTCATTGGAAGCAATTCGTTCATCGATCGCAGGCTCTCAGAACTTGTCCCGCAAGGGTTCGTGCTTTACCAGAACTACCCGAACCCGTTCAACCCCGTAACGGTCATCAGGTTCGAGATTCCTTTCACCGAGCGTGTAATGGTGACGGTATACGATATACTCGGAAGGCGTGTGGAAACACTTATGGATTCGAAGCTTTCGCCGGGCTACTACGAAGTTCAATTCAACGGAAACAGGTATGCAAGCGGCGTTTACTTCTACCGCATTTCCGCAGGGACCTTCTCACAGGTGAAGAAGATGGTCTTGCTGAAGTGAGTGCCGAGCTAAACTGTTCCTTAACTATCTGGATGAGGAGGGAGAGGCGCTCTACCTCCAAGGTTCCAGAGATGGTAAAACTCTGTAGCCATGTAGCGAGGAGTCGGTATAAAGCTGGAAACGGTTTTATGCTAAGCGACTCGACAAAGTAGTCTGAAAGGACGCGACGCAAATGACCAGGTTGCAACGTGAGTGAACGCAAAGGTAGCCTCGTAAATACGATTGAGATGGACGAGCCTCTATTTTATGGGCGAAGTCAGCACTGTGTGCTAAGAGCAGAGGAAGAGCGGCACATGGCATCTCCGGGGTGCGAGCGGCGACATGGTCAGAAAGTGAGGAACGGGACTCGGGAAGTCCTCGCTGGCCTCTCCCAAGTAAGTTGGGAGAGAGAAGAGCCTTCGTATAAGGAAACGAAAGCGAAGGAAGCCGGCAGGTGCCGTTCACGGCATGCCGCATCATATAACAGAAATAATGTTGAAGCGGCAATGGCGGATGAGACCGCAGTACTTAGGATGTTCTGTGAAAGCAGAGCGGAGGGAAGGGTCTCTACTGATACACAGCAACCGAAGGAACAAAGGAGAGTGCATTGCGAGAGCTAACAAGTACTGAAAATCTCCAGGAGTTGCAGAGGAAGCTGTATGAGAAAGCGAAAGCGGAGCCGAAGTTCAGATTCTACAGTCTGTACGATAAGACGTATCGTGTGGATGTGTTGGTGGAAGCCTACCGCAAGGTGAAAGCCAACGGTGGAACGAGCGGGATAGACGGAGAGACCTGCGCGATGATAGAAGAGCGAGGTCTTGAGGAATATCTTGCCGAACTTCAGCTTGAGATGAAGGAAAGGCGTTACAAACCGCAGCCAGTAAGGCGGGTATATATCCCGAAAGGCAATGGAAAGAAGCGTCCATTGGGGATACCGATTATACGGGATTGCATAGTACAGACAGCATTTCTATTGGTGATAGAACCGATCTTCGAGGCAGATTTTGCCGAGACGAGTTACGGTTTCAGACCGAACAGGAGTGCGCACGATGCGGTGCGGGAGATATATCCGCCTTTAGGCGAGACCTCGTCAAAGACGGGCAAATATCTGAACTGGGGATGTGTCGAAGTCTATGATGTAGACCTTGAGAGGTACTTTGACACGGTCGAACACCATAAGCTGATGAAGCTGGTAGCGCGGAGAATAGTAGATAAGCAGATACTCCACGTAATCAAGCTCTGGTTGAGCTGTGGATACGTTGAAGATGGACAGCACAAGCAGAGCAAGCGAGGCAC
>JAJZVO010000096.1 GCA_021845665.1 Bacteroidota bacterium | reverse complement strand
AATATTTGAAGAAATAATTCCATCTGTCGCATCGAGCCACGGGCCGAAACCTGTGGCTCGATAACCAATGAATGAGGGGGACCATCGATGCTACCGCCCCATCAACGTGTTCGCATGAATCTCCCGCAGGTGAGGAGGCTATATTACCGGCTGTCGTACACAGGTTCTCTGCAATTATGTACGGCGGACTGTTCTATATACCCTATCTCCTGGTCCTCGTCGCGCTCATCGTGCTCGCGGTGATTTTTGCGGCTCATGTGCTTTATGTACTTTGCAAGAACAGCAAGCGCGGATGGCTTCTAACGTTCGGGATTATCGTGGGAATTCCTGTCGCGCTCGCTTTCGTGCCGACCGGGAGCGACATGTTCAGCACGATGCTCCCCTTCCTTCCGCTCCTCGCGTTTTACTTTTGTTGCTACGCGCTCAGGTTCTCTGTCGGCGAGTGGACCAGCGACGCAAGCCCGATGGGAGAAATCGAGATCGACGCGAAAGACAGAGAGAACAAAATTTTGTCGTAGGCCTGTACCATGAAAGGCATAGCACAGGGAGAGCCTGCATGCCCCGGCTGCGCGCAAACACTGCTTCCCGATTACTATCATCCACCAATTAGGTGGCAGGACAAAGCGGCCTCGCCAACTGGAAATCTTTAATACCGTAAGTCCTGCAAGTAATGTCGACTTCCCTTCCTCGATTTTCCTCCCACATCGTCAGTCAATAAGAGAATAGCCGGAATGTAGTCGGCCGAAAATGCCTATTGAATTTTCTTGACATTAAGACGGCGCTTGGATAACGTTGAGCGGATGGGCTGGTGGGCATGAAAAGTCAAGCGGCGTTTGGTACACCAGCTAATAGCGAGCGCGAGAGTATCCGAACTGAACAGTTGTCTTGTTATGAGGAGGCGAGGCATAGGTGGACGCGGAGCATATCGAGGTCTTCATTAACAGGAATCCGGATATGGATAAAGGGGTGAAAGCTCTGACAACAGACACTGTTGAGTCCGTCGATACACGGATAAAACAACTCCACAAAAAAGAAGGATACCAGAGCCCAAAAGAAGCGATCGTGGTCAAGGTGGATCATGATAATAGACCATCCGAAGAAGACTGAGTGTAAAACCGTAACCTCTGGAGACCCAATTGCGGACCTCTGATTACATCATTTACGTGAAGCTTCCCAATTGCAGCGGATATTTGATCGTGCACGGATATACGGGAGCGGTCGACCTTGTAAGTAGCAATGTAGTGGCATTCCTAAAAAGAGGTGACGCAACGGCCGCTGGCGGGAGCTCTCTCCTGTCGCAGCCAAGCGGTGCTACGATCGACAAGCTCCGGACGAGGGGATATATTACCGAAAGAAGTTCGTGTGAAGAGAGGCAATTTGTTTCACAGCTTTCGAGTTTGATCCATAATGTGTCTTGCAGAAGATCGTCCTTCTCTTTCTTTGTAGCCTATGATTGCGATTTTGATTGTCCGTATTGCTTCCAGCGGGATCGACTCCAATCAGATCTTGGATGGTCGAAGATGTTGATCAGCAGGGATTCTGTCAGCAAGGCGTATCGGGCTATGTATGAAATCAACCCGATAAGAGCCTTTCATGACAACCGGATCATGCTTGTGGGCGGCGA
Source organism: Bacteroidota bacterium (assembly GCA_021845665.1). Lineage (GTDB taxonomy): Bacteria > Bacteroidota > Ignavibacteria > Kryptoniales > JAKASW01 > JAKASW01. Next base: position 11,297 of record JAJZVO010000096.1, on the reverse strand, counting down.
ACCTTTGATGATAGAGAATCACGAAATAGTCTCGTATATCATTGAAAAGGGATTGTCGGAAGGGTACACCTTTGGCGCCATTACAAACGGTTATTGGATCGATCGGTTTGTCAGTTTTATTCAACCGGGTATGATTGACTTCCTCCAGGTTACTCTGGATGGAGACCAATACAGACACGACACACTACGTCGGCATAGGAGCGGAGCGGGAACTTTCGAAAGAATCATGCGGAATATAGATCTGGCCATTGATTCAGGTGCTACGGTTAGCGTCAGGATAAATGTGCCGGGGAGCTTGCTCGACGATCTGCATCAGCTCAATGATGAATTCGTCAGACGAGGATGGTGTGAGACGGGACGCTTTTCGGCATACCGCGCAAGAATTCGGGACCGCGTGAAACGAGAGAATGCTCTCGGGAAGTCCGGCCTCCGGGGAAAACGAGAACGAGCACCGTCAGATCATAGACGAAGACCTGGGCAGGTAGAAATGTGCCGAAACCGCTCATGTGAGCCTCACACTGGAATTGATTCACTACGGAGTCGGGAAGAACGACTCGCAGAAGCATCCAGGGAACATAAGATGGCAGAAGTGGCCTCATCAGGTTCGTCACATGACTACAATGCGGATGGGCCATTTGAAGCGGATAGATACATTGCGCAGTCCGTAGACATTGAGGATATGAGGAATAAATTCAGCCATATTGCGGGGTATGACCGCGAGTTGCGCATGATAATAGTAAAGATGCTGAGAGACGGTGCCGGACTTCCTTTCCGCATGAACTTTTGCGGCGCGATGAACGGGATGATAGTGTTTGAGCCTTACGGCAGAATCTACACTTGTCTCGAGACTGTCGGCTTGCATGAATTTAGTGTCGGCACTTGTGGCGCGAGGATCTGTGTTGATAAGGACAAAATAGAGAGCTTGTGGCGAGGGAGCCTCTACGATTCAGGCTGTCATGCCTGCAAGTATTTGTTTTTTTGCGGTCGCGGATGTCCCGTGCACTCGATATTTCAGGATAAAATTGACCGGGCCGAAGTATGCAGAGAGTTCCCTCCCCTGTTTAAGCAGATACTAGTAGAAGAGTTTATGAATCTTCCAAAGCAATGATTTTGACCGGTCGGCTAAATACTCCCCTTGTGGGAAATCCATGAAAATCACACAAAGTAAAAAGGAGAACTCTATGTCTCACGATGAAGAGAAGGAGACTCGCGGCGAGATCAAATCGCTGAATGAACCGCTCCTCGAGGAGCTATCAATCGATGAACTCGAGAAGAGGCTGGAGCTTACTACTCCGAAGACCTGTGGGCAGTACACGCCCGCTCCCGGACAGGAGCCGCTCTAACTGATCTAGTCGCGTAGTATGGTGCAGAGGCTGATTTCGTGTGCCGTCTCAGACCCGTCAGACTTGAACGCTCAAAAGCTTCTCGCGAGACGATCATCCGGATCGGCCTTTGCAATAGAAACGATTCATTGACAGAAATTGCCGCAATTCTTTGTCGGCCCGAGTGACAAAGGTCGCGAAGTTTGAACAATCGATATTCGGATTTAGAGATGATATCTGCCGAACATATTTGTCTGCTTGCTGCTTCTGAAGTGAAGTTGCTTCTGAAGAGGAGGCGTTACAGGCTTCAAATTGGCGTTCTGAAAAGCGTCATCTCGAGCAATATGAGAACAGCGCTGTCTTCCGTGGTAGGGAAAGACGATCTATCGGAACTCGTAAACCGCAATATGAAGTATCTTGAAGCTACTGCAGATTTCCTGGAGTCATGGAGATACAGGACTAAATGCCAGCGCACTGAATGGGACGGTTATGGTATTATAGAAAAGGTTGTAAAGAAGTACGGAACCGCTATAATCTGCTCTGTCCATTTCGGGAATTATTATCTCTTTCCATTCGAAATCGCGAGGTTGGGATACCAGGTCGTTGGCGTTATCGGTGATCAGCACAGGCAATTCGAGTTGATAGGGAGGGCCGCAACATCGCTCGGCCTTCCGATCCAGGCCATAAAGTCGGACAGATGGTCGATGCTCAGCCTGGTGAGAGAGCTGAGACGTGGAAAGGTAGCTTATCTTCTGATCGATGAGATCGGCGGTGCCACAGTTAACGAAAAAATGCTGCGTGTCCCCTTTCTTGGACTTCCTCTGCAGTTTAAGAGAGGAGTGGGCGCTCTCCAATTTTACACTGGCTTACCCATCGTTCCCGTTCTCGCCGAGATCAAGAGCCGTGAATCGGATGTCATTCACGTAAGGAACGCTGTTGAGCCTTCAGGCACTATGGAGGACAAGCAGACAGCAATTGACCGCACGGTACTCGAATTGTTCAAATCTTTCGAAGCAGATGTGATAAAGGACCCAGCTCAATGGCAGAAATGGGTCGATGTGAAGAGATACAGAGTGGACGACCGCGCCAATGTTAGAGATGAAACCGGTTTTGAATTAAGAAGAGACAACCTCAAAATATCCAGAGAGTCTCTTAGGGTGCTACGTGATGATAAAGGAATTCTAATGATTGATATGGATAAAGGGAGATATTATGCCATCGACGACGTTAGTCGTTACACGGTGAGATTGATGTACAATTACAGCGAGTACAGTCAGATTGCATCCCGACTTCAGAGGAAGTTCGGGCTTTCCGAAAGGTGCGCGGAGAATTACATACGGCGAATCGCATCCATAGCAGGATTAGATGGATAGAATTCCTGTGAGCATATCCTTTTGCAGCATGACGGCACTGGCAGCGTTTGTAGCCCTTTCGGCGATCCCGAGCACCGCGGGCGACATTGATGCCATATATCAAGACAGAGCATGCTACGACTTCATACTGTCGAAAATATACGATTATCATCTCGATGCCGCAGAGAGTGCTGTAAAAGACCTGATAGTTAAGTATCCTCATGATCCGAAGCCGTATTTCTTTATGACACTTGTCAGATGGTGGCGGTTTGTCGGTGACATCTATTCGGAATCGAGCAGGGCCGGGTTCCTGGAGGCGGCGGAAAAATCCGTGGACATCGGCAGGAGCAAGCTCGCTGCAGGGCAAGACGATATTGAAGCGAAATTTTCCCTCGGTGGAACATATGGCTATCTGGCGAGGTATTATGTGGCTTCAAACTCCTGGTTGAACGCCTACAACTGCGGCAGGAAGGCGAAAGATATCTTCAGCGATATCATTCAGATGAATGATACCTTATATGATGCGTACCTGGCAATCGGGACTTATAATTGCTACGCTGATAAGCTGCCTTCACTATTGAGGATTATAGCTTCGGTAATAGGCCTTGGTGGGGATTCACAGCTCGGAATTAATCAGCTCCGACTTGCCGCGGACAGCGGATGCTATGCAAGGGTCGAAGCTTTGAGCATGCTCGGATATGTGGATCTGGAATTGCAGGACAACTACGGCGGTGCGATCAAAATATTCGCGAAGCTTTCTACAGAGCATAGGTCGAACCCGGTTTTCAAGTTGTTGCTGGCCAATTCTTACCGGAAGTCCGGAGAATATGAAAAGGCAATAAGTGTCTGTTTAAGTTGTCTGAGCGACAGGTCGACCAGATATGTGAGCCACAACCAACTCGCGGGGATTCATGCGGAACTCGCCTATTGTCTCATGCTTGCTCGCGATTACAAAGGTGCGATACATCAATATGAGTTGTGTTGCTCGATAGCATCCGAAACTTTTCTGAGGGAATCCCCATGGATTTATTTCAACGCGGGACTGTGTGAGGAGAGTGAGCGCCATTACGCGGGAGCTGAAGCATACTACCGCAAAGTTCTCGGATGCGAGGATTATTTCGACTACCACTCGCTGGCGAGAAAATCCATCCAAAGAGTGAACAAGAAAACAGAGTCCGGCCACTCGACCGCTGGCGCGCAATCCCCCCAGTGAATCGGTATAGTGACACTTCTCGCCGAGAAGTGACAGATAATTAATTAGGCCAAAACGGGCGCGATTGTCTTTCTTATGAGATCCGAGGATATTCTAACTGAGCTCAATACCCATCACCCAGAAGATGGGAACCATGATGCTGAAGCACCTCGACGCGATTCGAAGGGCGAGGGGCCGAGTAGACTGGTGGCTGTATTGAATCCTGAACTAAATATCGGGCCTTTAGATACACGGAGCCGCTCTGGGAAGTTCATTGTAGGTGTCGGCGGGGAGAGGCATTACGAGGTGTCCGATTTGGTTTATCAAATGATGCGATTGATCAATGGCAAAAGGACCGATGAGGAGATCGCCGACTGCTTAAGAAAGCGTCACTTCGCAGACCTGAACGGAATGACGGTCAGAAAGATCATTGACGACTACTTTATGCCACGCGGTTTCGTCCTGATGCCCGGCAATATCACGAAGGGGCAAAAACATGAGGGCTTCCTCCGCGTACGTCTTTCGTTATTCTCCCAGGAAGAACTGAGGCCAATTACGAACCTGCTTCTGATTCTCTTCAATAAACAGATTTTTGCGTCCCTTTTCGTTGCGGCGACGATAATCCAGATATATCTCGCGCTTTCGCTCAAGGTTGACTTCGGCGTGATCGGAAAGGTCAGCGGTTTCCAGTTGGCTCTCGTCTATTTCATTGTTCTACTCACATCATTCATCCATGAGCTTGGGCATTCATCGGCATGCGCATATTTCGGGGCAAGGCACGGAGACGTTGGTATCGGCATCTATCTGTTCTTTCCGGTGCTCTATTCCGATGTCTCGGATATCTGGCGTTTAGACCGGCGAAGCCGCGTGATGGTTGATGCGGGCGGCATTTATTTTCAGTTCCTTTCTGTCACCTTGCTTTATCTCCTTTACATGTTGTTTCCCATTCGGGTTCTCGTTGCCTCGATCTTTGCGACGTATCTTGCCATTGTGACCGCAGTCAATCCTTTCCTCAAGTTCGATGGGTATTGGATACTCTCTGATCTCCTCGGTATCCCTAATCTCGGCAAGCGATCATTTGGCACTTTGAGAGTTTTGTGGAACACAATGACGGAACGAAAAGGCGCAGGCGCGGCTTTTGTAAAAACTCTGAAGACAGAATCGGCGCTGGCGTCAATCATTTACGGCATACTCAGCTGCTTGTTCTTAGTCTTGCTTTTATATCAAGTCATATTCTTCCTTAATCTGTACGTGCAAAGAGTGGCGATTGAGGTGAATTTATTGTCGAACGCCGCAACCGGGACGAGTCTGATGGATATATTTTCTCGGATTATCGATCTGCTCAGTGCGGCGATTCCCGTAGCTTTGCTGGCGATTCCACTTTTTGCATGGGTCATCAGGCTAATCCGCCGCTTCTCCGGAAGCTCACAGGCGCTTCAGAAGCAGACTTGATCTTGACTGTTAGGGATATGGCAAGAAGTGATGTTGTCTTGCTGTTTTTGAGAGGGGACTCAGCCTCCTCTATGCCCCGCCCGCATTTGTAGGCGGACCTTTCAAGGCCAGAGAGAGTTTCATGAAAGCCGCAGGAATCTTCGAGAGCGGAAAGACATCTTCGCACGGCTGCGTCAACTACGGGTACGACGAAGCTCTGGCGTGGATCGGCATGACGTATCTACAGGAAGGCAACACCGCCGAAAGCGCGGCAGATGTTTGAAAAGGCACTCACCGTCAATCCACAAAGCGGTTATGCGAGAAGCCAGCTCATGGCGCTCGATGCGAAAGAGGAGAAAGCCAAAGAGTCATCCAAATGACATGCTGAGAGAGGAATCCCGGAAGACGATCGGGACACCCGCCGGCACAGTACCCCGGTCAGCTAAGTGACCGAGCATGTGAAGCTGATCGGCCCGGTCATCTTCATCATGGCGTTGATTCTCTTTCCCGCAACCGGGACGGGCCAAGTAACCTTTCGGGTGGATGGATATGTATATGATTCGGAGACCGGCAATCCGCTTTACGCGATCGTGGTTATCGAGGGAACAAAGTCGGGCGCGGTGTGCGACGAGAAGGGCCATTTCTCGCTTGAGGTCGCAGATACCGGCCCGTTCATGCTGAAAGTATCGATGATCTCGTATGAAGAGCGCAGACTCGGAGTTCGCGTTCCACTGAAGAAAGCCCTCCTTATATTGCTCGCCCCGCAGCCGATAAACATTGCCGAAGTGTCCGTTACATCATCGACGATCATCGACAAATATTCTTCATCCGAAAAGGCGATTACTAAAAGGACTTCATATATTTCGCAGGGCGGAGTGCCCGTGGAGAATGACAACGTGCTGTCCGGGGTCCTGGATCTCAGCTCAGAAGACAAGGTTTCCGGCAACCAGCTCCCAGCCCGGCGCCGGACTCGCTTCGGTCGGCGCGTACACCGCGCTCAGAACCCGGAGCGGAAAATCATCCGCCCTCGCCAATGCCAACTTCATGGACACGAAATTGTTCTCCAAAGTCAATCCACCCCGGCAGGACATGACAGACCCGCCTTCCTGCAACGAGTTTTACCTCAAACTTATGCAGGATATCGCGGGGCTCAAAGCGTATGCAGCCGGCCTGTAGGCGGATGATAGATATAAGGCCCCCGGTTTCTACGAGACTTCGTCGAACGGAGCGTATATGTGCGGCGCTGAATATGCATCACGGTCATGGATCGCAGCGCTCCGGTTCGGCTTCACGAAGTACAGGCAGTCTTCCAGTTATTACAATCCGTCCGAAAGCTCGACGCAGATACACTTCGAATCCGCTTACCAGGCCGACCAGGGCCTCATCATCGGGTTTGGCGCTGAAGAGTATTGGAACTGGGAGACTTACCCGACAGCAGATTCGGACGTAAGATTGGATTATAACAGAGCCGGTGTCTTTGGCGACGCCAAATTCAGGCTTACCGGGCGTCTCTTCTCGAAGGTCGGAGTGAGGCTGGGGAGCGGCTCACTCTCCGCTTCGCCCACATATGAGCCCCGCCTCTTCATGGCTTACGAAGCTGACAGGAGCCTGTTTGTCAAATGGAACGCGGGCATCTACCGCAGCTTCTACGATGACAACATCCTAGTCTATACCAGTTCTTCTGAGCCTCGCGAAGCGTATTATACGGAAATATCTCTCGGGAAGTCGTTCGATGAAATCACTGAAGTCACCGCCTCCGCGTATTATAAATACTAAAGGCTTTCTTACTTCACCGGCTTCCATTATACCGATTTTTACGCTTCACCTTTCGCGTCCGTCACACGCGGCCCTCAAAACGGCGCAGAGTATCCTTCGTATACTTCTGTCGATCTGAACTTCTCGCAGCTCTTTCCCCTCTCGGACTTTTTTGCGATAGTATATCTCTCCGCAACCAATATCCTGGACGCGAAGAATATAAGGGCATACATATATGACAGGACTGTCGGTCAGGCGCAGACATATTATGGATTTGGACGGAGCACCTATTTCGGGACGGCATTCGTATGGCAATGACCGGGAAGACCTGTGACAGCTTAAACAACAGATTTGTAGAAATCGGGGAGATCATTGAAAGGGGGGCTCTGGAATGGAATCCGTCAATTGTGGAGAAGGGTCTTCAGATGATCGACGAGTTGAAGCCAGATCCGCGTTCTATTTATTACCGGGGAATTGCGGAATAACGGCTTTCTCTTTTTCATATGAGAAAAGACGCCGGAAAATTCCGCCGTCATGTGAAAAAAGGATTGAAGGCCGTGACGGCTTCTTTGCAATCGACAGCTCCTTCCTCGGATAAGTCCGCCTTGCTCGGACTTATTAGAGATTCGCGAAGCACGTATTCGCTTGCCAGGGAAATCGAGGAGAGAAGGGCGCTGCGGGCAATCTCAGTTGCAAAGGCCGCGTCGCCTCTCAACCTGAGGGTGCACCTGGCTGAAGGAATCTTCTATTTGCGACGCGCGTGTTATGAGTGAGCATCATAGGCATTCAGTCCGCCCGAATGGTTCTGATCATTCCCAAGCGGGAGCGTACTTCATCACAATCAATACCTTCAAACACGAACGCCCGTTCGACGACATCACGGACGGCATATTGCGTCTGAACAAATTCGGGATGATCGTTGACAAATGCTGGTATTCAGTCGAAGAACATTTCGCAAATGTGCAATTGGATGAATTTGTCGTGATGCCGGATCATGTACATTATGAACATAGAATTCGAGACGACGACGAATTGAATCGTATACGCCGGTATATTCACGATAATCCCGCGAATTGGAACCCTGATAACGAAGAGCTTCTTCTGTGAAAGCACCGAACAAAATCGTGCCCGAAGGTGAACATAGAATTCCTCTCTTCTTCAAACCTCCACGCGCAAAGGGGCTCCGGCTTCCATGCGTTGCAAAGTCGCAAGCTGAGCTTGCGCAGTCTTCCTGCCAGGCAGGCGTTAAGCAAATTACACAGAGAGACGTTGATGCCGCCAAGCTTGCACGCCGCATTTCCTATTATCATGTTTATTAGCGGGGCAAGAGAGGGTTCTACAGAGAAGATGTGATGACATCGCTGCGTCTCTCCCGGCCAATCGCCCACCCTCAATTGCAAATGTTTTCTTCTTGACATTCAACTCACGTTTCAATAACCTTTAGCGGATAGGCTGGTGGGCATGATAAGTCAGGAGGCGACTGGTACACCGGCCGATAGTCTCGCGGGATGGAAAGAGATAGAACAGAGGCGTGGATCAGGGAGGCATGGACGGCATGGATACTGAACAGGTGAAAGAGTACATCGGGCTGAATGTCCGGAAGGTGCGGGGAGTGGCACCGCTCGCAGCCGATCTTCAGATACCGCTCGACAAGCTGAGGAAAGAGTTCCGAAGGAAAGAGGGACTGCCGCTGTCAAGATTCATTCTAATGACAAAGGTCGAAAACGCAAAAAAGCTTCTTGCCGAAACCGACAAGTATTGTTTCGAGATTTGCTTCGATGTCGGTTTTCCCAGGGATGATGTGGGGGCGAGGATATTCAAGAGAGTGACCGGGATGACAATGCTCGAATACAGGGAAGAAAAGCGAAGATAAAAAGAGCGTTGCCTGGCTTGCCCTGCCCGAGGAGGAGGCCGCTCTCGTTGAAGTCCCCGTCTCCCCTTAATGAAAGGCCGGCACGGGCAGGAAGCAGCACATGCGAACCGAGCAGCCGTAGTGAGTAAAACAATTCAATCAGGAGCAAGGGATGCTGTAGCGTGGGCTTCGGTTTTGCTTGCGTTAACCCTTCCCCTTTCGGCCGCTGATGCGCAGGGAGGAAACGAGAGTTCTGTTCACGAACCGGGATATTCTTACGAATCCCTGCTGAAGCGAATTCATGATTACGACCTTTCGGGAGCCGGGCATGTGATCGACAGCTTTATCGGCCGGCTTCCCGCCGACCCCAAACCGTATTTCTTCTTTACACTCGCCCGGTGGTGGCGCCTCGCGGGAGAAACCAGTTCGGATTCTCTTCAGACTTCATTCCTCGAGGCGGCTGGGAAGTCGGTCGAAGTCGCGGAGAACTATCTGCGCGCACATCCGGACGACCGGGAAGCCGGATTCTTCCTCGGGGCCGGATGTCAATACATATCCAGGTACTATTTCCTTACGAATTCCTGGTTTGCCGCATGCAAGTACGGAAGGAAGGCGAGTGATATTTCCACACGAATTCTTGAGAAATATCCCGGGTTTCACGATGCCAACCTCGCTATCGGAACTTACAACTACTGCGGCGGCCGATTACCCGGGCTGATCAAATTCCTCGTGTCGGCAGTAGGAAGAGGGGACGACAGGGCCATCGGAATTGCCCAGCTCCGGTGTGTTGCAAACCGCGGTATATATTCGAGGGTTGACGCCTTGAGTCTGCTTGGATACATAAACCTTCAAATGGAAAACGATTACCCGGAAGCCGTGCGAATCTTCTCGGCACTCTCGTCGAGCTGCCTTTCGAATCCGGTATTTCGGATCCTACTCGCAAATTCTTACAGCAAAGCCGGCAAATATGCAGCGGCTATTTCCACATGTGAACGAGCATTGGCCGACGCGTCGGTCAATTTTGCGAGCACGAACCAACTGGCAGCGATGCACGCTGAGCTTGCTTATTACTATATGTTGTCCGGTGAATACGAGCGTGCGATAACCGAATACGGAACATGCGACAGCCTCGCCAACGATTACTATATGAAAGAGTTGCCGTGGATATACTTCAACGCAGGGTTGTGCAAAGAACGCAGAAACAATTTTATGGATGCAGAGAGCTATTACCGGATGGTACTGAACTGCCGCGACTACTTCGATTATCATTCACGCGCCTTGAAAGCCATCAAGAGAGTTCATGGAAAATTCTAAGATGACCGATGAACTGAGATCATCGGCATCCACCCGAGGCGGACGCATCGTGGGCATCGTCATCCACCCGAGGCGGATGTCTCATTGGAGCAACAAACCCCTTCAGGGTTTCGTGCTTTTGCTAGCCGTTCGTTTTGAACGAATGGCGATGCGAAGGTCGATTCACAATTACTTCTCAATAACCAGGGAGATCGGCTCGATTCGATTTATGGTTTTGTCCTTGAACTCCGGGAAGACGACCTCGGCCTGGTATGTTCCGGGCGAGAGCAGAACCGGCGGGGTTTGTGCCGGCGTTGTTGGGGCACGCCAATATCCACTCAAAGTGTCGCCCGGAAATAACACGCGTCCCACGACTACCTCCGGGAATGCGTATCCGTCGATCGACGTCGCGACCACACGCCCGTTCTTCAGAATCAGGAAGACGACGGGCGGCTGGGGGCTGCCGTAATAAACAAGTGTGTCGCGAGAGTTGTTGACCATCGAGAAAGACATGTCGAAGCTTTCCCCTGAGACAAAATGTGTTTCGGCCTTGCCTGCGCTGTCGGTTACGAAGAAGTTTGCAGTAAGGTCGTACGTCGCGGCTGGATCCGGACCCATAACTCCGCAGCCTGTGATGATGGCGACCACAAGCGCAAATGTGGGGAATTCTTTCATCGCTTTCGTATCTCCTTTCGATACGCGGCAAAGCGGGGGGCAACAGCGTGCGTTCCACCACGTTCGGCCGGCGTTCACAGGAAATCTATGACTAGCCGCGGAAGAATCAAGAGACAAAGCACTGCTGAGAAAGTCTGAAGTTCGTGGTTCTGACCGGCGTGTTTTTAACCGCAAAGGACGCAAAGAGTCGCCAAGGTAAAACAACTATTTACATCACGTTCCATTGCTTGTGCGCAAATTCGCAAGTGACCGAATCTTATTTGAGGAGCAACATTCTCAATGTCTTGCTATAGCCGCCGGCGTCGAGCCTATAGAAATACACTCCGCTCGCCAGGTTACTTCCGTTGAACTGCACCTCATAACTTCCCGGCTGTTCCACCTTATCCACAAGCGTCGTCACCCTTTGTCCCAGCACATTATACACT
>JAJZVO010000095.1 GCA_021845665.1 Bacteroidota bacterium | reverse complement strand
CCTCCCGAACAAATCTAATGTCCCTTCTTCCCCTCCCAGAGATGTCCGGTTCTTGTACCCTTTCTGTGGACATGATTTCTGTCGCGGCGGTAACTCTATTAAGCCCTTCCTCTCCAATTCTCTGAGCACTTCTCTGCACTGCATATCCCGCAACTTACCTTTTGGCGTTCGCCATCCCCACGCCTCACAAAGTCTCCTCGATATGTACGTCCGCCCCTTTTCCCCTTCTTCTCTTATCATCCGCCGTACTAACTCTACATCTTCTTCCGTCGCTGTCTCTAAGAACCTTTTCGTCTCTGGCATCGTCTCTGCCTCAAATATACAGAATCCCCCTCCACGAGTCCAGACCCCACTTCATCTTTCTTCTTATCTTAGCCCTGTAACTGAGCGGTTACGGCAAGAGATTCACTTTCGTTTGATAAGAGGAGCGAGTGCAGTAAATTAGTGCTGGTGTCTCGTTCTCGGATGATCACCGAAATGCGTCTGTCCACGAACCTATGGCGATTTGAGAACCGCGCACGATGCGCGGAGTGTTTCAGATAAAGAAAACGATCATGATCGTGAAATGCACCAATCCATAGGGAGGTTAAGATGGCACGTTCGGTTCTCCGGGTCTTCGCCTGGCTCGGCATCCTTCTCTTTTTCTTCGGTCTCTTCGTCCGCAGCTTCGCAGGTGCGGCTTACGGAGGGAACTATATCCTGTTCGGACTCCTCATCGTGATTGCAACCGTTCTCCTCGCGATGTCGCCCGACATCCTGAGGAAAGACCAGGTCATCGACGTATGGTCGGCTCTCATCGAGAAAGCCGACGGGAAGGCGGGAGACATCTTGAACGGCACTGCGACGTTCCTCAGGGAGAGCAAGGCGCCGTCTTTGGATATCGCGAAGAAGAAGGTTTCAACGAGCCTCGTAGGGGGCATCCTGGGAAACGAGCGGGAATTCCTGGTCCTGACCGACAAACAGAGGCTGAGCCTACGGGCGTACCAAATCTTCATCAACGCGAGGGACTACGGAGTGAACCTCGACGTATCCTGGTACCTCACGTCCCGCCCGACGATAGCCCAGGCCCTCGTCGCGCTCGTCATCAAATCCTATTCTGCCGATAGGGAGATAAGCGACCTCAACGTATTCGATCAGCAGGACGTGAGGGCCTATGCCACGAACGCTCACCGGTGCATGAAAAAGGCGGTCAGCAAGGTGATAGAAGAGACCGGTCAGGATGCGGCGAAGATCGACTGGAAGTCGAAGGGGTTTCTCGGGATTTCCTAGGGAGGATTCATGATGGTGCTGACAATTCAATGTGAACGTCGAAAGGATTGACGTGGGCCTGACGGAGCGGCTGCTTGACCTCTTGTTCGGACACGATAAGGACCGTGAGGATGCGGATGTTGCAACACCCGATGAATCCGAGCCCGAACTCTATGAGGAAGATATTCCCGATACGCTCGACTTGGGGTGGAGATACTCGGAAGGCCGGAACGAATTCCAGATGGCGAAGATGGACCGGAAGGACCGGGCGACCCACATGTATGTCATCGGGGCGACCGGATCGGGGAAGACGAAATTCCTTGAATTCCTCATCCAGCAGGACGTGAGGGACCGGAGCGGCTTCGCGGTCATCGATCCCCATGGCGATCTCATCGATGACATCAAGGGGTTCCTCGCGAACGAATACGACCGGGCCGAGCTTTCAGAGAGAGTGGTTCTTATCGATCCGGCGGGAAAAGACACCACGGTCACGTTCAACCCCCTGGAAAGACTTCCCGGAACGACAGTGGCCGAGGAAGTGAACGAGGTGATTTCGAGTTTCCGGAAGATTTGGTCCGACTCGTGGGGCGCAAGGATGGAAGACCTCATGCGGAATTCCATGATTGCGCTCGGCGAAGCCGGCTATACCCTCGTGGACCTGCCGCTCTTCCTCTCGCGGAGGAAATTCAGGGAAATCGTCTTGAAGACGGTGACCCATCCCGTCGTGATCGAGTACTTCACGCGGTTCGAAGCGATGACCGACCGTGCGCAGGTGACCTGGACCGAGCCGGTGATGAACAAGGTGAATGCACTCTTCTCGGATGACCGGATACGCCTCATGTTCTCATCTCCCCGGAGCTCGTTTAACGTTCGCGGGATCATCGACTCGAAAGCGATCCTCCTCATCAAGCTCGACAAAGGGAAGCTCCGGGAATCAGCCGACCTCCTGGGGTCGCTTTTCATGAGCAAGATCCAGATGGCGGCATTTTCGAGAGGCGACCTGCCGCAGCGGAAGCGGACCCCGTTCTATCTCTACATCGACGAATTCCAGAACTTCGCGACCGAGTCTTTCGCGATCATCCTTTCGGAAGCGAGGAAGTACGGCCTCTCGCTCATCATGGCACACCAGACCCTTGCGCAAATACCGGACGAACTCCGGAGCCTCATCCTCGGAAACGCCGGGATCCAGGTCTTCTTCCGTATAAACCGTCATGATGCGAGCCTTCTCGCCAAGGAGAGTTTCACTTTTTCAGGCCATGATATCGGAGGGGTCCGCTCGATGAAACCCGTCTACTGGAGCATTGGCGACATATGGGAGCAGAAGACCGAAGAGCTCCAGACTCTTCAGCCGAGGTTCTCCTATGTGAAGCACAAGGTTAAGGGAGGACTCATCCTGATCCAGACGGCTGATGTGGAGGATCCTTGGAGAACGGCGTCGATGGATGAAGATGATTTCGGGAACTTCATTGCAAGTCTTCCCATCGGTGCGAAGTATCTGAGGCCGAGGGCCGAATTGTTGAATGAAGTGAAAGCGAGGCACGATAGAGTTCACGGCGAGCTCCAGAAGAAAGATGATGGGAAAATGCCGGTTGAGGCAAAGCCCGCACCGGTCGAGAAACAGGCCGTGGAACCGCAACCTCCCAGCGAGAAGCCGGTCCGCGCCAAGGGAAAACAGGCACCGGCGCCTGGCTTTGAGAGTGTTTCTACCCAGAAAGGTGAGACCCAGCACCGGTATCTGCAAAGCCTCATCAAGAAGATGGCTGAAAGCAAGGGATACAAGGCGACGATCGAGGCCCTGACCGCGGACGGAAAGGGGAGAGTCGACGTCCTGCTGGAAAAGGGAGACGAAAGGATAGCATGCGAGATATCGGTATCGACGGATGAATCCCATGAACTCGACAACATAAAAAAATGCCTCTCATCGGGGTACGGCGAGGTCGTCGTTTGTACCGATGAACGGAAAAAACTTGAGAAGATCAAGAAGTTGGTTACCGATGCCGTCGAAGCAGACGACTTGCCTAAAGTACTCTTCTTCGCGCCGGAAGAACTCATGTCGTACCTCGCTGCGAAGGAGGCGAAGGACGTCTTCGAAGAAAAGAAGATCAAGGGGTACAATGTCAAGGTCAAGCACCCCGGAGGTACACCGTCCGACCTATCAGAAAAGAGCCGCACGATTGCCGATGTGATACTGAAGTCGGTCCGACGACTGAAGAAAGACACCTGATTGATCACTTCGTACATGAGGACATGCGTATGAGTTACGACCTTCCCACCATTGACCTGACGCCTGAGCAAAAAATCTGGCTGAAGGCAGTCACTGAAGGCTTTTTAAATGGCAGCAAGCTATCCACGGCCGAGCTAAAGATAGACTTACGAAGAGAGATCAGTCCAGGCTTTGACCCAAAGAGCATTGACGGTCGATTGCTTGACCCGGACAGGATAACCCCCACGTTATTGGGTCTGTGGCATGTGGATCCCAATAACCGGCTGATTGGGCTGACCGACCAGGTAATACGGTTCATAAGGGATGAAGTGCTACCCACGAAAGTCAAGTCCATAAAAGCCGCTCAGGCTGCTGAGAGGCTGAATTGCAGCGAGCAAGACATCCGACTCGTTTTCATGTTAATGCAATCAGTTGGATCGTTCTGGAACAGCGCTTCGGGAATGCCGTCTGACGGGGTCGGATATCTGGAAGTAGGATTTAAGGATGATTATGTGATCGACGCCTACTTGTCCTACCAGGGGCTTGTAGAGGCCATTGCCGACAAGGAGCGAAAGAACTTGGAGCGCGACGCGCAGATCAAGTCGCAGCAAGCCGCCATGTCGTCATCTCTCGCCTACGAGAAGATCTACGAATCTCTTAACAGCAGGCCCAAGTATGTGAACGAGACCCGGCTTCAGCAACTGAGGGAATTGCAGCCGAGAGATTTCGATCTCACGCGGCTCGTCAGATTAATCGAGGAACTCAACGTCGCGTCTGCCGAGGGCTGCTACATGTCGGTCGCCATGCTGGTTCGCGCAATAGTCGATCACATTCCGCCAATCTTCGGGAAGAGGTCTTTTAACGATGTCGCGAGCGATTCACAAAAGCCAAGATCATTCCGAGAGGCGATGGAACACCTTCAGCATGGTCTGCGGAAGGTGGCTGATCATCATCTGCACGTTCAGATTCGGAGTAAGGAGGTCCTACCCAACGAGAATCAAGTCGATTTTCGATCAGCGCTTGACCTATTGCTGGCGGAAATCGTCCGGTTATTGAAGTAGAGTTTCGTCCGTAACCGCGTGAGCTTTCATAAAAGCCATGACTTTTTCGGTAACCGAGGTAAACGATTTGCCGACGCCACCTTCCAACCTGCTTAAGGTTGCGGGGTCGATCCGGATTTGCCGGGCGAGTTCCTTCCGTGTCAGGCCGTGCGTCACCCGATATCGCCGCAATTCGTCCGCCAGCGACTTCCCGTCGAAGGCAAATGGGTCATATCCCAGGAACAATATGACCGGAGGAACCTGTCTGACGAGTGGTTCAGTTTTACCCATCTCCCAGTTCCATACGCTGGCTTCATCGACACCGAGCTTCTCCGCAACCTGTTTCTGTGTAAGTTTGAGGTCAAGCCTCCTCTTTCGTATATGGTCCCCGATGGTTTTGAGCGATGCCGGATAAGCTTTCGAAACTGGCTTTTTGGTGCGCAATCGCACATCCAGAATGGCAACGCAGGGGTGTCCCTGTGGAAATTACGGCAATCCGAACGCTACTTGCAGCTGCAGCCAGGTACAGATACAGAGGTACATGTCGAAGATAAGCGGGCCGCTACTCGACAGGATAGACATACACGTCGAAGTGCCGGCTGTGAAGTACGCTGAGCTTTCGAGTAAGAAGTCGGGCGAAGCATCGGCGTCAGTGAGGGCGAGAGTGGAGAAGGCGCGGGAGATTCAGAGGGAAAGATTTAAGGGAAGGAAAGGCCTCTTCAAGAATGCCGACATGCAGAGCAAGGAGATACGGGAGTTCTGTCAGCCCGATGCGGGCGGAGAAGATTTGTTGAAGCAGGCGATAACGAAGCTTGGACTGAGCGCGAGAGCATACGACAGGATACTCAAGGTTGCGAGGACGATAGCCGACCTATCAGGCAATGATGATATAATGCCGGAGCATATTGCAGAAGCCATTCAGTACAGGACGCTGGACAGGCAGTTGTATCTGGAAGCGTAGGGTAGCATGTGTTCGCAGGTTTCCGCCAGACTGCGTCTCATAAAGAATGCGGACATGTCGCGAAGCGATCCCGATCGCACGCAAGTGCGGACGGACAGAGCAAAGAGATACGAGAGTTCTGTCAGTCGGACTCGGGCGGTGAAGATTTGCTCAAGCAGGCCATAACAAAACTTGGGCTGAGTGCGCGAGCGTACGATCCGACCATGTCGAGACCTCGACTTAAGTCGGGCAGGATACCAAAAGTCGCGAGGACGATCGCGGACCTTGGTGGTACAGCCGACATCATGCCGGAACATATAGCGGAGGCGATACAGTACCGAACGCTTGACAGGCAATTGTATCTTGAATGAAAGAGCAACATGTGTCCAGGGTCCTTGACTTTGTGATCGGGAGGACATACTTTGGCCGCAGACACAGGACAGGAATGTTGCCGTTACTAGTAAAGCGGAACGTTTGACTGAAGAGAGGCCGGTTGCGGAGTTTGGTCTTGGAGGGAAGAAAGAGGAGAGCGGAAAATGGGAACACCTTTGGGAATAGTACATCCAAAATTCAAGAGATTGTAGTGTCTTCGTTCATGTTTTAAGAACGATTGTCCGGGAAGTATTCCGGACGAGGAGAGCGAGATGCAGAAGCACATTATCAATAAGACGGGGGCACATCATCGATCGGAGAAGAGTACGCCCACAGACTTTTGCATGCGATCCGTTGCGCGCGGTGAAGGTATCAATCCTGCCCGTAACAGAATCACGAGGCAAATAATGAGACGCATAAAATTATTGGGACTACTACTCACACTCTCGATCACGGCGGTGAGCTGCAAATCGCCGACAGCACCGGTTGACAACACCCCGCCGGGAAAGAGCAACTACGTCTGGTCAATGGACAGCGTGAACTACGGGACCAGACCCGGCACAATCCAGCTCGAATCGATCTGGGGAAGCTCGGATACAGATGTTTGGGGGGCGAACGGCGATGCTCCTGATGTCAGGGACTGCCTCTGGCACTACAACGGCACCGACTGGTCGAGAGCGACGGACGGGACGCCGATAACCCAGAACACAGGAAACAAGGTCGTTTACTGCGTATGGGGAACAGCGGAGAATAACGTCTGGGCATTCGGAAGGAACATAAACGGGACTACTTTAAGTGCATTCATAATGCACTACGACGGAAGCCAGTGGACAGATGCGACACCATCGAATGTACAGGCACTCCCTGTTGTACTGTACAATGTTTATGGAGTCAGCAGCAACGACATCTGGGTGGGGGGATATGAATATGCCTTACACTACGACGGCAGCCAGTGGCAAACATATAGAGTCGCAGACAGCATGACCGTAGTATCAATCGCCGGAAGTTCCGGAAATCTGTTCTTCCAATGCGGAAGCCCTTGGGGGAAAGACTTATCACAAATCTATAGTGAAAAGAACGGAGCTTTCAATCTGATCGATGAAGCCAAGACGTCGGAAGACAAGTTCGGTGGTCTGCTTTGGGCGAACGATGGAAATCTGATCTCATTCACAAACGGTATAATCAGCACAACGATAGGATCGAACGGGAGCATAAACACTTCTGGTTGGCACAGAGAGCTGACAACTCCCACATATTTTAGCGCACGATGCGTGCAGTCATCCAAGAATGCGTTCGCGGTTGGGCAGTGGGACCTGGCTTACCACTACAATGGAACGGAGTGGGAGTCAGTGAATATAGATGTACCGGGCCATCCGGTCGATCCTTATGCACTGTTCTATGGTGTGTGGACCGACGGCTCCCAGGTGTTTATATGCGATACACAGAACGGAATAGTCTATCACGGTAGATAAATAATCACGAGGCAAACAATGAAAGCAATATTCTTGTTCGCAGTATCACTGACACTTTCAGTCACGGCGGTGAGCTGCAAATCACCGACCGCACCGATTGACAACACACCGCCCGGGAAGAGCAACTACGTCTGGTCGATGGACAGCGTGAATTATGGAAGCTTGCCAAGTACAATTCAGCTTCAGTCAATATGGGGAAGTTCCGATTCCGATGTTTGGGGAGCGGGCTTCACTGCTGACGTGAGAGATTGTCTCTGGCATTATAACGGAGTCTACTGGTCGCGTGCCACGGCGGGTACACCCATCACACAAGTCGGGACTGGTTCGAGAGAGGTTGGTGTGGTCTGGGGGACCGGCCCTGCAGATGTATGGGCCATTGGTGGGGCCATCCTAAACAACTCCCAAGGGGAAGCGCCTTTCGTTTTGCACTACGATGGTGCCCAATGGACGCAAGTGACAGGAGATGCTGCCAAGATGCCTTTGGGTGCTTTGGACATCTACGGCCCAGGTAGCGGAGATGATTTCTGGGTGGCCGATCAAGGTCAGATTGTCAACTATAATGACGGCAATTGGAGCAGTTATCCACTTGGGGATACCATGCTTGTGCGCGGCATAACGGGGACGTCCGGACATATATATGCACTGGCCTACGATATAGCGAGTGGTGGAAACTATGTTGGGATTTACAGCCTCTTAAACGGGAGGGTTCAGGTCGTTGACCATACCACTTTTTACAACGGGAAATTCGAAGTTGGCAATCCGTGGATTACCGGGGGAAGAATCTACACAGCATGGCACGATGTGTGGAGCGCGGCGATAACCTCGAATGGAGGCGTAGACGGGTCGAGCTGGAGAGAGGACCTTGCCATTCCATCAGGATACGTCGACAGAGCTTTCTACCACGACAGCAAGGACGTCTGGCTCGTGGGATATCCGAACCTATTGTACCACTACGATGGGACGAGCTGGGAGGAAATCACGATAACTGTGAATGGGAATCCCGCTTCTCTCGGGGAATATTCTGCCGCCTGGACTGACGGGAATCAGATATTCGTGTGCGACAAAGACAATGGAATCATTTACCACGGAAGATAGAAGCGAGAAGAAATGCCTTGCCTGTGGCAGGCTAATGACCAACAACAAAAACGGAGGTGCAAGATGTACAAGCTGCTACTACTCTTTACGGTCGCCCTTATGCTGGCTGGCGGTGCCTATCGGACGGCCTTAGGTCAATCGGAATCTTCCGCGATCGAGCAAATCCAGAACGAAAATAACCTTCCAATATCGGAGCCGATGATCGCGGTCAATCCCGCAAATGCGAACAACTTCATAACATCCTATTCTAACTGGGTGAATAACGGTCCGACGCGGCTCCCCGGAGTATCTTACACCACCGACGGCGGTGCATCGTGGTCGACGACCGATGTGCCGACAAACGATGCCAATTTCCTTGACCGGGCCGATCCGAGCATCGCGTTCGATGCAAACGGGAACGCCTTTTACTGCTGGCTGACTCTGCAGTATCCTTCACTGGAGGACAGCAGCGCTGTAAGGGTAAGCGAATCGACTGACCAGGGCAAAGACTGGTCGGGTTCACCATTTACCGTGGATAGGAACTCAGGGTCCACTCAGCTCGACAAACCCTGGGTAGTTTGCGACCAATCGACCAGTCAATATCGGAACAGTATTTACGTTGTTTATGTGGTGATCGATAACTTCGGCTCCCCGAACAATGCCACCTACACAATCTACTTCTCTTTAATGCGATCCGGTCAAACTTCCTTTTCCACACCCGTTGCGATTAGCCAGACTGTCGGCGGATTAACTGATGTCGAAGCCCCATACCCCGTCATCGGGAACGACGGGTCCGTTTATGTTTTCTGGGCACAGGAGGACAATTCGAACGCCACGGACCAGATCATGATGAACAAGTCGACGAATGGTGGCCAGAGCTGGAGTTCAACGCCTCAAGTCCTTTTCTCTAGCCTAGCAATGGATGATGGGCGCATGCTCCAAAACACCACTAACAGTACTTCTTTTGCGAAAGCTCACACCTGGCCTTCGGTGGCAGTGAATCCGACGGACGGATCTCTGAATCTTGTCTACGGAAGCGGAGGTTCAGTCTATTACACGGTGTCCAAAGACGGCGGCAGCACGTGGTCAACTCCCAGCGCAAATGGTCTCGGCGCCTCGTATCCGGCGCAGGCCTGGTCTCCGACAATCGCATGCAATCCGAGCGGTCAGATAGCCGTTGCCTACTACTTTGCAGGAGCAGGCGCGGACCAGGGTTCGAGCAGCCAGGACCAGACCGACGTGTATGTCGCCACGTCACCGGCTGGAGGCGGAAGTTTCACTGTCCATTCCGCAGGATCCGTCAGTTTCAATCCGCTTCAATCGCCGTACGGCGACTATATCGGCGTCGCTTATAACGACAATACCTATTGGGCTGTCTGGCCTCAGGCATCCGGGACAAACACCAACCTTTATGGAAGATACAGGACTGTGAGCGCAATAGCGGAAAATATGGATGCCAATCACAACGTTCTTCAGGGAACCACGATTTCATTCGGACCTCCCGGCAATGAAACAAGCCAGTCTTCCCCTTACACGACGCCGTACATTCTCGCAAATGATCCTGAAGCTTTGACCGCCGGAAGTCAGCAGACGGTCAGTGGTGAAGTATATGATTTTTATCATTGGGAAGATGAGAACGGCAATGTCATCGGCACGAGCGAGGACCTGAATATCAACATCGGGGTTCACCAATACAGAGCCATATACTCGCCGGATATTGTGCCTGTTGCGGTGAAGAACCAGTTCACAGACCCGAACGGGACGCTGAGCTACGGTGGAACTATAAACATCGACGGCACTAACTACACCAATACACAGAACCTGTCGGGTCAGGAGGTGACGGAAAACTACCAGAAAGGGTCGACACATACATTTACGGCACAGGATCAGACTTACGGTTCATACTATCGGGGATTCAACCCATACCCAAATGACGGAGGGGGCTGGGTTGAAGACGGGACAGCCCTTCCCGGTGCTACTGACTCTGCGCTGACAGTTAAAGTGCAGGCTAGTACTTATCTCGCCCCATATCGCAACCAATACACAGTAAATGTAAATGGTGCTACTGAGTTCGACGGTACTGCATCAAATACTTCGTCGCCTGAATCCGTATGGCAGTACAACGCGGGAGTTACCGCGCCTTCCACCTTCACCTACAACAATCATAACTACGCTTTCACCGGCTGGTCCGACGGATCGACCCAAAATCCCGATCCGAATCCACCGACAGACAATATGACCTATACTGCTGACTACAAGGGTCTTCAGCTTTCCAGTGATCCCAACGCCTACCTCGATAATAGCCAGCGGAAGATGGTACAAACTCCGAACGGCTACCTGTTCGAGGCATATACCGACGATAGCCACGTTTGGGTGGAATATTCGTCCAATCAGGGATCGTCCTGGACACTCGCGAACAACGGCGAGCCGCTGGATTATGATTTCGTTACCCAATCCAATCCGGCCAGCAAGTGCCCGTCACTCGATTACGACCCATCCAATAATGATGTCATAGTGGTTTTTGAGGAACAGAACGGCAATTATTACAATATCGATTATGATGTGTTTACCCCGTCTGGAAGCTCTTACATCAACCTTTTCGACCAGCAGCCGGCTACTGTCTATCAGGAGACTTCGGACGCCTACTCGGTAAACGCGAATACTGATTTCGCGGTCTACGACGGCTATTGGGTTATCGCATTTGAACAAAAGACGCCGACCGACTACCAAACGGCTGGCATAAACATTCTGTTCGGCACGTTCAATACAGATGAAAACCTCCAAGTAAACGGCCCATTCTATATCTCGGGAACGAACTCTGGCTCGACTTTGCCTTCGATTTATGGTGCGAAGACCCAGTCAAACTGGTTTACAGACATAGTCTGGCAACAAGGCAGCGGGACCTCCTCGACGATAGAATTTTCCGAACTTGTTTTCTCGGGAGTCACGATGGATACGAGTACGGTGCCGATAACAATTTCCAACAGCGCCTGGCCCGCAAACTATCAGCCGTCTCTCGTGCAGGAGCCCAACAGCACCGCCTGGGTATGCTGGATAGCAAACAACCTGGGCAGGCCGCCCATGAATATCACACTCTTCTCCACGGCGCCGGGAGCTTCGAATTATAACACCATAGATTACAACGAGAGCTCCGTGTCGGTAAATCTGCCGAACGGCGGAAGCACGCCCTACATAGCTTTCAGCCAGGCAAGTGCATCAGACTCCTGGACCGATTATGCCTGCAACTACAACGCGTCGAGCATGATAACGCTTGGCACAACGGGGAGAGATATGCAGCTCAGCAACGGAGCGAGTACGAGCTCGATGTACGCTTCCGCGTTCAACCCGAGCAGCTCTCCGTATCCTCTTGAAATATCCGGAAACATCAGCGGAGCGGGAAACAGCCCTGCCGGAAATGTCAATACCGTGGCAAGTCTTCCCATCAAGATGACTTACGGGAGGGGCGGGACGATAAGCGACGGCAACCTCAATTTCTACTATTCGTTCCGAAATCTCAGCGTGGATGGCCAGAGCATCGGCTTCGCCCCATCCTCAGACAGTACGGACTACGACAGCCTTTCAAGCCTGAACAGGTCGCTTGTTACCGACCCGTTCCAGGTAAACACGAACTCGAGAATAGTATTCAGTGAATACAGCGGTTTCGCCGATTCATCGGCGGCCATCTCGGTGCTGGGAGACACTGGCTATATTGATTACAACGTCGAAGTAATAGACAACACGACCGGCAAGCTGGTAGGGACGATTGAGAATATCAGGTTAACCGCTTCGAACGCCGGCGGATACCGATCGAATAGCTATCTGCTCAGTTCCGACGGCATTTCGAACGAGACCGTGAAGGTTAAGATAGACGTAAGCACGAATCTGACGGATTCTAAATTCGCACTCATCAACAGTTACAGCCAGGTTGACAGCTCGTCGACTGAGAATCTCCAGTCACTTTCGCTGGAACCAATAACAGTGATCAAAGACTTCACCCTATCCCAGAACTATCCGAATCCGTTCAATCCGACTACGGTCATCGACTATACCATCCCGAAAGACTCTCATGTCACGCTCAAGATCTACGACGTGCTGGGTCAGGAGGTAAGGACATTGGTAGACGAGGACCAGCAGGTCGGTAGGTACAGTGTAAACTTCAATGGATCAAGCCTGGCGAGCGGCGTGTACTTCTACCGCCTCGTCGCCGGGAGCCATGTCATCACGAAGAAAATGCTCGAACTTAAATGACTTCGTCATTTAAGCGGAAGTCCGCCATCTTTTTGGCGGATTGGATTTGAAGTGACAAATTCGTGTAAGCAGAAATCCGCCGCTCCGTTTGGCGGACTTATACTCAAGTAGTCATTGTAAGATTTTCACAATTCCCGCCACGAGTCTTCGTGGCGGGAATTTAATCTAACGGTTCATCTTACCAATCTTACTGTGCTGTGGTAGGGGTATTTTCGGTTTAATCCGACGTAGAAATCCACTGCCTATGGCAGTGGTAATGGGGGAATGGCTTTGCCGGAAGAAAGGCGTTAGATTGATGAGGAATGGGAAAATACAAGAAGCTGT
>JAJZVO010000094.1 GCA_021845665.1 Bacteroidota bacterium | reverse complement strand
GGCTATTTCATTCTGACGATCGGCTTTCCTTTGGTGTCAACGATTATCTTGCCGTCTTTAAGATTAACGAGGACGAGCCTGGAACGTCCGGCTTCTACCGGAATCTCATACTTGTAGTCGCTGACCGAGACGACTCTGCTCAAAGAGGCAGAGGATTCGTTAACACAGACGATCAACGCGGCGTCTCCAGTGTACAATACCCGCGACATAAGCGGCGATCCGAACAAATGCGGTTTGATCCCAGCGTACTTCATCACCGCCGCAAGCATATTTATCAGCGGCCTATTTTGTTTGGCCATCTCGAGAGGGAGAGGCTCGTCCAGGATATTTCCCTTCAAAGTGTCAAGAGGAGCCGAGACACTTTTCAGCAGGTGTTCCGGTTTCTCTGAGCCAAACGTCACAAAACACGTGTCTTTGTCTCCGCCGGGCCCCCAGTTAGTGGGTTCGTAACGGCTTACCGGAACGCTCCCCGGATTTATCCCCAGCAACCTGAAGTCAGGCGTCACTTTTCCGTACTCATTTCCTGTGACGGCGCCGGTAAAGAGGACCTTCGTGCCGCGACGCGACGCCCTGTAAAGCTCATAGGCTGCCGAATCGGAAATCATCCCGGCGTCGGGTACAATGACAAGCTTAACTCCCTTTAAGCGATCGGCGGTCAGTTTGTATTCGGAAAGCATCGACGGCACCACACCGAAATTCTCACCGAGAACTCTCACCAGGCGTTTCGCACCGGCATACGCGTGAGGCATCCCGGTAAAGAAGCTCGAGTTCGGTATGACAACCACAATTGGATCCACAGGATAATCCTGCAGATACGGCTCAGCTTTCTTAAAGAAGTCCGCAAACTCACCCAGCACCTGAGTCTCGATTTTCATTGTGCCGTCGGCCCGCGTCAGTCCGATGGAGACTTCGTTGTCTGTCGACTGGTACTCGTTGATGTTCCAGCACCATTCGACGGCGCCGGCGCCTTCTCCCATGAATGCGTAGGCAAATTTTCTTTCTAGAAGTCTCCTGGCCGCCTCCGGAGTTCGCCACGATTCTCCATCAACGTTTTCAAGTCGCATCAGGCCGGTTTCTTCCACAAGATCTGGCTTCTCCGGAATTTTCGTCGAGACGACGTCCCAGAGAAGGTCGTTGTTCAGCCACCACGTATGTACCGAAGTATAACTGACGAAAGGATAATACCATTGCTGCGACAGACGGCCGGACATCCCGCCTTCATCCTGTCCGAGAGTTACAAGCGGGCTACCGCCGGCAGAATCTATCACATCGCTCAGATTCCCGGCCCAGTTTGAGACAACATCCTGCGCGAACATATTGAAGTCCAGACCCTTCCTCGGCAGCCTGTCGCCCCTTATCATGGAGTAAGTCAGGTCCGCGTCGGTGGGAAGAGAAAAAGTGTCTCTGCTCGCCTGCCGCCAATCGTCCAAAATCTGATCCATATCGTCACGGTGCGTGTTAAGAACCCATTTTTTCCATGCAGCTTTTTCGAACTTATCGCCTATCGGGACTTCCTGCCAGATTTTGTCGGGAGGCGCATATGATGGCTCATTGATCAAATCGTAATTAATCCACCCGATTCCTTTATAGCGTGAAGCGATCATGGTCGCAAATGCGTTTTGCCACTCCAGCGATTTCGGATCCAGGTATGGATTCACGCCGCCGTTTGCCGGCGGAAGGAACGCGAAGAGATTGAAGCAAATGACGATGTGATGGCTTGCCGCGGTTAATAGGAGCGCATCGAGTGATCGAAGGAATTCCTCATTCATCCATCCGGGGTCGAGCATAGCCATCCGCCATCCGGTCCAAAATCCAGTCCGAACATAATTGATTCCGAGTTTCTCCATCCTCGCGAAGTCTTTTTCCCACAAGTACGGATTGGGTTCCAGAAGGAACTTCCTCCCCGCATTCCCCGCCATATAACTCGTTCCTATGATCGGCAATATCTTCCCGTTCTTCATTATCCAATCTTTCGAGACCGACATACGCGGGCCTGACTCGAGAAGTGTTCGGTCCATGACCCAAAATCCTGTAGTAAATGTGTTTGGACGCCAGCTCGCATGCGTATTTGTAACCTGCACCTTGTAGAATCCAGGCCCAAGCGGTCGGTGCGTCCTGACTTGTACCTCACCGGTCTTGAATTCTTTCGTGCCTGCCAGAGACAGCGAAGAACTGAACACGATAAGCCCACTTGAGTTCCGGACATTGATCGAGACTTTTGAATTGGACAGATCTGCCCGTTCGGGTTTCGGACGAAATTCATTGACCCGCAGCAGAGGTACTTCTCCCTTATCAATGCACGAGTAAATGGGAAATGCCTCTAACCGCGCGGCCCCCTGTATAGCAGTCTCAACACACTTCCTGATTGTGGCCGCGTTCAGTTTCGAGTCTGACGGCTCCAAGACCCATCTTCCGCCCGCACCGAATCCGCGAAGCCTGTCGATCTCAAGCAGCGGACATGCGACCGGGAGCCCTTCTCCGTTAACGACCTGAATCAGAGGCCTCAATACTGCGTCGCGCGGCCCGGCGCTGCCGATCTCATCCGGAAAATCATCCGTTGTCGTGAACCTGACCGTCAGCTCATAGACCTTTCCAGGGAAGCGGAAATCCCTCGCGTCAAAGTCGGATCCCTTTACCGACACGATCTTGGAACCGCGAGAATAGTAAGGATACGAATCGATTTCAATTTTGTCGGCGGGTCCAATGAGGAGTTGATATGCATAAGTCGGTTGAGGTGTCCCAAGGATCCACTTCCCGTTCTCCCGCAGTACCGGCTGATGAAACGGATATCCTCCGAGAAGAACAAGATTGCCGCCCTCCGATAAGAAACTCCGGATCGCCGCCCAATCTTCCGCCGGGAATGCACTGCCGTAAGGCAGCACCAGAGTTGCGAATCGGTCCGCAGCGAGTTGCTCCTTAAGTTGATTGGCCGAAAGGTAGTAGACATTCAGCCCATCGAATGCCTTACTGAGTGTCTCCATACCGATCACTGGTGCATCGACCGTAGGGAATCCCGTTGAATGAAAACACGCGATCTCAGATGCCGAGTCCGGGGGATGACTCTGTCGCGAGCTTGCAATCCCAAGCGGTGGCATAACGAGCCCGGCAAGCAATAGGAAGCAGAAAAGTGTTTGGGGACGCATAGTTCAGTCCGGATTAGTTTTGAGGTGAACGATCAACTTCAGCGCAGGCTCCTCAATAAAGTGTCGAGCTTGCTTCCATGAAGCTCCCATCCTGACGCCACCACATTTCCCGTGGGGCCGATCAGCACGAGCTTAGGAAGAGAGTAAACTTCGTAATCTTCGCATATCTTGTTGTTGAAACCGTGCTGAACCTCAGCGCTGTACCGGAGCATCTTCTCCGACATCACATGCTTCTTCCTAACTTTGGAAGGAAAATTCAACGCAACGCTCACCATTGCGATCCTTTCGTCCCCAAGGTTTTCTTGAAGCCTCTGAAGGTGTCTGGTTTCCACAATTGAACTCCGGTCGGATGGCGACCAAAAATCGAGCAGACAGTACTTCCCCTTGAAAAGATTGTTGGTTATGTGCGAGGATGTATCCGGATACGAGTTTATGGAGAACTGAGGAGCGGGCTTTCCATCTTTTGGCTGGAGGTATTGGGAGTAGGCCTTTGCGTCGGCAACCGCCTCAGGCGAATCGCCGTATTGATCGACGAGCATCGACAGATATGGAATCATCTCACCGGGATTCAACGATCGGGACATGATGAGGATTCGATTTGCCAGGAGAGTAATCTTAGTCTGGGAGACAGGATTATCATTCAACACTTCCCGAATATAGTCCATTCTCTTGTACATAGGATACCCTGAAAAATCAATGGCCTCAGAAATTGAGGAAGGGCGAAGCGACCACACCGGAGAAGCCGGAGGAATACTCGTCAGTAGAAGCTGGCACAGATTGGGTTTCACATAATCGCCGTTGGTACTAATGTAACTGATTGAGAAATAGCTGAGCTCCAGTGCCTGGCGTACAAGCCCGCTATGTTCTCTGTGCAACATAGACTCCACTCTGCTTAGATAGGGATCATAATCGAACTTATGTCCCATCATACGGTGGTCCACCACGCTTTTAAAAAAAGACTCTCTTGAATCCTGCTTGGCATCCTCGAATCCCGCATACGCGCGTGCGAATCTTGCTTCGAGCGAGCTTGAGTTGGCAAACTTGAAAGTGGCAGTTTTTTTTGAATAGGGAAGTCGGTTAGGGTCAAACTCTATTCTGACCTCACGCCTGTCCGCGATTAGGAATGAATTGTAGTTTTCTGTGCCGTTAGGTATAAATCCATCGGCGTCGGTGCCTTCAACTTCCCCGCCTGACCTTACGTTCAACAACCGGTAAACAAGCGTGTCCGACTTGCACGGCACGGTGGCGAAATAAACGCCGTCCGGCCCCTTTTGGAAAGGTACCTCCTTCGATACAGACCAGCCGCTAAAATTCCCGATGACCGCCGGCGTAAAGACGCCCCCGTAGTTATAAGTCCTCAAACTAACGTCTAAGCGTGACCGGGAACCGTTGACTGCGTAGATGGCGATCGGATACTCACGGTGGAATATCCCGGTGAAACGGAGCAGCCAAATTCCCGGGGTAGGAATGATCGCCTTATAGTCGCCGTCCTTCCGAACTGTGAAGCTCTTAACGGGATGATTATTGCCTGGATGGCACAGGAAAACATTTGCCACCGGAATAGGTTTGCCGTTCGTGCCGGTGACTCTGCCATACACAACTGTCCGTGCAAGCGAGGGGATCGAAATGATACCGGTGATGAACAGAACACCAAGAAACCTTTTGATCATATACACACACCTTCAATCTGTATAAGGAAAGAGTTTGACAACCCGCATCATGAGGGCATTCCTCCAAGTTCTCCAGCACCAACTCTGAAAGGGTAATATCACGATACCTTAATAATAAAACTGGGAGATATTATCCATCTCCCAGTTTTATCAAATGAATTTTCTCCCCTGTCTCTTAATTGAAAGAGGCAGAAAGAGGAATGAAGTTTCCTGCCGATTACTTGATCATCATCATCTTCTTAGTGATGCTTACGGAACCTGCCTGCAGGCGATAGAAGTAGACGCCGCTGGCCAGTCTCGCGCCGTTGAAAGTGGCATAATGTTCGCCGCCTGCCTCGTGACCTTCAAATAGAGTGGCGACCTTTTCGCCAAGGACGTTGTAAACGACCAGGCTCACGTTCGCACCCTTCTGGGGTACCGAATATGCGATCTGCGTAGTCGGGTTGAAAGGATTGGGATAATTCTGCGACAGCGCAAAAGTATTCGCCACAGTCGGGCGGGCCAATACTGGTGTAAGGCTTTGATACTTATTCATAACATCCTGGAACGCCATCGAAGGATTATAGTTTGCCATTGCGGTTTTGCTCCAGATAAGCGAACCGATCGGATAGCCGTCGATGTCCGAGATATGACTCGACTGGCTGAAGTTCTCAGTGAAGTCCCAGAAGTTCGTAATTCCAACCTGGACACCAGGGTCGTTCTGCGTGATCGTGTCGCTCGGCACACCGTTCACAAGTCCGGGAACGGTTGTCGATTGGTAATCGCCATAGATATAAGGAGATCCAGTGATGTTTGGAGACGTCGCAAATCTCGGATCGCCCCACTGATTCTGGTTCCACTCTGCCATCAGAGGTACCACAACAGAAGGATCCTGGATGCCGGGAGTTTTCGTGCCGGGATCTTCGGTACTGTCATGATACTCGACGAACCCACCGCCGTTGGCGGGTGAATAAGCCTGGAAAAGAGCCTGCGTGCGGGAGTTCATCCACATGCCGGGCACGTTGTGGATCGGGAACGGAGTAAGTGTATCGCCAGCCCATGTCAGGTACGACGGAAGAGCGTTGAAGGCGGCTCCCGTGCGGGGATTCGTAGACAGTTCATAGGTTGACGAATTGTAGTAGCCGTTTATGAGCGACGGGCTGTAGTAATTGATATTGTCCGCGACGAATATCTTGAGCTTGTTGAGCGCCAGAGCCGATGAAACGTTCGTGGTATCACCATTGATCATGTACTGCGGATTGACGACGAGCCCGTTATGCTGGAGCTGCCAGGGGCTGTTTAGAGTATCGATGTTGATCGTGCTCATATACGCCTTGTCGGGATCCTGACCGCTGTTCGTCACGTTCGTATCCTCACCAACCCAGTTCTGGTTGATGAAGATATTGTTCGTGATATATGCATCATGCCTGTAAGGGGATAGCAGCCAATACTTCCTGTTGTTCACGATGGTGTTGTGGTTGATGTATGTGAAATCAGTCAGCTCGTTTTGCTGGAGGAAGAGAAGTCCGCCTGTCGTGAACGTACTGTTTTCGATCCACAGCGTATCGGTCGGCTCCTTGCACGCGATCACCCTTGAACTCCACCACTGGCTGGCATCCATCATGTTTCTGAAGTACGAGTTCTTTACGAAGAAACTTGCGCCGTAAGGCCAGCCGCCGATGTAAGAGACGTTCGCGGTGAAAAGGGAACCGTAATCAAACTCAAAGACACAGTTGTTGATGGTAAGCCTTTGGGGCAGCTGGTTCATCGTCCCGAGCTGGAACAAATCCCAATTCCTGTAGCCGTCCAGTTGCATCGCGCTCCAGTAAACGTTATCGATATTAACGCTTCCGTAGACCTGGTTCGCATTGAGGTCCACGCCCGACGTGGGAACCATGAGTATCATCGGTTTTTCGGTCGTGCCAGGGTCTTTGGGATTCGGGACGCCGACGATCGAAAGCGTGCCAGTCGGATCCGTGACCTGAAGAATAGCGAACTGGTAGTATACCTCGCCCTCGTAGAGTGCGTACACACGGTTGGCGTTAACGCGGGCTCCGGTCGAGGTGGTATCACCGTTGATGGTTGCCTCCAGCAGACCGTTGTTGGTCGTGCCGTTCAGCAAATCTCCCGGGATAAATATCGTATCCTGACTCGCAGGTGCCGTTATTCCCGTTGCATTGACCTTACCGAAATGGAATCTGGTTCCGGCACTGGCGTAACCGACCATTGCCATTCCCAAAAGTAAGACCAGTAGCATCTTTCCTTTCATAACTTCTCCTTAAGTTTTGTTTTGTGTTGAGTTGGTGAAAAAATCACACTGGTACAGATCAAGAAGACATTTTTGCGATAAGGGGCCGCGCGTCGAACCACGGCTCCCATTTATCACGTTCAGATATTCCGTTTCTCGCTTCAATCCTTGTATCCGATATTTTTTGTCAATAATTGAATGTGAGTCCTAGCTGTAAAATCCATCCGTACAATTGCTGATCGGTTGGCAACTGCCCTCCGGCGTAGTAATTGCTGCCGCTGGTATACGATGGATGTTCGAAATAATACTGATCGCTGTGATTGGTTAAGTTCGTGGCGTTAGCGTAGACGGATAAGAAACTACTAATGCGCTGCTTCACAGCCACGTCTAACAGGAACACGTCGCCGTAATAGGTATTCTGCAGGTTGAACCTCGTATCGACATATTCCAGGACATTGCCCTGCAACTGGGCCGAGAACCGGGCGCTGAAGCCTCTGTAGTCCCAGCCGACGACTGCATTGTATATGGCTTTGGGCTGGTCCAATATCGGCCCCTCAGTGGTCTGATAACGAAGCGTGTCGACCGGCCTTGCGAAAGTACCTCCTGTATAGAATCCGAACCATGGATACCATTCGTTTGAACTCATCACGGTATAGTTCAGGTCCAGAATCAAACCACTGAGCACTCCCGGCAGGTACCAGAAGCGGGTCTGCCACGACAGCTCCAAGCCTCTCAGGTACGCATCGTTCGTCTCATTTATTGGTATACCTACAGTCGCATTCATGGCCGTTGTCGCCTTGACATAGCTTGTATCGAAATAGGCAAGTGAAGGGAGTCTATCCAGCACTGCCGTCGGAGCCTCAGTGATAACGTGCAGGTTTCCGAGAGAGACAAACGGCATATAGCTAACCCCGTACACCAGGTTGCTGATGTCTTTATAGAAACCATCGATAGTGAAAAGGCCCAGGTACGTGTCCCTGTACGACGCCCCGACATCATAATTCCACGCCGTTGCCTCAGACAGGAACGGGTTATTAAGTGCCGACACGTAGCCGATATTCAGCTCGACCAGAGGAGATATTTGACCGAAACTGGGTAAGGATGCACTCTTGTAAGCGGCTCCACGGATTTGGATGCGGTCATTGTCTGTGTTATAAATGACATTGACTGAGGGGAACCAGTTGTGAATGTGGCGTTGGACAGTTACTAAGACAGGCGACTGGCCAGCGAGTCCACTCTGGTTCGAGCTGTTGAGATCCATGTGATACGCGCTAATACGTGTCGCGTCCTGCTGGTAGCGGGCTCCGCCTACGATATCCAGGGCTCTACCGATATGGATTGTAGCCATTCCATAGCCCGCGGCAGTATTTTCCTTGTCCAGATAATCCCCGCTGTAATCGGCAGGGCCATTTTGCCAGAAGGCTTTCGGATACTGGCTATAAAAGAGGTCCTGCATGGTTACAAGCTCAGAGGGACTAAAACCCGGACCTATCGGATAACCCAGCAAGTTGGTTCGTGTATAAGCTGTGTTGACAAACGGGTAGACCACAACACCCAATTGCTGACTCACCGTTGTACCATGAAGTTGCGGGATCAAATTGACAAGATTGGCTCTGTTGGTCGCCCCCGCGCCATACTGTATCATAGGATAGATCTGCGTGGCTTCGGCCGAACGATTTCTATACTTGTAATCTCCTCCGATCTTAAGCCCTAATGAAACTTCCCTGGAGATAGTAACGGGTACATCCCAATCGGCTTTCGCCTCATAGTCATTATCAAGGAGCTTCGACTGGCCCATGTACATTGCGGTCAGGAGTGTATTGGAATTCTTGGGATTAAGAACGCCCATGTAATTAAGAAGCGGCAGCGGGCTGGCATAAATCGTCTGAGAGGTTGAAGGTCCCGGAACGTTGGTCTCGGTGATCGCAAAGGTCTGGTTATCAGGCGAATAGTTGTTTGCCGTCGTATAAGCGAGTGTGATCGGCAAGCGAGTCTCACCGAGTTTGAACAATGCATTGAGTATGGTTGTACCTTCATTTGTTTTGTTCGTGCCGACGAGAACAGAGTCATCAAATGAACCGACTCCAGCGAAGTTAGACAAATTCTTGAATTGCGTAACTGCGTCAACTTTCTGTTCATACAGATTGAACAGCTTGAGATCGACAAGACTGGATTCGTAATCGAGTACCAAACTGGCTCCGTAGTCCTGACGATTGACATTATTATCAATGAGCGTTGCAGAGTTCGTAGTAATGTAAAACAGATTACTGGCACTGCCGGAGGAATGCGTCGGACCGGAGTAACCTATACTCGCTTCATCGTAGGGAAGTTGCAGCCGCTGGTAACTCCCTTTCAACATGACGCCGAACTTGCCGCCGAAATAACGGTTGCTCACCCCCAGCGACAAATCATAATTGTTGTATGTATTTCTAACGTGGTTATAGCCTCCGTCTCCCGACGCGTCGATGTGAAACCCTTTGGGTGCAGTAGCAAGTCCGAGGTTGGCTGTTCCACCCAGTTCGTCCGGATTCATGTCAGGCGTAAGTGTCTTGTAAAGCTGAACGCTGCTGATCAGATTATTCCCCAGCAGACTCAAATCAACCGACCTGTCACCTTCACCCTGGGGCGCCATAGAGACTCCCTCGACGGTCACCCTGTTATACTGAGGAGAAAGCCCACGAATTATCAGGCCATAGCCTTGACCGGCATACCTCGCGAGAGAAACGCCCGGCAACCTGCCTATGGACTCAGCAAGATCGATGTCAGGAAGTTGTTTCATCTTCTCGGCGGACACAAAGTTTGCGATCTTGTTAGAGGCCAGTTGTTGATTGATTGTCTCGAGTTGGCCTATAGCCTGGGCGGTAACGACGACCGTCTTTCCTTTGACAGCCTTCGGTTCGAGGTAAATTACCAGATTAGAAGTCTTGTTCGGCTTCACATCGACTTTCTCAGTCAACGTTGAATAGCCGACGTAAGACACGACCAGAGTCTGCTCTCCCGCGGGCGCGTTGCCTATTGCAAAATTTCCGTTGATGTCGGTCGCCGCGCCTATGCTCGTCCCTTTCACCAGCACGTTGGCTCCCGGAAGTGCTCCCTTGGTTCCTTTATCCAGCACCTTCCCCTGGATAGTCCCCGTTCCGGCGGCCAATGCCGGGGCAGCAGCAAATAGCGCTGCGACTCCGAACAGAAAAACGCACTCTCTAATAAATCTGTAAGATTTTGTGATCATTAGCTTCTCCCTATTTTTTAAGACAGATCCGCTCTATTTGGGACCTTTCCAAAGCTTCATACGCACGCACCTTCAATTCCACGCGCCGGAACATGAGTCCGTATCACGCGACAATAAAGTTAGGCTCCCGGTTAGTTAAGGTCTTCGAGTGGAATACGCGTAACAGAAGCTTGGCTTTTCGCGGAGACCAGCGTCAATGAAATGATAAATGACCCTACTAACCTTGGCTTCAATCGAAACCCTTTGGTTGGTCTACCGGAAAAAGTACCCGAGCGTTGAATGAGTCCGTAGATTCGAGCAAAACTACGGTAAGTCAGGTCTGTGCTATCCGATTTTTCTTTCACGCCGGCGTGGGTTTGGTTTCCACTGAGCGTGACAGATTTGCTTATCGTTGATGTTGAAAGTATGCTCTGTACGAGGCTACCGAAATAACGCGGATTAAATAATCCAAAACTTCGCCCATCGATCCGTTTCCAGACATACTGACCCGGGCTCGGACAAGACAAGGTGCTTTCGCTTGACCGCATCTCCAAGCTATAGTCCGTGCAGCTCTCGTCCACCATTCTTCGGTTGGCGATGCCAAGCCTGCATCCGTCTCTCTCCTGGGCTACATAAAAATTGCGGTAACAAGAAACTTGCATGTGCTTCTCCCTCTTTCATGAAAGTAATCGTGCTTCATCGACCGCGATATGGAAAGAACTTCGGAACTTTCTCTTTGTGCAAATTATAGAAGATGGCGGGCATAATGTCAAGGTCTCAGCAAAAAAAATGAAGTATGGATACATCTCCAGCGATCATGAGCTCACTTTTTGATGTACCTGGCCAGAGTTTTCTCCAGCTCCTTCCCGAGAAGAGACTTGCCGGTTTCGAGTATTAATCCATTGGGATCGACTAGAAATGCCTTTGGAATTTCATAGGCCATGAACGCCTTCACAGTCTTGTCATTCACATCCTTACCCACGAAAGCATTCAGCCACGGCATGGGCCATTCCTTCTTACGGAACTTGATGACATCGGAGTATGAACTGTCCACGGAGATAGTTAGGATCGTAAACTTCCTATCCCGATACATGCGATATGCCTTCTCCAGGTCTGCGATCAGCTCGATAGAGTGCGAATCCTCAGCCGCCCAGAAGATTATCAAGCTGTACTTTCCCATAAGAGATTTTTCAGTAATGGTCTGTACCATGTTATCTGATGATATCAAAGAGAATGAAGGAACCCGGTTCCCTTTTGAAAGAGGATCCGGATTCGTGAATAGTTTAGCAGCCCGTCTTCCTTCAGGCGTATCGCCGAATTCATTCACAAGCAGATCATAATAATACCCTGCTCTTGCTTTGTCTTCCTTTAGTTTTGATTCCATGAATTCATCAAACAGCAGGAGCGATTTTACCCTTCTAATCCGATTCTCTGCAATCACACGATTTATATACTCCTTTTGCTGAGTTTCCGACAGGTCGGAGTGCCCTAGCGCATAATACAGGCTGTTCGGACCTAGCCCCCAGACCGGAGAAGCAGGAGGGATATCTCTAAGCACGGTCGTGTAAAAAGATGGAGCGATGCGGCGGCCGATCATGTAAAGTGTGAGATAGTTCAGATATAGCTCTCGCCGCAATATACTGTCTCTCTCCGAATCGAGCTGCTTCGCCACCGACGAGATTGGGCCGGCAAAATCAAATTCCACCGCTTCGGGGTTTCTTCCACGCGAGCCCATCTGAGCCCTGAATGCAGCCCGGAATGCATCTTCGAATTGCAACCGTTCGTAAAATATCTGATTGAAACGTGCGGCAATGGAAGGTCCGTTTGCAAACGTGACTTCGGCAGCTTTTTCGGAGCGAATGAGCTTTCTCGGATCGAATACGATTTTTGCCTCTCCGTCCTTCGCTGCTATCACCGTCGTATATCCCCGCAATCGGTCAAATGAGTATCTACCGGATTGAGTCCCTTCGGTGCTTCCTTCATCACGCACGCCGAGGAGCCTGTAAGATATCGACCTGTCCGTCGTTTTTACTCTGGCGGTGTATTCTCCATCCGGCTCCTTGTCCAACCGGACGGCCGTGTAAGGATACCATCCGTTGAAGCTGCCGAATGCTTCAACCTTGTTGAAATCACTCAGGTAAGAGTAAGTCCTCAACCTGACGCGAATGTCGAATGGCTCTTTACCTTCCACGTAAACAGCGACCTCTTCATCGGCATGATGGACCCCCTTAAACACGAGTATCCACACTCCTGTCGAAGGGATCGTCAGCCGGAACCTTCCTGTTCTGTCTGCAGAGACCATACTGACTATGGTCGTGTCAAACGGCTCCCTAAGGAGCACGTCGGCTTTGACCGGCACTTTGCCGCCGACGCCTGTTATCTTCCCTTTCACGACAGTCTGTGCAGGAAGTACTGCTGCAAGTATTGCAACGAAAAGCAGAGCGATGGTTGTGCTTCGCATATTTGTCTCCAATTTATGTTAATTCTTCCGGCAGAATTCTGATCGGACACCTTTGAACAATAGTCACCGCCTGCTGTCCAATAACCGTTCTACTGGGATGGTTCAAATCACAAACCGCTAAGGTATTACGCTACAGCGTATATCTTATTCCGAGATCGGCGGTGAGTCCGTAATACTGCTCGGATGTGAAACCACCGATAGTCTGCTGCGCCGATATGTCAGCTCTCTGGTTTATGTTGTT
>JAJZVO010000093.1 GCA_021845665.1 Bacteroidota bacterium | reverse complement strand
ATGTGCTGGGCCAGCTGGTTAAGGTGGTAGACGAGGGATACAAGGCTCCCGGAGTCTACACATACGATATCAACATGGACAGTTTCGCCAGCGGAGTCTATTTCTACACTCTCCAGCAAGGCAATGACATCATGACCAAGAAAATGCTTTTGTTGAAATAACCTTGTTGGAGGGGAAGGACTTTACAGGATGAAGAATGTGTATCTGGTCGGGGCATTACTTGCCACGGCATTTGTCGGAATCGCCGCGGCGAAGAATTTCCCGGACCCTCAAACGCAGGGCGTATGGATCAGCGAAAACTACCTCACTGGCGGACCGGGCGCTATTGAATCGATGATGCAGACACTGAGCGCCGAAAACGTCAACGTGATATACGTTGAGGTTTATTCTCATGGCTCGACTATTTACCCAAGCACTGTAATAAGCGATGCTGGCGGTCCTCTTCAGAATCCGGCTTTCGCGGGGACCGATCCGCTTAAGACGATAATCCAGATCGCTCATAGTTATGGAATAGAAGTGTTTGGGTGGTTCGCAAGCCCCTTCCTCCTGTCGCAGCCGAGCGATTCTACACAAGTCCCGTCGATACTCGTGGACCATCCGCGCTGGGCGGCAGTGCAGCGTGACACGTCGAAGCACTTCTTTGAACCTCATGGTCAGTATGGGTACTCTTTCGAGGTCGATCCTTGCGTGCCCGCCGCGGCAAATTTCATGGCGAACATGTTCACCGAGTGCGCCAAAAATTATCCAGACATCGACGGCATCGAGATCGACATTGAAAATGACACTGCGGGCTGGTATGGAGATACGACCCGGGCCCTGTTCATGCGGGAAACCGGTAATCCTGATCCGCTCACCCTCCCGGATACGAACTCTGCCTGGCTCGCATGGCGTCGACTCCAGGTGACGAATCTCGTACAGAAGATTTATGACGGAATCAAAGCGGTAAATCCGCAATGCGTCGTCAGCGCCGCGGTCGATCCTCCATATTACGGCGTCAAGCTCGAATCGTGGAACGTGTGGGCCGATGACAATTACGTCGATATCCTGGAGCCGATGGTCTATTTGCCGACGCCTATATTCGACTCTCAATGGCTGTACTGTCTGAACAATGTTCCCCCAGGTTTCCAGCTGTCCGCAGGGGTAGCGATAAATTCCGCCGGCTCTATGACCAATGCTCTGTACGAGATGCAGGACGCCAGGCAAAGGGGTACGGCCGGGATTGTAGTCTGGTACTACGGTTACCTCCTCTCTTACGCAAATGCCATGACGGATTTGAAATCGCAGGTGTTCACGCAGAAGACTCTTCCGAGCTTCGACGATCTTCTGCTTGACACGAAGAGCAACGGACAGTATAGGACTGTCGGTTCATGGACTTCCGATAGCGGAGGATTCGGCGGTTCATACCAATCTGCATCCGCCGTTCAGGGCGACACGGCAATCTATTCGGTCCGGATTCTGCGAAACGGCGATTACGCTCTCTACGGATATTGGGCCGGTGATTCGAGTTCCAACTGCGCCGATGCCATAGTCCAAACCAGCACGAAGGGCTTTGTCACGTCGGACACCGTCGATGAGAAACAAAACCTGGATACCTGGTCCTATATCGATCATTTCAAGCTTGTCTATGGAGACACTGTCACCATCAAGCTTGCCGGGGCCGGCAGCGGAAGCATCATCGCGAATGCTTTCAGGTTGAGGCGGAGTACTCCGTTCGTTCTGGGCGACTACGCCGTCCCTGACAGCGAGTCTATCCTGCTCAAGTTTTCGGATCCCCTTCTAAATCCTCTGTCTCCTTTTACTTCGATTACTGTTTCCCCGGCAAATGGAAATGTCTCGTCGTACGTCGACCCGGTCGACAATACGATACTTCACCTTACAGTACCGGCGATGGCACAGGGAGTTCCGTACACATTGAACGTGGACGACCTGGTTGACCAATCGTTTGACACACTGAGTTTTTCCCGGGTACTTGCTTACGCTCCTGACAGCACCAACTTTGTCATAGACGACTCGACTCCGAATCTCTTCTGGAGGCTATCTGGTCCCTGGCAGCAGGATTCCGGAGGATCGGCGGTGGACGGCAGTTACTGGGTTGCCCAACAAGGCTCACAGATAGACAGGGTGAGATGGGGACCGATTCAGGTGGAGAGCGATGGGTACTACGACGTATATGCCCACATTCCAAAGACCCAGGTGCCTTTGACCGGGCGCTGCTTATACGTCGTCACTGACGAATTTCAGACCGATTCGATCTATGTTGCACAGGATACCGCCATGGGAACCTGGCTGAAGTTGGGCAACCTGCCGTTCAGTGCCGGAAGTGAATTTGCTCCGACACTTTCCTCCATCGCGGGGTCAAACACCGCACACTACATCGTTGCCGACGCGGTAATGTTAGTGAAATCCGTTCAAATCACTACCGGCATTAAAGCGACTCCGACCTTCGCAAGTACTTTCAAGATTTATCAGAATTATCCAAACCCGTTTAATCCGAGTACCGTTATTTCGTTCAAGCTTGGCGGGAGGGCTGACGTGAATGTTGATGTCTACAATGTACTCGGTCAACGAGTGTCGGAACTAGTACACGACAAGTCGTTTACAACCGGGACGTGGAACGTTCGATTTAACGGCTCATCGCTGCCGAGCGGAGTTTACTTCTGCCTGGTGGTGATAAAGGGGCAATCGTTTGAGAGCCGAGAAATCCTGAAGATGATGCTCTTAAAATGACCATTCCACGGCTCAACCTCAGCCGAACGTGATCGAGTTCGCACCAATAAACCTATAGGAGGAAAGAATGAACAGTTGTTTTAGTCCCTTGAGACGATCTTTATCTGGTCTCATATCTACTTTCGCAGTAGCACTTCTTTGCGGGATTGTAGTTAATACTCCGGCGTCTGCGCAACAGGTCTTTGCTGGGCCGGACGGTTATGCGGGTTGCGCCATCGACGCAAACGGGAATCTTTACACCTGGGGAATAGATCAATACTTTCATACCGTCGTCACCGGGCCGAGCGGGAATGCGCAGGATCTCACGCCCGTTCAGGTCGGTTTTCCCAGCGGAGTAACCAGCTGGAAATCCGCCTCAGTCGGTTTCCTCTTCACACTTGCCATCGGCAATGACGGCAACATTTATGGCTGGGGTCTGAACAATTACGGTCAGTTAGGCGACGGCTCGATTCAAAATTCCAGTGTGCCCGTGATGGTCAAACTGCCGAAAGGAGTCACCGCAGAAGAGGTGTCTGCGGGGGAAACCTTCGCAGTGGCGCTCGGCAGCGACGGTAATATTTATGCCTGGGGTCAAAACAATTACGGTCAACTGGGTGACGGTACGACTGTCAATGATTCGATTCCAGTGATGGTCAAGATGCCGACCGGGATTACGGCGAAGCAGGTATTTGCAGCACCCTTTTTTGCTTCGGCAATAGGCAGCGACGGAAATGTCTACTCCTGGGGATCCAATTCAACCGCAAATCTCGGGGACAGTACGAAGACCAATTCATCAGTGCCCGTGATGGTGAAGATGCCCGCAGGGATAACTGCTACGGCTATTTCGGCAGGCTCCTCGTTTGGCCTGGCTATCGGGAGCGACGGAAACATTTACGCCTGGGGCGGCAATGGGTTCGGTCAGTTAGGAGACGATACGACGGCACTTTCCATGGTGCCCATAAAGGTTGATATGCCGAGCGGGGTAACGGCTAAGGCAATAGCAGGCGGACGACTATTTTCCGCGGCGATTGGGAGCAACGGAGAAGTCTATGCGTGGGGAGATAATCTTTACGGCGAATCATGTACCGATACGATAGATGCCCCGAAGACCGTTGAAATCCCGGAGCCAATTACTGGATTGCCGAGTGGTGTGAGTGCCACAAGTCTGACCGCAATCCGCTGGTCCAGCTTCATCACAGGTAACAATGGAGACGTATATTCATGGGGATACAACCAGGAGGGTGAGCTCGGTATCGGTGTCAAAACCGGCGGGCCGAAGTATGGCATACCGACGGCTACCATAATACCGGATTTCGTCCTGGCTCAACCCGGAGTACCGACTCTGATATCGCCGGCAAACAACGCAGTCAATCAACCCGACTCTATCGTTTTGAAGTGGCAGAAGGCTCCCAATGCCACAGCTTATATATGTCAGCTCTCGTCCGATCCGACTTTTTCCACAAATCTCATAGTGAACGACTCGACCGTTACAGACACTATGGACACGGCGGTCGGCCTTGCACAGGGCACGAAATATTATTGGCGCGTTCTCTCGGAAAATAACGGCGTCATGAGCGCGTTCTCAGCCACCGATTCCCTGGCGACGTCTTCCCCTGTTCCACCGAAGCCGGTCCTGGCACTGCCGACTATGTCTCAGACCGGCGTGCCGCGTCGGGCGACATTGGAGTGGAACTCCACTGCGACCGCGACGAAATACGTCATACAGGTTGCGACTAACGGCCAGGTCTATACACCCGCGGACTCAATGGGCGCTTTCGTTGCTCAGAATGTTGTCTTCGACACAACAGTTACCGACACTTCGGTAGTACTATCATCTCCACTGGCGGCTTCCACCAAGTACTACTGGCATGTGGCAGCTATCAATGCAGGCGGCATGGGTGTGTATTCCGATTCTTCGATCTTCACGACCGGCGTCGGAATCCTCGCCGTCACATCGAGCGCACAGCTCCCGAAAGTGTTTGCGCTGTCGCAGAACTACCCCAATCCATTTAACCCTACGACGATGATTCGGTACAACCTTCCGAAAGCCCAGTTTGTGACATTGAAGGTATACAACGTCCTCGGACAGGAAGTGACAACCCTTGTCGACGCGCAGCAAAATGCCGGATACTACCAGGTGAGTTTCAACGCCGATCAATTGGCAAGCGGTGTGTACTTCTATATCCTGCGAACCAACAATTACAGTGCAGTTCGAAAAATGTTGTTCTTGAAGTAGGACCAGTTTGCTTCTCCTAACCTGGCGGGACTGCGCTATGCTGGCGGTCCCGTCAGGTATTTGGTATGAGCAGAGCATGTTCAGGAAGGAGATCGGTGCTGAGACATGCCGGGAGGAAAGTGTTGACGAAGTGAATTTCAAATATGATTTCTGTTGCTGATGGATTCATTTTAGGATAAAGGCAAAGGATCAGCCGTTGAAAAGGTGGACATCTCTTTTATTGAT
Source organism: Bacteroidota bacterium (assembly GCA_021845665.1). Lineage (GTDB taxonomy): Bacteria > Bacteroidota > Ignavibacteria > Kryptoniales > JAKASW01 > JAKASW01. The sequence continues at coordinate 7,898 of JAJZVO010000093.1, read as the reverse complement.
GATCTTCGTTGTATCTGCCAATGCATTCTCTATGCAGCCGCCGCCTTCCCGAGCCCTCCACTGCGATGTGTTGGTAGTCGGCGGAGGAACTGGAGGGACAGCTGCCGGAATACAGAGTGCTAGACTGGGAGCCAAGACGATAATTGTAGATTCGACTCCATGGCTAGGCGGTATGCTTACTGCGGCAGGAGTAAGCGCGACGGACGGCAACAACCGGCTTCCATCGGGTATCTGGCAGCAATTTAGACAAGCTATCTGGAAACGATACGGCGGTCCGAAGGCGGTTGCCACAGGTTGGGTGAGCAATACCAGTTTCCAGCCTTATGTTGCCGACAGCATCTTCAAGGCGATGGCGACCAGGGTGACTACTTGTGTGTTGCTGACAGGTCAAGCCGCAGGCGTGCTGGCGTGGTACTGCGAGTACCATCATGTCGAGCCAAGGGATGTGAACATACGAGCAATCCAGAAAAAACGCCTGGAAGACAATGCTTACCTTCTTCCCTTCATAGATGTCCCGCCGAGCGATCCGAATTTCAAGGCAATCCAGCGGATCGGTGTCACCGGCATAATCCGGGGCGTAGGCGTTCCGTATAACGGTGCCAACCAGACATGGTTTTATCCCGAGTGGCCTATCAGCCAATACCAGCTCGTGCAGGGATTGAGACCGTACTATCCGGTTTTGGACAGCTACGACTTCGCATCAGGACAGAGACTAACTGTCGGTGCTCTTCCAAAAAGTTTCGCGCTTACGTGGAATAAGATCCCATTGTCTGAAGTGAGACGCGATTGGCCCACTTTCCATTTCACGGTGCCGTTCAACAGTTCATTGAAATTGGACCGCAGAATTGTCGCGGTGTTAGTCGATTATTATCTGCATCCATTTAATCGTCCGGTGAATTTCTTCGGAAAACTTGAACCGGCAAATGTTAAGTGGAAACGAGTATTGATTGAAAGCAAACAACAACTCCAAACGGAACCACCCTCGTATGGTTCAATCCAGAGAAGGAAGAAAATTGATGAGAAGATTCAATACTGGTTCACCAAGTTGTAGAGCATTTTGCCGGTCGGCCTCTCGCGTCTTTATCATGTTAATATCGGCAATAGTATGTTATGGAGTCACGGGAGTCGGCACCGCGAACGCTCAGGATGCGGGGATCCATAAGATCAAGCATATCATAATAATCATGCAGGAGAACCATTCGTTCGACAACTATTTCGGTACTTTTCCCGGGGCAGACGGTATTCCGATGAAGAACGGAGTCCCGACCGTCGGTCTCATCGACCCGTTGACCGGAAAGATGATCAGACCATTCTACGATCCCGATGACCGAGACTTCGATGCACCACACATGGCGCCCGATGCATTTGCCGACGTCGACAACGGAAAGATGGACGACTTCCTTAAACAGGCTGTGAAGGAGTACAAGAGATTCGAGGGGATGGCCTCGCTCAAGGAAAGCTACAAGAAACTTGGCTCCTCGAGTCTGAAGGAGTACAAAGAGCTGTTCTATTCCGATAATGGCAGGCCGGTCCAGAGACCACCGTACCTGGACGCCATGGGCTATCATGATCAGCGCGATATACCCAACTACTGGACATACGCGAAGGACTTCGTACTCCAGGACCACATGTTCGAGCCGATACTGTCATGGAGTTTTCCCACTCATCTTTGCATGGTTTCTGCATGGAGCGCGAATGCCGTCATCCCCGGCGACCCAATGTCGTGTGTGAGCGCTGTCCAGGAAGTTATAGACCGTTCGAAGTCCGATCCGGAGCCGTTTGCCTGGACCGACATGACTTACCTCCTCCACAAGTATCACGTAAGCTGGGCGTACTACCTCGATGAAGATTCTCTAACCTCCAAACCTGAGTACAACTGGATGGACATCCCGCAGAAGACTGTCCCCACGATCTGGAATATCCTTCCGGGATTCACGACGGTTCACCAGGACCGCCAGGTCGGCAACGTCCAATTGATCTCGAATTTCTTCAAGGCTGCCAAAGATGGAACGCTGCCGTCAGTTTGCTGGGTGATCCCCAATTTCAAGGACTCGGAACATCCGCCATCGCTAATCAGTACAGGACAGGCGTATGTAACCAAAGTCATCAATGCCATTATGAGAAGCCCCGACTGGAAAAGCTGCGCGATTCTTCTGTCGTGGGACGATTGGGGAGGATTCTATGATAACGTCGCGCCGCCGAGGGTCGATGAAATCGGATACGGCATCCGCGTCCCCGGAATCGTGATCAGCCCCTACGCGAAGAAAGGGTACATCGACCACCAGATACTCAGCCATGATGCGTACCTGAAATTCATCGAGGATGATTTTCTCCACGGACAGCGGATCGATCCGAAGACGGACGGGCGGCCAGACTCGAGACCGGATGTAAGGGAAAACCTATCGATCCTCGGCAACCTCGTAAAAGACTTCGACTTTTCACAATCGCCGAGGCCTCCTCTCATTCTATCACCATATCCGAATAAGGATGATAGGAAATCGGCATTATGAAGTCCAGATCATTCTTCAGGGCCTTGGTGTCTTGCCTTTTCGCCCTTTCGATGACGGCCTACTCTCAGAACACGAGACCGACGATAAATCTCTGCTGCAATACCGGGAGCGACTTATATGTTCTCCTTCATGAAGAAAATGTGAATCTCGAAATCTTCAGGACACCGCACCAGGCGATCACTCGCGCTATGAAAGGGACCGGCGTCCTCATACTTGCCGATTCCTATCCTATCAAAAGGGTGTCGGTCAGCAGCCGGCTCCTGAACCTTGCAAGAGAGAAGAGGCTCAGGCTCTATATCGAGTATCCGGCTTCCATCCCGGGACTGGCCATTCCGGATACAGTTGCTACGCCGCGGATGGAAAGAGGCGTAGTTGTCTCCAACGTGTTCGGTAACGACCTGAAACCCCTCAGCATCCTGGGCGTCAACGACTGCCACGTCATTCCGGTCGATGTGAAAGATCCGCTGATCGTCCTCGGGAAAGTTGCGGGTTTCGACAAGGCAGTGTATGGCGTCAGTGATACCAGGACCTGTCCGCTCCTGTTCCAGGACGGCAACATGTTGATAGCGATGACGCGGCTGAGCAGTTTTGCGACCAGCCGGTACGAGCCGTCCGTATCGTGGAAAGTGGTATGGGACTATATATTATCGTGGGTAACCCGCGACAAGACCCTCAGGCTCACTCACTGGCTTTCGTATGTCTCGCCGATGTACGGGAGAAACGAACCGCTTCCTCACGATGCGATGAGGGTTTCTATAAGGAAAGGCGTGGACTGGTTCTTCAAGGGACATTTCTTCGTCAACCCAAGTTGGAAAAAAATGTACCTGAAGTATCAGGGCAATGGCCTCTCTCCGATCGGACCGCCGGTTAAGCGATCGTGGCCGAACGGGAACGGATCCCTTGGAATCCTCGAAGGACAGGTCTCACACATATACTATAATGGAGAGCAGGAATATCGCTACTGGGTTAGGGCCGACAACCAGGGACAAGTTGCCTACGCTCTGACTGCTGCCGGAGATTATCTCCATAAGAAGAAATACGACAAGATCGCCGCCAACCTTGCCAATTTTATCTTCTATCATTCCGATCTGAGATCGGGCGCCAAGAACGATGAAGATAGTCCCGTCTTCGGTTTGATCGGCTGGGCCGTTACACATCCTGATATCTTCTACGGTGATGATAATGCGCGCCTGTTGTTGGGACTGATCGGTGCCGAAGCCTATTTGAAGACCGATAGATGGGACAAACAAATCGCTGAGGCCATCATGGCGAACTTCAGGACCACAGGCCGGGAAGGATTCCGCGGCGACAGACTGGATCAGGCTTCGATTCTTAAGCACGGCTGGAAATATTATTGGGACAGGAACATCGTTAACCCGCATCCGCACTTCGAGTCGTGGATGTGGGCGTGTTATCTCTGGCTGTACAGCAAGACCGGTTACAAGCCTCTTCTGACGAGAACGGAAAGGGCGATCAGGCTAACCATGCAGGACTATCCGAAGAAGTGGCTATGGACGAACGGGCTCCAGCAGGAGCGGGCTCGCATGATACTCCCGCTCGCATGGCTGGTAAGAATTGAGAATACACCAGAACACCGGAGGTGGCTGAACGAGGTAGTGACCGGCATGCTGAAATATCAGGCCCCTTGCGGCGCGATCAGGGAGGAACTCGGCCCTCCCGGCGAAGGGATGTACGGTCCGCCGAAAACCAACGCGGCCTACGGAACCGGAGAGGCATCGTTGATCTTCAGAAACGGCGAACCGGTTGCCGATATGTTATACACAAACAACTTCGCCTTCTTCAGTCTGAATGAAGCCGCGGACGCCACTAAGAACAGAAAATACATCGCGGCAGAAAGAAAGCTAGCCGATTTCCTTATGCGCATCCAGGCGAAAAGTACCAGGCATAAAGACCTTGACGGCGCGTGGTTCAGGGCGTTTGACTATGGAACCTGGGAATACTGGGCCTCTAACGGCGACGCCGGATGGGGCGCATGGTCTACCAATACGGGTTGGATACAAAGCTGGATGGTATCGACTGAAGTTTTGTTGGAACGAAACCGGAGTTTCTGGACGCTTACAAAGAATTCGAGGATCGATGAAGTGATGCCGCAAACGGTGAAGATCATGTTCGGAAACGAAGCGAAATGATTGTCTACGTATGGATGTAACCCGTTTTCTATGTAATGAAATCGATGCCTGATACAATATGGAAACCGTCGAATGAGTCGGAGAATCTGTAATCATTGAAAAATAAGTTGTGATCTGCAATAGGTGAGCTCGATAGCCTGTAGAGTTGATGTGATTAAATGATTGTGAAGGATGATGGTACTGCAGAGGCAGATGAGATGAACATGATTCGGCAAAATATGAAGAAGGGACTTTGGTAGAGCCCATGGAAAATCAATGTGGGCCTGCATTGGCCGGGGCATTCTTACGTGTATCACTCATTGGACCGAAAGCGGTTAAGTCTTCGTTTGCTCCCCGCCCGGTGATTTCCCCGGTTTATTTAAGTGAGTGCAAAACTTCGGCCGAACGGTTGCCAATAGCCGAAACCGAAATGAGCCTCCTGGATGTGGAGGCGGCCGTCTTGTTTGCTACTTCGCCACTGAACGCTGTCGCCGGAAGGTTGAAATGGAGCGGCAGATCCAACGCGTCGGTGTCTGCGTTTCAGGGGAATGAAGCAAATCTCCGTTTCAGAAAGCCTCGGAGCGGTGGAATGACAGACTCCACCAACAACATCCTTCGAGAGGGAGCGATATCATGAAGAAATTACCAGTCCAAACGGCAGTAATATCATTGATTGTTTTCTTTGGTCTTTCGAAAAGGACACTCGCCGCCGGCAGCGATACGCTCGTCGTCTACGCAAGCGGGCCGACGCTTGACCAGGTTATAAATGGAGATACTACTTCGACCGGTCAGCAGGCTCACAGTGTCTATGAACTTATCTCATTGGATACGACCTACGTATTTCTCGGGCAGATCTCGCCCAAGGCGAGCTTCACCGTTCTTGGAGTGCTCGGTCCCAACGGCAGACTGCCGTGCATACAGCCAGGCGTCTTGAACGATGGCTCGATACCCAAGACTCTGTTCAATCTTACCAGGAACAGCCTGACGGTGAGATTCAAAAACCTTTACATCGAAGACATGTCCACGAATGGATCATACACGCATCCGAGTTACGATGTCCGCGTCTCGGCTGACTCCGACAGGGTGTACATCGACAATGTGGTTTTCGATTACAATCACGGAGACGTGATCGGGTATACGGGCAACTGGGGCGATTTCTTCATTACAAACTGCAAGTTCAGGAACGGTGTCGAACCCATAGTATGGACCGATTCCGAAACGTTTGCTCCTATCTGGCCCAGTACTCCGGCTCTCGACACCGTCGTCATGAAGTATAACACTCTCTTCTGCGACAACGGCTACGCATGTGCGCCGGAGACTCCTACGCGGTATGTGGATTTCTCCCATAACAGCATTGTGTTTCTGTTTATGCAGCCATTCTGGATGTTTGCCGTAAACTCGGCGAAGATCGACAACAATATTCTCTACGGCGCCTTTGTCGCGGGCGAAATGAAATCAGAATACCCCTGGTGGGATGAGGAATTCTCGCCGGCACTTCCGTCGATCATATCATTCGATACCATGAATGTAAAGAGCGATTCCGTATTCGATCCCGGTGACGCGGGTAAACCCGATTGGAGAATGCTCGCCGAAGCAAAGAGGATCGTCCAGGTCGAAAACAACGATTGGTACGAACCTTCTGCGATCACAAACCTATGGACAGCGTGGGACGATTCTGCGAAAGGTTCCGACTCGCTTTATACGCCTGCCTGGATGAACACCCGCACAGCGCATATGTTCAACGACAAGACGGACTGGCCGGGCTTCATCGAGTCAGGCAACATGATGGGCGTCGATCCCGGATACGGCTCTTCATTTGCAAACGTATTGACCGGAGGAGGAAGCTATGGCGTGGGTTTGCTTAAGTACTTTATGCTTATCAGGACGGCACAAGCGCCTGCAATCGGTTGGGGTTATCAGATTCAGTCGATTCCCAGCGGCAGCACGAACTGGATTCCGAGCTGGCCACTTCCTGAAGCTGCCGACATGCAATACACGAATGCTGTTGTGAAGGATGGCAGCACAGACGGCCTGCCGCTGGGCGACCCGGGTTGGTTTACAGGAGGCATTACCGGTGTTGTACAGAATCCGAAGTTTGTCCCGACTGGGTTTACGTTGAGCAACAATTATCCTAACCCTTTCAATCCTTCTACCGTAATCAGGGCGAGTTTGGATCACAGCGGAGACTTCAGCCTTAAGATTTATAACGTACTCGGACAGCTGGTTAAGGTGGTTGACCGGGGATACAAGCAGCCTGGTGTGTATACGTACGATGTCAACATGGATAATTTCTCCAGCGGCGTCTATTTCTACACACTCCGGCAAGGATCTCATATGATGACGAAGAAGATGGTCTTGCTGAAGTGAGTATCGTTACAAAACGGCCTGAAGCAAGGCACGAAAGTCTTCATGGGTCCGAGTTGCTCTATCTCGTGACTCTCAAGGTCGTAGGTCGAAGTTTGCTGGAGATTCTTTCTTTAAAGAAAGGAAAATTATGATGAAGTCGGCATCGGTTGTGATGTCTGTAATTGTTTTAACTGCTTTCTTCGCCTTGCCCAATCGGACACTCGCAGGCGGTGTTACTCTCAGAAGCATGAACTCTTCCGAGAGAGTCGTGACGATTTCGGTATCGCCTGCCAGAGTTGCGGTGGGGGACACAGTTAGAATTTCAATCGAGGTCAGGAGTGACAGCGTGCCGCGAGCGGAAATTCTTATTCCCGACAAAGGCATTCTACCGATCAGACTCACCGCCGGGAAGGCGTCCACATATTCATCCCGTTTCGTCGTTAGCAGAAACGCTCCGCAGGGACTCTACGCTGTCCAGACATGGCTCGGACGAGCCGGAAACCCTGCCGCCGTAGCGAAGGCGTCTTTCCTCTACAGGAAATTAATCGGTGACTTCTGCATCGTGGGAGTCTTCAACCCCAAGGATCCCGAGCAGGACATGGATAGCTACATTCACCAGATGAAGGGCTTCGGCGCGAACTTCATTATCGGCACTTCAATCATCACGTCGAAAAAGGTCTACTACAAATCTAAAATATGCGATACCGCTGGATCGTCCGCTGCCGACCAAAGTTACATAAGTGATTTGCTGACGTGTGCCGACAAAAACGGTATTCCTGTTATGCTCTCCGCAAGTTGGGACATGACACGGGATATTCCTAATACCGATTATACAAAAAGCACGCTGGGAATAATCAAGGAGCTCTATAACCTTTACGGAAGTCATCCTTCACTTGTGGGATTTTATGTGGAG
>JAJZVO010000092.1 GCA_021845665.1 Bacteroidota bacterium | reverse complement strand
CGCAAACGCACCTCCGCTGTAAGCCTCAAAGTTCATACACCGAGTTTGAGCGAGCCTTTCCGACAAAAACTGTCGAACGGCATTACCGTAATCGGTGAGAACATTCCGGCAGTCGAGAGCGTCGCGATCGGTGTCTGGGTCAACTTCGGCTCACGCGACGAGCGAAAAGAGGAAAACGGTCTCACACACCTCATCGAACACATGGTGTTCAAGGGGACCGAACATTTCACGGCGGACGAAATAGTCGGAACAATCGAGGACCGCGGCGGTTACATAAACGCCTTCACGACGAAAGAATTTTCCTGCTATTATGCGAAGGTCTTCAAGGAGGACATCGAAGAGACCATCCGCGTCCTTTCGGATCTCGTACTTTATCCAAAGTTCAATGAACACGACCTGCGCAGTGAGCGAAAAGTCGTTCTCACCGAACTTCAGGAGGTCTATGACGACCCCGAAGACTGGGGAATGGATTACATCGAGGAGAAATTGTTCGGAGGGAATTCCCTTTCGATGCCGATAATCGGCAGGGCCTCAGGGCTGCGACGCTTTACTTCCCGTGACCTGAAGAGCCTGCATTCGAAGAAGTTCACGGCAGACAGGATCGTCATAAGCGTCGCGGGAAACTTCAACAGACAGAAACTGATGACGATTTCGGAGAATTATTTCTCCGCGATGCCGGTTTCCTCCAGGGTTTACATTAGGAAGCGCCCCGTCATAAGCGGACCGAGAAAATATGTCGTCCACCGCGAACTCGGCAAACAGGCCCATATCATTATGGGCGCCGCGATGCCCGGCGCGAATGACCCGGACAGATATGCCGCGTCAACGCTTGGAGTGATCCTCGGAGACGGATCGAGCTCCAGGCTTTACAAAAGTGTAAGGGAAAAGGACGGTCTCGCTTATTCGATCTACTCGTACGCTTCCGGCTATGCCGACACGGGAGTGATGGGAGTCTATGCCTGCACGGCGGTAGAGGACATTGATGAAGCGGAAAACAAGATACTGTCGACGATCGAGGAGTTTGTAAAGAACGGTCCGACTGATAATGAAGTAGTCAGAGCCAAAGCTCAGTTGAAAGCGGGGATTATATTCTCGCTCGAAAATTTGTGGGACAGGGCTTCACTCTTTGCGAGAGATGAGCTCTATTACAGGGAGAAATCTAGAGTGTCCGAATCTCTTGATTCGATAGAACGAATCACTGATGAGGAAATTGCTGGCGCCGCCGAAAGGTATCTTGGAAAAGGCGGCTTTGCAACATTGAAAATACTACCCCAATCAAAGGAGAAACTTAAATGATTGTTGGACTACTGAAGGAAATAAAACCCAGCGAGAACAGGGTTGCATTACTGCCCGCAGGAGTCGAGTTGTTGATCGCTCACGGACACAGGGTCATCGTCGAAAAGAACGCAGGGCTTGGAAGCGGATTTCCGGATGAAATGTACAGGAAAGCAGGAGCGAAGATCATCTCTACGGCGGCGGAAGTTTACCGTACCTCCGATATGATCATGAAGGTGAAGGAACCGATCAAGCAGGAATACAAGCTCATCAGGGAAGGACAAATCGTATTTACATATTTCCATTTTGCTGCGAGCAAAGAGCTGACGGAAGCTATGATGAAGTCGAAGGCAATCTGCATAGCGTATGAAACCGTGCAGAAGGTGGACGGTTCTCTTCCGCTTCTCATCCCGATGAGCGAAGTTGCAGGAAGAATGGCCCCGCAGGAAGGCGCGAAGTACATCGAGAAGACAATGGGCGGACGCGGCATCCTCCTGGGCGGCGTCGCCGGGGTGGAACCTGCCGACGTGGTCGTCCTCGGAGGCGGAATTGTAGGACAGAACGCGGCCAGAATAGCGGCCGGATTCGGTGCGAAGGTAACAATCCTCGACAGCAACCTCCAGAAGCTCCGTTACCTGGACGATGTAATGCCGAAGAACGTCATGACTCTTGCGTCAAATCCCCACAATATCCGCAAGTCGATCGCCCGTGCTGATGTGCTCATCGGCGCGGTGTTGATCCCCGGCGCGAAGGCTCCGAAACTCGTGACAAGAGGGATGCTTAAAGACATGAAGGAAGGTTCCGTGATAGTAGACGTTTCTGTCGATCAGGGCGGATGCATCGAGACCTGTCATCCGACGACACATCAGAACCCGACTTACGTCGTCGACGGGGTCGTTCACTACTGTGTGGCGAATATGCCCGGAGCGGTTCCTTTCACGTCCACTCTCGCACTTACGAACGCGACGCTTCCTTATTCGATCGAGATTTCGACGAGCGGCTGGGAGAACGCTGTGAAGAAGAATAACGAGATAAAGCTCGGCCTGAACATGGCGTATGGAAAGATAACCTACAAGCATGTAGCCGAGGCGTTCAATTTTAAATATACTCCGGTTGAAGAAGTATTGAATTGAGGCGCGATAGTCTTGTCAGAATTTCTTACGACTATCACGCCAGGTGTGCCCGCGGCTTCGAGATGAGAGGGAAGACTCACCCGATCGCCAAAGGGCACAGAACTTTGCAAAGGTCGAGGCACTTTTCGGACCTTCGCCTTTGCAAGGTTCCTGTGATTTTCTTGCCCAATCGGCTATCCCGCTGGTAAGAGATTACAAAAATGCCATCAGACTATTGTTTGGAAACAGGTTCATTTATTAGTTTGTTGTTATTAGAAACGGCAGGACGAAATGGCTAAGGTAACTATAGAAGGAAAGACGGTTGAAGTTGAAAACGGCACGACTGTAATTCGTGCGGCCGCGCAGGCAGGAGTCGAGATCCCTCATTTCTGCTGGCATCCGGGTCTGTCCGTCGCAGGCAACTGCAGAATGTGTCTCGTTGAAATAGAGAAGATGCCGAAGCTTGCAATAGCTTGCGCGACGCAGGTCGCAGACGGCATGGTGGTGCATGTAAATTCCGAAAAGGCTGTCGAGGCTCGCAAGGCGGTCCTCGAATTCATTTTAATAAATCATCCTCTCGATTGCCCGATTTGCGACGAGGCCGGTGAGTGCAACCTGCAGGACTACACCTACAGCCACGGTCCCGGACACAGCGCGCTCGAAGAGGCCAAGAACAAGAAACCAAAACGCGTTCCGCTCGGCCCGAACGTCGTATACGATGCCGAACGCTGCATCATGTGTTCCCGATGCATCAGGTTCATGGACGAGATCGCGAAGGAGCCGACTCTGACGTTCGTCGAACGCGGCGACAGAGTGTACATAGACACGTTCCCCGGGAAGGAACTTAACAATCCTTACTCTATGAACGTGATCGACATTTGCCCGGTGGGTGCGCTGACGAACCGCGACTACCGGTTCAAGGCAAGAGTCTGGGAAACATCTTCCACCGAAGGTATCTGCACCGGCTGTTCGCGCGGTTGCAACACCAATATCTGGGTGAGGAACAATGAGATACTTCGTCTTACCCCGAGGCTCAATTCCGAAGTGAATAACTACTGGATCTGCGATAACGGACGCCTGAATTCGTTCGGGCATGTCAATTCCGAAAAACGGTTGAACACCCCACTTGTCCGCAAGGACGGAGCTCTTCAGGAGGTCGGCTGGGATGAGGCCCTCTCAAGCGCAGCCGATGCGCTGAAGCCTTTCTCGAAGGACGAAGTCGCCGTAATCGGATCCCCATATTCTTCGGTCGAAGACAATTACATCTTACAGAAGTTTGCAAAACAGGTGCTGGGGACCACGAATATCGATTTCCTGCAGCATTCGGTCGACGGAGACGAAGACACCTTCCTGATCCGCGCCGACAAGACCCCAAATGCTTACGGTGCACGCGAGGTCGGAGTCTCCTCTTCGAAAGGCACCGACGTCAAGAAGATATTTGAACTGATAGGTTCGGGCAAGATAAAGGCACTCTATGTTATGGACGACGATATAGTGACTTCTAAGGAAACGGAGGAACTCCTGGCCAAGCTGGATGTGCTGATAGTCAACCACTGGGTTGAATCGAAGACGACTCAGCTTGCGGACATCGTTTTCCCGAGTGCGACGTTTGCCGAGAAGTACGGCACATATGTGAATTTCCTCGGCCGCGTCCAGCTTTCGAGGCCAGCGGTTTCGACGCTGGAACAGGAGCGTGTCCCCGGGCGGTTCAACATGAGCCGGCTGGACAACTTCGGCAGCGCGTTTGACAAGTGGAACAAGGGCCAGCGCAGGAACGTCCGTTCATCATGGGAAATCATATCCGCCGTTGCCAACCTGCTTGGCGGCAAGATACGCTTTCAGTCCGCCCAGAAAGTATTCGATGAGGTCGCGCAGACGAATCCGAGTTTTAAAGGGCTGTCGTACGCGAAAATAGGTGCCAAAGGGGCACCGCTCTCCAAAGGACCCGTCGGGAAAAAATCTAAAGAGGAAACACTGGTCTGATAATGATAGCACTCATAGCCTTAATCAAAGTCATCGTCCTGGTCCTCGTGATACTCGGGACCGTAGCTTATCTCGTCCTGCTGGAACGGAAGGTCAGCGCCTACATGCAGGACAGAATCGGACCCAACCGGGTCGGTCCCAAGGGTTTATTCCAGCCCTTTGCGGATATTCTGAAACTCGTGCTGAAAGAAATGATCGTGCCTGAGAATGCGAACGGATTCATACACGCTCTCGCGCCCGTTATTTCAATCACGGTTGCACTCGCAGCTCTTGCAGTAATCCCATTCGGAAATTACATAGTGGTCGGCGGCCAGAAGATCAGCCTGATGATTGCCCATGTGAACATCGGTGTGCTTTACATACTCGCGATGTCATCGCTGGGTGTTTACGGAATTACGCTCAGCGGCTGGGCCTCAAACAACAAGTACTCGCTTCTCGGCGGTCTTCGCTCTTCTGCCCAGATGATCAGCTACGAATTATCGCTCGGACTGAGCATCATCGGTGTGCTGATGATTGATAGAACGCTGCAGCTCGACAAGATAGTTCAGTCACAGGGCGCGTGGCTCTGGAACATCGTCTTCCAGCCGATCGGTTTCCTCGTGTTTGTTACGGCCGCTTTTGCGGAGACGAACCGGCTTCCGTTCGATTTGCCCGAAGCCGAGCCTGAGCTCGTTGGAGGTTACCACACCGAATACAGCGGAATGCGCTGGGGGCTTTTCTTCCTCTCGGAATATACGAACATGATTGTATCAAGTGCGCTCATCGTTACGCTTTATTTCGGCGGCTGGTCCCTTCCATATGTGAACTATGCCGCGATGATGCCGAACCTGGCGGCGCTGCTGCAGGTGGTCACTTTCCTTGCAAAAACCGGAATCGTGATATTCGTCTTCATGTGGGTGAGATGGACCCTGCCGCGGTTCAGGTACGACCAGCTCATGAACGTAGGCTGGAAGATAATGCTTCCCCTTGCCATACTGAATTTGCTCGGCACGGGTGCCGTGATGTTAGCTCTTAAGTAAAGTGAGGTTAGAGATGGGAAACAATGGCGATGAAAATAGAAAAAGAGAAATGAATCTCTGGGAGAAACTCTATTTCCCCGAGATACTTCATGGAATGGGTATCACTCTTCGCGCCTTCTTCAGGCCGAAGTTCACGCGTCAGTATCCGGAAGAACGCTGGGTCCCGCCGCCGGTATTTCGCGGCCGCCCCGTCCTTGTCGTCGAAGATGAAACGGGAGTAGAACGATGTGTCGCCTGCGGACTCTGCGCGCGCGTCTGCCCGTCGCTCGCAATACAGGTGCAGGCCGCAGAGACCGAGCTCGATAAGGAAAGATATCCTGAGCTCTTCGAAATCAACATGCTGAGATGCATTTTCTGCGGTTTCTGCGAGGAAGTGTGTCCCGAAGAGGCGATCATCATGAGCAAGGACTATGAGCTCAACTTCAGCGACCCGAAGGACGCAATTTATGGGAAAGACCGGCTGTTGACCCCCGCTTCCCATTTGAGCGACAGGCTGGCATTCCTGAAGCAGTATCGCTGATAAGAATGAAATTCTGATCGACTCGAGGTCAGGCTCGTGGAATGCCGGCTGGAACTCCCTCCCCAGGTACTTAGCATCTTCCGCTCCGACCCTGAACGTTATGATGGAAGCGACATTGCCGAACACGGCGTCCCTTACCTTATCGTGAAGATGGTTTATATACTGGTGCGCGAGCACCCAATTCAAGCCGTATTTACGACATTCACTAAGAATATCTGCGAATGACAACGTGACGAAGTTGTGGAACACATCGAGAATAGCCGTGGTGTTGTCCTTGGCTGGAATTGGTATGTGGCTGATCGGGTGCCCCGCCTCCTCCTAGATTACTTATCATTCTATCACTTCGGCTTCCCGCCCATGTCGATTGGCTTGCCCTGGGAAAGCGATGTGATGTAACTGACCAGATCATTCATCTTAGCGCTGCCGTAGGCGGGCGGGTTGCCATGAAACGCACCAACAATACAATTCCTGATCTGATCTTCCAAGGTGACCACCTTCTTAAACCTGGGATTGAAGCGAGGGAAAATGGCGGCAGCGTTGGAGAGGCTCGGAATCGTCTTGCCGTTTGGCATCTTACCCGGTCCTGTACCGCCGGCAGTGTGACAGGTTTCGCAGGTCTTGCCGTTGCCGCCGAAGGTGCCATGGATGAAGAGATCCTTACCTTTCTGGATCGCCTGTTCCAGCTGCGGCTCGGCGGCGTAGAGCATCGAAGCAAAGAGCACCATAATCGCTCCGCTCAATAATAGCGTAATACGTTTCATCGATAGTCTCCTCTTGATTTTCTTAAGTGTTTCCTTCATTCCTTTTCAGACAACGCCTTCGTGCACGGTACAGTTCCATGCTTGTGGGTAATGTATGGGTTTACTGGCCGCCTTGTTCAATCATCGGATTCCTTGAGCTTGGTAAGTTGCTCGCTCAACATCCGCAATCGCTGCCGCGCCCCCTTGTTGTAGGCCTGAGGGTTCGCGCGCGCCCGTTGCTCCGCGTCAAAGTATTCTCCAGTCACACCATCGAGCTCGGGCGACGTGGCGAGGTACTCCACCGCATGTGCCCCCTCCTCCACGGTACTCATTGGGCCCCCGAAGTAATCCGTCTCGAGTACCATTCTTGTGTTCATGAGGGACGCAGGGTGAAGGCTGTTGGCCACAATGCCGCTTTCCCTCAAGTCCTCAGCGATATCGAATGTGAACATCACTAGCCTGGATTATTCATAAATAGGACTGAGTGTGGTTCGGGGGACCGGCTGGTACGTTGTTCCTCCAATTAGCTTCTTGCAGCGGTGGGAACTTGTTCCATGGAGAGCACAGTCTAGCGGACGCGGCAGGCGCCTTGCACGGTTACGACAAATATTTCACAGAGTGTTTGAAGGTGTGTAGACATACTGCAAATGAGCCAACCTCCGTCGGGTTGACCAGTGTAAAGTGTCAGACGCTTGGATGCTAAATGTATTTCTCGGTTTGGCTGTCGTGTCTCAGCAGATAGGGCACAAGCGGGTGAAGAGAGTATACCAGATTTGCTTGAATGGGTAGCTTGATGGGAGTTCGATCCAGATGCGCCTGAATGTGTGACGAACACGAGCAGCAACCTTGAGGAGTCTCAGTCGCACCGTTGCCATACGTGCGGTTGCTAACTCTGTACCATGGAGCCTCCGGCGAAGCTCAAGAAGTAGAGTGTATGCAAAGCCATGCAGCAGGAGGCGAAACTGGTTGGCAGAAAAACGATGACAACTGAGGCGGTCAGCCTTCGTATCCAGTTTCAGTTCCTTTATCATCTGATTCTCCACCTCGCCTCGCATTGCATAAAAATCGTAAACCTCTTCAGCCTCCCCTGTCAGGTTTGTCACCACGAAGCGCTGGTTCTCTCCCTCAACGCTTACTTCTGTCTTCATTATTATCCGCCGCTCTTTTTCCCATGAACTGGCGCGGTAATAAATAGAGTCGAACGTCCTTACTTTTATCTTTGTCCTCTTGTATTCCTCCTGAGCCAACTGCAAGTTCTTCTGGTTTAGTGACTTAAGAGGAGAAGTCCCCCGAAAGCCAATCACGTAGTCCAGCTTCTCTTCCTCACAGAACTCATAAAGCTCAGGAGTTGCAAATCCTCCATCTGCACGCACTACTATCCGAACATCAGGCCACTGTGAACGCAATCGCTTTATTATCCGTCTCAGAATCGCCACACTTCCTGGAGAACTATTTACATTACCAGGTCGAAGTACCGCACCCAACAAATCTCCCCCTCGACCTTCAAATATCAGAAGTGGATGATACATGTGCTCGTCATAGAAACCGTTGAACATAGATAGCTGCTGTCCACCGTGGGTCGGATCGTCAGTTGTGTCCATATCGATAATAATTTCCTTCGGCGGCTCGCCATGTCTCCTTATGTACTGTTCCACAAATATCTCGCTCATCCGATAAAGCTCGCTCCATCTGACGGAGTTCTCTAACCGTGATAATGTCGGTTGACTCCCAAGGTCTACTTCATCGAGTCGGCGGTCACAGCTAACCTTCAGTATGGGATCCACTCGTAAATCGTCCGCGTCATCGCAGTCCTCATAGCCTGTAGCAATCTGGTACACCCGCTGGCGAATCAATGTATGCATATCGTGTGTGATGTATCTCGGATCCCTGTTATCATCTATTGCCCTCTTTATCATCTCCGTCAGCCTGAGCTCATCGTCAAGCTGCCGCAAAAGTAGTGTGCCACCATCACTCGATATCTCTCCACCTCTGAAATTCACCGTCAGAGTTTTGCCTCTGTGGTAAAATGGGAAAACCATCTGTCCATTCTTGCACCCTGTCTCTTTCATCCTGTGCCTTCTGATTGATTAAATTGTCTTCCCTCAATCAGTTGCAACCATTGTGCCACCCTTCTCAATTTCCCTATGAATAATCCAGGCTAGATAACCGCTTCATTTGTTGGCAGAAATCATGCACTCTCTCTCTATCGACCGAAAAGAGCTCATCATAAATATCGATGATATTGACCCTATACCGCGTTACCGCAAAAGCTAGCTCATCCATTATGTTGCAGATTGATCTTTGACGATATTTCTTCCCAATAGGGTGGAAACAGAATGTGCATGAATATGGACAGGAGCGGCTTGTGATAAGCGGATATGGCCTTGGGGAGTCCAGCAGATCATAGTAATACAACGTACTCGGCAGCAATTGTTCTAGAAGAGCTTCAAGTCCAACTCCGTCATAATCTGGCCAAGGAAGAGAATCAATATCCATTATCGGCTTTCTCGGCTTGGTCAATACAACTTTCCCCTGTGACCCACGATAGCCTATCCCATCTACCGCGGAAAGATCCCGGTTCTCTTCCAAACACCTTAGGAGTTCCAAAATTGTCGATTCACCTTCACCGAGAACTACATAATCAGGCCGCAAAGCATTAAACATTATTTCTGGCTGGCTTGATATCAGGCCACCACCCAAGACAATTCGCGCAGATGGAGCATGTTTGCGAACTGATTCAACACAACTTCTAACAGCAGCGTAGTGAGTAGAGAGCCCCCCAGTAAGTATGAAACCGTACTCCTCTCTTGACACCGACTCCATGATGATGTCATCAACGAGCCCTTCACGAATATTAAGATTCAAAAAGTTGACTTCATAATCATTATGTTTCAATACAGATGAAATATAGGCCAATCCTACAGGTAGCACGTATTTGCGGTAATCTTCGCCAGTCCCAATAGTAGTGGATCTATAATCAAAACTCTCACGCCTGTTGCCCTCATTCCAGATATCCTCCTTCCATGACTAACTAACCGCAACACGGGACGTGGAGGGCTGCCCGACAGCATCGGAGTGCCACGCCGCCCGGCGGCGATACCAGATTATGGTACCCATGGGGAACACGGCTAGGGCAACCACCGCGAGGTAAGCACCCGCGATACCTGTCGCACCAAAACGGCTTCCCAGCAACCACGTAGATAACCCCGTCAAAACGCCCTGCACGATAGAGACCACAAGAAATGGCTCCTTCCTATGTGCGCGCAAGTAAACAGACTGAGCAATAGAAATCTGCATCAAGATGGTCGCCAGCAAAAGCAGCCCTGTTGGCAGGGGCTGGAGGAGCCGTACCGATAGAGGATTATCAAGACGACCCAGTAGAACAAGGATCGCCAGAATCGCAGCCGCTCCACAAACTGCTACACTGAACGACACGAGCGTCACTCGCAAGAAGAGCCGGTCTAGGGCTGCGTACTCCTTCCTTGCAATGAGTATTCCAAATCGCGGTCTCTTGGTCAAACTCCACATGGATGAAACCCCCGATAAAGCATTGATCAAAGTCCAGGTCATTCCCATCTGTCCGGCGGCCGCAGCACCATAATAATGAAATAAGACCGGCGTGAACAGCCCAGAAATAAAGTAACCGCTCACCCAACTCAGAGCTATTCTCCACTGCATTGGCAATACCTCAGACCGCCAGTTGATTCGCGGGCCACTTGGGGGAGAAAAGAACGCTTTGAGGAATCGCCAGTATCGCGCGCACAGAAACACCCCACTCCAAATCAGGCTAATTGCAAAAGAAACCACACCGGTCCACAGTCCTGCTCCCGAGGCGATCGCCAACCACACGGACAGACTACTCAAGATGCCCCCGATTAATCGGTAAGCATATACCTGAGACACCTGATTGCAACCTTCAAGCAATGACCACGCTGGTACCAGACACAAATTCATCCCGCATAGTACAGACAGTGCGAACCAAGGCGTCATCCACTCTATGCCCGGTCGCGGCGACTGGGAAAAGAAAATATACCCGGCACACCCAACACCGACTGCCACAATCCCGCCTCCTATGATATACCATTTTGATGCAACTCGCCCCAGGCTTATTAAACGTGATAGTGCGTCCGGCGCGCCGACGATTCGCCTGTGTTCATCCAGGCCTAACTTGGACCACTCATGGCTGGCGAACTGGATAATGACGGTCCCAAGGCCCAGCTCAACAAAAACCTGAACGGCTAGAAGGCTGCTGAAGGTATAGTAGTATCCTTGTACTGCAGGTGTGAAGCGGGACGCAATCAACAACACCGTCACTGCCCCTGAACCCAAGCCCCAGATTTTCGTGAGTATTCCAAAGAAAACAGCACGATCAACCTCAGCCCATCGCATCAAACGCCGTAGCAGGAGAACGAACTGGGCCGCCATGACAGGGCGACGCGAGAATATGGATTCCCTAGAATCATCCGATAGCATCAGGGTTGACCTCCAGTTATCTCACTCAGTGCTTCCCGATAGAGAAGTGATACCGCAAGAATGAGTACCGTTGTGCAAATTGTTGTGTATTCCAGTTCACATTCCCCACATTTAATGGTCGAGTAGCCATCGTTCTCCTGCCGCCTGTACTGACCCGCCGAATTTCCACAAACATAGCAAGCCGGCCTCTTGACACTGGATTTATACAACCGCATTTCCACTTTATCCCTTCGCTATGTGCTACCAGTTCGCTTCTTGGGCGACAGTGTTTGATTCAATGGTAGATTTTCAGTATGGTGCTGCTGCAACACCTCGCGAATCAAAGGCGGAATTGTCAAATCATGCAATTCCTCAAAAGCAAAATGTGCCACAGCCTGCCCCTCGGTCAACTTGTGTTGGCCCCACAGCTCGGTGATGTCCGCCTCGAACAGCCAATACTTCGCGGTGGCTGCGTCGAAGTCGCTGTAATGCTCAATGCTCCATAAAAAGTGACAATTGTGCAACTTGATGCCCAACTCGTCCTCGATTTCACGGAGGAGAGCAGCTCGAGGTTCCTCGCCCTCTTCTACTTTGCCGCCGAACACGTCCCCAAACTCCAGGGGCAGCAATATCAGGTTTCTCATCACGCAATTGCATCACATAGTGCCTATGCACAACGAGCACCCCAAGCACAAATTGAAGTTCTGTCAACGCCCGCAAGTGAGTAACACAACGGTGGCAGTTACACCGCTACACGAAATTTAAATGTTGTGGAATGGGCCCGGCGGGTGTCTTGAGTTCCAGTCGCCCTTTCCTGTACTCATCCAGGTATTCGTTCACCTTATGCTGCAAGCAGAGGGTACCACACATCGTTTGCGCGTCGAACTTCATCGAAGCCAGATAGTTCATGACTTCCCAGTACCTTTCACTTTGCCAAATGTCCTTGAAGCGCTGCTCCACGATGTTGCCAATGTGGAACTTCTTGTACCGTTCATTAAACAGCATTCCGCATGGCGCGACTAGGCCAGACCCTGATATCTGCAGTATGAAAGGCGGTCCATAGCACCGCTGGTAGCTGCGTTTTCCCTCCGCCTGGATCTTTGACCATTTCACAACCACCTTGTATTCATTGTCTGACAAGGTTTCCGCTTCGTGAAGAAGATCAAAAAGATGCGAGTATCCGCCGTAGTCTACGCCAAGATTGCCCTGTTCGTCATCCGAGCAATGCTTGATAATAGCGTAGTCAGGCCGGAGTTCCTTTCCGAGCCGGGAAAAGGGTATAATCTGATCTGCATCCTGGGGCATGAGAACCATCTGCATCCCAATTGTCACCGACAATTTGTTCTGACGCTTGATGTCCACCATGTCTCTGATGTTTTGCACCACGCGATCGAACCATTCTGGCTTGACGCCCATGATCTGGGCGTAACGTTCGTGCGTTCCAGCACTGAAGTTAACACGTATGTAAGTCAAGTACGGCAGAACCTCCTCCAATTTGCGCCTGTTGAATACAAACGCATTTGTTCCCGATGCCATCGAAATGCCTAGCTCATGGCCTCGCTTGACGGTGCCCACATAAGCTGGCGAGAGGGTACTTTCGCCATCCGAGACAAGGCTAATGCCCCGCACTCCTATTTCCGCACAATCGTCGAGGAAGCGATACATGACATCTGTCGTCATGCTTTGCCTATCATTTTCCTGAAGCATGGCGTAACAAAAACTACAGGCATAATTGCATGCCCGTGTAAGCGCCATGTCAATTGTAATCGGCGCAATGCGCTCTCCGCGCTCCCAAGCTTTAACCCGATCTAGATGCCATCCGATCTTGGTTCCGTCTAGGATGAGCTGTTCAGTATGGTCCTCCGCCACGCTGACAACATTGTGTGGTGTATGTCGAGCGTTCATCATGGTACGTCCTTTATCTTACGGATCTTGTTCTGATCCGTTTTCGGTTGCATATACAATTGGAGCGTTGGCTCAATTATTTCCTTGAGGTAGGATTCCAGTTGCATTAGCCTGCTTTGTTTCGTCTCCATGTCGGGAGCATCACTGAATTCGACAACGACCCGGTTTACGGTTTCTAGGCGAACTATTTGTACACCGATGCCAGGAGGGCAGCTTTCGATTGCTGCGTGTATTCGTTCTATTCTTTCAGCATTGGACAAGGCCAGCCAATGCACTGATGCCGGTTGGTCGTAAGAGTTCTCAATGTCACTGTAACCTGTTCTCTGCCGATAATCGGCGAGCAAGTCGCGCACCAACCGTACCGACAGGGCGAAAGCGGGATCGGCATTTTCAGGCATCACGATGCCGCGAACGGTAGTAGGTCGTGAAGGATCCCGCAGCGTCTGCTCTAAGTAGATCACAGCGTGATCACTGCATTCCTGAATTGGCTTCTCCTCCAAAATGCCGCACAAGGTTTCCAACATCCCTCGCTGTATATCCGAGACGTTCCCGTAGTGTGCAGCTTTCTTTACAAAGTGAGTCGAAGGATCTATCAAAGCCATCAGTGTTACACCCTGGTATGTGGCTTGCACAAGTACCAAGCTTCCGTCGGCTTTAAGTACCCCCTCATGCGAAATAGATTGCAGGATTTTTCTCAGTCGGTCTCTGTATGCCGGGTAAATATCCCCGGATGTGCGGTCCTCAGCAAATAGCACCTCGACATCGATCCCTTCCCCTTTCGTCTCGGTTCGCACTTCTCCGATCTTTTCAGCCTGTTCTTTCAGTCTGAGGATTTCTAAGTTTCGGAGGGTATCAGGTCCGACGTAGACCGAGATCCCATCTAAGCCAGCATCCTTGGCGGCTTCGACGATGTTCAGGATGCTTACCACATGATTCTCATCGGGCACCCACATTT
>JAJZVO010000091.1 GCA_021845665.1 Bacteroidota bacterium | reverse complement strand
ACAATTCCTCCGTGCTCTTCTTGAGCGTCATGCAGGTTTCGTAGAATTCCGGTAGTGCCATCATCCTGACGAAGGTGAACCCGCGGGTCGCGCGTATTAGCGGACTCGGATGCTCGTTGAAGTACTCCCTTCCGAGGCATACCTTCAGCATCTGGTACTGGCTCACCTGTATTTTCTGTGCGAGGTCCGAGAACGGGCCGTCAAGCTCGTAACTCGGGAACGAAGCACCGCGCTGAGACGCGAACGCGTTGTTGAACGAGTTCGACAGCACCGAAAACATATTCAGCGACACCGGTACGTATACGTTCGACTCCGACGGATGGAACCTGTACCATATGTTCCGGTAACCGATAACCTTCATGTCGTGTCTACCGGACTCCGCTTCGTACATCTTGAGCGCTTCCGCCATTACCTGCAGCACCTTGTAGTGAGTGTCAGGGCCGCTCGCCTCAGGATCCAGCGCCACTCCAACTATGTCAGGCTTTATCTCCCTCAACAGCTCCAGCACAGGCACCACGTCCCTGTCTATCTTCGGCTCCTCCGTGAACACGTCTCCCTTGTAAAATCCCAGTCTCGCGTGCTTCACCGACGACGAGTTGAACCCGAAGTAGCCCCATAAGCATTCCGCCTCCCACTCCCGCATCATTCCCTTCAGCCTCTGTATATGCGGCTGGTCCTTCTCGCCAGGATAACGCGTCTCGAAATATCTCAGCAGCTCATCTATCCTGCTCACCATGTTCTCACGGCCATCCCCGTCGAAGAGCGTCACGAGGTTCCTCAAGAGTCTTCTCGCCTCTCCCTCATGCCTCGTGTGCGCGTTGTTCTCCGCAACTCCGTCAAGGTACTGCCATATATCGCGGTTCTTCGCGTGTGCGTCGTCCGGCGCAAAGTAATTCTCCGACAACAGCTTGTCGAACTGTCCGCTTACAAGGAAATCTTTCAGGTTCTTCAGCTGGTCAACCATATGCTCGTTCGTCACCGAGTTGAACCCGCTCGTCAGCGTCAGGAACGTGTGCTTGTTCGACGCGTCTCGCGCGCGCCTCACCACATATGCCAAATATCCCAGCATTATGTCGTCATGATGCGGCTCCGTGTGAAGGAACCGCGTATTCAGCTCCGACTTGCTCCCTCGGTCTATACGCTCTATCAGCTTCTTCTCTATATCTCCGGTTATCGACTCTCTTCCCTCTTTCCTCTTCTTCAATACCTCGGAAGCGAACCTGCTCCCTTCAAAGTCATCCGCCGTAAGCTCCCTTAACTTCTTCCTCTTCTCAAGCGCAAGGTTTATCACAACCTCTTCCACTTCCCGATCCGTCAGGCTCTCTTTCTTCCTGAACCGCTCGTACTGTCTCTCAACAAGCAGCTTCGCCGCTCCCTGTGTCAGGTAGAACCTTCCATTCCGAAGTCCCTGAAGCACCGTCGCCGGGTACCGAACATGTCTCTCCTGCTGAACAGCGTCTGCTACTACTCCCGCCTTAGCCTCCCCGGCTGCCATCACTATCGCCGTGCATTCCTTATTGTACGTTATCGTGCTCAGCCCTATCGTTATGACATGCCTGCTTCTCGATACCTCTATTCCTCCGAGGTCGGTCGCCGCCGCCGCCTGAGTCTCATAGTTCGTCGGCGTAAGTCTCGTAGTCGAGTTCAGATCCGATCCTCTGATATTGAACCCTATGTGTCCGTCCGGGCCTATTCCTCCAAGGAAGAATCCTATTCCTCCGAGCTTCTGAATCCTTTCCTCGTATTCCGCGCACCACTGGTCCACGTTCTCAAGAACAGCCTGCTGTAGTCTCTCCTGTGCCGTCTTCGCCTGGCGGAACCTCAGTGTCAGGTCCACCTTGTTTTCAGGCCACACCTCCTCAAGCTTCTTTCCCTTCGGCAGGCCTATCTCGTTGCAGTTTATCAGCATCGCTTTCTTCCTGTCGAATCCGAATCCGCTCAGGTAGAAGCTGTTCACGTAGTAATAAAAACTGTTATGCTGTTCCGGGTTTATAGGGTAGAACTCGTCTATCTGTACGAAGTGAAGCGACGAGACGTCAGGTTTCTTCGATGGGTCCACTCCTCCATCTTCCAGGTCGCGGACAGCTTCCTTACTACTCCAATTCTTCAGGTAGTGCGTCACCCATTTTATGAAATGCTCCGGTGTCTTCCCCGTCGGAAGCGACACCACGCCACCGGGGGTGTTCTGGACCCACTCGATGAACCTCAGTGCCGTCAGTTTCCCCAGCATCGGGAAGTTCTCCACCGTTATCACCGCCGCCTTCTCCGTCGGACTATACATCAGCTCCTGGCCTGACATAGAAAGAGCTTTCTCTTCTACTCTGGATATTGTATTCATAGTCTCATCTTTTAATGATTTTGGTTGTGAAGGAGATAGCACTTGCACCCCTCAGGGAGAGTCATTCCTAAAGAGGAAGAGTCCACAAAGCTTCGCGGTTTGTTTGGCAAGCTAAATTGGGTGCTCCCGGTTCACATACGCAATCTAATCAGGCGGGGGTTTATTTGCAATGGAAACTTTCTCCGATGCGATTGTAAGCTGATATTATCGAGATCAGACCTCAGAAAGGTCACATCAGATCGGTTACCGTCAATTTGGGCCTATACGTGAAAGCACCCTTAGAACAACGACACACGTTAACGGCAATCGCGGGACAGGGCGCCCTCGTTTGCTTTCATTGAAAATTTTCTGACGTAAAACTATGATGGTGAAAGCGCAAAAGCGCGAGCGGAGACTTACAGATTCTGACGGGATTAAACTTCAACAACTCTGTGATTGATTCGATTGCCGGTCACGGAGTTCAACGAACGGACATCCGGCACTTTGAAATGGCTTCCGAGAATGATTGAAGCGGCGCCCATGGCGACAGAGTAGTGACCATGTGAGCTTGTCACCACCCTCAGTGTTTCACTGGTAATCGAAAGGGTATCCAATTCTATTGCCTCTTTGACAGGTCGAACAATGATCTCGTCTAGCTCGGCCAGATCACCGGAAATGATCAGCATATCAGGATTAAGGACGCCGATCACGCTGCCAATTCTTCTACCTATGAAATGGCCGAGTCTGTTGAAGAAAGAGAGAGCAATCCGATCCCCTTTTTTCGCCGCATCTATCATGACTCTTGTGTCTATCGATAAGGGTGAAGAATCGTACTGCTTCAGGATATCGCCTTTCCTCAACTGGCTCCTGACATTCGTCAGCATTTCGCCAAGGTCCGACATCGGCATAATCAATTCCCCGGCGCAGAACGAAGAGCCACGATATATTTCTTCGTTGATGATGATGCCTATTCCGATTCCGTGAACGTTTTTGTCGAATTCCATAAGGACAGTCATAGAATTCCTGCTGTCACGCGCCACTCCGATCCATTTGTCGCCGACCGCCGAAGCGTTAGCATTATTCTCAACGACTACGGGGAACGAGTAATGCTTTCTCAAGGCCGCCAACATCGGCACATTCATTTCCTGGAATACATCAGTCATCACCACGAGGTCTGTGACGTTGTCCACTATCCCTGCCACCGCGACGCCGAGTCCGACCACCTTTGTGCGGTCAATTTTAGATTCTGTCAGGATGTCATCGACAATTACCGTTATATGATGATCAAGTTCATCCAGGGTTTCGAACTTGTCGATTCTGTAGATCTTCTTCGCGACTATCTCAGCACAAAAATTCAGAATAACCGCCGTAAGTTCGCCCACCTCCACGTCGACACCGAGCGCGAATGCGGCTTCGTTATTAAGACTCCACAAGTAAGGCTTCTTGCCGCCTTTCTCCGTGGATTCTCCTTTCCCAAGGTTTATCACGAGAGACTGTGCCGCCATGTCTTTGAGAATATTGAAGATCGTCGACGGCCTCATCCCGGTGATCCTGACCAGGTCGGAGCTGGACAGTATTTTGTTTACCCTGATGAGATTCAGTACGAGCCGGTCGTTAATATTCTTGACGAGCTTCAAATCGCCTGTTTGCATTCCAAATACCTGCCTTTACCCTGTTATCCTATTTTCCTCTGTTTTGAATCTAAGAAAACCTTTTGTTTCATACAAGAACGAGATCGGCAGCAGCAGCTTCATGCGAAGATTGCCCGCATGCCTGAATGTTACTGCCAAACGAAATCGCCGTTCCTCACAGACCAGTCCAGACCGAAGAACCCGGACGCCTTCAGGCCCGCAAGCCCTTTCGAGAGAATCTCCCGGTTCAAGAGGGTGACATCAGGCAACGCGAATCCCGGTTCGAGATAAGGGACCGTATATGTCAGCCTCATGCCTATCAACCCGGTACCTCCGACTACGCCGACACTTGCCGTTTCACTTCCTTTCCTCGGCCTGATCATCAGCAGGGCATAATCATTCCCCCTGATGACCTTGCTGCCGAAGACGACTTTGCCGTCTGATACACTTACCGGGCTATCGGCCAATACCTGGTTCCATGCCGAGTTGGTAGTTTCGTTTCCATAGAGGACGACATCCCTATTAGGATAGTCAGAAGGATTGAAATCCCTGTCGGAAAGAATCTCGATTGAGCCGTTGCCCTGATACCAGAAATATTCTGCGTCGGCCCTTGCCTTGTCGAACGCCCATTCGTTTTCCGCCTTTGTGCCGTGTGTACCGTAAACAAACACGACTCCGTGACGGAATGCATCTTTGAACGTTCCGTATCTCTCCGGGCTCTTTTCCCTGGAAGAGGGTACGCCGACAACATGCCATCGGCCCGATTCGTTCTCGAGCCAGAGCCTGTCCGTGCCGGGCGGGACAACCACGCTGTCGAGAGTTGTGCTGTCCAGGTCCACGACTATCGGCTTGGCGATGTCCGCGATCTTCAGATCGAACGAAATCTCCTTGACGTTGCTTGTGGTGCCGAGGAATTTGTTTCTAGAAGGATTGAATCTGATCTTCGCATTGCTCGGTTCGAGCTGTTTGATCTGAGAATAGATTGTCAGCCAGTAATCTTTTGCCGAAACGCCGGGGCTGGCGGTCGTGAAATCGATATCGCGGATCCTGGAAATTCCCGGTCTCGCATGGCGGCCAAAATAATCGAACATCGGAGGCCAATCGACACAGTCCGCGCCGGCTTCATCTCCAAGGCTCCACCAGTGTCCGACGCCCATCTCTTCGTGGAAGATGAAATCTTTGTCAAATGTTTTCAGCGTGTCCGATAGGTGTATCCCTTCAGTTATCGGCACGTTGTCGTCCTTGCTTCCCTGGAGAATATAGACTCCAAGCTGCTTGTAATTATCCTTCATCTGTAGTGTGCGCAGCGGCATAGTCGCTCGTCTCAGCATCATCGCCATCGGTGTCTTGGAAGTATCATGATGGAACACGTAAGTCCACCAGCTTATCCAGCCGGCGCTCGCACCGATCGCGCCGAACTGGTCGGGATATGTCGCCCCGTTGATAATCGTACCATGACCTCCCATCGAATGTCCCGTAAGGTAAATACGGCTCGGGTCAATATTCATCGTTGACTTGGCAATGTGGAGCACCTGAAGCATGTCGAGCCTTCCCCACGATTCCCAGTCCCAGCCGTAGGGTCTGCCGTTTGTTGGGCAGACGATGTATCCCCATGTCTTTGGATAATATGAATTGGCCTGGTTAGTGGCGATCACGTCGGCTCCATGCAACGAGAGGAAGAGCGCCTTAGGTTTCCCGTTGTTCGGACCGCGCGGCGGGACAACGGCATAATATTGGATGCTGCTGTCGATGTCGCTTATGAAAGTCACCTTATGAGTGGCAGAGGGGATGACGGTTTCGATATCGATTTCGCCGGAAGCGAGTTTCTTGGCATTTCTTCCGCCTGCATAAAGCGAAAGCTGGATACCCATTGTGTCTGCCGCCGTGGGAGGTGGGCCGACGAGTTTGAAGCCGATCTTTCTAAGACTCATAGGCTGAATGATCGGGACCTTTGTTTGACCGCCGATACCTGCGGAACTCGACGCCTTGATGACCGCATCAATTAGCGGCTTGTGCGTCGCATTGATCACCACCACAGCGGCGTAGTCGTCCACTTTCTGGCCGACAAGGAAATTAGGCACCGTCACATCGCCCGTGTTAAACAACACTTGCGGTTCTATGTAAAGGAGCCTGGCTTTCAGCCTGCCGCGATTGCACAGAAACACGAACTCGTTCTTTCCCTTCCTGAGGCTTATCGGGATCTCCGAATAGTTGTAACTTGCTTCCCAGACGGGATAAGTGTCTTTGTAAGCATATTTGTTCCCTTCGCGAGGGACACCGTTCACGTAAACCATGTCATCGCCGAAGCTCTCGAGTATCGCGGTTCGCTCCGACGAAGAATTGACGACGAAATAGCCGTACGCCCCGCGGAGGTTTTCTCCTCTGAACCAGTTATCACTGTCGGCCACTTCTTCCTTCCAGACTTCGTGCGTGCCGTGCGGGAGGGTCACACTTTCTCCATTCCTGGCGTCGATATTCTTTCCCTCGACAATCCGGGTCATGACGGGTCCGGTCATCCCAACGCGTGCCGGGTGCGCCTTAAGAAAGAGGCCTTTGTCGAGATACTGTGGCTTCGGCTTGTCGGCCAGAAGATTGCCAGCCGAAAAGAGTATTAACAGGAACAGCGAAGCGAAGAGTTGTCTTACGACAAAACGAGTATTCATTTTCTTATCCCGTGATTTTATTTTATGCTCACTTCATCCACGAAAATCCACGCTTTACCGCCGGCCCCCGGATGCCACGGCGGGCAGACGCCGATATTTTTCGCGACAATTTTCAAATATCTTGCCTCGACTCCGTGGAGGGTTGCAGTAAAATGTTTAACCATTACAGGAGCCTTACGGGCGTCAATGCTGTTTCTAACATCCGCAACTTCCCTGAAAGTTTTTCCATCCTGAGACACGTAGTACTTCACATATTCCGGCAGGAAGATCCACACCGGTGTATCTTCGAGGAACCCGGCGGAAACCCGGTGCAACGTCCTTTCCTTCGTCAAATCGATGACCGCATCGAGATCCGTGCCTTGAAATCCCTGCCACTGTCCTCCCTGGTAATTCGTAGTCCCTTTCCGGCCGTCCGTCAACGCCATCGATCCTCCACCGTTGTACTGCTGGCTGAAAGGATAAGTGTAAGTCGCGGGAGGATACAATGACTTGACAAACGTCGCGACGGTGGTCATGCTTTCCCGTTTACCTACGAACGCGACGGCCTTCAATACAGATGGCCTGGTAATGACTATCGGACTTTTGTACTCGGGCGATGCCGGACCCGGCTCTTTTCCGTCAGTCGTATATCGGATGACCGCATCCTTCAGCGGACACGACAGCTCCACCCGGGCGAATTTATAGAAGACTTCCCCTGTTGAATTTACCGAGACCATCGGAACGACATTGTGATCAGGTGCCATCACGAAGAGGCCGGGGTTATTAGTCCCCCATTGCTTGTTCGGAGCCGATGCCATTTTGAAATGTATGACTCCGCCGTCGGCGATGTTGGCCTGAGTCAGATAGGCGTGATCGTAAGGGCGGCCGTCAAGAGTAGCCGATTGTATGTACTTTGCCTCGCCGGAAACGCCGCTGGCCTCTATCGTGAACTTCTTACCGTTGCCGAGGTCCAAAGTAACTTTATTGAAGAGGGGTGTCCCTATGGCATAGACATTTTGACCGGGAGTAACCGGATAGAAACCCATCGCGCTGAAAACGTACCATGCCGACATTTGTCCGCAGTCATCGTTGCCGGGCAACCCATCGGTACTGTCTGTATAGAGGGACATTATTTTCCTGAGGATGTATTGAGTCTTCCACGGCATGCCGGCATAGTCGTAGAGATACCCGATTTGATGGCTCTGTTCATCTCCCTGTGCGTCCTGACCGACCATACCTGTAATATCGGGGTCGGGTCTTCCCGCCAGTGCAGTCGGCGCATTGAAAAGCGAATCGAGCTTTGCCGCAAACTTCTCTTTGCCTCCGAATAGTTTGATCAACCCGCCGATGTCCTGAGGGACGAAGAATGTGTACTGCCACGCATTGGCCTCGGTATATTGGCCGGTAACGGCGAACGGATCAAAGGGGGTAATCCATTTACCATCGGCGAGCTTGCCGCGCACGAAACCATCGGCTGTGTCGAAAACATTCTGATAGAACAGCGATCTCTGGTTGAATTGGCGATAGTCGTTCATTTTCCCGAGTTTCTTCGCCAACTGAGCGATGCACCAGTCGTCGTATGCGTATTCCATAGTCTTCGAGACAGAGGCGTCTTCCTTGTCTGCCGGGATATATCCGCGGGTCTTATAATATTTCAATCCCTGCCAGTTCAGGTCGGCGCTGTGCTTCATTGCGGCAAAAGCGGTATCGATATTGAAGCCGCGGATCCCCTTCATGTACGCGTCGAAGATTACCGGAACGGATGGATAGCCGATCATAGTATAGGTTTCATTTCCCCAGAGAGGCCAGACGGGGAGAAGGCCCTGCTGTTTGTATTCATGGAGAAGCGATAGGACGAAATTGCGGTCGCGCTGCGGCTCTATGAGCGTCATGAGGGGAAACTCCGCCCTGAACACATCCCAAAGCGAGAATACAGTGTAATTTGTAAATCCTTTGGCTACATGGATTTTATGATCCATGCCGAAATACTTGCCGTCTACGTCCTGGAAGATCGTCGGGTCCATCATTGTGTGGTACAGAGCCGTATAGAAGGTGACTTTCTCGGCATGTGTACCACCTTCAACTTTGATCTTTCCGAGTTCCCTGTTCCAAGCCAGGTGCGCGGCCTCCCGATATTTGTTGAAATCGAAGTTCGGCATCTCAGCGGCCAGATTCTTGTTTGCGCCTTCGAGGCTGACGCCGGAAATTCCAACCCGGGCGAGTATGGCTTCACCATTTGTAGTCGTGAAGGTCACGTACGCTTTTACGCTATCCCCCCTGGCTTCGCGGCTTCCCGGCGTGATCTTGTCACCGAAGGCGGTTCCGAATTTCCTGAACGGTTTCGAGAACTCCGCGACAAAGTAGACATAGCGGTCGCTCGCCCAACCATGCGACTGCCGCATTCCCTCGATCCATCTGTTGCCTATAATTTTCACCCAGCCTCCAGTGCAGGTGTTTCCGATGCCGTGCTGGAGATCGATGATAACATTTGAACTGTCCGAAGCCGGATAGATGTATTTGTGCATTCCGCATCTGTCCGTTGCGGTGAGTTCGACTTTCACATCGTATCGTGAAAGAAGGACACGGTAATAGCCGGGGGTCGCCACTTCGGAAGAGTGGCTGAACCATGAACGGAACCCGGCGGCAGGATCCTCGACACTTCCGGGAACGACGCGAATCCTCCCGACAGTCGGCATGAAAAGGATATCTCCATAATCCATGGCACCGGTACCGCTCAGGTGCGTGTGGCTGAATCCCATTATTGTCTTGGACGAATAGTTATAACCGGAGCACCAATCCCAGCCCGTGGTCTGTTCGTCGGGGCTGAGTTGTACCATCCCGGACGGCATGGTTGCGCCCGGAATGACATGCCCATGCCCTCCTGTTCCTATCATCGGGTCGACATATTTTGTGAAATCCTGCTGCTGCGCCCTGGCAAGCGAGTTCGATAGAAGCAGGAAGAGCGTTGATACCAAGATCGTCGACAATTTTTTCATCAGAATAACCTCGGGCTTTTTCATTAATGAGAAGAGGATCGGATTGATGTTCCGATCGGACACCATTCGTGAGACACTTCACGTGAGAGTGCGTGAATTTCTTCCTCGGTCAGTGAATAATAATCAAAGGGTTGTATTTTTTCAACGAAAATAATCTGACAAGTTGGCACTAACCGGGGGAATAGGGATGGTTAGAGCCCATTCAGTCCGGCGACCTTTTCCGGCTCCGAAAAGGGCATAAATAGTGTCCGCTACACACGAATGAAGGTCCACTATCCATCAAAAGCGCCCGTTTATTCGCTGTACGGAGTAACGGTTAAGTTTGCGATAGTTATATCAGGTGGGGTCGGAAAGGCAATTCAAGAAATTGGCGGTCTCAAAAAGAACGCAGGAATGAGTTGCAAGTAAAGCCCTATCTTTGTCAAGATTACTGCCGAGGCGTCCGCCCGCACGGATGCCTCCGCCAATTGAAAGCCACTATCGTACCACCAATATCTTGAAGTTGTACGCTCGCATGTTGAGCTCGATTTTCCCGTTATGGACTCTATAAACACAACCGGTTACTGCGTCGACCGCCCTCGAATTTCCGGTTCCCGGCACATCGACGGCGACCTCATTCTTCGGCGAGTTTGAGAGATTGAAAACGCAAACCGCGGTATGCGTGCCGGACTTTCTCTCGTACGCCACTACGTTACCGCCGCCGTCTGTGACAAGCGGTGTAAAAGTCCCCGTTACAAACTCGGGATTGGACCTGCGTATGGAATAAATCTTTCCGTAGAGAGATCTGAAACCGTTCTTCACATTCCAGTCTATCAGGACTTGTTTGAAGAGGCTTAGCCTTTGGGGGTTTCCGACTTCGTCGCCGTTGTATATCAGCGGAACTCCCGGCAGAGTCGCGATCAGCGCGACCGTAAGGCTGTCACCCGCCGGTCCGTAACGCTCGATGGACGGAGCGTCGTAGGCGTTCTCATCATGGTTCGTGTTGAAGCGCATTCGCAGCGCGCCGATCGGGTAGATGTGCCTCTCCCCGACAATCGTGCTATCGATTGACACGGCGGGCGCCTTTCCCTTAAACACTCTGCCGAGCGCGTTATAGAGATTCCAGGAGTAGGTGAGATCGAACGCTTTGAGCTGCAGATCCGGCTTCGCCCCTTCCGCCAGCATCATGACGGGTTTGATGCTATCGAGCGCCGCCCTGGCTTCTACCCAAAAGCTGAGTGGCACCATCTCCGCGGCATCGCAGCGAAAGCCGTCCACGCCGACATCCTTCACCCAATATTTCAGCATGTTGATCATATAGCGCCGCAGTTGCCGGTTGGCATAGTTTAGCTGCGCCACGTCCGTCCAATCGGGATTCGGTGAGACGATCTTTCCGGTGCTATCGTGCTTGTACCAGTCGGGATGTTCTTTGATCAAAGGATTGTCCCATGCGGTATGATTGAGAACGGCGTCCATTATTATATGAAGGCCGGCCGCATGCACGGCTCTGACCAGTTTCTCGAAATCGGCAAGCGTGCCATATTCGTGATTGATAGCATAATAATCACGAATCGAGTAAGGGCTTCCGAGCGGTCCTTTCCGGTGGAGCATGCCTATCGGGTGAACAGGCATTACCCAGATTACAGTTACGCCGAGTTTCTTGATTTGCGGAAGCTTTTTAATGATCGATAGGAAGCTCTCATTTTTTGAGAACGAGCGCGGATAGACCTCGTAGATCACCGCGTCCCTGACCCATTTCGGGCTCGGGCGCGCGTGCTCCTTCCACATAACCTGTTGCGACCCCTCAGACCGTGCTTTCACCGCAGAACCGGATGCCGGAGCGTTCGGCAGCGGCAGTGACATTGCCCGCCCGATAAGGCAGGCATAAACAAGAAGACTTGCGATCCATTTCATGATTTGATCCTTAAATATTTATCGGTCTTGAAATTCCAGGTGACGCGCTTACGATATGTATGAAAATCTATTTTGGAACACGAAGGAGGCCGCTCAATCCGTCACGCCAGTTAATACGTCGACGCGTCCACATCGTCGACCCGCATGACAAGAAGAGCGGCGAGTATTAGGGACGCCCCGCCGAGAAGGAGAGCGTAAATCGCGTGATCCCCGAAAAGGTTCCTGACGCAAAAGCCGAGAATTGCGGCCGCAGTGATCTGCGGAATTACGATGAAGAAGTTGAAGATTCCCATGTACACTCCCATTTTGCGGGCCGGCAGCGAGCCCGTAAGGATCGCGTAAGGCATCGCAAGTATGGACGCCCACGCGAGACCTATTCCGAGCTCGGAAACAAGGAGCATATGCGGATTCCTGATCACATAGAACGACGCGAGGCCGATCCCTCCGCATACCAGGCTGATCGCGTGAACAGTCTTCCTGTTCGTCTTCCTAGCGATCCAGACGAGGAGGAAAGCCATCACGGCGGCAAACCCGTTGTAGACAGCCATGAGAACTCCAACCCAGTTGGCGGCCTCATTGTAAAGAGCAGAGGATGTGTCCGTCGCGCCATATATATGGTGGGCCACTCCCGGAGTCGTGTATATCCACATGGCAAAAAGCGCAAACCAGGAAAAGAACTGCACGTACGCGAGCTGTACCATGGTCTTAGGCATCTTGAAGAGATCGTTCATGACCACAACAAGTCCGCCAGCAGTCTTCTTCCTGTTCGTCAGGACACCAGCGACAATCTGCAAGACTCCGAATGCCGCCAGGCCGCCAAAGAACACTCCGAGACCGTAGTCCAAATAAATGAGGAAATAGAATGCGAAAAAGAGCGCCGCTCCTATCGCCGTCCAAACGAGACCGTTCCTGATGAACTTCGAGCCGGGGATTGGACCGGCTTCATGTTCTGTATTTGCTGTATTCCCATCCGATTCTTCGCTGTAAGAAATCAATTCCTCGGGCGAATATTCCCTCGATCTTATCACAGTCCAGAGAACTGCGAGAAGGAACACTGCTCCGCCTATATAAAATGAAAGCTTCACAGAATCGGGTATTGAACCTTTCGCCGCAGTGTTGCTTACACCGAACCAGTTTGCCATTATATACGGAAGCGCGGAAGCGATTACTGCGCCGAGCCCTATGAAGAAACTCTGCATTGAGAAGCCTATCGTTCGCTGTTCCGAAGGGAGCATATCTCCGACAAACGCTCTGAACGGCTCCATCGATATGTTTATCGAAGTGTCCATTATCCAAAGCATCCCGGCAGCGATCCATAGAAGAGGAGAGTTCGGCATGATGAAGAGCGCTATCGAAGCGAGTATGGCCCCCGAGAGGAAATACGGACGGCGCCTGCCGAGTCTCCCCCACGTCCTGTCGCTCATGTGACCGATTATAGGCTGGACGACAAGTCCCGTTATCGGCGCGGCTATCCAGA
The DNA here is from genome assembly GCA_021845665.1 of Bacteroidota bacterium. Classification (GTDB taxonomy): domain Bacteria; phylum Bacteroidota; class Ignavibacteria; order Kryptoniales; family JAKASW01; genus JAKASW01. Next base: position 1,013 of record JAJZVO010000091.1, on the reverse strand, counting down.
GAATCGGGATGGCATCTATTTTCGCCCCCAATGTCTCGAATATTCTGCTGACGTTCGCGTTCTGAAGTGCGAACCCGAATTGTATGCCCAGAAATCCGAAACTCATATTCCAGATTTGCCAGAAACTGAGACGCGGTTTTTTCATCCTTCTTTCACCCTTTTGCTGCCGGTAAGACGATGTTGGAGCGGAAGTACTTCACCCAGCCTGCCCTTGGATAGAGCTGCGGAACGGCCAAGATTTTCCCGCCGAATCCGATAAAGCGGAAGGTAAGCATTTGAAACGGGGTTACCTGAATCGCCAATACCCTCCGCCAGAACACCCTGACGTTCTCCTTCTCCGCCATCTTCGCGATGTACTTGTCCAGAACCTGTCTCCGTTCCTGAGTCATAAACATTTGCCTGGCGACAGCGATGCTGTTCTTGACTGCCGACCCGCTGACCGAAAGCTTCTTGTCGAGCAGCTGATACAGATAGAACTTTCCATGGTCCTCCAGCGGTCCGTAGACATCGCCATCCTTCAGCCGCGAAAGGACTCCTCCAATTTCACCGAGGTTATAAGCGTCGACCCAGTTCGCCGTCGTGTCTTCCCCGATTGACCTTTTGATTTTCTCTTTGTTGAGTTTATCGTAAATGGAAATCGCTTCGTTGATATTGTTCGTAACGACGATGTGCACTTTCAGCTTCACCGCCTTCAATACCTCGTCGTGATGCTTCGCGAAAAAAGTATTAACCTGATTACTATCGACCTTTACGGTATCCATTATTTCATTTGCCATCCGGTGGGCCCTGAACGCACGGAGCACCATGTCCACATTGCGCCTCACCTCGGGTGAATTCTGCAGGCCGAGCTCGCGTGCGCGCTGTACCAGGAAATGGTTCTGTGAAATGAATCTTAAAGAAGAGTGGAGCGCGAAAGTAATCGCAGGAAGAGTCGTGTCCCCGGACACAAACATCGCCATCGGAAGCCTCTGGAAAACCTGCGAAAGAGTCAGATCACCTCCGGGAAAAGTCAG
>JAJZVO010000090.1 GCA_021845665.1 Bacteroidota bacterium | reverse complement strand
CTCAAGTAGTGGAATAGCCCCATTACAGCGGCGGACTGTCAAACTGAACGGCAGTCCGCCGTTCGTTTTTTCTTAACGAAAATATTCGCCCGTCTTTTGTTATATTGATTTTACTAATCCAGCGTTGGGTCCTCGACTCACTGAGGTGCTCAGGTACAACCAACGACTTGAATGGACTCATGGATTGGCGAAAAACGTGAGTTTCGGGCTGTTTTGTGCCGGAGAAGATCTCAGACTGCGACGCCAGGGGGGTATGTTGCCGACTCCCATTTGACACGGGCTTCGTCTCGATTCCTCAAGTCTGCTTATTTCTTCAGGCAGGAAACATTCTTGAAGACTCCCCAACTTCTTTCAATCGTTGCCGAAGGTTTTGAATGGTCAATGATGGCGTCAAAAAAACAAGTCCCGCTTTCTGGGTCCCGACACTTTATTTCGCGGAAGGCCTTCCCTTCGTAGTAATCAACGTCGTATCGGTGCTGATGTACAAGTCGCTCGGTGTAAACGACGCTCAGATAACTTTTTTCACAACTCTCGTAATTCTCCCCTGGACTCTAAAACCGCTATGGGGGCCGGTGCTTGAGATGTTCAAGACGAAGAAATATTTCGTCATCGCGACTCAATTCATCGGTGGCATAGGTTTCGGGCTCCTTGCGCTGACGCTTAAACTTCCGGCATTTTTTCAATACTCCATCGCGCTCCTGGCGATCATCGCTTTCAACGGCTCGACTCACGATATCGCCGCTGACGGGGTATATATAAATGCTCTCACAGGCAAAGAGCAGGCCGAGTACGTTGGATGGCAGGGAGCGTTCTACAATGTAGCGAAGGTTCTGTCGCAGGGGGCGTTTGTCTTTCTCGCGGGACAGCTCCAGAAATCTCTCGGTGTCGTTCACGCTTGGATGATAGTCATGGGGCTGTTCGGAGGCGTGATGATTATCCTGAGCATTTACCATGCGAAGATGCTTCCGACGGGCGGCGCGGCCGGGCAGGTCAAGACCGCGAAGGAAGCTTTCGGAACTTTCTGGGATGTCGTCAAGACGTTCTTCGCGAAACAATATGTTGGATGGGGGATCGCCTTCATAATTCTTTACAGGTTTGCTGAGGGACAGGCGATGAAGATCGTGCCGCTCTTCTTTAAAGCGAGCCGCGCGTCGGGTGGATTAGGCCTGTCGATTTCCCAGATCGGGATAATTTACGGCGTATTCCCGCCGATAGCTTTCATACTCGGATCGATACTTGGGGGATATTTTACGGCGAGATATGGGCTTCGCAGATCGCTTATAGTATTATGCGCCTTCTTCAATATCCCGTTCGCCGTTTACCTGATACTCGCATACACAACTCCGACGAGCCTGGTCATGATCGGTACCGCGACGACATTTGAATACCTCGGCTATGGGGTCGGCTTCATCGGCCTTACGCTGTACATGATGCAGCAGATCGCGCCGGGCAAATATAAGATGGCACACTATGCTTTCGCGACGGGTGTGATGAACCTGGGACTGATGATCCCGTCGGCGATGAGCGGCTTCATTAGTGACTTCCTGGGCTACAAGCATTTCTTCCTTTGGGTAATGATCGCGACGATCCCTTCTTTTCTCGTTACCTGGTTCGTGCCGTTTAGAAAAATCGAGGAGGCTGATTCGGAATCACCATCCGCTCAGAATGCGGCAGGGTGATTAGTATGGGAGTTGTGATCTGCGCGAAGAATGTGGCATAGACAAGTTGTGCAGATGAGTTTTGGAAAATTGTTTAATGAATATTGAGAACGAGAGCAATGCGATACGGATATTTTGATAATGCAGCAAAGGAATACGTAATAGAACGGCCTGACGTGCCGGTGTCGTGGACAAATTATCTTGGATTGAAGGATCTGTGCACGGTGATATCCCACAATGCGGGGGGATACACATTTTACAAGTCGACTGAGCATCATAGGATCACGAGGTTCAGACAGAACGGCGTGCCTCTGGATAGACCCGGCCATTACGTGTATATCAGGGACGACGAGACAGGTGAGTATTGGACTATCTCGTGGCAGCCGGTTGGGAAGGATTTCACGAAGGCGAAGTACACGACGAGACACGGGTTGTCGTACACAAAGTTCCAATGCGATTACAAGGGGATAGATGCTGAGCAGCTGGTGTTCATTCCGATAGAGGACGAGGTGGAACTGTGGGATGTGAGGATAAGGAACAAAGGGAAGAAGACGAGGAAGCTGAGCGTGTACTCTTATGTGGAGTTTTCGTTTCATCACATAGAGATAGACAACCAGAACCTACAGATGAGTTTATATGCGAGCGGAAGTAACTATAAGGGCGGAATAATAGAGTACGATTTTTTCTACGAGCCGTGGACTTACCATTACTTTGCGTCTAGCTTTGAGCCTGACGGGTATGACTGCGTGAGGGACAGGTTCATAGGGAGCTACCGTACGGAGAGCAACCCCATAGCGGTGGAGATGGGGAAGCTGAGCAACAGCACGGAGCTTGGAGGGAACCACTGCGGGGCACTTCAGAAGAAGATGACGCTGAAGGGTGGAGAAGAGACGAGATTGGTGTTCATGCTGGGGGTTGGATCGAGGAAGGAGAAGGGTTACGAGATAAGGAAGAAGTACAAGAACCTGAAGAATGTGGACAAGGCGTTCAGGGAGATAAAGGAGTACTGGGAAGAGAAGACATCTGTGCTTCAGTGCAAGACGCCGAACGAAGGGTTGGACACGATGGTGAACATCTGGACTCTATACCAGGCGGAGACTTGCGTGGTATGGTCGAGGTTTGCGTCGTTCATAGAGGTTGGAGGGAGAGTAGGACTGGGATACCGCGATACTTCTCAGGATGTGATGGCGGTACCTCATACGAACCCGAAGAAGGTGAAGGAGAGGATACGAGAGTTACTACATGGCCAGGTGAGCAGTGGATATGGGCTTCACTTGTTCGATCCTGACGTGTTCAAGCCGCAGGAGGATAAATTACCGGGAGTGAAGCTGCCGACGGTTGTCCCGACGCCATCGGCGGAATCGATAATACACGGTATGGAGGATGTGTGTTCGGATGACGCGCTGTGGATAGTAGGATCAGTATGCGAATACGTAATGGAGACAGGGGAGCTTGAGTTTTTCAAGGAAGAGATACCTTATGCGGACAAGGGGACTGGGACGGTATATGAGCATTTAAAGAGGTCGATAGATTTTACGGCAGAGGAGACGGCGAAGAACGGGATATGTTTAGGGCTACGTGCCGACTGGAACGACTGCCTGAACCTTGGTGGAGGACAGAGCGGGATGGTATCGTTCATGCACTACTGGGCGCTGAAGTATTTTATAGAGGCTGCGGAGATACTGGGATACGAGAACGACGTACAGGAATATACGAGGATGGCTGATCAGGTGAGGAGATCGGTGGAAGAGGAGCTTTGGGACGGTGAATGGTACGCTCGAGGAGTGACGAAGGCAGGAATAAAGATAGGAGTGAAGACGAACAAGGAGGGGAAGATATTTTTGGAGAGCAACAGCTGGGCGGGCTTATCGGGAGCCGCATCTCCGGAGCGGGCGAGGAAGGCGATGGACTCCGTTCATAAGTACCTATCGTCGCCATACGGACTTCATTTAAACTGGCCGACGTACACGGAGCCTAACGACGACATAGGATATGTGACGAGGGTGTACAGAGGGATAAAGGAGAACGGTTCTATCTTCAGCCATCCTAACCCCTGGGCTGTGATAGCGGAGTGCAAGCTGGGCAGGGGAAAACTTGCGATGAAGTTATACGACGCGCTATTGCCGTACAACCAGAACGACAAGATAGAGATAAGGGAATCGGAGCCGTATGTATATTGCCAGTTCGTGATGGGCAAGGATCATACGGCATACGGACGGGCGCGCCATCCATGGCTGACTGGAAGCGGAGGATGGAATTACACGGCGGCGACGAAGTACATACTCGGGATAAGGCCGGCGTATGAAGGGTTGATAATCGATCCGTCGATACCTCCGGAGTGGGACGGGTTCGAGGCGGTAAGGAAGTGGCGCGGAGCTACGTACCACATAACCGTTAAGAATCCCGATCACGTCGAGCATGGGGTCAAGGCGATGAAGGTTAACGGACAACCAGTCAATTCGGTTATTCCCGTTCAACCGGAAGGATCGGATATCGCGGTCGAAGTCATCATGGGAAAATAAACAAGCGTATCGCGAACAACGTAGTAATATCGCTCTCCCGCATAGTTGTGAACTTAGCCCGCGTGCAATCGGTGCAACATCAAAACAGCTTTCTCATTTGATGTTTGTCCTGCCGGATTTGATTTAGCGGAAGAGAAGTGGCGCGTTTTTTCGATTGATGGGTATTCTGAATTCTATTACCTTGACAAGCCGGCGTGCAATGACATGCCATCGTGATATCATTCTGTACCGTTAGAAATATTCCTCAGAATGACGCGACTTGTCTTTCAAATAAACTTGGATTCGGAATAAATTTTTTTTCGGGAGGACCTGATGACATCGAGAAGGGATTTTCTTAAAAAGAGTGGGCTCGCGATGGCCGGACTTTCGCTGCTGAACAGGAGTCCGTTGCACTCCGCGCTCGGCGCGGCCGCGCAAACGGCAGGCGATCTCATGAGCAAGCGCCCGCCTCTAGACAAAAGAAAATTCGTTAGCGAAGCCGTGGATGAGGAAATACGAAGGGTACAGGGGGATATCGGCAACCGGGACCTTGCGTGGATATTCGGCAACTGCTATCCGAACACCCTGGACACAACCGTACAGTTTGCGATGATAGACGGCAGGCCCGACACCTTCGTAATCACAGGAGATATAGATGCCATGTGGCTTCGCGATTCGAGCGCGCAGGTCTGGCCATATCTCCCGCTTGTCACACAGGATCCGAAACTCAAAGAACTTATCGCCGGAGTGATCAACAGACAGACGAAATGCATCCTGCTCGATCCTTACGCCAACGCATTCAACTACGGCCCGACCGGAAGCCCGTTCGACAAAGACCTGACAACCATGAAGCCCGGAATACACGAGCGTAAATGGGAAGTCGACTCGCTATGTTACCCAATAAGGCTGGCGCACCGCTATTGGAAGGAAACCGGAGACACTTCTCCCTTCGACGGCAAGTGGCGCGATGCGATGAAGCTTGTTGTCAAGACCTTCAGACAGCAGCAGAGAAAAGATGGCCGAGGTCCGTACAAATTCCAACGGGTGACGGCTGTCCAAACCGATACAGTTGCCGGTGGCGGTTACGGAAACCCGATCAAGCCGGTAGGCATGATAGTGTCCATATTCCGTCCTTCGGACGATTCCACCATATTTCCGTTCCTCGTCCCGTCTAACTTGTTTGCCGTCCACGTCTTAAAGCTGCTGGCAGAGATGTCCCGCGATATCATGAAGGACGAAAAGTTTGCCGGTGATTGCTCCTCGCTTGCCGATGAAGTCTACGAGGCGGTACAACGATTCGCTGTCGTGAATCACGAGACGTTCGGAGATATGTACGCGTATGAAGTCGATGGTTACGGCGACCATTCATTCATGGACGATGCCAATGCGCCGAGCCTTCTCTCGCTTCCATATTTAGACTGTGTTCCCGAAAGCGACCAGGTCTACCAGAATACAAGGCAGTTCCTGTTCAGCGGAAGCAATCCTTACTACTTCAAGGGAGCTGCCGGAGATGGAATCGGAAGCGCACATACCGGTCTCGGGAAGATTTGGCCGATAGCGATAATGATGCGCGCGTTCACGAGCCGAAACGACAACGAGATCTCAAGGTGCCTCTCCACTTTGGTCGAATCGAGCGCGGGCACCGGATTCATGCACGAATCGTTCGACGAAAACGACCCGAAGAAATTTACCCGAAGTTGGTTCGCCTGGGCAAACACGCTCTTCGGCGAGCTTATCATTAGACTTCAGAAAGAGAAACCGTACCTTCTCTCGTAACGCCGGCTGCCATGCGAAGGGGCCAGGTTACCTTTGGAAGGCGGCTCAGAAGAGACTTTGCTCCCTTCCAAAGTTGCGTCTCTATTTCATTCCGTCAACCGGCGCAGGATTGAGTATGACGGCAAGAATACCTTTCTCTTTCAGCATGTTGTTGAACGCGGGTATCGTCGCTGTCATCAGCGTCTTGTACTCGGCCTCGACCTTTTGCATTCTTCGGTTCAGCATGTTGAATACCGTCACGTCCTGGTCGGTTGGGGCGAAATCTGGATTTCCCGGAACATCTCCTGCACCGTCACCGACCTCACCCGCGAGCCACAAGAATTTCATGTATAGCTTCATAGGAGCGGCATAAGTCTTCTCGTCATCGGCGGCGAGATATTTCTGAAATAATTGGTCCTCAACTTTTTGGATCTTCTGATCTAGAGACTTTGATGATTCCATGATTGACGACGCGTCCGGCAAGCCATGTATATATACTGGCATGTCCTCAATTTGCTTGCGAACCCTTTCGATCGAATTGATCATTCCAACTACAGTATCGACATCCGCGTCTATCGCGCGCCACAGCTTTACGCTGGCTTTTACGTCCGCGAGAGTTCCAGATGAGTGCGGGTCTTTGATGACGGTGAGCGGTTCCTTCAAAGTCTTTCCGTTGACCGTCAGCTCGACGGTGTATTCACCTGGATCGGCGAGCGCGCCCAAGAGCGTTGGACTGACTCCCCAGTGGTAGATCGGCCGGGTCGTCTTTCCGATGAATCTCTGGTCGCTCCATATCTGAGGGTATGCCGGAGGCGTGGTTCTCAGCTTCACCGTCTTCACACCCGGATAACGCAGGTTCCAGTAGACGCGGTTTATTCCCGCTTCCTTGGTCCCTTGGAGCGTGCGTACGACCTTCCCCGCGGAATCAAGTATGGTGATCTTGACATTTCCCTTCGGGATTGTCTTCAAATAATAATTGATGTCCGCTCCGTAAGGCGGGTTTTGTCCCATCGAAGCGTCGTCGGGTACCTCTCTCGGAACGCTAATGCGGCGAAATCGATACGCCGGCCGAGTCTTGAAAAGGTATTCGGATGAATTAAGCACATCCGGAGTGAGCTGCTCCAGAGGCTTTATATCGTCGAGTATCCAGAATCCGCGCCCCTTCGTTGCAAGGACCAGATCGTGAAAATGTTTCTGAATAGCCATCCATGATACTGGCGCGTGCGGAAGGTTTGTGTTTATCGGGATCCAGTGCGTCCCGTAATCGTATGACATGTAAATGGCGTTTTCGGTTCCTGCGAACAGCATCCCCTGCCGGAAGGGATCTTCTATCACTACATGCACGTAGCTAAAGACGCTCTTCGGAATGTCTCCGCTGATGAATTTCCACGTCTTGCCGAAATCCGTCGTCATATAGATGTATGGATCGCGGTTATCCATTTGGTGGAAGTTGAAGTTGATGTAGGCAGTGCCCGCATTAAAAGTGGATGCTTCGATATGGCTTACCGTTCCGTATCTCGGAAGATCGGGAATGTTATGAGTTACATTTATCCAGTTCTTCCCGCCGTCCGTGGTAACATGGACCAGGCCGTCGTTCGATCCCGTCCAGATGACTCCTTCCTTGATTGGCGATACGGTCAACGCCGTGAGTGTTCCCCAATACTCGACGCCGAGGTTGTCAGGAGTAAGCCCGCCCGAACTGCCCATGTGGCTGTGGTCGTCCAGCGTGAGGTCAGGGCTGATGATTTGCCAGCTTTGTCCGGCGTCCGTCGTCCGGTGGACATACTGGCTCCCGACGTAGACGGTGTTATGATGCAGCGGGTCGATGACGAGGGGCATTGTCCAGTTCCATCTGTACTTCAGCACGCCTGCCGGTGAATCTAGTGATTTGCTCGGCCACGGACTAACCGAACGCGTCTGACCCGTCTTGAGATTGAACCTGTCGACCTCACCGGCGTAGCAGTTTCCCCAGACGATATTATCGTTAACGGGGTCTGGATAAGAGAACCCTGATTCGCAGCCTGCTGTCGTGCTCCAGTCGCTCGACGGAATTCCGCCGTACGTCCTCGTGTTGCTCGGCCCTCGAACAGACTCGTCATCCTGCATGTTCCCGTAAAGGTAATACGGTACCCGGTTGTCGACCGCGACATGGTACATCTGTCCGATAGGGAGTACGATGTGGTGCCATGTCTTGCCGTGGGTAGTTGAAATGAACAGTCCGATATCGCTACCGATCATCATGCGGTTCGCGTTCGTCGGGTCGGCCCACATCGTGTGGTTGTCTCCAGCCCAGTAAGTCTGATAGACCGTTCTGCCGCCGTCGAGTGTGTACCAGATCTCGTTGGAGGGAAAATATACTTCGTTCGCGTCGTCGGGGGAGATCATGAGACGGGTATAATAGTGGGGACGTTCGGCGAGCATGCGGTTATAGCTGACGACATACCACTTCGCGCCTCCATCACTTGATCTCCAGAGCGAGCCGCGCCCGTTTCCGCCGGTCTCTATCAGTGCGTACATCACGTTGGGATCGCTCTGCGCGATTCCAACGGCCACTTTGCCGACCGGCCTCCTGGGAAGTCCATTTGTAAGTCTAACCCATGTGGCTCCTTCGTCGCGCGACATCCACACGCCGCTTCCCGGCCCGCCGCTGTTTTGTCCCCAGGTATGAATCACGTACTGCCATGTCCCCGCGAGAAGAATCCTCGGATTATCCGGATCCATCGCGAGGTCCGACGCGCCCGTGTTCGGGTTTACAAATAGGACGCGTTTCCATGTTTTACCTCCGTCTGTTGTGCGGAATATGCCTCTCTGTTGTTGCGGCCCGTAGCAGTTGCCTTCCGCCGCGACGAGCACAATGTCTGGGTTCTTTGGGTCGATCACGACGCGCGATATTCTTCCCGTTCTAGTGAGCCCCATGTGCGTCCATGTCTCGCCGGCGTCCGTCGATTTGTAAACACCGTCACCTATCGACACGTTGCTCCTGATAAATGGCTCGCCGGTTCCGACCCACACAATGTTGTGATCCGAAGCCGCGATCGCGATGTCGCCGATTGATTGCGCGGGCTCTTTGTCGAATATTGGTTTCCAATGGATGCCCGCGTCCGTTGATTTCCATACTCCCCCGGAAGCGGCACCGGCGTAATAAACGTTCAGGTTGCCCGGCACCCCGACGACTGCCGTCACGCGATTTCCTCCGGGACCAACGAACCTGTAATGGAGAGCCGAGAAAAGTTTTGGGCTTGGATTCGGCGCCTGCGCGTATGACGATGCCGTCACGCTCAGGAAGAAAAATGATGTGACAGTGAAGAGGAGTAAAAACCGTTGTGCAAGTCTCATGTTGCTCTGCCTCCGGTGCGTTGGTCTTTCAGGTGGTTCGTCGCGGTCTGCCCGGTTACATCGTCGGACATCTGCGTCTTCTTTATAATGATAAAACGTTGTAGCAACTAAATGGCGCTTCGATTAATTGCGGAGGGCAGTTGGTGGATGGCGACCGTCGTCGGTCAGAACAGGCTGGAATGGTCCTTCCGCATTTCATGTCTTTCGCATGAAACTATCAAAGTCATGCCACATAAACAATAGGATGGTACGGAGTTTATCCTCCTCCGGACGAGGTCCTCTTTTCCGCTATTGATGTCCTTTGGGCTCCATCCTTTAGGTACGTTGTGTTTTGTTGGTTCTTAAACTTTCTGACATAAACGGCACCATCTTAGCCCTTGGCGACTATGTGACTGTGAGGTGTCCTAATCAGATGAGCCGCTCTCATCGGGGCATGTGAGTGCGTCGCGCCAATGAAAGGAAATTTAAGGAAGGAGAGATAGCGACAAAATCGTCTCTCGAGGAACGAAAAATAGGAATTAGCTTTCGCTCCTGGATCGAACCTGTTACGGCGGAGGTTGCACCAGCTTGAGATATGGCCATAATGGTAGATTCGAAATCCGAAGTGCGTAATGCTGACCGAATTGCGCGAATAATCGGACGGCTGCCTCTAGAAAAAGCGCTGGTCGAATTAGGAAAGATTCGCGTATCCCTCTTGGTTTGTTGAATTTTTTTTCAGCCATGGAGTGCTAGTGCGAGGATAATAAAATAAACAGCTCAAGGTCGATCGGAATTATGGCCAAATATGAAGAAAGTTACAGGGTTTGTCCTGCTTGTGGCACGTATGAAGAGGTTAGGATTAATTCAATCTACTGTCGTGAGTGCGGCAAGAAAATGATAGAGCGCTGCCAGGATTGTTTGGAACCGATTTACTATCCCACTTCACGTTTCTGTCCCTGCTGCGGCCTTGAGTATGTAACCCATCAAAAGAAGGACCTGAAATAGTTGAGGCATCCTCAATACCTAATCTCTTTCTCGTCACCGGACAAATTCGAGTCGCGCAAATATTCTCCTTCACACCGCTGAAAGGCTCGTTGCGAAGTTCGTGGATTTCTTTGACACGTGGTCCCTTTCCGGTTTCAGAAAAGACTTTCGCATGATTCACTTCCTCTCTTCACGCGCGGCTGGAAATTCCGGTGAAGCTTGCATGTGAAACTGGCGGACATTACTTTTCGATTGTCATAGGGCTAATTCCGGCAGTGTTGACGAGGTATGCGCAAGGGATAACTTCATTCCGGAAAATTGGAGACTATTCGGCTTGAACGGCGGGTGACAACCGGGCGTATCTTAATCGCTCCTGGTTTCCCCGACGCGAAGCTGGCTCCACCTCCCGTTTTCTTCAAGCTTTCTGTTGCGGCATTTCGGTCGGCGCTGTCGTCATATTGATATCTAGTAATCGTTCGCTACTAAGAAATGGAGGCTGGAAATGCGGTACCTATTTGCTTTGACTGCTCTGTTAATGATAGGGATTGTAGGATGCGGTGGATCTAGAGGTCTTCAGACCGCCGACACTGGCGATTTGCCGGACTGGTATTCGAACCCGCCACAAGATCCTAACTATCTCTACGCCGCGAATACGCAGACGTCGCAGGATATGCAGCTCGCCGTAGATAAAGCCACATCAGCGGCCAGGGCGGATATAGGGCGTCAGGTAGAACTCAGGATACAGGGATTGCAGAAACGATTCACCGAAGAGACCGGCACGGGCAACGACGCTCAACTCCTTCAGATGTTTACGCAGGCAGAGAAGACCGTCGTGTCAACGACACTCAACGGGAGCCGCGTCAAAAATCAGAAGATCAACAAGGATGGGAGCCTTTGGCGCGCATACATCCTTGTGGAATATCCCGTCGGCGCGGCGAACCAGGCTTTGATGGACCAACTGAAGAAGAACGAGCAGGCATACACACGCTTCAGGGCCTCACAGACTTTCAAGGAGCTTGATGACGAGGTCAAGAAGTATGAGGAATTCAAGAAGCAGCAAACTCAGCAGGAGTAGGAGCGCGGAGATCCGCCGTGCGAGGACTTGGGATGCTCATGGTTCTGTTGGTCGAGACACTATCCGCGCAGCCGCAGTCTTATCCCCGATGGTTCCTGGAACAGGGAACCCTGTTATGTAAGCTAAGTGCCGTGGGGTATTCTCCGCTGTGGCTCAGTAAGGATTCCTCTTTGGCGCAGGCTGCGCGCGATGCCCGCGGTAATCTAGTCAGACAGCGAGAGACTGTCGTCGAGCTCGGGCAGGCATTCTGGACTACTGAAGCGGGAACTTCATGGATGGGCGGAGAATTTAAGCTCTCAATTGACTCATCGGCTTATCTGAAATCGTTGAGAGATGCCAGCGCCGTGACAGTTTGCTTCTGCTCCGACTTTGTCATTGCGCTGGCATCGGACGGCGCGAGCGAATTGCCGGATCTCATGAAAGAGACCGTGCGAATGCCGAAGGATGAGCCCGGTTGGGTTCGCGAGACTCCAAGCGACGCCACACGCTACTATTCAGTTGGCGTCTCACCAAGGTACTTTTATGAAATGAGTTCTTGGATGTCCGCTGAACGCATGGCATTAATAGGACTCGCTAAAGCGGGAGGAGATTCGCTGGCGGCGATCGAAAAGAGCGCCGCCGGCTCCGGTCAGGAGGTCCTAAGCGAAGAAGCCACTGTCGCCATCCATTATTATCAGGTGAACGCCAGATGGTGCGACGAAGCCAACGGAGTGTTTTATGTCCTTATGTCCGCAGAGAAGGACGATGTCAATGGAAGTTCTGTCCGGTACGGGACGCGCTGAATCATCCACGGATCTTCACAAAGCAGCTCACCAGCATATATTTCCGGCAGACCGAAATAAAGGGAGGAATGTTATGAATCTAATCGTGAGAAACCCTGGGTGGCACTCATCGGTTGATACTTGTTCGAAAATCATCCCGGGAATTGTGACAGCGCTCTTTTGTGTGGTAATGTTCGGTTGCAGCTCTTCGAGACAAGTGTCACGCGTCAGCGCCGATACGGTAACCGACGTTAGCGGTGACTGGAATGACACCGACTCGAGGCTCGTCTCCGAAGCCATGGTAAGGGACCTTACGTCGGCAGCCTGGGTCGACAACTTCACTCAAGGGAAAGGGAAGAAACCGACGGTGATTGTCGGGAAGATAACTAACAGAAGCTACGAGCACATCGATGTCACGACATTTGTAAAAGATTTGGAGAGATCCCTGCTGAACGACGGAGTCGTGAACTTCGTGGCGAGTTCCCGCGAGCGCGATCAGATCCGTGAAGAGCGCAAAGACCAGGCGAGGGAGGCCTCAGAAGAGACGCAAAAAGGTCCCGGCCAGGAAACCGGCGCCGATGTCATGCTCATCGGCAACATCTCCTCAATCATAGACAAAGAAGGGGGAGAGGCCGTCAGGTACTATCAAATTAACATGGAACTTGTAGACATAGCGACGAACCAGAAACTCTGGATCGGCGAGAAGAAGATAAAGAAGATAGTAACCCAGGATAAATACAAGTTCTGACGCGCCGTGAGAAATAGAAACTTTCCGAGAGCTCCTTTCCTCGCGTCACGAACGCATTACTTCTTGATTCTCGCGCTTGTGTTGCAGGGATGCGCGATGAGCGTGGAATTCTACAAGCAAGTTGACGCTGAGGTAGCCTCCGACCGGTTCGCTTCGGCCGCCAGACTGGTTGAGGATAACAAGGAGTCTTATGGAAAGAACAGTGCGGTGCTTTACAATCTGGAATCGGGCCTCCTTCTCCACTATGCCGGCGACTACGAGCTCAGCAACACGCATTTTCTCGAAAGTGAGAGAGAGATGGACGATCTCTACACTCAGAGCGTGTCCAAAGGCGTTGGCTCGATGGTGCTCAATGATAATCTCCTTCCGTACGAAGGTGAAGACTTCGAAAAAGTGTATGTCAATCTCTTCCTTGCCCTGAACTACGCCCGTCTCGGGAAACTCGGAGATGCTTTAGTCGAGGCCCGAAAAGTTGACCTGAAGTTGAAAGAATACTCGCGGCAATATGAAGGCAAGAATTCGTACAAGCAGGACGCGTTCGTCCGTTACATCATGGGGGTGCTTTACGAAGCCGACGGGGAAGTGAACGACGCCTTCATTTCGTACCGTGACGCTTACCAAGGGTATAAAGCGTATGATACCCTTTTCGCTACTAAGTGTCCTTCCTACCTCAAAGCAGATCTTGTGCGGACCGCGGGTAGGCTTGGCTTTCAGAATGAACTGACAGAGTATGAGAAAGAGTTCGGCATTAAGTACACGCCTTCTCCGCCGAACCTGGGCACGCTTCTCGTAGTCATTTACTCCGGTAGAGGTCCAGTGAAAGAAGAAGTCAAACTCAGAGTTTCCATAATGGACAATGAGGGAACCGTCCATACGTTTGTTGCGGCCGTTCCGAAATTTCATTCGCGGCAGAATTGGGTGAGTACTTACAATGTCTCGGCCAACGGGAACGGCGTGAGCGACGCGACAGAGTCGGAGCTCGGCGAGGACGTGAACGCGATTGCAGGGAAGAGTCTCGATGAAAGAATCAGCCTCATATATCTTAAGACAGCAGGGCGTGCCCTTCTAAAGTTCCTCGCCGCCGAGCAGGCTAAGAAAGAGGTGAAAAAGCAAAACGATTCCCCGCTTGCGAATTTTCTGACAAGCGTCGTGGTAGATGCCGCGTATGATGCCTCCGAGAAGGCGGATGTGAGAACATGGAGAACGCTTCC
>JAJZVO010000089.1 GCA_021845665.1 Bacteroidota bacterium | reverse complement strand
CATGTCCGCGTCTTTCCAGTTCCTTGTCCAGGTCGTCAAGCATGATGTTTGACAACAAGGCGGATAGTGGACTCCCTTGTGGCGTGCCTTCTGCGCGGACTGTCTCCAGTCCGTCTACCCTTATGCCCGCCGTATATACGTCTGCATGTTCCGTACAGGTATCGGACTTTAAAGATATTCCCCTTCTCATCCCATGCAGCCGCCTCTTATGCGGTTCCTCTTCGTTCCCGCCTTTGGCGGGACGGCTTCCTTCAGATCCTGCCTCACGGCAGGCACCCTTGACGTCCGACTAACACTTCCCCCTCTCGGGTGTGTAAAGATCTTACCTGCTCTCGCAGGTGCATCTCCAAGCAGATGCGCCCTGCCGGGCGCACAAAAAAAAGGCCGGTACATAACCGGCCTTTCTTTTGCCTCAGATGTAAAAAGAGATTCACTTTTGCCGCCGACCGTCCGTTAACGAGGATACGAACTTACGCACAATGTCGACGGGCCTCGTGATCGCGGTGCCGACACAAACTGCATACGCGCCAAGTCCCATCGCCGCATGAGCCTGCTCGGGGGTCCAGATTCTTCCTTAGGCAATAACGGGGGTACTCACTCGCGACGAAATAGCTCTTACCAGATCGATATCGGGAAGGCCGTTCGCATGTTTGGTCTCTTCGGTGTATCCCGAAAGCGTCGTGGAAACATAATCGGCGCCGGCATCCGCCGCGGTAACCCCCTCGTCCAGGTTCGAAATATCCGCCATCACCGCAACCTTGACCGTCGATTTCACCAGCCGGAGAAATTCCGCTCCGGAAGTGCCGTCAGGTCTAGGCCTCCTCGTGGCGTCTACAGCGACGATATCCGCTCCGGCGTCGACAAGCCTGATCACATCGTCAATGTTCGGTGTGATGAGAACCGTCCCGGTCGAGTAATATCCCTTCGTCAGGCCAATCACGGGAAGTGTGACCACCTTTCGGACGGAAGCCACATTTTCAGGGTCTCTGACTCTGACCGCCGTCGCACCTCCGAGTACTGCTGCTTTTGCGAATGCAGCTATGAATTCAGGCGAGTTGAATGGACTCCCTTCCTCTGCCTGACATGAAACTATAAGCCCACGGTTCAATTTATTCACAGCCTTCTCCCTTCATCAAAACAATTCTTAACTTCATTTTCAATTCTGTGTTCGTTCGCCATCTTGGTGTATTCCCCCGTCGTTTTAAAACTCACGATCCGCTGAAATCTGAAAGGCAAGCGCGGCAGCACCCATGATCCCAACTTCCTGGGGGAAATCGGAGAAAAGTATTTCTACATCGTCGACGGTGGGCTTCATCCCGCGATTCAACAACGTCTCCCTGAAGCTGTCGAAGTACGGTGCACCCAGATTGACGAGGCTGCCTGAGAATACTATCATCGAAGGATTGAAGATGTTGACGAGTCCCGCTACAGCCGCACCAAGTTTCCCGCCTGCTTTTCGCAGGAGCTCAATCGCTGCCGGATTGTCGGGGGTGGATGCTTCCGATATTGCCTTCGATGAATGTTCGCCGTCAATACCGACGATCGCTGTCAGCTTGGATTCCTCCTCCGCCCATCTGACAAGCCCGGCGCCGGAAGCATAAAGCTCTATGCACCCGTAGCCGCCGCAGGAGCACCTGGGGCCATCCGGGTCAACGGAAATATGTCCGATCTCAGCCGTGTAGTTGTTCTTCGCGCGTAGCAGCTTTCCGTCGACGTAAATCCCGCCACCGATGCCGGTGCCTAATACGACCGAGATGAAATTGTCGGCCGACTTCGCTTTGCCGAAGGTCTTCTCGGCAATTGCAGAGCAGTTCCCATCGTTGTCTACGACGGCCGGTATGCCGAAGCGCTCTTCCAGTATTTGTTTTATATGTATATTCTTCCAGCCGGCGATCGCCGACGTGGAGTCCTCTATTGTTCCATTCTTAAAATTGACTCTTCCTCCCGTGCTCATCCCGATACCCGTCACAACAAAACCGTTAGACCCAGCGAGCTTTATCCCCTCGCCGACCTCCTCTGCTGTCAAATCAACGATCCCCTGGCTGCTTACAGGCGTTCTATCCTGACTCCAATGCACTATTTTCCCAGCATCATCTACGACAGCCATCCGAAGATTAGTGCCCCCTAAGTCCAAGGCAATCACGGCTTTTCTTTTCGGAACAAAAAAAGAATTGGCCGGTATAGGAGGAAGAGTTTTAAGCTTATACTTACCTTCCACGAACTTGTAGATGTCTCCATAGAACTCCCTCTCGACCGGGTCCTCATTTAAATACATCCTTTCAAACGAGGGCAAAGACTGGTAATGTGCGCATGCAGATTCGGTCATATATCCGCACTTCACCCCGGCATTGAGGTACTCTCTGAACCGCAGATGACGTTCCTTCCCTACCGCGATCGACTCATCCGGCTCAAGAAAGTATTCCATACCTATCCCGGCATTGCATTTCCTTGCGACTTCCGCCACCGTCTCAATTTTATTTCCCTCTTCGCGGAAGAGGAGATTCGGACGCAGAAATGCGGCATCGAAGTAATACATCTCGTAGTTGTCCAGCAGGTGAATATTGTAAGCGGTGGAGGATGGTATCCAAATGAACTTCAGCTTCCGGGCATTGATATGTTTCCGGAGTCCCTCAAGCAACCGGTGATCGTCGACCTCCCATGACATGCAAACCGTTTCAAACACCCAGTGAAGTCCAAGGAGATTCAGATGACCGTACCGCGCCTTGCTCCACAATTCCACTATTTCATCCACCATCCACTTTTCAGCTTCGAGACGCGAATTAGTAGCGCGCGTGAGATCCTGACGTCTGACTGAAAAATTCAAGACATTCCCTGCCGCTTCAATCCGTCCAAACCTCTCTTGCGTGATGTGCGGATAAGGAAGCGACAGGACGACGTTCCTTCGATGGTCCGGTGGCGGAAGCTGACCGGACAGTTTCTGTATCGCGCGATCAAGTGTGGGCAATGCTCCGTTCTCACCGAAATAGAATCCCAGAAGCTCACTCCAATCAGACTTGTCGGCAGGATTCGGGGAGCACACTCCAGCGAAGTTACCTTCAACCGATCCCGTTTGGCCGAGATTCACTTCCGCAACATAATCTCTTCCCGACCCGGATTTGGAATTCATAAATAGAAACGGATCAAAGAGCCAATCGTCGGCCCTGCCGCCCGGACCCAAATGTGTCGCATAATATTTGAGTTGCTCTTCAGTCCACATCCTCCGGCTGTTCCCGTCGAGCAGCACCAGATGCCTGAGATGATTCAGTTCCGACAGGCCTTGCTTTAAGTAAGTCATTTGTTCTCCGCTCACACAACTGTTCATATGAAAAGTACTATCCGGCCCCTCGCTTCACTCATACCTAGCCGAAGTTATCTGAAGAATCTCCCATCGCTGGATGAGAATCGTCTAATAACCTGGCCGAAAAGCATAACCACGCGCAGCGTCCTGCGGACAAAGGGAACGCAGAGTTCGAAAGGGACATCTGATTTCAAAACGGTTCTTTTCTTCGCGGTCTTTGTGTGTCCTTTGCGTCCTTCGCGGTTCAATCTTTTAGCGTGGACTTTTCGGCCGCATCTCTAGTTCCCTTCGAGCCCTTCCTTGGCATATTTCCACCAACCGTATTTGTCGAGATGGACCAGATCGAAGATCATGACGCCATCCGTGAGTCTCAGATCGGCCCTGATCGCTCTGACAAATTGTTTCGGATTATGCTTGTCCAGGTACTGCTGAACATAGAGGCTGCCATACGCAGGCACCACCCCATTGATCACCCTCATCGCAATCTTCGCCGACCCGTCAACCGAATACCACCAATAATAAGATGGCTTCTTTGTCGGATCAGGCGACGGAGTGTGAGATTCGACCGCACCCCTCTCGGTAACGTTATAGAAATAGGTCCCTACGAACATTTCATCCAGGAGTTGTGCGTACCCAGTCCGATAGTAGGTTGGATCCGCCCAGCTGTATTGCTTAGCCGGGTTGTACGTCCTGCTTGCCCAATTCACACCCATCTGATAATAGATCGGGTACCATGCGCCGACGTAATCGGCGACCTTGACTTTCGGATCGATCCTCCTGACGCTGTCCCGTACCTGCCGGATGAAATCACGTATAACTGCCGAATGCCACTCTATCCATTTCCTGAAGAGGGAACCCGGGACCTGTTTTACCTTGCCGTCGGGAGAGGTTTTGAACGTGAATATATCCTGCGGCCACTTCTCTATCTTGTAGCCAATGAACTTCTCGAAAGCCGTTCGTGATGCATTACTGAAGTCGGCATCATCTATGATCTTGCTGTTAGGATACCGCGCTCCGTCAAGGACTATTCCATCCGGTTTATACATCCGGAGGAGCTCCTGCCAGAGAGAAATTTCATAGGCACGAACCTGAGGGAGAACAGGGTTGACGAAGACCGCTCCTCCTCCCGATGTCCGGCTCATTGGGACAATCCCTTTCGGGGTATAGACCTGGCATTGCCAATCGGGATGCGTTGTGTAGACAATCCCCTTGTGGTCTTTCTTGTCCCCTTCCTGAAACTCCTCCATGCCGAAATAAACCTTAAGACCGAGCTTGTGACCTTCTTTCAGCACTACGGCTGGGAAATTGTAATTGTGCGGTCTCCTGAAACCGTGGAGCTCATGCAGGACCGGAGCGATATGACTCGGATAAACGACGTAACTGTCGCTCCCTTTGAGCCCGAGAATGACGCCGGTGAACCCCACCGCCTTGGCCTCCTTGAGCACGCGATCCACACCCGCTTCTGTTCCCAGCCTTTTGAAGTTCGCGTGCGCATCCATCCAAAGGAATGCCGGCTTCTTATGGACCTGTGCCGCGGCGGCGTCCAGGCTTCCGAATGTCAGTGAACAAATCAGCACCGCGATAACGCAATTCATCTTTCCGTCCTCCTCTAAGATCCTTACCTGCTCGTTTCGATGGCGGATTCCCTCCTGAGCCTGAATGCATCCGCGACAAGATTTTTCCCATCCGTTCCGAAGAGCTTCACCGTAACCGTATCGCCCGAGTTCAAATGATACTTGTCAAGCTTCATCCAGGATTTCAAATTCCTCTGCTGGTTGACGGTGTAAGATTTTCTCAAATCCATCGTACTCACACTCACCGTCGCGTTCTTGCAGTTGGAGGATGAATCTCCGCCCCAGTATCCATACATTGTGTAAATTCCGCTTCTAAGAACTCTTACGGAAAAAACCGCAGTGTCGCCTTCGACGGCTCGCGCGGAGAAATATGTCCCTTCATAACCTCCGCGCACCCTATTCCATGAGCCGGTGAAGCGAAACATTCCACTCCCGTCATTGTCCATGATGAGATCCTCAAAACCCGATAGGGTTTTCTCAGGGAAGGCTTCAGACCCGATATCGGCCAGCGCATTTTTGTAACTCAGCAAATAGTTGTAGTACCAAATCGTGACACCGGCAGCTCCCCGTCTTATGGCATCCTCAATTTCGTAGACTGTTTTACCGGCTGATCCGGCAGAGTTAACGGCTACGCCGGGAGAAAGCTGGAAACCCGCGGGGACCGAATCGTCGCACAGCTTCATCTCACGGTCGAAATCATGAGTGTTCACGTAGAGCATAGGTTCCAGCATGTCCACGTACCCGCGTTTTGCCCAATCGCCCCAGGATTCGAGCATGTAGCTCGACATGTAAGGCGGTGGGACCGCAGCGGTGACAACGCAATTCGGGTTCACTCTCTTGACATTCCTGTAAATCCGTCGCACGACATTGGTAATCTGATGCCTGCGCCAGGCTAACCAGGCGGGGTCGTTGCCCGGCAAAGTCAACGGATCGGGATCGCCCGTCTCATGCATGAAACGTGTCCGGGCAATGTCCGAATAGGAAAACAAGGTGTCATCTTGTATATCAGTCTCGATGCCGTCGAGGTCAGGATAATTCCTGGCTATCTCGGTGTAAAGTCTGACGACGAAGTTGCATGCGGCGGGCACGGCGGGGTCCATTCCGAAGTAGTAGCCGTAAATGTTACGATGGTAATTTATCGTCGTATCGCGCTGCATCATGCGCCAGCCGGGATTCGCCTTGAAAAGCGCGGGAATGTCGGTCGGACTCTTTCCGACGCTCACGTCAAACGGCATCAGTTCGAACCACGCAAAGACATTCATACCATCTTGCTCGGATAGATCGTTCCCGCTTGCCTGCTATGGCCATCCCACACGCCGACATAAACCGTATTGAAATTCGCCGCGCTCAGGTTCCTCATCAGCGAGCCGATCCCGGCGGAGTCCGACGGTGAATATCCCGCCGGAACCCACACCCCTCTCGTCTCCGGATCAGGTAGCAACCGCGCAAAGGTCTCGGTCGCGAACAGGCTCAGCGAAAGGAACATGCAAAAGAATAGAATTCTCATGGGGCGAATATCTGGATTAAGCATTCGCTTAAGACCTATCTGTAAACCGCGAACGGATCGAGCCGCTGGGCGTAGGACATAAGCATGAATGCGGTGAGCTGCGACGCGCCCGGCTTACCTGACACGGCTGCCGGAAAAAGTAGTCGCATTTCCCGGTCACCTTTCTCCATCAGGGCCTTCTGACCCGGAAGAAAGTGCGCGTAAATATACTCCTGAAATGGAAGGCCGCCATATTTCGCCCCCCACCAGCTCAGGAGGGGCCACTTCCTTTTTTCAATGGCGATTCGCTGCTGGCTCGTCGCCCAGTTTAAGCACCATTGAATCCGGGATTCGGCAGCGTTTTTCATTGCGGCGTTCTTGCTCAGATAAGGCCAGCCTGCTGAATAGCACTCGAGGACATACATCGGGAGAGAGGGCCCCTGATGTGAAAGCGGCAACGGCTGCATCGTGGCGAGGTCCTGTTTGTCCAGCCATCTAACAATTCTCATCGCGATATCCAGGTAGCGCCTATTCCCCGTGTTCCTGTATAGTATAAATGAAAGTGAGCCGAACAGACTTGAACTGCACCACCATGCCCGGTTGTACTGCGGCCAAAGCCCGTCAGTAACTCCGCCGGAAGGACGGACGAACTTCTTCATGACAAGTGAAGCGAACCTCTCTACAGATTGAAAGAGCCGTCTTCGCTCAGCCCCCTTGCACCGGACGGCAGTCGAAAGCACACCCATCGCAATCGATGAACAATCGGCCACGTACCAGTCACCATTCGTCTGGCCGGGCCTCCTGCCGTAGTTTAAGTAGTACCCACCGGCGGGAATCATTTTCCTCTGATACCTCACCATCCGATCGGCCCAGGAGCGGCAGGCGTCGAGGTACTTCATGTTCCCGGTCATGTCATAAGCCACACACAGGCTGCGTATACCGTAAGAGTCTACGAAGAAAGGGCGCTTGCCATTGTTGTCTTTAATTCTGACAATAGCTGAGTCACACAGTCGATAAAATTGCGAACGGAACCCGGATGGGGCGGCGACCGGAACATCTGCCCGCCGGCTGAAAAGTGAAGAACTCTCGGCGGCCAGTACGGGTTTCAGTACGCCCGGCGAAATCAGAAAGAGAATCGAAAGAAATAATGTAAGTCTAAATTTCATGTTGAGTTTCTCCAAGAGAGTTGCAGATATGGTCTTCTATTGTGTTATTCAGAATGTAGGTCGTCCTTTTTTCAGGCTCCGGTCACTTCGTTCCAGTTCCAAACATTACTTTTACGGTTTGTGGCATCACATCGCCGATCCTGGAGTCTCCCGTCAGGGACCAGAAGCTTTGATGTTCTTCGAGCAATATGTCGGTACAAATGATCCAGCTTTGTATCCAGCCGGTATTTGTTGACCATGCTCCCCATCCGGCGTCGCTATTCGAAGCCCAGTAGTCCCAGAGTCCGTAATCGAATGCTCTGAACCAGCCGCCGTCGAGATCCTTAAACTTCGTGCTTCTTACCTGGATGCGGATCAGGAAGTCGGCAAGCTTTCTTGTAGCCGCCATATACTTTTTGTTTTTCGTGGCGTGAGCGGCTTCATTCAGGGCGAAGAAGGCGAAGTTATCAGTGTACAACATGTCGGCAACCGGTTCGCCATTTTTGAATATCAAAGGCGCTTCTTTCGTACCGTACGCCGGGTTCGATTTGGGAGGAGGATAAAGGCCGTTGGCAAGCGGACCAAGCTCTTCCGGGATCGCCCCGCACGGCGCCTGGTATTTCAACAAATCTGTCACCATCTCATTGAGCCATTTACGATGCAGCGGTGTATTGTCGACACGCACGAGCCACGCGAGTGGAAGTATCATCCGTGCCCGCTCCTGCTGCATGCTGTTCGACCAGATCCATTTGTCGGGATAATCCTGCATCGTAATCCTTATTGCAGTCTCAGTTTTTGTGAGAAGCGGTTTGTATCCCGTCTTGCCGTAAAGCCAGAGGTAGCAAGCCCACATCCATCCTTCATAGTGCGGATTAGGGTCGATGACATTCTTGTCCCAGTAATGCTTCCAACCGTTTTTCAAAATGGCATTCTGGCTCAGCCAAGGTCCCCGGAATCCTTCGCGGCCCGTAGTTCTGAAGTTGGCCATGATGCCTTCGGCAATCTTTTTGTCCCAGCGGTCGGTATGCAGATATGCCTCGGCGCCGATCATTCCCAGCAGAACGCGGGCGTTATCATCTTCATAGAAGACCCAGGGATGCGTGGTCGCCCAACCTATCAGCCCATAGACCGGGCTCTTCCTGTCATTCTTAAGCCCGGACCTGAGATCGGAATGGTAGAAAATGAAATTACCCAGGTTGGTCGCAATCCTGTAATAGTCCTTCTTGTGCAGATAATGTCCGGCGGCGGCGAGTGCGTACGCAACCTGCCCCTGGTTGTCGGACCTCACCCAGTAACGATACTCCTGAGTACCGTTGTAATAGATGTGTGAAGCCTCTCCCTCGAGTATTCCGAGAGAGCCGTTCCCGTTGGGCCAGGAAGACTTGACGGGCGGTCCGTAAGGCGATTCACCGTTCCCCTGGTACTTCAAGTACATCTTTTGCCAGCTGGGGGCAATAAAGAAATGTCCCCTGAAAAACCAGCGCACACCTTCTCGAATCGAACTCTGCATTGCATTCGCCGGCAAAGGTTGATTTCTGCCGTACATCGGCGACACATACGAAAGCCAATGCCGAAGTTTGATTTTCTTATCCCTGGACACCCATGACAGTATGTACTGCCACACCGTTCTCCAATAAGACTCAGGTTCGTATCGCCCGGTGGCAAAATCGCTTAGACTCGAGGTTGCCACCATCATGTTGCCTGTCCGGAAAAGGAGGGGGAGAGCATTCACGCTATCGAGTCCGTATATCGCCTTGTCGAACCCCGCAACCCTTCCCAATACTATCAGGGGATTCCTCGCGCTCGATGGTATGATATGGCAGCCGTTGATGCCGAGTATGCTCATAGGCGGGAGGCGTTTCCCGAACACATCGGATAACACAACTCCTCTTTCCAGCCTTGTCGAAAGAACGGTGTCTTTGAGATCGAGACCCGCCAAGCGTGACGGAAATTCCACGTAAAGTCTCAGTTCCTTTTCTTGTGCAATCCTGAGAAGTCGGCTGTCTATCGAAGCTTTACGTCGTGGATAAGACTCGGCAAGTATTAAAACGCCGGTCCCTTCAGGAGCATTCAGGATAGCTTCTCGCGGGGTGCCGTAGAGGTTCACGGCTATGTCGTTCTTGCGCAAGACCGCATACAAGTTGTTATCATTGTTACAGCAGAGATTCACGGGAGCTGCTGCGGCCCTGGAATACATGGCCGCAGAAGAAAGAAACAGAAATAGAATTAGGGAGTTAACGAGCCGTTTGATATTCATTAATCGTGTTTCCTTGAGTGAACATTTCTTTAAACGCATCTTCTCAATGCTTCAATCGCTCGATACTATTTCAGAAAAAGCATTTTCTTTGTCATCACATTCGTTCCCTGCCGTAACGTGTAGAAGTATACACCGCTGGCAAATCTGTCCATGTCGATGGTGTACCTGTATTCGCCCGCTTGCTTGTATCCTTCGTCAACAACTTTAACCAGTTGCCCGAGCACGTTGTAGATTCTTAAACTCATGAAACCACTTCGTGCGAGACTCACATCTATAATTGTAGACGGGTTGAAAGGATTTGGATAATTATTGCCAAGATTGAATTTCTCCGGCGCAATACCCGCAGTTGATTTGATACCGGTTACTTCGACGGACCTTTTCAACATTACGGCGTCGGCAACAACGTATTGGCTTGCATCGGCGCCCGGGAGGGAAGAAATCGAGACGGAATATTGTCCGCCCACATTGAACGGGAAATTTCCAATATCCATCCACGAACCGACACCCGATTGCTGCGAAACGTAGACCGAATCGGTTGCGATATCGTTTTTGACAATGTAGAGGCACCTGCTTGAAACAGCCACCCCGGCTGAAGGGATATGCACATACACGTCATAATACCCGTCCTTTTCTATCGGCAGCGGTCCCCACTCCGCTTCTGCGAGAGGAGAAGATTGCTTCGCCAGCCAGAATTCCCCGTCTATTGCAGATGAGCTTGTGTCCTGGATCCAGACTCCCGACATTCTCAGAAATGAGTTCTGCGTCTGATCATCGACGATAAGTGTGGTACTGTCAGGATCATAATCCATAGCCTGCGAAAAGCTCAATGTGTCGTATGAGTTGTCCACGAGGTTGCTGACATCTACCGTGAAGGGTACGTCCTGCCGGACAGCGGGAATAGTGATGTGCAATATGGTGTTATCGACAGGGTCGATAAAAGACTTGAGAGTGGATCCGCCTGACGACGTGGAGGCGGAAGTCGCGGGTGACAACGGATCGAGGAGAGGGTTTGAGAATTTCAGGAGAATTGTCTCGCTGTCGGGTACCGCATAGTCGCTGAGCACAAATTGATTTGCACGCCTAAGCCGGAAGGCGTTCGCGACTAAATTACCTCCGCCGGTTCCGAATAGTTTTATGCTGACAACATCGCCGGAATTCAGATAGACTCGATCGATATAATCCCACGAATTCAGATCCAATTTCTGATCGACCGTATCCACCCTGTTGAGATTCGAAGCGGCCACCTGTACCACCGCCCGGGCACAATTTGACGAAGAATCGCCCGGCCAATAGCCGTACAGATCGTAGTTCCCGCTGCGATAGATCCGTTGTGAGAAAATCGCCGTGTCGCCCGAAGTCGCCGGAGCGGCCATGTATGTACCGCCATACCCGCCGAGCCCTCCGCGTTGTGTGTCCCACGATCCTGTAGTTCGAAACACTCCCCCTCCGTAATTATCGATTATCAGGTCATCGAAACTCGGGAGGGTCTTCTCGGGAAAGAGTTGCGACTTCAAAGAGGTGAACGCCCCGGGGTAAGAAAGAAGGTAGCCGTAATACCAGATTACGACCCCTTCGGCACCGCCGCTTGTGGCATCTGTCATTTCGGTCAGCGCTTTTGTAAACGACCCGGCAGTGCCGATGTCCACGCCGGGAAAGATCTGGAAACCGTTCGGGACATAAGTATCAGAGATACTCAGCTCCGTACTGAAGCTGCTCGGAGAGAGATAGAGCATCGGTTCCATCACATCCACGTAACCGCTGTCCGCCCATACGCTCCACGACTCAAGCGAATAGCCGGACATGTAAGGTGGAGGGACAGCGGCGCTGACGACACATTCCGGGTTCACGCTCTTCACACTCTGGTAGATACTCTTCACGACGTTCGTCACCTCTTGCTGCCGCCATGCGAACCACGCGGCATCGTAGTCGGGAAGTGTCAGCGGGTCGGGGTTACCTGTTTCTTTCATGAAGAGAGCCCGGGCCGTATCGCCATACCAGCCGGTCGTATCGTTTTCAATATCGGTCTCAATCCCATCTATATCCGGATAATTCCTGGCGACTTCCGTTTCCAGGTTGACGACGAAATTCGCGGCACCGGTAACCGTTGGGTCTATTTCGAAAGTATAGCCTGAACCGCTGCTTGACGGGAAGTAGTGTTCCGTCGTGTCGCGCGGTATTGCAGTCCAATCGGGGTGTTTGACGAGAATGGGTGGAATCTGATTAGGGCTGCTCGCGACGGACAACAGGAAAGGGCTCGCAAACCAGGCAAAGACCTGGATGCCGTACCGGTGTGCAATGTCGATGACGGTCTTAAGCGGATCGGTCCCTGCGAATGTCGGATTTTGAAGGACACCGCCGGCGTTTTCCATGACTGTGCTTGGATAAATAGTCTCGCCGTGAGTATAGACTTCGACATATATCACGTTTACGTTTGCGGCGCTCAGATTCCGGATCATGGTCTCGATCGCACTCGGCCCGCCTGTCAAATAGTTCTCGCTGATCCAAACCCCGCGAGTCTGGGGAGCCGGAAGAGTCTCGGCCATGGTGTGCCCGCCATAGACCGCGAACAAGAGAAGGGGTAAAAACGCCAGCTTCTTCATTTGACCATCACCATCTTGCGTTCAATTGCCGCCCCGCCCGCATCGAGCCTGTAGAAATACACACCGCTTGCTAACCTGCTGCCGTTGAACCGGACCTGATAAATTCCGGGCTGTTCCACCTTGTTTACAAGCGTCGCCACTCTTGTTCCAAGCACGTCGTAAACCTTCAAGGTCACAAATCCGACATTCGTAATCCGAAATTCGATATTCGTAGTCGGGTTGAAGGGATTGGGATAGTTTTGAAAGAGGGCGAAGTCTTTCGGTACTTGAACGGGATTTGTTATAGCGTCTATGCCGCTACCCGTCGTGAAAGAATCCACCACAGAATACGGGCCTGTGAGCGTGCTGGTAGACGCGACGACGCGCCAGTAATATTTCGTGTCCGCGATGAGCGGGGCTGATACGGTCGCGGAGGTATCCGTCAGCGAGGTATCTACCGCAAGTGAAGAAAAGTAAAACTGAATGCCGGTCGATACTTGCAATTCATAGCTTGTTGCCCCGGGGACCGAATTCCAAATTATGGTGGCTTTTCTGGGAATACCGGTGGTATCGTTCGGACTGACGAGGGCCGGCGCAGCCGGACCGGCAGACAGCGTAAGGTAACCGGTGCCTCCGACTCCGAGCACCTCAACCGGTGTCAGCTTGTCGAGGACCGTGTTGTTGATGCCGAGTTGGCCCTGCTGATTGTATCCCCATGCGTAGACCGTGTCTCCCGGGTTCCCGATCGCGTAATCGGAATAGTCTCCCAAAGCCACGTCTTCCGGTGTCACTCCGGGCGACAATTTCACGGCGTGAGCGGTATCGCTGCCGGCTTTTGTAGCAGTCGTGGAGCCGATTCCAAGTTCGCCGAGTCCGTTGTATCCCCATGCGTAGAGTTTGCCGTCGCTGCCGATTCCCAAAGAGAAACCTTCTCCGCCCCCCACTGCCATTTTCCAGGAGGTAACGCCGGCAGGTTTTGAGACTACCACAGGTGAGTACGCGAGCGTTCCGAATGTGGTCGAGTTTGCCAGTTGACCGCTGGTGTTGCCGCCCCATCCATATATATTTCCGTCGCTGCCAACGACGAGGCAATAGCTCCTCCCGGTGGAAATAGACTTCGGCGTCACGCCGCCTGGCAGGCTGACGGCAAGAGGCGCCGCGGAATACTTCGGCGTCGAAGAGCCCGTCCCCAACTGGCCGTTGTCGTTCGTGCCCCATACATAAATTGTGTCGTCGCTGCCGATCGCCGCGCCGAACTGCTCGCCTGCGGCTATCGCGATTGCCTTAACACCCGCCGGCAAGCTTACCTTGACCGGCGTGGCCGAATTCACGGTTGAATCGTCTCCCAACTGGCCCTGAGAATTCGCTCCCCACGCATAGAGGTTTCCGTCGTTGCCGAGCGCCAGATTGAAACTGTCACCGGCGGCTATCGCGGTCCACGTGGTCACGCCGTTAGGCATGCTGACCTTGACAAGTGTATTCGAGCTTGCCGTGTCGCCGTCTCCTAATTCACCGTAGTGGTTGTACCCCCATGCGTAGATGTTACCGTCATTTCCGATAGCCAGGGTGTAGTAAGCGCCTACTGCTGCCGACTTCCATTTCGTCACTCCGTTTGGAAATGGGATCTCCACCGGTGTAAGGTCCTGCGGCGCTCTGGCGGAGACAACAGTATGATAGTAGTTGTCGCATCCCCAGGCGTAGAGGTTCCCTTTCGCGTCGATAGCGCACGCCGAATAGCCGGACGTCGCGGAATATATCTGCTGCGCCAGTGATGGCTCGGTCAGGGCCGTTAACGTGACCAGGATTGCGACGACTGTCATCGGGAATGACAGTCTCACCCCCGGGAAAAAGTCCGACGTATTCATGCTAAGACTCCTGCTCTATTTCTTGGAACTTCCATTCATTTCAATCAGCCTGTAACTGAGTGGCTTCACCTCAATTTTCAACGGTTGGTTATCCTTCAACCTGGCTATCTCTTTATGCGCGACGACGTCTAT
>JAJZVO010000088.1 GCA_021845665.1 Bacteroidota bacterium | reverse complement strand
TCGCCTCTAACCCTTTGCAATAAGGAAGGTCGGCACTACATCGACTTTTCCAGCCTCATCCGCTTATCCAAATCAAATTGCCACAAAAAATATTTCTTCTGTACCACTACCGTCGAACTTGGGTTAGCTTATCCAGTGATCTAACCGGTCCAATAAACGATCCGCCTCAACAATCCGAAAGGATATACAGAATGTCATCCAAAATGCTACGGTTGGCTTCCGCGGTCTTGCTCTCCGTCAACATAACCTTTGCTCAACCCGCTCACCGGATGAAAGCCTCTCGGCAATCCGACCGGCAGTTGCCAGAAGAAATCCTCAACAACGCGAAATTCGACACTGCGATACAGCTCGGAAGTGCTCTCCTTAAAACCGGGTTCAACGCCGGCAGCGGGTACGCCCAGGTCTCGATAAGGGATTTCAATACCTTCATAGATTACTCACTCCAAGTGATGCCCAGAGATGAAGTCAGGAACGCGCTTCTCAAGTTCTTCTACTTTCAGGAATTCGACGGCGATATGGCCGATGGCTATGAGCAGATTCCACCCGGCACGAAGATCGACTACTACGGCAGGTTCAAAAGATACGATATGCCCGGTTACGCCTTTCATAAGAATACCGTCGAGGCCGACCAGGAGTCGTCGCTTATCCAGGCAGTCTACAAATATGTCAAAACGACCGGCGACACTTCATTTCTGAATGAAGTGGTTCACGGCAAGACCGTCATGAGACGGATGGAACTCGCACTCGGATATCTCCGGTGTACTAATGCAGGCCATCGACGCGCTGCGCACGTGGGCTAAAAAGCACGAATGATGACCAAACATCTCTTCATTCTCTCCGGCCTAGTCGCCGCCCCTCTTTCCTGATAATATCGAGAATCTTGGCGCAGGCATGTCGGTACCTTTAATCGCCTTCCAGAGAATTTCGTTGAAGAGCGTCGGAGGCACTGAGTCCGCCATGCGGAAGTTCATCTTGTCCATGATAGCCTGGCCGTATGCTCCGTCTTTGTTCCTTCCATTCAGGTTGACGAGCGGCTGCAAGGCCGTATAAGCGGCAGTGTCCGAGTTCATTGTGAATGAATTGAACATTGGTTCGGCTGCAGCATCGTACTGGCTCATCGGCGGCAAACCGAGTATCAGCTCCATCGTTCTGAGCATCGATGAAGTAGTGTACATCGTGTTGTCGACATAATGACGCTTACAGTATGGGCTGATCACAAGTCCTTCGGTGCGGTGGGCATCGACATGGTCGGCGCCATTCTGAGCGTCGTCCTCGATGACGAAGATCGCGGTCTGCGGCCATATCTTGCTTTGTGAAATCCTCTGCACAAACAGGCCGAGCGCATAGTCGTTCTGCGCCACCATGGCATCTGGCGTAAGCTTTCCTTTGGTGGTGCCGTAAGTGTGGTCATTGGGAAGCCTAAGGATGTTGAAATTAGGAACGGAATCCACTGCCAGCAGGTGTGTGAAGTCCTTGTTCCACGTGTTGAACCTCGATACATCCGAATAATTAAGATCCCATCCCCTGTACATCGGATCGATGTGTCCTATCAGCGCCTTCTCTCGCGGCGTATTCGGTTTGCTAGTGTCCAGGTTGCTCTGGACAAACTCGCCGTAGTCTTTGAAGTACACATGATTTCGTTCGCAGTCGTTCCAGATGTATCCAGCCTCGGGCGAAGCGACGGGCTGTCCGCCTTCGAATTCGTAAGGAGCTCCTCTGCGGGCATAGTTCGACGGCCAGCTTTTTTCAACATAGTCGGTCGCGTATGCCGCTGTCGACCAGTTGTGTCCGTCGGCGCTCACTTCGGCATCGCAGTAAAGATTGTCGATGAGAACGAAGTTCTCGACAAGCTTATGAATATTCGGTGTTATCTTTCGCCCGAACAGGACAAGGCTCGAGTCACCGTTCCCTTCCTTTATGTCACCCAACACCTGGTCATATGTCCTATTCTCTTTGATAAAATAGAAAACATACTTTATCGGTGATTTCCCGCCGATTTTATCCAGAATCGGATTGTCGCTCGGGAACGACGCATCTCTCGAAGCCAAAGGCCGGTATGGAGTATTCTTGTAAACCTCTTTCGTGTACTCCTCGAGTTCCTTCTCGTCAGGAAAATTGAAAAAGGAAAGAGTCGCCTTGAGAAGAACGCCGATATAGTACGGCGAATCTCCTCCCATCTTATATCCCGGGTTTGGAAAGGACCGGTCGCCTTTTCCGTTGAGCACAAGTACTTCACCATTATTCAGCTCGAGAACCTTTGTCGGATACCATCCGACAGGAATGAAACCAACCGGGACAGGGCGCCTGATATCGGAAATGTCGATAACGGTAAGCGAGTTGTTATCCGCATTTGCGGCAAGGACATACTTTCCGTTCGGAGAAACGCACACCGAGTTCGTAGTCGATCCTTCGGGTGAGTCCGGATATATTGACGTTGAGACAGTCACCGTAGTCTTGTGAGTCCTCAGATTTATAACGCTGACACTGTTGTCGTTCGCGTTCGCTGTGAAAGCATAGTCACCCCTCACTGCGATCTCGGTCGGATGAGCTCCGGTTCGCACCTGGTAAAAAAGACGCGTCCCCCTGAATGCCTCAACCTTAGCCGAGCTCCAGATGGACACAAGGAGTGTCCCGTCGTTAAGATACTTGCAGTAATACGGCATGCCGTCGAGATGCACAACCGTTGTTTTGCCGCTCTTGAGATTGTAGTACCTCAAGGTGCTGTCTCCCCTGAAGACAACGGCGAGATAATTCCGATTCACGTCCAGACCGGCAGCCCATGCATAGGTTCCTTTCGGCGGATAACTGTCGATACGCGGCGGCGCGAACTGAATACTCCGCCCCTGCTTCAGCCTGCCACGCATCAGACGGAATGTGTAAACGCAATTCTGATTTCCTCCGGATACGTACAGCGTGTTCCCGTAAAATTTTATTCCGAGCCATGTGTCTTTAAGCGGAATTTCCTGAACGACCTTTCTGGTCTTCAAGTCAACAAGCCTCAAGACCGGCTTCGACATACCCGCCTGTGTAACTGCAAGATACTTCTGGCCCGGGGACACAGCAGCGTTCAGCGGCAAATCGCCGATGTCTATCGACGTTCCTGCCGGTGAAAGCCACCAGCCGTTCGGAAGAAGCATGCGGCCGTCCTTTTCTCCAGGCAGCTGTGCGAAGGCGACACCGCTCACGATTAACATTAGCGCAACAATTCTGCAAACCCGATCAAACATTTGTTACTCCTGAAAATGATAAAACAGTAGCCATCCGACTGATCGGACGGCTACCTGATTAAAGTTTCTAGTCTTTCGCCGGTTTGACTATGACGGCAGGTATATCGAGTGTCCTTATCATGCCATTGAAGTCCGCCACGTCCTTTGAAATAACTTCATCGAGCTTCGATATCTGCGCATCGGCAGTGGCAGCCAGCTCACTGTAGACTTCCCCGTCCTGAACTGTGGGGGCAACATCGGCGCTCTCAAGGTCACCCTGCAGGGAGCCGAGTTTCTCGTAAGTCTCCAGCGGGAAGTTGAGCGGATCTTCGGGCGCATGGGAGCGATACTGATAAAGCACGCCCTCGATCTCCTTCAGCTTTTCACTGATCTTCTTCGCAGCGCTGTCCACGCTCGAAGCATAGCTCTGTCCCTTCACCCGCTCCATCTGATTCTGTAGCTGGCTGTCGATCTGTTGGATCCTGTTGACGGCGTCGGTAATCTGCGACATCTTGTCGCGGATCTTCATCGACAACTCGAATTGTTTCACATATTCTTCATGCGTCGCCGAAACGCGCGGATCCTTCACTATCTCGAAGGGTTCCTTATACGTCTTCCCGTTTACCTTGAGTTCGGCATAGTACTTACCGGGAATTGCCAGCGGACCGCTCGTGCTTCCCCATACTATTGCACCCTTGATCTTGTGAGGATCGGGATAACGCATGTTCCAGACGAATCTGTTGGCTCCCTTTTTCAGGAGAATCGACTTCTGCTCGGCGCGATCGAAGAACGAGATCGGACCCTTCTCTTTCGCTTCCGGTTTCTTGGTCTCGCATTCGAAAGTCTTGACGAAAGCTCCGGTCGAATCAAGTATCGAAAGCGACGCGCTGTCCGGCAGCTGCTTCAGGTAGAAATTGATCATCGGGCCGTTCGGTGGATTCTCACCGGCGTTGGGTACCTTCAACTGCGGCATCCCCTGATCGAATCTTACCGCGGGGTGTATCGCAAAGAGCACCTTCGAAGTGTAGCCGTTTTCCGCCAGTTGTCTGAGATAAGAGAGATTATCAAGGGCCCAGAACGACCTCCCATGCGTCGCGGCTATAAGACTGTTCCCATGCACGGCGAGATCGCGCACCGAAACTATAGGGAGTTTGTTGCTGAGGAGCTGCCAATCCTGGCCGTCGTTGAAGGAGACGTAAACGTGCGTCTCGGTGCCGGCATATAGAAGGTTCCTTTGGACAGGATCCTGGCGAATCACTCTCGTGAAATCGTCATCCGGTATACCGTTGGTAATTTTCACCCATGACTTACCGAAGTCGGTGGTCTTGTAAAGGTAAGGATGCTCGTCGTCGAATTTGTACCTCGTCGCCGCAACGTACGCGGCTCCCTCGTGGAAATGGGACGGATCGATTATGTTTATCCTGGCCTGCTGCGGTAGTTCTTTCGGAGTTACGTTCTTCCAGGTCTTACCCCCGTCGGTGGATACGTGAATCAACCCGTCGTCTGATCCCGCCCACAAGACATCCTTATTTAGAGGCGAAACTGCGAAGGCAAAGATCGTCCCGTAATACTCGACGCTGGTATTGTCTTTCGTGATGGGACCTCCGGACGAAACCATTGTCGCGGAATCGGCGCGCGTGAGATCGGGACTGACTATTTTCCAGCTGTGTCCCTGGTCGGTAGACTTGAAGACCACATTGGCCGTCGCATAAATCGAGTTGGGATCATTTTGAGGAATGACTATCGGGAATGTCCACTGGAATCTGTACCTGACATCCTTAGCTGCCCAACCGAGGGGATTGTCCGGCCACGGCGAGACGACATTGGTCTGCATCGTCTTCGTGTTGAACCTGGTTATCAGGCCCCCGTAAGAACCGGCGTAGACTATATGCGGGTCCGTGGGAGAAACTGCTATGTAGCCGCTCTCACCTCCGCCGACGGAGTAATAGTCTTTCATCCCTATCACACCGCGGTCTGAACGGCTGGCGATCGATACAGTCGTGTTGTCCTGCTGGGCGCCAAGTATTCTGTACGGGAAGCTATTGTCCGTCGTGACGTGATAGAACTGGGCCGTCGGCTGATTGTCGAGCGTAGACCACGATTTTCCGCCGTCCATTGTGACTGTCGCGCCGCCGTCGTTAGCCTCAATCATCCTCTCCGGATTGTTAGGGGCTATCCATAAGTCGTGGTTGTCACCGTGCGGGACCCTCATCATTTCAAATTTGTCGCCGCCGTCTATCGATTTGAAGAATTCGACGTTGAGGAGATAAACCGTGTTTTCGTTCTTGGGATCGGCAACGATTCTCGAGAAATACCATGGCCTGGTTCTCAGGTTCCGGTCTTTGTTGATGTAGGCCCATGTCTTCCCTCCGTTATCGGATCGGTAAATACCTCCCTCTTTAGCCTCGACTTCCGTCCAAACTCGTTCAGGATTAGCCGGCGATACCGCTATCCCTATGCGACCTAGAATTCCTTTCGCGAATCCCTCGTTGTCGGAAATCTTCTTCCATGTTTCACCGGAATCGGTGCTTTTGTAAAGTCCGCTCCCTTTCCCACCGCTCGTGAATCCCCAGGGGAGTCTCTGTGCCTGCCACATTGCGGCATAAATGATTCTGGAATTTGCCGGATCCATCGCAAGATCGATGGCACCGGTGCTGTCGTTGACGAAGAGTACCCGCTTCCATGTCTTCCCGCCGTCAGTGGATTTGTACACTCCGCGTTGATCGTTCGGTCCGAATGCCCTTCCTAAGGCAGCAACGTAAACAACATCAGGGTTGTGAGGATCAATCTGAATCCTGGCGATATGCCTCGTCGCGGCCAGGCCGATGAAACTCCAAGTTTTCCCGGCATCTTCAGATTTGTACATTCCTTCGCCGTAAGTCACATCTCCGCGAAAGTCGGATTCCCCGGTCCCTACATATATGACGTTTGGATCCGAAGGCGCAACTTCGATCGCACCTATCGAAGAGTTCTTGAAATACTTGTCCGAAATGTTGAACCAGTTGGCTCCGGCGTCGGTTGTCTTCCAGACGCCGCCGTCCACTCCGCCGAAGTAGAAGACAAACCGATGATCGGGGTCGCCTGCGACAGCTACAGAACGGCCGCCTCTGAACGGTCCGATCAGTCTCCAGTTCAATGTGCTGAGATAAGACGTGTCGACTACGGTTGTCGGCCTTGCGTCCTTCGCCGCCGAGATTTGCGGTACGGCGAAGATAAGAGCTGAAAGCGCCGCCGTCAATAAAGCGACAAACCTTCCCACTTTGTGCATCTGAACCTCCGTTTTTTTTGGAATTAACTCGGGACATTTCGGGATCCGTCAAAGTCGAAACGGAATCCGCGAAGCCGATTCGGGATTAGTTTATAACCTGGGCACTGATCATGGCGATTGACTGCGATCGTCCGACAAGCGACAGAAGTAGACCAAAATTCATCACGACAATTTCTTTACGAATGCGACGATCCCCACTACACACGATACTGTAGTCATGTCCTAAAAACCTGAAATCCGGAAAGCCAACTCTCGGTTCGTTCATCCATTCTCTTATTGCAATAAGCAAGGATGAGTTCGACATCGTAGAACAAAGCTAACAGACGCGCGGGTCAAAAAAAAGTTGCATTCCTCTCACAGCCAGACTAAATTTTACACGTAGTTGAATAGAGGCGCGGTGATTATCAGTAAGCGTGACGCCGTGATATTTTTCTGGAGAAGTTCGAAGTCCTTCAGACACACGACGAAAGGAATCACCGCCGAAACCAGGAACTGTACTTCGATGTTCATGGTTGGGCTGCCCGGTCCGGAGAAACAATCACGGCTCCGGACAAGGATTTCGAGCGGGCCGTTGGAAAGAAACCTGCCGGAAAAAGTGAATAACTTGCAGACTGTCACCTCGGTACAATCAGCGGTGATGTTACCGGGATGGAGCGCTATTTTGCCGGTTGCCGGACTTGAATACGACGATCGGCATCCCGGATTTCTTCTCCGGGAAACTGATCGGTTGAAATTCCGCGATCAGTCATTCCCTCCATTCCGCTTTGCTCCCCGCCCGTGCTTCAACACTTGAACGTTGATAATTGGACATTGAAAATTGAGAATTCTATAATGAACATCGGATTGTTCGGATACGGCAAGATGGGAAAAGAAATCGAAACCGTCGCAAATCAACGACGACATGTCGTATCCGCCATTGCAGATGTGGACACAAAGATCGCCGACGTAAAGGGGGCTTTCCAGAATTGCGATGCCATAATAGATTTTTCAGTCGCCGATGCAGTCACCGACCACGCCCGGTTCGCCGGTGCAATCGGAAAACCGTTAGTCATCGGCACGACAGGCTGGCAGAAGAATGTCGACGAAGTACGGAGGATCGTGAACGATAGCGGCATCGCTGCCGTCGTAGCCTCCAACTTTTCTCTTGGCGTCAACCTCTTTATTTCGACTGTCGAAAAAGCCGCTAAGCTGTTCGGTCAATTCGACGAATTCGACTGCGCCGTGCTCGAACAGCATCACAACCAAAAAGCAGATGCACCCAGCGGAACGGCGCTCACAGTCGGCGATGCAATTCTACGAAATTTTCCGAAGAAGAAGAAGTTATTGACCGGCGTTCCCGATGGCAAAATATCCGGGGAAGCCCTGCAAGTGAATTCAATACGCGTGGGAAACGAATACGGAACCCACAGCGTCTTCTTCGACTCGGAAAACGACAGGATTGAGCTCACTCACATCTCGCGAGGAAGACGCGGCTTTGCACTCGGCGCCGTCATAGCGGCAGAGTGGGCGGTAGGCAAAAAGGGTTTCTTCCAATTCAGCGAAGTCCTTTCACAATTGCGAACATGATATTGAAACCAAATATAACAATGAGGAAAAAATGAGACGGATGCTA
The DNA here is from genome assembly GCA_021845665.1 of Bacteroidota bacterium. Lineage (GTDB taxonomy): Bacteria > Bacteroidota > Ignavibacteria > Kryptoniales > JAKASW01 > JAKASW01. Next base: position 6,370 of record JAJZVO010000088.1, on the reverse strand, counting down.
TTCAGGGGAACGGGCGTAGCTCTCATCACACCGTTTAAGAAAGACGGCTCGGTGGACGAGCAGAAATTACGGGAGCTGGTCGAGTTCCAAATCACAAACGGCATCGAAGCCATCCTTCCTGCCGGGACAACAGGCGAGAGCGCGACCCTCTCTCACGCCGAGCATCAGCTCGTTATGGAAATCGTTATTGGCCAGGCAAACAAGCGCGTGCCCGTGATCGTGGGTGCCGGAAGCAACTCGACGCGCGAAGCCATTTCCTTGACCGGCCACGCTAAATCTCTGGGAGCCGACGGCGTCCTCTCGGTCGCTCCGTATTACAACAAGCCGACGCAGGAGGGATTCTACCGCCACTACGCTGCAATCGCCGAAGCTGTTGACATACCGATAGTGGTCTACAATGTCCCCGGGAGAACCGGCAGCAATATCAACGCCGAGACCACCGTCAGGATGGCCGAAGAAATTCCTAACGTTTACGCCGTGAAAGAAGCAAGCGGGAACGTCCCCCAGATGATGGAGATTCTCAGGGGGCGGCCGGACGATTTTGCGGTTTATTCAGGAGACGACCAATTTGCATTCACATTGGTCGCGCTCGGAGGTGACGGCATAATCTCCGTCGTCGCTAACGAGGTACCGCAGATGTTCAGCGACATGACAAGGTTCGCGCTCGCAGGCGACCTCGCCAACGCCAGGACACTCCACTTCAAGTTACTCCCGTTGATGAACGCAAACTTCATCGAGTCCAACCCGATACCGGTCAAGTCGTGCCTCGCGATGATGGGAATGATCGAAGAGGTTTACCGGCTTCCGCTCGTCCCTCCCACGGATGCCACGAAGTCGAAGTTGAGAAGGATACTCGACGAACTTGAACTAATCCAGATTGCGGCAAAATAATGAGCAGAGAACTCCTGATCGCTGAGATAGAGAAGCTTTACGAGATCCATGAGACGAGTCCCGAGGCAGAGTCGAACGTCGAGCGTTTCCTCGACCTTCTGGATATCGGGGAGGTACGTGCGGCAGAGCCGGATCCATCATCGCCTACCGGTTGGAAGGTGAACCAGTGGGTGAAAAAAGGAATACTACTCGCATTTCGAGTCGGGAAGCTTGTCAAGGTTGAGGACTCCTGCAGCGACCAGTTCTTCGACAAGCACAACTTCCCTGTGAAAGACATTTCCGTGTTAGATCAGATAAGAGTAGTACCGGGCGGCACTGCCATACGTCGGGGCGCCTTCCTTTCGCGCGGCGTGGTTATCATGCCGCCGTCATACGTGAACGTCGGCGCGTATGTCGACGATGGGACCATGCTCGATTCTCATTCCCTCGTCGGATCGTGCGCGCAAGTAGGAAAGAAAGTCCATATCAGTGCCGGCACACAGATAGGCGGAGTTCTTGAGCCGATCGGCGCATTACCGATCGTTATCGAAGACGAAGTTATGGTTGGCGGCAACTGCGGTATTTACGAAGGGACTGTCATTAAGAGACGTGCCGTCATTGGAGCAGGCTGCGTCATTACAGGCTCCACACCTGTCTACGATCTCGTGAAAGGGATCGTTCATAAAAAGGAGAAAGGTCACCCGCTTGTGGTTCCAGAAGGCGCCGTGGTCGTTCCCGGATCCCGCAGGGCATCGGGCGAATTCGCAACGAAGAACAACATCTCTCTCTACACGCCGATAATTGTGAAGTACCGCGACGAGAAAACGGATGCGGCGACGGTACTCGAACAAGCTTTGAGATGATTACGACAGATTTCAATTGCGGCTCACGCAGCCGGGAACAATCCATCCACCGATAAGTAACGTTCCCCGGTGTCATAATTGAATGTCAACACCTTTTTCAGAGAGGGATCCTCCGCGAGCTTCTTCGCCACAGCCGCAAGCGAAGCGCCGGTGGAAATCCCCACAAGAATCCCTTCCTCTTTCGAGGCGCGCAGCGCGTAGGCATAAGACTCGTCTTTGGAAACGGTGATCGTCCCGTCGAGGAGTTTCGTGTCGAGGTTCTTCGGAATGAACCCCGCACCGATCCCCTGAAGCGGGTGCGGCCCCGGCTGCCCGCCGCCGATCACGGGTGAGGCATCGGGTTCAACTGCATAGACCTTCATCTTCGGAAATTTCTTCTTCAGCACTCTGGCAACTCCCGTGATATGCCCGCCGGTACCGACGCCCGTTACCAGCCCATCGAACCCTTCGGGAAAGTCCTTCACTACTTCCTCACCCGTGGTCCTCTGATGGATGTCGACGTTGGCCGGGTTCTCGAATTGCTGCGGTATCCACGCTGATGGCAGCGTGTTCGCCAGCTCCCCAGCTCGCTCTATGGCACCCTTCATCCCCTTCTCACGCGGAGTGAGATCGAATTGAGCACCGTAAGCAGCCATGATCTTTCTGCGCTCGATCGACATAGATTCCGGCATAACCAGGATGAGTTTGTATCCCTTTACGGCAGCGGCCATTGCAAGTCCTATGCCGGTATTACCGGAGGTCGGCTCAACTATTACCGTTCCTTTCTTCAGAACGCCGCGTTTCTCCGCATCCTCAATCATCGCTATCCCGATGCGGTCCTTAATGCTCCCCCCGGGATTCTGGCGCTCGAGTTTCAACCAAACTTCCTTCTCCGGGAAAATCCGGTTCAGTCTAATGTGAGGCGTGTTGCCGATCAGCTCGAGTATGTTTTGGACTTTCATTTCGTATCCCTCTCTGGAAGATTTATTGGAATTAGATTACAAAATTAATTACTCCGCTGCGGTCGTCCAGCTGCTGGACTATCGTCTCGCTCTTCTGGTAGACGACGGAAAACGGCGGCACGCTATGCGTCAGCCAGACATTTCCGCCGATCATGCTGTCGTGCCCGACTATCGTTTCCCCGCCCAGGATGACGGCCTGCGCATAAATCACGACGTTGTCCTCAACGGTCGGGTGACGCTTCGACTTCGCCATATTCTTGTCGACACTGAGCGCCCCCAGTGTTACACCCTGGTACAATTTCACATTATCGCCGATCACCGTGGATTCACCGATGACGATGCCGCTCCCGTGATCGATCGCAAATGAGCTTCCGATCTGAGCGCCCGGGTGAATGTCGATGCCGGTCAGTTGGTGCGCGTATTCGGTGAGAAGCCTTGGAAGTATGGGTACGCGCACGCGGTAAAGTCCATGTGCAAAACGGTATATCGCTATGGATGTAAATCCCGGATAGGCGAGTATTACTTCGTCCACGCTCTCTGCCGCAGGATCGCCGAGATTGATAGCCTCTGCATCGAGCCAGAGTGCGCATTGTATGTCCGGCAGCGTCTCGATGAATCCGGCAGCGACTGCGTCCACATCGCGATCTTTCCCCTTCAGAAAAGGTGCAATTAGTCTGCGCAGATCCTGCTCCAGGGTGACCAGGCGAGCGAAGATATCGTTCTCCGTGTGATTGGCGTCTGAGCTGAAATGCGGGAAGAGAGTCGCGAGCAGTTTGTCGGCGAATTCGTGAGTGCGCCGCTTCGCCTGCATACCGAATGAACTTTGATCGGGCACCTCGTGTAAATTTCTTAGTATCTCTCCCGCCACCTGCTTTGTATTTGTTTCCATCTTGATTGAAAAACCTCTGTTCGACTAGTTCAATGTATAACCTCACCGACATTTCGCCCGTTTCCAGGCGCGATTTCCCTTGCGTGAGATTGATATACCTAAATTAGATAACGAAAGCTGCAAACCCAAAGTTCAAGCGACGTTCAAGTTGAATTTTCAATCGAATGAATAACAAGCAAACCACAAACTCCGTAGCATCGAGATAACCTTTGCGTTTCTCGGCGGTCAAATTGAATCATTCGGATAGAAAAAACCGGATATATAATAAACACCCCTTGAGAATTTCATGAAACGCTAATCCCCCCGTCCTTCAGAAGGCAGACACCCTATCCCGCTTCGTAAGTCCCCCAGGTTTCCCTCAGGGCGCCGGAAATCTCTCCGAGCGTTGCATAGCTCTCGACCGCATTTAGTATCGCCGGCATCATACTACCGCTGCCGGCGGCCCTTGCTTTCAACTCACGAAGGTTCTTCCGCACTTCTTCCGAATTACGCTCTCGTTTGATCCTGTTCAACCTCTCGACCTGCATTTCCCTCACCATAGGATCCAGCTCGAATATACTCGGCTGGACATTGTCTGAGTCGATAAACTCATTCACTCCAACGACGATCCTCTCATGCGATTCGATCTTCCTTTGATATTCATACGAGCTGGCGGCAATCTCTTTCTGGAAGAACCCCGCCTCTATCTCCTTCACGGCACCGCCCATCGATTCGACCTTATCAAGATACTCCCAAACCCTTTCCTCAATTTCATCGGTTAGTCTCTCGACGAAATAGGAACCCGCAAGCGGATCGATCGTATTGGGAATACCCGACTCGAACGCAATTATTTGTTGCGTCCGGAGGGCCAGCCGCACCGATTCCTCGGTCGGAAGGGCAAGCGCCTCGTCGCGGCTGTTCGTGTGGAGGGATTGGCATCCCCCGAGAATGGCCGCAAGAGCCTGGTATGTTGTTCGTATGACGTTGTTATCGATCTGCTGCGCGGTAAGCGTCGACCCGGCCGTCTGCGCATGAAACCTGAGTTTCATCGCCTCCGGATTATTCGCACCGAATTTCTCTTTTGTGAGTCTGGCCCAGATGCGGCGTGCGGCGCGGTACTTCGCAATCTCCTCGAAGAAATCATTGTGGGCGTTCCAGAAGAAGGAGAGCTGGCTCCCGAACTTGTCGAAATCCAGTCCGGCGGATTGCGCTGCACGGACGTATTCGATCGCATTCGCGAACGTGAACGCAACTTCCTGGACGGCCGTTGCCCCCGATTCCCTGATGTGATATCCGCTTATCGAAATGGCATTCCAGCTCGGAAGCTCTGATGAACAGTACGAGAATATGTCCGTGACCAGTCTGAGCGATGGAGCCGGCGGGTATATGTACGTTCCGCGTGCGATGTACTCCTTCAGAATGTCGTTCTGAATCGTACCCGATAACTTCTTCAAGTCGGCTCCCTGCTTCTTCGCGACTGCGACGTACATCGCGAGAAGAATGGCAGCGGTTGAATTTATAGTCATCGACGTAGTGACACCGGAAAGGGGTATTCCGTTGAACAGCCGTTCCATATCGGCCAACGAGTCGATTGCCACACCGACTCGTCCGACTTCACCTTCGCTCAACGGATCGTCCGAATCATATCCGATTTGAGTCGGCAGGTCGAAAGCTACCGACAGCCCAGTTAATCCTTGTTCGAGGAGATAGCGGTATCTTCTGTTCGATTCTTCGGCGCTTCCGAAACCCGCATACTGCCTCATGGTCCAGAGCCTTCCCCGGTACATCGTCGGATAAACACCTCTCGTGTAAGGGTATTCTCCCGGGAAACCGAGTTTTGCCGGATAATCGAATTCCTTTTCGTTCGGCCTTGCCTGCGGCCCGTAAAGTATATCGATATCTATTCCGGATTCTGTTCGGACTCCCCCGGATACTCTTCCCGGCTCCTTCGTTCGTGCTTTCTTACGGGGTTTGTCCGGCACTCTCTCCTCCTTTTATCTCAGCACATCGATCAAAGTAAAGAGAAAGAGCCCGACACTAAGGTAGGCGTTCATGTTGAAGAATGCGAAGTTAAGTTTGCTCAGATCATCCGGCTTGACTATACGGTGCTGGTGAATCAGCGTCACGCCGACGACTGCCAGTCCGACGAGGTAAATGGTCTGGAGAGGCAGGATAAACCTCAAAGAAAGGAGGAGAAGAAAGGCCACCGCATGCAATGCCGAGGAGACCAGTAGCGACTTCTTGACTCCAATAGACTTAGGCATTGAGAAGAGACCGACTTGGTCGTCATAGTCGAGGTCCTGGAGCGAATATATGATGTCGAACCCCGCTCCCCAAGCGACCACGGTGAGTCCCAGTATAACCGGGGGAAGGGCAAACCGTCCCGCTATCCCGAGCCATGCTCCGACAGGTGCGAGGCCCATTCCCAATCCTAGAAAAATATGTGAGAGCCATGTGAACCTCTTCGTGAAGGAGTAGAAGAACACGACCCCCAATGCAACAGGCGAAAGATAGAAACAGAGCGGGTTAAGTTCATGCGCGGCAAAGACCAGGAGAAGCGATGCCGCGATAACAAAGACCGTCGCCTCTCCGACCGATATCTTCTCAGCCGGGATTTCTCTGTTCTTCGTGCGTGGATTCCTCGCGTCGAACTCCCTGTCGGCTATCCGGTTGAAGCCCATGGCCGCCGAACGGGCTCCTACCATGGCGACGATTATCCAGAATATCTTTATAAAAATGATCCTATGACTGAAAGAAACAAGCGCAACGCTGGTGAGTGCGAACGGCATCGCGAAAAGAGTGTGGGAGAACCTTACGAGTCTCCCGAA
>JAJZVO010000087.1 GCA_021845665.1 Bacteroidota bacterium | reverse complement strand
CCTCGGTAAAATGGCGCGAACTGATCGAAGCGTGGTCAAACACATTTATTAGCCTATCGATGTCGCTCCGGCTGCTCGAGAAGAGCTCGTGCGCAAATTCGCGCACGTCGGATTGAGCGAATTTTGACGGAGCATCCTCCGTCGAGACTGAAATTACCTTAGACATATGAGACAGGTTCAACTTTGTTCCTGAAACATTTCATCGCTGAAGCCTCTCTATTCGGGTCGCGAAGCCTTACTTTCTTAAGCCAATCATAAATTGGGCAAAAATAGTTTTTGGCAGGACTATCAACATCCTTATTATTGAAGGACATTTTGAATATTCTGCGCTGCTTTTCCAATTTGACCTCGCGGCTCGTGATTGTGCGGGAGAAGAGTGTTGCGCATCAAATCAAGCTTTAACGGTGGAGTAGATGAAGAGATATTTCGTGTTAGCTGCCGCAGCATTTGTAATGTTACAATTTCAGTCGGCCAAAGCTCAATCTGTCAACAAAGAGATCAACTCACAAAATGTCCAACAGACAGCGCAGCAAATTAATTCCACGGACGGGGTCAACACGGGCGATACGACATGGATGTTGGTATCGACCGCTCTTGTCATGCTGATGACGCCCGGGCTCGCGTTGTTTTATGGAGGAATGGTCAGGCGCAAGAATGTTCTTGGTACAATAATGCAGAGCTTCATTGCAATCGGCGTTATCACGGTGCAGTGGGTGCTCTTCGGATACTCCCTCGCCTTCGGTCCTGACGTCTTGCATCTCATCGGAAGCCTGAAATGGATCGGGCTGAACGGGGTCGGGCTGGCACCGAACCCGAGCTACGCCCCGACGATTCCGCACGAATCATTCATGCTGTTCCAGATGATGTTTGCCGTGATAACCCCGGCGCTGATAACGGGTGCGATCGCGGAGAGATTCAAGTTCAAGACCTATTTGATCTTCCTGGTTCTCTGGGCAACTCTCGTTTACGATCCTCTTGCACACTGGGTCTGGGGAACGGGGGGATGGTTAAGAGGACTCGGCGCATTGGATTTCGCAGGAGGGCTGGTGGTTCATGTCAGCTCGGGAGTCTCGGCACTCGCAGCGGCGATCCTCATCGGAAGAAGGAGAGGTTACGGACAGGAGCCGATGCCGCCGCACAATCTGACGATGACGCTGATCGGCGCGGCGCTTCTCTGGTTCGGCTGGTTCGGCTTCAATGCGGGAAGCGCACTTGCTTCCGGGGGGCTCGCGGTTTCTGCATTCGTGGCCACACAGGTGTCGGCCTCTGCGGCCGCGCTCTCATGGATGTTCGCAGAGTGGTACACCAGGGGAAAGCCAACCGTCCTCGGTGCAGCATCCGGAGCAGTCGCTGGACTCGTCGCGATCACCCCCGCATCGGGCTTCGTCGGTCCGATGGCTGCGCTCCTTATCGGCCTCATAGGAGGCATCGTCTGCTTCGTCGCAATCCGCCTGAAAGAGAGATTCGGATACGATGATTCTCTCGACACTGTAGGAGTACACGGCGCTGGAGGTGCATGGGGCGCAATTGCCACCGGACTCTTCGCGACGAAGCTCATAAACGCATCGGGAGGCAACGGACTCTTTTACGGAAACATCGGACTGCTCGGAGCGCAGCTCCTCGCGCTGGGCGTGGCAATGGCATACGCGTTTGGAATAACCTGGCTGATCCTGAAGCTGCTTGACAAGACCGTCGGGCTTCGTGTTTCCGAGGAGGATGAATACGACGGCCTGGATCTCGCACAGCACGGCGAAAGCGGCTACGTCTTTGAGGAACTCTGAGATGGACTAATTACCGGCCGTGCCATCACCTAACTATAACGTGCCGGCACATGGATCGGACCTTAATTAATTAAGAAAAAGCCCGAAGTTTTTGAAGTCATATTGACATGCCCTACAGGCGTCGATATATTGAAAACGTGAACAGAGAAAGGAAGAACCAAATGCTGCAGAAGGAATCCCAATGGGAAGCCGTGTGCGACGTCTGCAAGGGAACCCGCTTCATAGGGATCGCGCAGAACGAAGACGGATTTGATTTCATCGAATGCGAGAAGTGTCATGGCACCGGACATGTGTCCGTGATTCAGTACGGATTCGCCAAAGACGAGGACGACGAATAATCCAGTACATTTACTGAGACATCGACTCCGGAAACTTCTCAACCGCACCCGGCGGTAACATGTGGCGCACATTTTTTCTCCCTTTCAATCCCGCGATGCCATTCCATGCCGTTCAGACCCCCGGGTCGATTTGGAATATTCCCCCGTTTTGGCGAAACTCTACTCACACATGATTAAGATTCACTTCCAGATTAACCGGCGCGGCTATGCACGAAAACGATATTTGCATTAACGACTCCATCTATATTCCTTCAACCGAATTGAGCTTCCGCACTTCGCGCAGCGGCGGACCGGGCGGACAAAACGTCAACAAGGTGGAGTCCAAAGTCGAGCTCCTCTTTGACGTGCGGAATTCCGCATCGCTTACGGATAAGGAGCGCCACATTATATTCGATCGGCTCGGAAACAAGATCGATTCCGACGGAATCCTGCACATCTCCTCCCAGATTTCAAGGAGCCAACTTGAGAACCGGGAAATCGTCGTCTCGCAATTTATCCGGGTCCTTCGGATTGCGCTGAAGCCCGTCAAGAAAAGAGTGCCGACACGCCCGACGAAAACTTCCAGAGAGAAGAGGTTGAAAAAGAAAAAGATCACGGGTGAAAGAAAGAAGATGAGAAGCGCTCGTATTATCGATTGAAGTTAGAGGTAGTCCTCTCTCTTCTGAACATTCTTCAGCTGCAGTCCGTCAGCAAACCGCAGGATGTTGTCGACCGCAGCGTCCAGAGCCTTGCGCCGAATCCCCTTGATAAGAATTGAGTTCCCTCGCGCGAATGAGATTCCTCGTGTCTTTGTTCAACGCGATCGTAAGGAGGACAAAGTCGGATTCGCGCAGGACGCGGTCGAGATCCATCAGCGTCCCTGTAAAATCGACATCATGCTCCGTCCTGCCGGTCGAGTTAATCGCAAGTATCGTCATGCCGAATGCGCGTGCAAGCTCTGCAACCCGTTTGCCTATCCCGCCGAAACCGATAATCCCGAGAGTTGAGCTGATCAACATTTTGTGTTTGGTTGACTGATCGAATTCACCGCGGCTGAGGCCGTGGTGAAGAGGGAGGAAGCTCCTCGCGAGGGCAAGCATCATCCCGATTGCATGCTCCGCAATAGGTTCGCTGTACGCCCCACCGTTGCTGCAAATTACGATTCCGGGGCTGAGTTTTGCGTATGGGATCATGTCGGCGCCGGCGAGCGTAATTTGAATAGGCTTCGCATTCTTGATAAACGGCACTTCCTCTTCGAAGATATCCCTGCGGAAATTCATGGCAAGTATGACGTCCGCGTTTTCGAGGAGATGCTTCCGGCTTTCCCTATCCGCGCTTGCCAGGAAATCAATGTCGAAGGCCGCACCGGCCTTCCTCATGATCAGATCGGACGCATCTTCGCCGACCCTCTGTGCTACGAGCAGCCTCATTGGATCCTGTTAAGGATTTGGTTCATGTCTTCGATACTGCTGATCACGAAGACAAAGGTCTCGACTCTGACCGGGAGATTGACATGCAGTTTGATGCGCGCCGTCTGAGCTTCCTGAAGCAGTCCATAGCTCGGCGAATGTTCCCACTTCTCCAGAGTGAAATCGTGCTGGAACTTCAACAGGGCATATTCCTCGCCTTCGAGGGCGATGAATTTTTTCCCTAGACCGGTCACCTTAAGCCCCGGCGCAAAATGGAACATCAACTCGATCGTATGCTCCCCGTCGCCCGTAAAATTGTCCTCGATCAGGTAAGTGCGTTGGTGCTTGTTAAAGGTTATCTTCCTCCCGTGCGTGACCGGTCGTACGAGCCTCTCGTAGCCGTAGTGTTGAGCTTCCACGATATCCTGCTCGTCATTCGAGTTCCAGCGGAGGAGCTCAGGGAAGGTTCTGTCTTCCTTCACAGACCATAGTCCCTCGAAGTCGGCCTGCTCGACTCCGTCGACGACTGCCGTGTTGTGAGAATATGTAGAACGGAGCTTGTTCCTGAGTTTCGTATCGCATGTATAACAGTATGTTCCCCTGTCGACGAGAAACTGATTCCTGCCCGAAATCGTGAGGCTCAGCACGTCGTTGTGTCCATGCCCACCGCGCCCCTTTTGGCCGATGTCTCCGAAATCGAACGAGCAGAAGTCCCTCCCGGTCTTCAGAAATGCGAACCCACCCTCCTTGAAAATCATCGATCTCTTTTCTTCATCGACATGGATTGAAGAAAACCTCTCGAATCCCCCTCCTCCCAGCAGCAAGAGTGCGAGCTCGCTGAAGTTGGGAGCGACCGCCTTCAGGTCGCTTCTTCCGAAAAGCGCGGCGCCAAGCGAGATGATGTCGCGGTGGTCATTGAAGCCGATTTCGGATTTCATCCTGAAAACCCGCCCGTCGTCGGCGTCGCCGATGTTGGGCGTTCTCCCGTCATGCATTGTAGCGGAGGCGAGAAATGTGACCATCTTCTCCAGGCGGTCGTGAAAGTCGCCCGATACATTGAAATTGTTGAGCTTTAGGAGAACGTAAGCAGAGGTGAACAATTCCAAAACGAGGCGCTGGTAACTTATCGATTTTTCGTAATCGGTGCCGTCTTCGTAAACCTGGTTCGTTATTTCCTTTTCTAGCTCCCGGTACGCGAAATTCACCCATCGCTTCCCTGCTTTTGTATCATAGAACAAAAAGCCTATGTAAACCAATCCGACGAGATCCGAGATGTAATGATTCCCGTTTCGCAGACTCCGTTCGAGGTTGTGCCGGATGTAGACTCCATGCTCGTACATCGAGCAGAGAAACTGCATGACGAAGTCGTCGCTGATCCTGGCAGAGCCGAGGAAATAAAGGAACCCGACTATCATGTTCATCGCACGGATAGCGGCTTCCATCGGCGTAACCCAGTTGACGCCGTACCCCACGGGATTGTTTTCAATCCAGTCCTTCACGAGGCTTACGTATTTGTCGGTGTGTGCCTCGCTGTGGCTAATCCAGTATGCCTTTCCGAGCCAGATCGCCTGATGAAACCTGCTGACCTCCCACGGCACTTTGACATCCGAGTGCTGAGTGTTCAATGTTTCACGTTCGATGTTCCTGTCTATTTCCGCCTGTTTGCCGCTCCCCATCTCCGGTCCCCTTTCCCCTTTCTCCTTTCTCCCTTCTCCCTTATTCATAACGTCAATGCTCTGATAGAATGCCAGCGGCCACCTTCTGCCGGACTTGAAGTCGAGGTGCCAGTCTATCCTGTCTCCGTAGGAGTAGAGTTCCGAACCGAGGGTCCTGTATTTATTCTCGTGCACCAAATCGGCGTCGTCCATGATGGGATCGAAGCCACCCAACAAGGTCATGAGGTGGATATAGAATTCTTTCTTGTTCAAATCGCTGAGGAAGAATCGCTGGCGTAATGAACGATTGAAGGATGTGATGAATTCGTGCCGGCCGGAGCCGGCATATCCGAAATTTCTTAACAGCCTGTCTGGTGTAACCGCGCGGCGAAGCGTCTCTGTCCTGAATCCGTAAATGCTTCTGTCGATTATTCTCGCAAAGACGACCCGGGCAAGTTCGCGCGGAGATTGTTTAACCATTTGCCTGACCCATGATGATTAAAGTAACCAATATTCAGAAATTTCTAAAGAAGCTGGATGAGCAAATCCTGCGTTGAGCGGTTTGGTCGTCTTCTAGCCGGCAGGATTGCCGCGGTAAAACGGCATGTGTTATATTGATTGACTCGAATGCGTCAGATTTAATCACTTTACTCTCTTTAAGGATAACGTTCTCATGGACTTAGCTGAAGAATTCTGGTACATTTCCGCGGTCATTTACTCTAAAATCAATCCGTTCATGATCCGGCATTTTCACATGGATAAGGTGGGCTTTTTTCTAAGGAAGATAAAGCGGGCGAGAAAAATTGTGGTGGAAGGCCAGCAGTTTCAGCTCGAACCTGAAGTTTCCACGTGCTTTGGCAGAATGATAGGCGGGAAATATAACGAAGGAGAGACACACACTCTGTTGAAGAGAATTCTATCGCGTTTCGACAAGATTGATCTCTTTGTAGATGTCGGCTCGAACATTGGAGAGTTTCTGATAGATATGGCATCCTCCGGAAAAGTCAGCCGTGTAATTGGATTCGAACCGAACCCTTACTGCGTGAAGTCTTGCCTGACGAGCGTCGAATTCAATCGACTAAACAACGTGGACGTGCGCCAGTTGGTACTAAATGACTCCAGCGAACCCGTCAGGTTCGACATGGGAGGCGAGAACGCTCATCTGCATTCGTTCCTGACCCCCCCGCCTGAGGCAGAGGTCGTCAACAGCTCTACGATGGACGACGAGATTCATGATAGCGACGTGAAAGCCATCGTCCTGATAGATGTCGAGGGTGCGGAACCCCTCGTAATGGCAGGAGGTAAAAATTTCATCGGTCAAAATCTGCCGTTCATTATCTTCGAGTACAATGAGGTGTCAAAGGCCCATTTTTCCCTCGATGACATACGAAAGACCCTTCCCACCGGTTATGAAATATTCCGGCTCAGGATGGGCGAACGCTCCTTGAACGGTTTTCTGGACAGTAACCTGGATCAGACATATAACTGCGTGGCGGTTCACAAAAATTCACCGTTTTACAAGCCGGCACTGGAACTGATTAGGTAAAATGAGTTTACGTTGAATAATTGTCAGTTGCATCGCTCACCCATCCCGGGTGACCCACAAATGTTGAGCCTGACGTTCTGGATGAACATGCCGTCGTTTTACCAGGCCGATTTCTTCAGAGCCCTTTTGCGGACCGGCAAAGTCAATTTGAAGGCAATTTTCACGAACAGGATTCCCGAAGACCGGGTGAAACTGGGATGGCAGAACGACCTGGAAGGCTTCGAACACGAGTTCCTCGATGAGAAACATCCTGCCCGCGACGCTTTCTCGAAGGCCCTTAAACACCGCCGCAAAATTAATATTGTCAGCGGTTTGTGGGCCGGAAAAGTAAGCGAGACTGTGCTAGCGACGCTCTTCCTGTCGCATTCGAGGTACTTCATTTATTCCGAGGCACCGGACCCCAGAGAAAGAGTGTCGCCGGTGAAACAGAAGATATTGACCGGCCTCGGAGGACCGGTTGTACGGAATGCCACCGGGCTTCTCCCCATTTCGCATTTTGCTTACGACTATTTCAAGTCTTATGGTGCAGCTGAATCAAAGCTCCACCCATTCGGATATTTTCGAAATTCACCGCGCACTGGTACCGAGACCCTTCCTCCTGCGAACAAGACAACGATCGACGTCGTCTATGTTGGACAGCTGGTCCGCCGCAAAGGATTGGATCTCCTGTTCGCGGCCATGGAACCGTTGTTCACCGATTACGGCAGCTTGAACCTGCATCTTATCGGGTCGGGAGACATGCAGAGCGAGTTGGAAGATTGGGTTAGAGTGCGGAATCTCAGCGGCCGAATCAAGTTCGAAGGGACTCTGAATCCGCGGCAGGTCACAGAGAGGATATCGAGAGCCGATATGCTCGCCCTCCCTTCCCGATGGGACGGCTGGGGACTGGTAGTCAACGAGGCCCTGATGGCCGGAGTGCCTGTGATTGTCTCGGATATGTGCGGCGCAGCTGACGTCGTGCGCAACGGCGTCAACGGATATATCTTTCGTTCGGAAGATGTGCCCGATTTGAGAGACAAACTGAAGACTTTTCTGACGGGCCAGCATCCGAATCTCCTCCTCTCAGAAGCAGCGGCTGAAACCGGCATGAGGCTGGCTCCTGACAACGCCGCATATTATTTATTGAGCGTCCTCGAAAGCGGCTATGTGGACAATTATAGCACTTCAAAATATCCGTGGATGGCAAATAACCCCCTGAACCTTCTCCCCAAAAGGTAGCTTTCTTAGAATTCCACTCTTTCCTTCACCGAGTTCCAACCTGAACTGTAAGCCAATCACAAAGAAGGTTCTTATTTTATCTTCGATTGAACCTTGAGCAGGCTGAACTCGTCTAACTTCGTGTAATTTCTACACCATCAAGGGAGACACAATAAGTGAAATTAGCTTACAGAAGATTTTGTTATTATGGTTTGTTGCTGGCGGGGCTTTCTTCTTTCAGTACATTATCGAGTGTTGCAAATGCGAAGACGGGAGGTACACTTCGCGGGGATTCCAAGACCGACTTGCATTCGACGCAACTTCTCAGAATAAACGATCAAGCTCTCAGCTTTGATCTTGGCACACATGTCGTCTATGTCTCACCTGTCGCGGGCAGCAAATACCTGACCCCGGGCACAAGCATCATTGTGCGCAGTGACGAGAACATCAGTCCCGATATGGTTCGGGGTGATCTATTCTATGTAGTCGGCAGCGCGACCGGAGCACACGCGGGGACGGTGACCCTTGCAACTGACGATCGAACGCTGATATTCCAGCCAGACGCACCCTTCGCACCGGGAGATTCTGTTAACGTGTCATTCACTCACCCCCTCCTTTCCGTGATGGGTGATACTGTATCACTCAATCCTTTCTCGTTTACAATCTCTGATTACAACTTGAACGCCAACCAGTCGGAGGTTTCCGAAATTGGCTACGGCATCCCAAAAATGCTCTCCCCGGCAATTGAGGAACAGCACCAACAAGCTGGCGTCAGCAAATTATCCACGGAATTTCTGCCAAGTGACGAGCCCGACACTCTCCCGGCCGACCTTCCCATACCAACCGTCACCAAAACAGATAGTCCAAGTTCCGGTTTCATATTTCTCGCCACCAATATGAACCATGCCACTTACAAGAAATACGGCGATTACCTGATGATACTCGACAACAATGGCGACGTGCTATTCTACCGGAATACCGGGATAGACCCCGCCTGGGATTTCAACATACAACCCACCGGCCAGTTGACATATTTCACTCCGTACGGCAAGGGATGGGATTACATAATGAACACTTCTCTTCAAGTCTCCGACAGCATGAGTGCAGCTAATGGATACTATGCCGATGGCCACGAGATGAGGATTTTGCCGAACGGAAACATATTCATTCTTGCCGACGATTACGAGTACATAGACATGAGCAAGATCGTGCCGGGGGGTCGTATCAACGCGAAGCTCATCGATGTCGTGGTTCAAGAGTTCGACAAGAACGGAAATCTCATATTCAACTGGCGATGTATCGACCACTTCAATATCACCGATGCTATAGGCCAAAATCTGGATTCAACCGTGGTTGACCCGTTTCATTGCAACTCGATCGAGGTTGACCCCGACGGAACCATTCTGCTTTCGTCACGTCACATGAGTGAGATAACAAAGATAGACCCTGAATCCGGCAACATTATCTGGCGGCTTGGAGGAAAAAACAATCAGTTCATGTTTGTCAATGACTCGATAGGATTTTCGTACCAGCATGATATAAGAAGGCTTGCTAATGGTAACATTACGCTGATGGACAACGGCAATATGCACAATCCCCCTTTCTCGCGAGCGGTGGAATATAAGCTGGATGAGGTTGACAAAATTGCTACGCTTGTGTGGCAGTTCAGACACAGTCCAGATGCTTATAATCCCTTCATGGGAGATGTTCAACGACTTGCGAATCGCAATACATTCATCGGGTGGGGAGGAGCCGCTACTCCCGCGCTTACCGAGGTCAGGCCAGATGGAAGCACTGCACTCGAGATGACTTTTCCGGAGGACTCTGTATGGAGCTATAGAGCCTTCAAGTATCCCTTCTTGTTTGTCACATCGCCGACTGCAGACGACACGTTACAGGCCGGAGATACGGCCCGCATCACCTGGCAATCCTCGGGGGTTGGAACCGTGGACGTCGACTATTCAAACGACGGAGGAAACTCCTGGTCGACCCTTGCGGTTAATTACCCAGCGCACAGCGATTCCCTCACGTTCCAGGTCCCGGGAGACTCGATGAAGTCACTTCAATTTAGAATTGTGCAGTCGGGGTCCGTCAACAGAGGACAGACTTATCTCAGCGATACGGTTGCAGTTGTCACCAGCGTGACCCCGGTCAGACCAAATGCTCGTCCATACACCTATACCTTGTCCAATAATTATCCAAATCCGTTCAACCCATCGACGGTCATCAGCTTTGAGCTTGCAGCGTCGGGCCATGTCACTTTGAAAGTATTCGATATACTCGGCAGACAGGTGGCGACTCTTGTAGATGGGACGGAGGGTCCCGGCGAACACAGCGTGAAATTCGACGGAAGTGAATTTGCAAGCGGGGTTTATTTTTATCGCCTGAGGACTTCGTCTGGTTTCGTGCAGGTTAAGAAGATGGTTCTCGAAAAGTAAGAGATAGTTGATTCTGGAGCCTTGCGAAGGTTGCCGGGCCTCTGCAGGGCTCTTTGGAATTGAGAATATGGGCTGCTTCCGCTAAATTATGACTTCGACGCCGTTCTGACACCGAACGGCATTTAACGAGTGCGCCGACCGCTCCTGTTACGGCGTGCGACCAATTTCACGATTAGCATAAGGAATCTCTTGGAATGAAAATACTTATTACGGGTGGAGCCGGATATCTCGGATGCGTTCTTGTCGAACGGTTACTCCTCAACAATCTTCTCGCGACAAACGGAACACGTGAATTGAAACTCAACGGCTTCGGCATGCTCGACGAGCCGCAGTTCCATCTGACCGAGAAGGT
Organism: Bacteroidota bacterium; assembly: GCA_021845665.1. GTDB lineage: Bacteria > Bacteroidota > Ignavibacteria > Kryptoniales > JAKASW01 > JAKASW01. The sequence continues at coordinate 4,509 of JAJZVO010000087.1, read as the reverse complement.
GCAGGTCACGGTCTTGGATAACCTGATGTACCGGCAGACGAATCTCACCGAATTTGCCTGGAGAGACGATTTCAAGTTCGTCTACGGAGATGTGCGCGATGTCGAATTGATGAAATCGCTGGTCAAAGAAAACGACGTGATTATTCCCCTGGCGGCCATCGTCGGGATGCCGGCGTGCAAGAAGTATCCGAAGGAGACGGTCGACATAAATCAGAAGGCCATTGAGCTCATTTCAGACGTTTCTTCCAAAGATCAGAGAATAATATACCCGACAACCAATTCAGGCTACGGAATCGGCCAAGTCAAGGAGGGCTCGCTGGTAGAGTGTACCGAGACGACCCCCCTGAATCCGATCAGTATTTACGGGACGACCAAAGTAAACGCGGAGAATTATCTGCTTAATAACAACAAGGACAACGCGGTCACCCTGAGGCTTGCGACCGTCTTCGGCGTCTCCCCGAGAATGCGGCTGGATCTCCTGGTTAACGACTTCACTTATCGCGCATACAACGACAGGTACATCGTACTTTTCGAATCGCACTTCAAGAGAAACTACATACACGTCAGAGACGTTGCCCGGACGTTCATCTTCGCTCTCAACAAGTGGGACAGGATGCGCGGAGGACCCTTCAATGCCGGCTTAAGCAGCGCAAATCTGAGCAAAATGGAGCTCTGCGAGAAGATCAAGGAGCAGATTCCCGATTTTTATGTAACCAGATCCGAAATCAACAGCGACCCCGACAAGCGTAATTACATCGTCTCAAATCACAAGATAGAATCAGTGGATACGAAGGAGCCCTGGGCTGCCGTCCACTCCATAGAGAGCGGCATCAAAGAACTGATCAGCGCTTATTCGATAATCTCAAACAATAACAAGAAGTTCACTAACCTGTAAGGTGTTCGATGGTTGCGCGTGAAACGATACTGGTAACCGGCTCCGGTGGATTTGTGGGAACCCACGTCATGCAGGTATTTTCAAAGCTCGACAATTACAATGTCGTCGGCGTGTCTTCCAAAGACTACGATCTGATGAACGAAGACTCCGTGAAGAAGATGTTCCACGATATAAGGCCGGATTATGTCGTTCACCTCGCGGCGAGATCGGGCGGGATTTACTCGAATAGAACGGAACCGGCGGACTATTATTACAAGAACATCATGCTGATCACATTGACGTTCCATCACGCCTACCTCAACAAGGTGAAGAAGATCCTCGTCCCGATGGGAGGCTGCAGCTATCCCTCCACGGCGGCGTCCCCGATAAAAGAAGAAGTGATGTGGGACGGATTCTCGCAGATACAAAGCGCCGGTTATTCCATGGCAAAGAAGATGGTGCTCGTCCAGTCGTGGGCCTACAAAAAGCAGTACGATTTCAACAGCGTCGTCTTGATACCGGGAAATCTATACGGCGAGTACGACAATTTCTCGCTCACCGAATCCCATGTCATACCTGCCATGATAAGAAAATTCTACGAGGCAAAGAGAAACGGCACCGGCAAGCTCGCCTTCTGGGGCACAGGGAAACCGCAACGCGACTTTGTCTATGCCCATGACGTAGCTTCCTTATTCCCCTATTTTCTCCTGGAGTACGGCGGGGAATCACCGATCAATCTTTCTTCGGGAACTTCGATCTCGATGAAAGAGCTCGCTGCCCTGATTTCAAAGAAAGTCGGGTTCGAGGGCGACATAGAGTGGGACACTGCGCAGCCCGACGGACAGATGGTCAAGATATTTTCAGTTGAGCGGCTGAATTCTCTCGGCAAGTCGTGCAATACGCCTCTCGAAGAGGGACTCGAAAGGACAATTGCCTGGTTCGACGATAATTACGAGAAAGGCACGATTCGGCTTTGAAAGTCGGCGTGATCGGGGGTAACGGCTTCGTAGGTTCGGCTTTCACGCGCTTTGCCCAGAAGGAGTCCATAGATTACTGCGTTATCGGCAGAGACACTTACCGCGACTACGTCGGCGGGGAGTTCGACGTTCTCATCAACGCAAACGGCAATTCGAAAAAATTTTTGGCGGCAGAAAATCCGCTCAAGGAATTTACGGACACCGTAGTAAGCGTTCAGCGATCGCTTCTCGATTTCAAGTGCTCCGTTTATGTCCTTTGTTCCACGATCGACGTTTACAACAACCTTCGCGACCCGCAATTCAACAGTGAGGATACCGTTATCGATCCTGGCGGACTTTCGAAATACGGATTGCACAAGCTGCTCGCCGAGAACATCGTCAGGAACTATGCAAAATCCTGGCTGATATTCCGCTTCGGCGGGTTTGTCGGTCCGGGGCTAAAAAAGAATTCCATCTACGACTTGTTGAACAACGTGCCGCTGCGAGTGAACATCGATTCGGCTTATCAGTATCTTCCGACCGATTTCGCTGCCGAAGCGGTCTTTGGAATCCTGTCGAGGAAGCTCGAGAACCAGATATTCAATCTGTGTGGCGATGGGGTCCTCTCACTTCGGGAAGTAATAACAGCGCTTTTGCCGAATTACCAGGTGAAGTACTTCTCGGATAACCCTCCCGTTGAGCGGTACGAGGTCAGCATAGAGAAAATCAAACACCAGATTGTGGTACCGCAGACGAAAGATTCTGTTTTCGGATTCCTCAGATCTTCAAGGTGATTACAAATCCCCGGCTAAGAGCGGCAGTATTAATATCAACGAAAGAACGAAAAAGATGAAAAAAAGACCATCCTCAGGCTCTCTGATTTTCAGGGCTGCAATGCGTGCTCGGGATATTGCAGGAGACTTGTTTTTACTTCCGGCGGAATACTCATCCAAACCCGCAAAGTCCGTGATAAAACAGGTGGTACAATTAGACCTCAAGGGAAAACAGATCACAATCGAGGCAGATTCTACAACACTACTATATGACATGATCGCTGAGATTGTAGACTAAGATTGTTACCAGCTCTCCGAATTGGAGTTAGAAGGCTCTCACAATTCGGCAATCATAGATATAGGTGCGAACACCAGACCAATCGGTCTCCGCACGGGCCGCGAAATACAGAAGCGATGATACCGCATACAAAGTGGACGTTCAGACGCGGAGTCTCACCCGGGTACTACATGAACTGGGGGACAGAGAAATCGATTTGGTGAAGATGGATTGCGAGGGATGTGAATACGGACTGTTGAATTGCCTTGAAGACGAAGATGTTAGAAAAATCAAAGCGATGACATTTGAGCTGCACACCGAAACGTTGAATTGGAGGAAGGGAGAACGAAACCGACAGGTTCGTTCTGTCATAGAGAAATTGCGCCGCTGGGGATTCAAAACGACTTACAAGCCTGAAATGTTCGGACGACGGGAGTTGCATCATTTGCTGGCAACCAGGTAAACGCAGGTTTCCGGCAATCACTTTCCCTGGTTCAGGTAGTGTGGCTTTACGTCCTTATACTTTGCCCCGATTTCCAGCCATTGCTTTGTCTGAAGCTCGGCGAACCTCTTCGAGCCCATATTTTCATGGACCATGTAATATGCGAAGAAGTGGTTGAAGAACTTCGGCTCGAAGTTCACGGCCAGCCGCAGCCAGTATTCGTGATCTGTGGCATGATCTATTGTCTCGTCGAAGAAGCCGACCGTTTCGAAAGCCTTCCTGGTCCAGAAGACGGCAGGCTGTGGAATTGTGCTCTGGTGCTTCTCCACGTCGAAGTTGAATGGCCTTCCCATTAGCCCGACAGGAATCCGATATTTGTTCATCGTAACGATTCTTCCGTAGCACCACTTTGCATCGCCGATATTCTTCGCGACAAATTCCAGCGTCCGTTTCGCTATGAAATCGTCGTCGTTATGCCAATTGAAGATATCTCCTGAGGCGGCTCTCATCGCGTCGTTCATCGCCGACCCGATTCCGCTCGCGTTCCTCCAAATGTACCTCACCCGCGCGTCCTTCGCAGACAGAGCGATCATTTCCTCGTTGCGGGTATGGCCGTCGTCTACTATGACGGCTTCGAAATTCTCGTAACTCTGCTTTAGGATGTGCCTGATTGCCGTGCGCAGCATCTCCGGCCGGTTTTTTGTCGGGATCAGAAGCGAAAACTTCATTTCTCTTGATACTCCGTAATCAAAATCTTGAGGTAAATTTACCGGATAGGAATGAAGCCCATGTGCGGAAAATCGAAATGCGACACCCTAACCTGAACAAAAATAACATTATCGGGACTTAACTTCCATTGCCCACCGCGCAACGATAGGTTCCCCTTTTTTGACGACTCCTCGACAGAGCATCCCGCATCATCCTCTCCCGACGAGCTTTGAAAGTTCGCTTTCTGCCCTCTCCATATTAGCAGAGTACTCCGCTCTTTCGACAATCACGTCGTAATTGAGACTTCTCATTGAGTCTCGTTTGCTTTCGCCATTAATGGCCGCATGCACCTGGTTTGCTATCGATTCGGGATCTAATGGATTGAACAGATATCCATTGATCCCTTCCTTTATCCATTCCCTGATCGATTCAATATCGCTCATGAGAGGAATTGCTCCAAATGTCATCGCCTCCAGCAT
>JAJZVO010000086.1 GCA_021845665.1 Bacteroidota bacterium | reverse complement strand
AATCCTAAGACGGCATTCGTGGTCGGGGAATGTGCGCGAGCTGGAGAACGTGGTCTTGCAGACGATGATTTTCGCGCGCGGCGGACAGATAACCATCGATTCCCTTCCCGCCGAAATCCGCGAGTCAGTCGGGCCCCTCACCGAGCATGTGCCGGCAACGAAAGAAGAGCTGCAAAAGGAAAAGGTAAGAAGAACGGAAAAAGTCCTCATGGATCTCGAGAGACAATTTCTCCTCAACCTAATTGAGAAGTCAGGCGGAAATATTTCGGAGGCCGCAAGGACAAGCGGTTACGACAGACGGCAAATACAGAACCTGGTGAAAAAGCATGGGATCGATTTGTCCAAGCTGAGAGATGGATAGGCATTTTTTGTAGATTCGTCTTTGCCTAGTTCAAAACATCTTTCTTCATCTGTTCGAATAGGAAATTGGTTACAGCGAGAATGATTAGGACAATTTGGTCAACCGTAGCAGCCTAATCTCAACAGAGCGAGATTACCATGACTGAGGCACACGAGCGGGTCGTTTTGAGGACGGCAAAGCTTGCCGATGAATTGAAAATCGGCGACGTGGGAATTATGGTTCATATTTATCAGGATAGACTCGCTTACGAGGTGGAATTCACAACACCCGGAGGCGACACCGCCGCTCTTGTCACGGCGAAAGGTTCTCAAGTGTGGGCTTTGCAAGAAAACTTCGTCAGAAAGATCGGGGAATTTGCCTTGACTCTGCCCGGTTATTTTGTGAGCAGCATCTTCTTGACCTGACTAGACCCGCCTGCAGTAAGCCTGTAGAAATATACTCCGCTCGCGAGACCTCTCGCATCAAACGTGATCTGATATCCTCCCGGCTTCCTGACTTCATTCAGCAATGTCGCCACTTCTCTTCCAAGCACGTCATATACCTTCAGCGACACAAATCCGGAATTCGCAATCCGATATTCGATATTCGTTGTCGGGTTGAACGGGTTTGGATAGTTCTGAAAGAGCGAGAAATTTTGAGGGGGGCGCGTGGGCTCGTGACGGTCGTACCCAATTGAGAGAATCACGCCACCTTCACGAAAAACAGACAACCCACTGTTGTTTTCTCCCGCGATCCATTTATTACCATAGGAGTCCATGACAAGCGTAGTTAGTGAGTTAAATGCTATTCCCGAATTCATCTGGTTATAAACGGTCCAATTATTTTTCCGATCGTATTTGACCAATCCTCCTAAGCAAGTGCAGAGCCATAAGTTATCATCTTTATCAATCGCAATATCGAAGATTGTATTGCTTGTGAGTGGTGAGTTATGGATGTCATAAGTAGTCCAATTCTCTCCATCAAACTTTGTCAGACCGCCACCGTATTCCACGCCTGCTCTACCTGGCTCCCATGTAGCAATCCACAAAATGCCATCGGAGTCAAAAGCAATTCTGCCAACGTTGGGATATGGTAGAGCCGAATTTGATGAATCATATATCGACCAATTGCCCCCATCGAATTTTGCCACACCGCCTAAGCTCACAACCCACTCTCCATTTTCTTTCTTATATTCCGAATATCCCAGTGCCACCCATAGATTACCATATTTATCGAATTCTATATCATGGATTACATTGCTAGGTAACGGAGTATTTTCGGGGTTATAGGTTGTCCAATTCGTGCCGTCGAATTTTACAAGTCCACTAAGGGAACCGGCAAGATAGACTCCCGTCCACAGATTGTCCGCTCCGTCAACTCTCAGGCAATTAACGAGCGCGCCCGAAAGAGGGGAATTCGTTGAATCGAAATGTAACCATGTTTGTCCATCATACTTGGTTAACCACGGCTCCCCTCGGTAGCCAATCCATAAGTCTTCCCTTGAATCGGTTTCGAGAGAAAAAATATCGATGTTTTGATGATACGTCTTTTTTAGTCCCGAATTTGAGGTATCAAACACTTCCCAGTCCGCTCTGTTGTAATTCAACAGTCCATTATTGGTTCCAAACCACAAATTGTCCTCACTGTCGACAGCAACACTGTATATGCTGTTGGAAGGGAGCAAAGAATTACTCAGGCGGTATTCTTCCCAGTTAGCTCCGTCAAATTTAACAAGCCCTTTGCCTCTCGTTCCTATCCAGATAACGTTAGCATTATCTATATCGAGTCGATAGATGAAATTTGTCGGAAGAGCAGAATTGTTGGTATTATAAACGATCCACTTTGTTCCATCAAACTTTACAAGACCAGCAGGAGTGGCAAGCCAAAGATTTCCATTAGAATCTGATTTAATATCAAATATAATGTTGCTCGGAATCTGTGAGTCACTTGTGTCATAAACTGTTTTGGTTTCTCCGTCGAATTTTATCAAACCGCCGCCGTTTGTTCCTATCCAGAGTGTGTCTTTTTTACTTACAAAGAGAGAATATATCTCCTGTTCAATTCCGTCATATCCTTGTATCAAAGAGTCGCCTGAAAATCTTCCGAGTCCCCAGCTTGCTCCAATCCACGCAGTGCCTTGGGAATCAGAAACAATATCATTGATAGCAATGTAAGACGAACCCGGACTCCCGGTTTCATACGAGTTCCATGATGCACCATCATATATCGTGAGGAACCATAATGATCCAATCCAGATGTTCCCATTAGGGGCGATAGCAATTGCAGTGTTCCATTGATCTTCGGGGAGTTCGGAATTAGCAGTATTAAACACCTGACAGTTATTTCCGTTAAACTTTCCTATCCCGCTATATTGAGTACCGATCCATAAATATCCCGACGAATCAATAGCCAGACACCTTATATGATTATCAGGAAGATTTGCATTTGCTCTGTTGTAAAGGGTAAGACCCCCCGTCGTTTTGTCGAGCTTCACCAAACCGCCATCTGTGCCAACCCAAAGTATGTTTCCGGCATTCGCAAGCGCGAATACATCATCTCCATTCGTCAGGTTAATCCATTCAGGATTTCCGGCATAGCACTGCAGCGTCAAGATCAGCAGGCAGTAAATTATTCTTCTCATGTTCATGCCTCGAAAAGCGAAGCCCTGCATCGAAACGATGCAGGGCTTCTAGATTAGTTACCTCACCATCAGTAATTTGAGCGTTCGGGCCTGCGAACCCGAAGTAATTCGGCAGAAATAGACTCCCGACGAAACCTGGCTTCCATTGACGCCGCGACCGTCCCAGCTTACGATGTGCCAGCCTGCATTTCGGAATTCATTATTCGCAAGCACTGCAACTTCTCTTCCGAGGATGTCATAAATCTTGACCGTTATCCTGCTGTCCAAAGGAACACCATATCTGATTTGGGTCGATGGATTGAACGGGTTGGGATAGTTCTGAATCATTATTTCATTCTTGGGAATATTAATGTTTTGTATGGATCCCGATTGTTCAGTCTTTGGAGTGAATCCCTTGTACTCATCAAAATGGGCGAGCAGTTTTTCCCCATATTTCATCCAGTTACCTATGAGGGTATGAATAACAAACACCCCTTCTTTCGTGTACTGGCTTTCCAGATTCTCACCGTGCACCTGCTCCATTAACGCTTCATTACCCGTGTAAGTCAAATCTTCCAAAGGAACCATCACGAATGCGTCATCCTGGTTCAGTTTCTCCAGTAAGAGAGGGAATACCTTTTTGTCCTTCGCAATGCAGTACTTGAGAAATTCAGAGTACTCTCCGGATTCAGCGTACTTCCTCGGATCGCTGTAGATGCTTATCTCTGGATGAGTCCACGTTTCTTTCCATGCAGAGTACTTATTATTGAACTCCAGAATTTCTTCATTACTCAATGCGCTCTTCAGCGCGGCTATCGTGTTTAGTTCTTTGGCCGTCAACTCCACGTTATCTAGCGCTGATAGGCCTCTCCTAATAGATTCTTCCGAGGTCATGGACTCAGCGAATTTGCCAAGCACGTCCGTCTTCTTGTAATACGCTACAACATCGCCATAGCTGCTCCCATTCAAGGCATGTCTTGGATGGAGTGTTCTCATCAAACCTCCAGGTTTACTCTCCCAAGCGTACCCGTGTGGATGCCCATTCGCAGGTGATCTAATCGGGATATTATCCCATCTAGAGTATACAGAACCGTGTGTGTAACTACCATTCAACGCCCAGAGGTCGATTTGGTTATTATCAGCCGTTGCGCCGCTCCTAGTATAAGTCCATCCTTCCGAACCGCTGTATCTCACGGGATTATTTCCGTAGTAATTGTCGAATGAAGCTAAAGTATTTCCTGGCACATAGTATCTTGAACCAGCGCTTGGCGGCCACTCCCAGTAGGATGTAATTCCACCGGACCAGCTTATGCAATTGTAGGTCCCGCTTGCGGGTGCAGACCTAATTGCATCATCTTCTTTGAGATTTGGAAAGTATGGGTGCAGGGCAGCATAGCTGCTTCCCATCTTAACGTAAATGTCGCATACGCCAGTCGGATTGTACGAGCTGTATGTCGATAGCTGGGCCGCGCGAATGGCCATTGGAAATTGCTTTTTCACTCTGGAAGCTAATCCCCAGTAAAAGTCTCCACCGCCGCTGCCGTAATCGTCATTGTATCCTTTGATTCTCCCTGGAAAACCGCTTTGATCCTCTATCCAGATTCGGGTGTCTGTTGTGATCCTACAAGTGAAGTAATTCAACACCTCTGTCGGAGTGTGATCACTGCGAAGTCCGTTGTGGGTAAGCGGCACGTTTGCAGCATACAGGTTATCGTACAAGTACAAGTCGGTTGTTCCCGATGTTCCCAGCCACCATGACCAAAGCAAAAGATAATAGTAACCGGTATACTGCACGGTGCAACTTATTTTTGATTGATATCCCTCCCCGCCGTCATCATCCACCCATGAACCTCGATTGACTGGATCGTCGGCATTGAAGAGCTCCATAACTGGATTTGACGCGTAAGGATCAGCCTTCTTGGTCTCGAAGACCACAGGTGAACCCGCGTAGAAGTAGAAAAGCCCGTAGTAGGTATACTGGCAATTCATCTCAATCTCGTGCGCATAATCGCCCTGTGGATTGGGGAGGACCCTCATCAATTTAACCGAAGCCGTATCTCCATCTGTCTTCGCATAGCTGCTTGGTAACCGCAGTGACTTCAATGAGTCAATGAATGTCCGGTATTTGATGTCTGAAATGACAGACCTTTCCTTATCCTTTGCCAATCGGATGAAATCTACTGCAGGTGTGTACGGAACTTCAGTTTGAAACGAGATTGTATGAGTCCCTGCGGTCAGGGATACAAGTTTTAATATCGATTTGTCTGCGCTATTCACCAGCTTGGCGGATTGCCACCCCGTGCTCGAAACCGCCAAATCCCCAGATGGTGAACTCGCATTGTCCAAATAGACTTCCAGTACCTGAAGCCCTTTGGAAGTATTACCGCCCATAATCCAAGCGTTGAGGTAATAATCCCCGTTTTCGCCGACATCAATTTCAAATGCCTTGCGCACGGACTGACCATCTACACTCAGTTTCGCGCTCTTCAAAACACACTCGCCACCTAGCGTTTTGTCTGCGAAATTCTTCGTTTCAACAAAAGTGGTAGTCTGTGCCATTGCGGCCATTGCGGCTACGGCACTCAGCCACCATACCCTGAAAAACATTCCTTTCACAACTCTCATTTTGCCCTCCCTTTTGTGGCGTTTTAAAACAAACTTAACAAAAAGAAGATACGGCAGAATTCAAGACCTCGTCAAAACCAAATGGGAAGTTTCCATACCAAAGCGGAAGTAAAATTGTAGGAACTGCCTTGAGCACCAATAGAAAAGCCTGTTTAATCAGCTCCAGCGGAGTACTATTTAGCAGCCTTTTTCTCGCTTCAGCGCAGCCAAAGCCAAGCTCCTTTCGAAAATCCCGAGCCATGCTGCTCTCTTCGCTGTAATTAAGGTGCAGAGCAATTTCGGTATTGTCAAGATCGGTGTGTTCCATCATGCGCAGAGCCTGGTGTACCCACATGCGCCGCACTAATTGACTGAATGTGTTTTTGAAGACATCGCGGCACAAAGTTCTCACCCAGCGTTCGCTCATTCCAAGCTGTCTCGATAACTCACGTTCATTTAACCTGTGAGGAAAGCCTCGCACAATCGCATTTACGATCTTATGCGCATAAGGCGAATCATTGAGAGCATTCGGATAGCAGCTTTCTAACAATTCTGTGATTCCGCCGCGCCGCATCGCCTCTGAAATTTCTCCAGAGATACTTGCTCTGTCCCAACCACAAGAAATAAAGTGGCTCACACCTTTTCGGGCTGCCTCCCGGACAAAATCTGTCATGAGGGATTTGGAGCACGCGATAACGGGAATCGGTCCCGCGAGGGACTGAAGGCGTGCTAACTCGTCGCCATCTTTTTCACTCGCGGAACAAAAGCACAACACTGATGCATCGGGACGGAAGTTGTCTATCTCATTCCGAAACTTCTTGGGAGTATCCGCAAACCGTGCGTCAAGGTCTTCGTTGAAGAGCGTCGAAGCAAACGGGCAATTGGAATGCCCTTTGAAATAAACGGCTAATTTCAGTTTGCTCGTTTAGCGCCTCCCTTCAGAATCTCCGGCAGGCCTCCCACGATCAAGCCTGAATCGACGCCGGAATCCGTTGAAAAATTAACTTCTCAAAGGATCACTATCAAGCTCAAAGGAACACGCACACGTCAAATGGACCACCACCGGCAGAGCCGATGGCTTCTGAATAACTTTTCGCATCTATAAGAACTGAATATTCAATTCGTGAGAATGTGGACTAACTTATTTCATAATTCGTGAAATTCGTGGCGAGCATATCTGTTGTTTTGTCAAATAGATAAGAACCATTTGTTCGTCCTCCATTCTCCACGCGCTCAGCCGGGTCAAATCACTCATGACAGCAAATGAATATTTTCGGAGAGCGCGGAAGTCGAATTCAAATCGCCCTTTCCTTGAGAAATTACATTTCGCATTGATGTACCCTCATAGCATGCGATAATCGACGACCCGACAGGTTGATTGTGAAGTCTTACTTCTCATCTCTCTTTGAGATCTGCGAAGATTCCACCAACCGCTTCGATATTTTACGAATTGTTTTCCGGCACGATGACTGGCATTGGGTCCGGCGCGATCCAATAGCTGAGCTAATCGAAGTATGTTTCTCAGGGTGGGTTCGGAAATGTAAGAATGCATCTAACATTTCCGGGGGGAAGCTGATGGGATTTCGAAGAGCACCACCATGGGAAAGAATAATATGTCCATATACCAACCGTTGGAAGATATGACACGGGAATCGGACATCATTCAAGGCCGGACATCTAAACGATCTCGTCTTTCTCGTTGCCGCGCCGTTAAAAAAGGAACGCGAGCTCGCCGACATATTCATTAAACTGAGTCAATTGTTACGGATGCAACGAATCAGGACTTTGCTGCGTTCGTCGAAAAGTCCAGTTGAAATACTCGAAGTGCTGGCAAAATTTCTGGACTGGAGAGAAGAACCGGCAGACGTTGACGAGAATAGGGTCAGTACTTATTAATAGGCTCACCGCCACAAGAGCACAAAACCCGCCAATGCTGTAATGAGGCATCCGATCGGAGATCATAAAAAGACGATTCTTGGGTTATACCGGATGTGGCGGACTTATGCGCTTAGATGATACTCTCTTTGGGTGAGACTGCGTCGGATTATGGTAGAGTTAAGATCACAGAAACGTCTGTAGGAGCTATTCATTAATTGACTTCCTCTGCCGCATCGGAGATCAACTTAGTCACGGCCCCCGGATACGTCGCAACCGCATACTTCCAATTACCATGCGAACCATCCGCGTTGACTGCATTCACCCACCGCTCAGCAGCCTGCCGCTTTACTTCCATCAACTCATCGTACCCCTTCGTCTCAAGAATCAGATGTAATTGTGGATCACCTTTCAGTCTGATAATGAAGTCAGGTACATAGTCGTGTGCCTGACCACTGAAGAGATAGGGAATTGCGAAACCAAGACTGCTGTTTTTTACGAACGCGTCAACCGCTGAATGGTTGTCTATCGTGTATGCTGCCGACTCCTCCCACTGTTTGGTGTCGGCAACGACATAGTTGAGATGACTGTGTACCACTTCCCGCACTTCACGGCTTGTCCAGAAATCCACATCCGCCGTCGAACCGGGTCCGCGATTGATTTCATATCGCGGCACCTCCGGAGTCTCCCCCGAAGCTGTATCAGGTTTGATTGCGTTTACCAGTCTCTCCAGCACCCATCCGTAGTAAGGAGAGAGGAATACGTCGAGTATGTCCGCGGGTGGTATCGGCTGAACCTTACCTTCAAGATAATTCCTTACGATCTCGACAAACTGTGGGAACAAAACATGAGCCGGAGCACCGCATCCCGGTTGGCCGACATATTCTCGCGTTAGATCGCGTGCCAGATCGAAAACGAGTTCCTGAAATCTCCGCCCCTGCCTGTAAGGATTCATCGTGACGTTTTCAAGCTTCCCCGGCCCCGTGAGACTCGGCCTCCCTGAATTTGCAGGCAAGGAAGCTTTCATCTGTACTTCGGGAGGTATCTTCAGCGGATCGAGACGAAGAGACGCCACTGACTGATCAAGTACCACTCTGTTCCGTATTGCTCCTCTGTAACCTTCTACTCGCGGAAAGACAATTTTGTATTTGGCCTTTTCCGGAACCGCGTAGACATGGTGACGTTTCGGCGGTGGCGGTTGAGGCCCGGATTTGTTCTGCTTGAAAGGAATGATTTCGAATGGCACTCCGAAGACTTTGGCTACTTCTTCCTGCATCTTGTCATCGGCTCCAAGTTCATAAGATCGCCGGCGCAGTCCTCGTCCGACGACCTGCTCACACAACAATTGCGACATGAACGGCCGCAATCCGACAATGTGTGTGACCGTGTTGCAATCCCATCCTTCGGTAAGCATGCTGACGCTCACTATGCATCGCACATCTCTTCCGGGCGGGTGAAGCGGCCGCTTGAGTTTTTGCGCAAGCTCCTCGAACCCTTCAGGATAAAGTGGACGTCCGAGCTGATCGCGCGGCCAATCTGTTTTGCCCACGGTATTCAGCGTGTGCCTCATCCATTTCGTCTCGTCGCTCTTCGATTCGTCGGTCTCGCTCTCCATAACGACTTTTGTGTCGACGCGAATAGTATTTATCTTTCCGTTGTTGCGAAACGCTTCGATGCCGAGAGGAGGAATACCATAAGGTGGTTTGTTCTCGCCAATCCATTCATAAATGACCTTTGCAATCTTCGTGTTCTTACACACGATCACAAAGACAGGCGGCCTTGGATCATCTTTCTTTTCCTCCCAGTCAACCCGTATTTCTTCCCAAAGCCCCGAGAGCATTGCTATTGGAGGATTGGCGTATTTGAGGATGGCTTCCGGCTTGGGACTTTCCTTTTTCCCACCCCGCTCTGATGGCGTAAGCTGCGGTAGTATCCACCTCCATATATTGAAAAAGCCGGGAATTTCTTTGCCAGTCGTGTCCCTTACTGCGAGCTGTGGTATCTTTACGAGTCCTGATTCGATAGCATCTGTCAATCCAAAATCACTAATGACCCACGGGAACGGCCTGTTCGTCTCCCTCCCAACGCGAGCGAGAAAATACGGAGTCGCCGAGAGGTCAACGCAGAAATTTATGCCGCGACCACTGCGCCCATGTATCTTGTCGAGCCCGTCCATCCAGACGTTTGCTTCCTTGAAAAACTCTTCGCCTTCCTCTTCTTCTCCGAATACATCTTCCTCTTCCGGTACATCCTCTTTTTCTTCTGTGCGGTGAATTCTGTAAGCGTGGTGAGCTTCGTCGTTAAAAACCAGGATATTCCCTTTCTTTCCGATTTCACGACCGAGGACTCTATTTATTATCGCTGCGTCACTCTCAACATGCTTTTCCGATTCAACCCTGATTCGCTTCAGGTTACCACTTTTATCACGTTCCTCTTCCAATATCTTAATCTTTTCGGCGGCGACTTGTACCGCCAGATCATCGGGAGAAAGGTATCGCCTGCCGCGTGCAGTCGTGGTTTTCGGACCTATGGTGATCCATTCTTTCGGATGAAGTGTGACTCCGGCCTTGATGACCTTTGAACTTACACTTCCGGTCTGGACGGTCTGTGCTTCGAACACGTGCCAGTTAGTAACTATGACTTTCCCCGAAGTAAGCTGTGGCATGAAATGAGATGGAACAAGGTCTCTGGTTCGGTATAAACTTGCTTCGCCAAGCTGTGGGTCGAGTTCCTGCAGCCTGTTCTTGATCGTGATGTTTGGACAGACAACTACGACCACATCTGAAAATTTGCTGTTGCCATGGTCGTTCACCTTGTTCAGGATACTCCATGCTGCAAGCATCCCCATCACGGTCGTTTTGCCTGTGCCTGTGGCCATCTTGCAGGCATATCGTGTAAATGCCTTGACGCCATTCTCCGCCCCGTTCTGGCCAGGTTCGTCCAAAGGAATTTCTATCCCCTGCAGGAAATCGCCTCTTGCCTCTCTTAGAAATATGATGACCTCAGCTGCCTCAAGTTGAGCGAAGAAGAGTCTCTTCTCACGGCCGTCGCGCCTCCAGTAGTTCAGCAGCTCAAGAGTCACCCGACTCACTCCAGGCCATCCTTGTGACTGCCACTCCTTGACTCGTTCTCGGATACGGTTTACGATTTTCAGTTCTATCAGTGTGCCGAGATCTTCGGCACCGAACAAACTTGGCTGCGAACCAGGTGGCTTATAGTAATAACATGATGAACGCCGGCCCGGCAGAAGTTGTGGCGGCTCGCCTTCAGCAATCTTCCAGTATTGCTTGGGTTCTTCGTAAGGAGAGTTTATGATTGGTTCAGGGACTTCAAAGTTGGTCAATGGTCACCTTAGCAGCAGGAGAGATGAAAGCGGGATGGACACGATTCTCGGATCATCCGTCGCATTTTCATCGAGCATGGTGACCAGAATGCCAAATGGTGCATTATAGTGCGCCTTCTCGATGAAAGACCTCAGACCAAGTGTGTCCTGATAATTAATCCTCCGCCGATACTTGATTTCGATTGGAATCCTCTGCTCACCAACCGTAAGCACGAAATCTACTTCAGGCTCATCGTTCCGCTCAGGGAAATGCGCAACATCAAGATTAATTATAGAGCGGAAGAAGTATCCCGACGCGCTTTCTGCGATCCGGCCTGCAAGGTCCGCAAGGTGAGGGAGTTCACTAAGACCTTCCGGGGTAAGTGGTACCATTTCCTGCAGCCACGCCGCGCGCAATGCGTGATCGCAAAGACAAAGTTTGGAGGCACCTCGCCTTTTCTTCAGCCGCAGCTCCAGCGGCTCTATAAGCCTGATCAATAATGTGCCATCGAGAAATTTCAAATACGTCAATACCCTGGTCCAACCAAGATTGGCGTGCATTACACGCTGCAACTCGGCAAGATAGAACGCTTGCGCGGGAGACTGTCCAATATAACGACATGCCAGCCGAAAGACTTCCTCAAGAAGGTGCTCGTCTCTCTTCTGACCTTTCGGTCCCATGCGGAGATCATGCTGAATGGCTCTACGAATTACAGTCTCGTTCAACA
Organism: Bacteroidota bacterium; assembly: GCA_021845665.1. Lineage (GTDB taxonomy): Bacteria > Bacteroidota > Ignavibacteria > Kryptoniales > JAKASW01 > JAKASW01. The sequence goes on along the minus strand of JAJZVO010000086.1, from coordinate 3,869 downwards.
AATCTGCGATCGCTTCCCATGGCAAGTCTTTTTTTGCGTGAGCAATAGGGTACGCGCCGCGCTCAGAAAAAGCAGCGAACGCTTCATCGCGAAGAACCTTATGTTTTTCTCCATGCGCTCTTAATCCAATCCAAAACGCCTTTTCTCTGAGAGGACCGGTGCCGTTCGCTGGAAGGTATGGAGGAATCTCCCCTAATTCTCTGAGAGTCGCGATCTCTCGAAGAAGCAATGGCCCCATTTCCAGGGTCGTGATCCTCCCGGCAAGGCTATCGCGTCCCGCTTCGATTCTCAAAGCTGAACTCCCCGTGACGACGACTCGAACAGGCTGGAGATCCACTAGATGTTTCAACTGTGGAGCCCAATCCGTAAGGTTTTGCACCTCATCAAGAAAGATGTAAACCTTTTTCCCTGTCCAGGCCGCTTTGTTCAGTGATGTCTTCAATATCGTTTCAGAATACCATTGTGTGAGATCAAGAATCGGTTGCGACAATCTCATCAGCTCGGGTAATTCGTCAAACTGAACTCTAAAAATGCACTCGGGTGGCACTCCTTCGTCAAGGAGTTGATTGATAACCTGGTTGAGTAATGTTGTCTTTCCGATTTGTCGCGGTCCCCGAAGCACGGTTACGGGAGTCGGCCCTTTTTTCAAACCATTAATAACATTATCAAACGCCCACCGTCGCGTTTCCGGCACTCCAAACATGCGCTCTCCACGCCACCAGGGATTGTTATCCCTGAGCGTCGTCTCCAGGCCTCGGGTAAGAAGGGTGAGAATTGAAACTTGCTTCACTTCTCGACCTCTCCAAGTTTCTTCACAACCAGCAGCTCATTCCCTCTATCGTCAATCACTTTCACCGCAACCTGCTGATGCTCTCCGGCTTCGAATGGTGCGCTCGTTGTTCCTGCAAGATGATCCCAGACGGTTTCTTCGTAACTCGCTTTCAAAGCTCTCTTCAGGTTATCCCATGCACTTGTCCGTGGGAAGAAAGCCTGGCTGACATGGAACACCTTATCATTGTAATCGGTATCGAGCAGCCATGCTGGCACATCGTCTCCTTTGCGGTGCTCTGTCTGCATCGTCACCGGATCGAAAACATCAAGCCCAACCAACTCCACGGTGTACTTCACGCTTTGCTCTTTGCCCTTAGTGCCATGCTGCTTCACTTTTATTTCCGGCAATCCGCACACGCTGAATATCTGGCTCGACCTCATGTTCTTCAGCAGATCGCCCATCATGAGATCCGGAGTTGCCTGCACATAAGTTGCGGCGATCCCTACGACTTGCTCGCAGTTGTCAACAAGCTGACGCGCGTTCGCCTGAATCGCAAAGCCCACGACATAAAGATGATTGTACTTTTTGGCAGACGCTTCTTTGGCCGCTTCGTAAACTAATTTCTCGCTTACGGCTCCATTCTCAGGTCCGAAGACAAGCGCAACGGATTTACCCGCCCGTGCCCCCTCTCCTTTTCGGAGAGGGTCGGGGTGAGGTCGATCACCGCTGACCACAAGGGCTTCCGCCGAAAGCGAAAGCGTCTTTGCCGGCGGACGCACATTCCTGAATTGAATCGTCTTGCCTCCATCGAGATGAAGCACCGGCGACTTGCGCAAAATCTCAAGCATCCGTTCCACGAAAGAGCCGTAGGATTCCTGTGCGCCGGAGTCTTCATCGCCGTCGCCTTCCCAATCGACAGGAGTAGGAATCGTTGCCTCGACGCAGAACGGTCCGCTGACACGGGTGATGTTTTTTATTTCCTCCGGTCGATCAACGAGCACTATTTCATCTGCCTTTTCGCTGCCTGCAATGCTCCCCTTCGTGATGTACGGAATTATCCCACCCGTTTCTCTACCTCGGTTGTCTTGCTTGCTCAAATAACGAAACCCCCCAATAGGTCCTCGCGATTCATCGATTAATTCATAAAAGTCGAATGTTGCTGTTAAGAGCCGTTGACGAGCGAGAGCAAGTGGAACTCGAGACGTGTCAATCGTTATCCATCTTCTTCCCCACTGCTCGGCCACATATGCCGTGGTGCCACTTCCACAGGTTGGGTCCAGAACCAAGTCTCCAGGGCTTGTTGTCATAAGGAGGCATCTTTGCACTACTTTGGTGCTGGTTTGAACCGCATAGACTTTATCACTTGGCGCAGAAGTATCTGCCCAAAGGTTCGTCAGTCCTGTAAAGGGGGAATCGGAAAGTTTGAGAACATATCTTAGCGTCTCACCATCTTCGTAGGGTTCGATCCTGTTAGCAGCCGCTAGGCATTGCATACCTTCAGGATTCGTAAACCAACTGTTGCCTTCAGGAGGCTTGTAAGGTTTTCCCCGAAATCGAAAAGTAAAAAGCCCACTCTGGTTCACTCCCGCAGGATAAAGGGAGACAAGTTGATATGGAATTGCGCCTTTAGGGAGAAGCCCATGGTTATTGATTTCATCTCTCGACATCTTCCTTCTTGTTCCATCTGGCAACTCGACATAATTCCAATGCGGGTCACCCTCGACGTTCATCTGTTCGTAGATGTCTTTATACTTGAGCCTATCTTTTTCCTTTCCATACCATAGCAAGTAATCCGTTACACTCTCTAAATGCTTTGCCCCTAGCGGCATTGTCTTCTTTCTAAAGGGAATTACTGAGACAAAGTTCTCATCGCCGAACACCTCGTCCATCACCTCGCGAACATGGTGCACATTCTCGTCGCTTATCTGGACGAAAACACTTCCACTTGGCGAGAGAAGCTCACGAGCAAGTAGAAGCCTGTCGCGCATGTATGTAAGATAACTGTGTAATCCAAGTTCCCACGTGTCGCGGTAGGCCTTCACCATCTCCGGCTCGCGAGTCATGTCGTCGTCATCGTTGTGGCTGACGTCGCGCTTCCTTACGAACGGCTGGAAGTTCGAGCCGAACTTGACGCCGTAAGGCGGGTCGAAGTAAATCATCTGAACCTGCCCGCCAAGTCCTTCATAGCGTAGAAGCGAGTTCATCACGACCAGCGAATCGCCGAGGACCATCCGGTTCACCCACTTGTCCTGGTACTCATATGCTTTGAGGACCTGGTCCGTCACGGAGTGCTGCGGGTCGCCGTACAAATCGAACATATCGATCTGTTTGTCCCGCTTGTGGCTCTTTAGCGTCTCCATGATCGCTTTTGTCGAAAGGCGCTCGTGGACGAAGAGAGGAAGAGTAGGAACGTCGAACGAAAGTCGTTCGGCCTTGCCGGCCCAGTTAAGGAAGGGCTCCTGGATGCGCTTCAACTGTTCAACGGCGTCGGCAAGTCCGCCGATTGTCGCAACGACCTGGCCGCTTGAGTTTTTGAACTCATGGGGAGACTGAAATTTGTGCGGCGCCGGGAGGCGGCTCGCTTCGTCGATACATGCAAGGAGCCACTCGCCGAATACACGTGTAGAATTCTGCCCGTCCCATGACAGCTCTGGAGATAAAGATGAGTCGTACCTGTACTCCTGAGGCGGCTTCTTCTTCCTGAACTGGGCCTGTGTGCCAACCTCCGGCCGCAGGGGGCTTGTCGCTTCCGGATGCCTGTAAACCTCTGTTGAAACTTCCCTGACCGACTTCTTCTTGCCTTTTGCCATTTAAGCCTGTGATTTGTAGAAAGTTAGCGAATACGGTGAAGAATCGCAAAGATTGGTAGTGTCTCGGGTGTGCGACAATTTTGTAAGAGGTTTTCATCAAGCGGCGGCCCTGCCCCGCCTATATCGTATGTGGGGCCTGTAAGCCCAAAAATCATCCCAATGATGGCTCATAAGGATACACCTGAGAGCGATGATGCTGTTTGCCCCTCCTACCGTCCAATGCATGCCGGATTGCTTTAATCGCTGTCCGATGACCGAACGGCATCCGGCTTCGATTACCCCGGAAC
>JAJZVO010000023.1 GCA_021845665.1 Bacteroidota bacterium | reverse complement strand
TGACAGTCCCCGCAGAAGTGCGGGGCTGTCAAGGCTCGTCCCGAAGGGATCCCGACCCCGCCGTCGGCGGGGTCTTGGGACACGCTGCTGAGTGCTTTCAATTCACACAAGTCCCTTCGCAGCAAGCGGAGGCGCTTATCTTGTTCACGTTCGGGCATTCAGCGGAGGTGGAACGCGGAAGCGTTCCTCCGGGGAGGTCTTGTCTTGGAAGGCTTTGCTTAGGAGGAGTTCCGGTGGATGGTGGTGGGCGGGCTTCGGTTCGCGGGCGGCTCACTGTCTACGCCGAGGCGGCTTGAGGCAGACAGGCTCGAGGGCATGACGATTGTATGCCTTTGCCGAATTTACGAGGCAAGGGCACTGGAGCGCTCGTGCGTGTGGCGAGTGTCACGAGCCTCTCGCACGCGACTACAACCGGCATGACCGAGCCAATCGGGCAGGGGCGGGATCTTGGCTCCGCTACGATGTGCCGGTCGCGTGTTGGGGTGTGGCGCGAAACGCGCCATTCGGTAGGTTGGGGATATTGCCGATCAAAAGCGATACATCCTGTATGATCGGTCACCGCCCTGCGGGATCCCGACTTATAGCATATTTGGGGCGGGACATCCCGCACATCCTGTGCGGGAAAATATGGGCTGGCCCGATCCCGCTTGGAAAGATTCGCGGGACAAGCTTTCTGGCGCGATGCCTGATTGAAACTGCCTCTTCCCGACACGGTGAAACCGCGGCGGGATGTGGCAGTATGGCTGCATTTGGCTCTTATCCGACGAAGGAGGATAGGAGCCGCAGCGACGTCAGGCAGTCCCGCCAAGGTCGGGATCTTCGACGTGACAGAAATATAAAACGGGACAGCCCTTCCTTTTGGAGTTGTTCTCTGGACGAGATGCCCGCAGCGCGTCACGCCAGAGGCGGATTCTCATTGGTAAAGGTGTGGAGGAAAAGGCACGACGATTGATCGCGAGCCCCGTTCACGACAAATAAGTGGCGTGATGCCTGTAAGACAGCGCAGCTGTCTTTCTGGTCCGAAGGATCGCGACCGAATGAATATTCGGTCGGGACAAGGAGCGAGTGATGAAGACGCAGCGGAGTCTCGATCTACTCGAGATGAAGCTATGTCTTCATCTTAATCGGCGTGACTGAACCTGTTGCGGGCATCTCTTCAGGGTCCTTTGTTTTCTGCGAACGCAGATACTGACAGGCGAGCCGAGAAATACCCCTTTTGTGAGCATGGAGCAAAGAGCATGGTGCAAGAAGAGAAGTAATCGTGTACCGCTATGCCTTCACATGGTGGACGGGGTGAATCGACGCCGAATTGTTCGGCGGAGAGAGGGAGATTATTTCTCGGCTGCTGGCAGTCATCAAGTGAGCCTGTTTGGGCGGGTGGGCGGGATTCGTGCTGAACCTGGCGCATACTCGTGAGTTCTGTGCGGCTAAGATGATCCTTCTCGCAGGAGTATGGTTTGCTCCTGAGTGCGCTCCGACTTCACTTGATTACCAAGCATTTTTTTGTTTCCACGAAGTGTCCAGCGAAGATTCTGTAGAAATACACGCCGCTCGGCAGGCAACTCGCGTCGAAGAGAACCTTGTATGTTCCCGGAGCTTCTTTTTCATCGACGAGTGTCTCAACTGTTCTGCCAAGTACATCGTAGACAATCAGTATCACGTGAAGCTTGTTCGGTACGGCGTATTCGATTATGGTTGAAGGGTTGAATGGATTGGGATAGTTCTGGGAGAGAAGGAATGCATGAGGGGGTGCCGTCCCCTCATCTCGCACAGCAGTTACCATCTGCGAAAGAGGCCGCCGGAATACGCCGATGGGTTGAATGAGTGCCGTTCCGGCATACAGATTCGTGTCTCCTATGGCCAGAGCGGAAACGATGCTGTTCGCGAAGGTACAGTTATCCCAAGAGGCCGCATCCGTCCACGACGTCCCGTTATCCGTGGACAAGACGACACTGACATTCCCGCCCGCGAATACGCTCATGCCACTCACCGCAAAGGCGTACACAGTGCCACCCGACGAGCTTCCATCGAGCGCTGTCCAGCTCGCCCCGTTGTCGGTCGAGCGGTAGATGCACTTGGTATCGTAGTTCCCATCCACTCCGGCGTAGAGATTCCCACCTGAGACAGCGAGCGCTCGGACATTGTATCCCCAAGGGCCGTTCGATACCGCATTCCAGCTTGCTCCGTTATCAGTTGAGAGGAAGGCACCGGCCTCCCCTCCTGCCACGATATTGGATCCGCTCACCGCGAGGCAGAAGAAATAGGAATCGGTGATTCCCGAATCCGTCTGGCTCCAAGATGTGCCTTGGTCGGAAGAGACGAAAATGCCGTTCCCGAAAGTGGCTGCGAAGAGATCTGACCCCTTGAAAACAAGGGCTGCAACGTCAGTGTTTTGCATCGGCCCGGAGTTCGCCGCGTTCCATGTCGTGCCGTAGTCGATCGAACGGAAGACCCCGTCATGGGTGCCAGCGAAGACCGCCGAACCGTACACGGCAAGACTCGGCACGTTCGTGTCCGTTAGGCCCGCGTTCGACTGGGTCCAAGTCGCTCCCTCGTTCGTGGACACGAAGACGCCGCTGTCGGTTCCCGCAAAAACGTACTTCCCGGTCGCGGCAAGCGACTTGACCTGCGGAGCGCCGCCACCAAGGATGCCGGTTTGCACCCATTGGGCGCATACTGAAGCGGAGTTGCCGTACATAAAGAGGATCGCCAACAAGAATCCGAAAATGTTTTTCATATGTTCCCTCTCAATCTTAACGCTGTGGCTGTGAAACGGAAACCTGTCACATGGATCATTCGATGCTACTTGATGAGCGTGAGCTTCTTCGTGACAATGGAATTTCCGGTTCGCAGAGTGTAGAAATAAACGCCGCTCGGCAAGTTGTCCGCATCGAAAGTCACTTGGTAATGTCCGGCCTGCTTCTGCCCGTTGACAAGCGTTTCGATTCGTCTTCCAAGGACATCATACACGACAAGGCTTACCAGGGATCGCCTCGGTACGTCATAACCAATGATCGTGGTCGGGTTGAAGGGGTTCGGGTAGTTCTGGTAAAGAGCGAAAACCTTGGGCACCTGATTGACATCGTGAACCGCCGTGATCCCGTCCGACGTCCTGAACAAGAAGCTGTCCGGGGAAGCGACCACGGCATACCCGTCAGTCGCGCTTACCGACCACCCGTATACCGAGGAGATTTTAAGGAGCGACATAAGATCAGTCGTTAACGTTGTATCCTGCAAATTCACGATTGTCGTGTCCAGCCCCGGCCCCACCAAGTGAAACGAATATTCGACCGGGATGCCAGTAGTAATAGTCGATCTCGACCAAGAAAAGGTAATCGGTCTCACGGGATAATAAAGCTGGAGCGTGTCGTCATCGGACGGCGCGATGAGTTCGACTGGCTTAAGGATCGTGTCCACGAGGGCGATGTTTCCCACCGGTTCACTCCAGAGATACTGCGACGACCGCGCTCGTACCCAGATCGTGTCGGTGTGATTCCAATTAGATATGCTCGCCTGAACGTTGACTACCCCCGTCCCGAAACTCCCGCCGACCGGCATCATGGGAATTCCATGACCAAGCACCACACTACCCGGATTGCTGCCGACGACGACCTCCGCTGCGGTGATCGTCCTCGCCGGGTACATCAAGTTGACAGGTGCGCTCCATGTTCCCTGGGAGTTTTCCACCCTGATGTGAATGAACTGCCCTTGCGACAGCTTGATGCTGGACAGATCCAACGGAACGCTCGTGGATGAATTCGGAATCGTGATTGGCGTCCCCTTCCCTTCGCCGGGATCGTTTCCTATGAAGTATTCGGCGGCGGTTACCGGCGCCTGCCTCGGAATCACCTGAGCCTCTGCTGACGCGGCAACCCACACGAGCGCTGAGACGCATACAAGGATCTTGAACTTAGTGGACATCGCGGACCTCCTAATATCTCGATTCAGCGGTCGCCTGGACGCTCACGGAACCGTCGGAGTTCAGGTAAAGACGGAGGTTCGTCACGACGGGAAAGACCGGGGCATCAGGGCCGCCGTAATAACCCATGTCAGATCGCGAGCCGTCGGGATCGTAGATATCCGGCTTCCCGGCATCGATGCACGGGGAACCGGTCTGAAGCCGGAAGTCGGTCGACGAGACGAACTCCGGGTCGGAGTCGAGCAGGTTGATGTCGCCAGTGCCGTTGACACCGAGAACGTTGTAGTACAACGAATAGAGGATGCTCGTGTTGCCGCTTATGTTCCTGGATTCGGCGGGATCCAGGCTCCCCACGACGATCGTGTTGATGACGGTTGCGTATCCGCTCGAGACGTAGATTCCGCAATTATTGTTGTCCACGATATCGTCGTTCTCGATGATGGGCGATGACCCCGAGACCACGGCCACTCCGTACGATGGGCAGTTCCAGACGACGCAGTTCGTCAGGATTCCCCCGGACATGATGACGCCGTAACCGGTATTGCTGGATATGGCGAACCACATCATCTTGCCAGTTCCGATGCTCACGGCGGGATATGCGTCCGGGACGATCTGGGTACGCTCGTACCCCGACCCCTGTACCACGATGTTTATCGTGACGCTCACTTGTTCGTGGTACACGCCGGGATAGACCTTGACCGTGTCACCCGCGGCGGCGGCATCGATGCCGGCCTGGATGGTCGTGTATTGGCCCAAGCCGGACTGATCGACGATGATCGTTCTGGCAGACGCCATCTCTGCCGAAAGCGCGAGTGCATAAGCCGCAAACAAAGCGAATCTGATGGACATTGTATCCTCCTGAATGAAAGTTCAAAAAAACCGGTCGCATGGCATTCTCCATAAAACGAGGAGTGGCCGGTTAATTGCCACCTCGCGGCTGAAGGCGAAGCCTGCACACCTCCGTTTCATCATAATGGTCGGTCCGGTACGACATGCTGTTGTAGATGTCCCGGCCGACTATGAGTATGTAACTGCCTTTCGGCACGTCGAAGACTACCCTGAATTTCCCGGGCACGCGGGGGTTCAGGGCGGATTCGAAGAGACGGCCGGTCAAGTTGCCGTTGAAATGATAATTGACGCCGTCGTCGGTTATGAGTCCGAAGGTGGCTACGACGTGGTACTGGTCGAAGGTCACCGGGGAGTTCCCGACGTTCGTGAACGTGAGCCAGACGACGAGGAAATAAGCGGCCGGCGTGGCGCCATTCTCGAGCTGGTCCGTCCAGTACGAAGAATCCACTTTGGCGTAGACCGTGGGATAAGGCAAGAAAACGAACTCGTGATCCTCCGGATACACCTGCGGCCCGCTCGGCTTGGCTGTGGTCTCCATCTGAAAAAGAGCCGAGTCCTGCGCTTGCCGGATTTCCGCGCACGAAGACAGGGCGAAGGCAGCCAGAACTGCAATGACCGAAGTAAATCGTGTTGAGCTTCTAAACATGGCGCTTTCTCCTATTCAAGTCGTAAGTGTCGCGACCATGAAAAGGTCGCGGCAATGTCGGGTCAGAATGCTTTCTGGAAGTTATGCGCCTTAACGGTCCCTGTGGCCTTATCAAATGTTACGGTGAGCTCATTGCACTTCTCCACGCTCTTTGTCTGTCCGAAGTATCCGGTGTAGAGGCCCGACCCGCTCGTCTTACAGTACTTATAAATGTAGAGGACATTGTCGCCTAATTGAGATGTTGTGGTTGGCGCTCCAAACCAGGAGATGATCTGGTCCTGGGTAGTCTGGCCGTCAACAATCTTAGCAACCAACGCTGGATCGATTGGACTACCCGTGATCGCCTCGGAGGTGGCACAGGATTGAATGCCGACTGCGAGGATGGCAATGACCAGAACCACTGCAAATGGTAAACGTTTCATTTCGTACTCCCTTGTTATTGATTGTTGTGTGTTAGTAAATAGAATCTTTTTCCATTTTCTTGAGGTTGCTGATTTTCACTCGGTTCACAATTTGATGGAAAGGCCACCGGTTATATAGCCGATTCCGTATCCCACTTCGGCGAAGAGCGCAACATTAGGGCTCACGAAGTATCTCCCTCCCAGCTGCCCGCCGTATATCAATGCGCTCCCTTTGGCTGTCACGTCGATTCCACCAAGCGACGACAGTCCAAATGAGGAAGCAGAAACGGCATTATATCCGAGCATCGCGCCGATGTAGCCGTCCAGGTTCTTGTCCCCTGTGTCGAAGTGGTAGCACAGCCTTCCTCCCAAGATGAAGTAGGTGTAGTTAATGCCTGCATCTTCGGTAATAAGGCCACCATACGAGCCGCTCGGGAACATCACGTCCCTGGAGGCCGAGTAACCGACATAGCCGCCGACAGAAAGGTTAGAGGTACTCCCGTAGTCAAGCGCCAGTGTAACGGGTGGAACGGTCACGTTGCCGTAAGAATTGAGCAAACCGTAGCCGACGCCAAATTGGAGGACAGAGTGGCCTTCTTCGAAAGCGGTCTGCGATATTGCAACAGATGAGGACATGATGAAAAGCAGCAGCGATCCCATAATTGTTTTCACAGCGATTCTCCTTCTTTTTTGTTTTGAATTCTCTTATGGTCTGTGTGACGCTGTCCGGACCTATGGTGGACCAGCGGTGCGGCTCTTTGGCAATTAATAGATCTCGTCAGGATATTTAACTCGTCACTGATGAGCTTTTTGATCTGCGCCAGCCTTTTCGGATTTTGTCGTTGTCCACGAAACAACATGTTGATATACCTTGAAGAAACCCCGAGTTTCCTAGCCACTTCTGCCCTATTGATCAGGTATCTGCCGGGTTTGATTTTTGCATTTTCCTTTTGCATACTTTGTATGTTCCCGATTGGGAACAATGTAACATATTTAATACAGTATTGTCAAGAGGTATCACAATTTTGTGAGTATCGACAAAAAGGAAATCGGAAAAAGGCTGACGGAGTTTGCCGACCGATTCGGGAGAAGGGCCGAGTTTGCGCGTGCCCTTGGACTCAAGAACAGTCAGCAGCTGTATGTATATCTAAATGGGCAATCGTTCCCGGGTTTCGAATTACTTGCAAAGCTGCGAGAATTAGGATGCGATCCCAATTGGTTAATATCAGGTGAAAGCAGCGCCATACTTCTGCCTGTAGCTATAGAGGGAAAGAATGACCTTAGCTCAAGAGAGATGGACGCGGTTGAAGAGGAGGTGGAGAAGATGGTAAGACTCATAAAGGCTGCGCGGGACACATCTCAGCCGATGACCTCCTCTTCGGCGCGGGAGCTACGAGGAGCACTTCGTAAATGGGCTGTTAAGGAGTATCAGATAGAGCATCAAAAAGGAAAGAAGCACGGGGATAGGCGAAAGAGCTAGCCCGAATTAAGTCATTCGGAAAGGACACCGGCGTTCAGTAAAGCGGAGATGGTCACTTCTCTGTTGGTTCGAGAAAGATTTCGCATACATAGAAGACTCCCCTTGACAAGATAACCCCGGCCCCAAATCGAGTGAACCTCGGATTGAGGATGTTTGCACGATGATTCCTCCGGTGTGGTTGTTCCCGCATGAACGCCATGTGCGCCGCCAGTGCATATCCGGAAGATATACCTAGATTTACGCCGAAGGATGACCACTTTATTCCAGCCTTTGAAAGACGACTTTGCATAGCGGTCCCGTCCGAAAGAGCAAGGTTAAAGGCTTTACTTGTGCTCATATCCCGCGAGAAGCCGCGCGCAATTTTTGCGATCTGCTCGTCCCAAAGCAAGAATGTTGCATGTCGCCCGGTCTCGGCACTGTATTTAGCATGAATTCGTTCCGCGTTTGCCATGAGATGAAAAAGATGCTCCGCCTGCCGGGTATCGAGGGAATCGACACTATAACTTTTGTGAATTTTTTCGACTCTTGAGAAACCGATTTTCGCCACTCGGGTACCGCTTCCATTTTTGATTTCTATTCGTAGGTTGTCTTTCATGAACTGTCGTTCGGATTTCTTGCTCATAGTTTGTCCCCCTTCATCTGTTGTCAGCAATTCCTTTCGTGCTTCAATGACAGTGGCTCGTATCCGATTCTGTTTGAGACGGCGCTTATGAAATGCCTGACTGTCTATCTGAGGATCGTATGTGGGTTACATTCCCATTGCCAGATTGAATCAGCGAATCTGCCTGCTTAGCCCGCTTGGGACGTCGACTTCGACGAAGAATGAATGGTCAATCCCGGCTTTGTTGTAGTACTTGACGTCAACTCTTACCATGAATTTCAGAGTCCCTGTTATCCAATAGAAACTGTGAAGGTTGATCTGCTCATATTCATTACTATTCTCGATGGCAGGTCTTGTATTGTCAGATGTTATATTTTGCAGACCATCCCAATAGCCAGTGACCTGCAGATTCCCTACGTGTCCTGTGTTCAGCTCTATCCTTTGCAGAACCTGCGCTTCAGGATCTTCAAGAATTGCGTATCGACCGTCCGGCGACCACATTACCCAGCGAGCGGGTCCGAAGTGGGTGTAATTGATGTCGGTTACGGTAAGATGCCTGAGATCCAGTAACCAGCAATAACCGAAATCGTGATGGCGATTTGATGCCTGCAATATCGCGTACTGGCCAGATGGATTCGCAGAGCTAATCCAGATGTCCGTGGGTGTAAAGGGTTGTTCGTTATCCCCCGGCACGGTGATTCGGTAATTGAAAGGCCTCCCACCGAACAGGAGCGTGCCATCATCTTTGAAAGAGAAGGAACCTGCAGCCTTGCCACGGGTCAGGTTAGACCATCCGGCAGACTGTGCGTCGGCCAGGGAAACCGAGAGCAGAAATGCGAGTGCCAGTAGAAAATTCTTAATCATATAATTGGTCCAATGTTTTTCCATGGTTTCGGAAGAATCACGAGTGGATTCGGTGCCTGCCATCCATTTCCTTGTTTCGTCTTCCAACCTCCCACAGCCTAATATCGTTTCAGCATTTCGGGTGACAGCGTGTTCATTATAAACGGAAAAGAAGGCGTGTTATTGATCATTAGCCGAGCGACGGCAACGAAATTCGGCATGTTTAAGAGTTCCTCCTTGACAAAAGGAGGACACACATAAGGTTCCATAATGGTTGCGTCATCTATGCCGGGTCTGAAGAAAACGTAACTCCCCACATTACCAAATAGGGTTTTCAGTGTGCTTGGGCGCAATTGGCCAAGAGCCTGGTTTGCCAAGACAAGGCTGAGCCGATATTTTCTTACCTCCGACAGCATCAATTCCAGGGAGTCCGATACGAAGTCCTGAAATTCGTCGACAAAGAGTGTGAAGTCTGCCCTCTTTTCTTCCTGAGTGTCCTCCCTTGAAAGTGCTGCCATTAGGAGCCTGGCAAAAAGAATTGTGCCGAGCAACCTGGCGCCGAGCTGGCCCAACTTTCCTTTTGTCAGTTTCACCAGAAGAATCTTTCTGTTGTCCAGAATTTCACGAAAATCGATTGTGCTGTGCTGTTGACCAACGATCGGTGTGAGATAATGATTCTGGACAAATTTTGTCAACTTGCTTGTAACATAGGGGGCTACGTTCCGCAAGGATAATTCACCGCCGGCTTTTTCAGCTTCGATGCGCCAAAAATTGACAACCTGTTGATCTGTGCTCTTCTCAAGAAGCTGGCTGCGAAAGTCGCTGTCCTGAAATATCCTGACAACATCGAGTAGAGTACCGGGATCACTCGGATCATCCATGGCAAGGAGCATTGCGTTTCGCATGTACATTTCAAACACCGGACCGCCGGTGGACTTGAGGTCATACATCTCGTCGAAGAGCTTTAGCATTTCATCTATAAGGGATGTCTTTTGTTCCGGAAAACGCTTGTCATATTCAAGCAAGTTCAAGCCGGGTGGGTTTGTCAAATCAGTGGGATCGAATACAACTACATCGTCTCGTCTCCGCTTCGGTATGCTCTCATAGACTTTCTGCCACAAATCAGCATGGGGGTCAATCAATGCTACGCCAGCACCGGAATCAATTCTCTCTTTTATCATTGACATAAGCGTGGTTGATTTGCCAGTACCAGTCTGACCGAGAATCCAGAGATGGCGACGTAAATCTTCGGGTGCAATTCTGATCAGCTGCTGACGTTTCCCGGCTTCTTTGTAGCCCAAGACGGGACCGTTAGTCGAAATGTTATCTGGAAGAAAACGGTCCAGCGGATGGGTCGTGTTGATCCAAGGTGCGTCTCCTTGAAATGGCAAAGGGAGGTGAAATATGGTAACGAGATGGCTAAGCGGGAAAATGTGCCGCAGCCTCACGATTGGTTGAGTTGTCTGAAAGGACATCGGGTTAAGGATCCCACCCTCGTCAGTGTTTAATTGGGAGACTTGCACGCTGGAAACCTGGCCGAAAAGGTCAATGGCCGCCGCGGTGATAAGATTACCGGAAACTGCAGGGGCTGCGGTTGCGAGACGGGACTGGAGATAAAAAGTCTGACCGGCTTGCTCCATCATTGCTTGTGCAAACGGAATCACGGATTCCTTTTCTTCAGAAAGAACATTCTCAGCGTCTTGACTCAGATCGTTCCTCATATCGTGAAGCAAGTCAATTTCCGAAGGGAGGAGCTTAGAAGGGGTGATGGTAATGTCAAGAAGACTCTGGCTGGATTGGTCAGAAAGTACTGCGCAGATATGATTAAGGGGAGAGGGAGCTGAGAAGGATCCCCCTGTCGGAAGTGCTAGCCCTATCCCCTCCTCATTGTCCGCCGCGTTCCTGAGCAGACCGTGGCCAGGGTTTCCCAACTTGAGAGTTCGTCTTTCTAAGTTCACGACAGACTGAAGAGGAAATGGTGTGATGATCCGTTCAAATTCCAATTGATCGAGAATTGGAGCGAAGCTGTATGGATGGGAAAGACCATCGTTACTCTGGCTCAGGTGAGCCTGTAATTCGTCTTGAAGCGTCTTCGCGTTATCCGTGGCCAATTCATAACTGCTGCCTGTTGTAGAAAAGATCAGCGAAATGAGCAACTTCTTGTCTTTCTGGCCTTCCACCTGAGGAGAAATAATCCGCAGGGTTACGTCGAGCGGGAACGAGAAGAAGGTCAGCAAGCTCAAGAAATGATAATGCCAACGAATTGCTGCACGCAGTGCAGTCGCAGATTCCAGCTGCGAACGGAGTGCGAGAACAGATTGAAGGGGGAAAGCAAACAAGGCGCGGCATTCACCGTCCCTTTTCTGCTGAAGATAGAATCCTGAACGACTGTCCCAGCTTGATTCGAAGGTCGATGAATCATGTGCATTGGTTACGCGGTCTAATTCTATCGCGCTTCGGATTTGAGAGAACACGTGTTGTGGATCAGCGCCAATTTCGTGGTGGAGGATTTGCGTATAACTTTCGGGTTGCTGACCACTGGAAGTCATGAGGCAATCTGAATCGTCAGACGGGAAAATAAGGACAGGAATGTCGTTGCCCTTTGCCTTTATGGCTTGGACATGGAGGTCATCGAGGTTTGAAGCGCCAGCCAGTTTCGACGTGACCACGACCGCGTCGAGGATCGGACGGTAGGTTTCGAGAAGGCGGATCCCCTCATCAATGCTTGCAGTGGACAAAAGATGCAGCCCATGTCGACTTGCCAAAGGCTCCAAGGATGGAACGATGTTCTTGCCTTCAAGGTCTATAAATAAGACCTCATAGTTATTAGCCGTGCTCATAACATTTCCCCGTCATTTATAGCTGGTAACATATAGTCCTATTTAAGAACCGTGAATTTTTTTGTGTCTGCAAAACCTCCTGCGGCGGACGGCTCGACTCCACTCGCAACAAGCCTATAGAAGTACACTCCGCTAGGGACATTGGCTGCGTCAAAAATGACCCGGTAAGTCCCCGCTGGTTCATTCTCATTTACCAATGTCCTGACATTTCTGCCTAGAACATCATATACGATTATCGAGATATGTGATCTTTCAGGAAGCTCATACTCGATTGTCGTCGATGGATTAAAAGGATTGGGATAAGCCTGAAAGAGTCTAAACTCTCCGGGAACGCTTATGTCATCCCCTTGGATTGCCGTTAGAACGCCGGCTGATTGGGACCATGCGCTCCAAAATCCGTTCTCACTCCGGACACGGGCGTAAACTGTATCGAAATTCGTAAGTGCCGGTATGCTAGATGACACGGCAACGAAGACCGGGTAGTTCTGAAGTGAGTCTATGAGAGACATCTCAGCTGACTGAGTTGTTGTTCCATTTGCATACTTTATGTAGTACTGCGCATCAGCAATGCTAATAAAATCGTACTTGACCACGCTTGTCGGACTCCACCTTCCGTAAGAATCCTTAACCCGCATATAGAGTGTGTCACCTCTTGTCATCGGAGGTGGGGAAATAGCGATCTTTCCATTTGTGCTAACGGAGAACGATGTCGCCTTTCCGATTCCAGGATCAGAGTCTATGGAATATTCTCCGGCGACTAGACTGGCTCCGGAACTTGACGAGGCTCCACCGAGGACCGGTTGCGGAGTACTCCAAGTACCGTCGGAACTCTCGAATCTGAAATAGAGGACCTCTCCGGGCGGAACCTGAGCGGTGAATGACGCATTGGCAGCTGCGGACCCATAGTTTGCAGATATCGGCGTTCCGTTCCCAGCGCCAGGGTCTATATTGGTGAAATATTCACCGGCAACGATTGTTTGGCCCCGAGAAATGTTCTGGGAATAGCACTTCAGACCGGAAACAATGATCACCAGAGTAATCAGAATTGCATTCTTCATGGTCATACCTCAGTAGTTTGCCTGAGCAGTTGCCTGGATCTGGACCTGGCCGTTTCCCACCGGCACGATTAGTATTCTGGTTATGACAGGATAAATGGCACAATCCGATCCGCCAAAATATCCCATATCGCTGCGAGAACCGTCGGGGTTGACATCGGCTGGATTGCCGGTCTCATAGCACGGCGAGGTGGGTGGAATGTGAAAATCGTTCCCGCTGATGAACATTGGATCAACGTTGATCGTGTTGCTGCTTGATTGAGCCGACACTGATCCGTCACAATATGTGACACCTTTGAGACCGTCAAACCCCCTGGAGTATTGCCCGTTGTTCCAACTGATGCAGTTAACAGCGGTCCCGTTATAGCCGTTATTGTAACCCTCTACGCCATGAGATGAATTTCCGAGAATTACAGAATTCTTAATGCTTGCCGTGCTATTTTGGAGAAAATTAACGCCGTAGCGGCCGCATCCCGCGATCACGTCGTTGGTTATTAGTCCGGCTGTCGCCTGTATGCCGTCCCCGGAAATCGACGTGATGGAAAACCACATCAGCTTACCGCTGCTCATGGTCACAGTCGGATTGTTGGCACTTGTAATTCTTGTGGTCTCATAACCCGAACCTTGGATGACGATATTTTTATTGATAATGATTGCCTCGTTGTAGGTCCCGGGGAAGACCTTGACTGTGTCACCAGTCGCTGCGGCGTTGATGGCACTCTGAATGGTAGAGTATGGTTGGCCTATCCCGACTTTTAATGTGCTGCCGTACAAATTTGTATTCGCGGCGGTGAAAACAATAGCAGTGAACATCAGGAAGGTTTTCATAGACATTTCTCCTCTTCAATAATATTTCGAGCAACCGATGCAGGAAAATCGAGTTCAGAAATCAATCCCTATTCCTCCCTTCAACGAAAATGGTTCGAGAGAGACGTTCTGAAATGGTGCGATGGAACCGGTATTATACCAATCGGTGAGCGCGCCGCTATCGGGGAGGACATTTACCGATCCTTCAGCGTAAACCGTCAGGATACCTATGTATGCCCTGATGCCCGCGATCGGTGCGAATCCAAAGATTTGTCCTTCGGTATATGCCACATTTACTGTCGAAAAATCGAAGCTGGATATTCCTCTCTGCCTCATATTTATCAATAAAAATCCCTTAAGACCGCCATATAAGTCTATCGAGCCGCCGCTGATTCCAAGTTCTATGTCGAGTGCAGCCTTTGTAAAACGAAGAGCGCCGTTGGGCTGACCGAGGCTCAATCCTCCGTTGATTCCAATCATCAGTTCATTGTTGTACGAGAAGTATGACACTTCAAGGACGTTAAGGAGCACTGGCGCAGGACTGGGCGGTTGACCGACAGCCACTGCGAATCCATTGTTTTCAACGACGTGATATGTCGTCATGTCGACGGCGTAGCTGAAGCACACTCGGGATCGCGGGTATACCTGCTGGGCAGCGACTTGGCCAGCCTGAAGGACAATCAGCGCCATGAACAAAGCTTTCATCATCGGACGTTACCCAGTTCTTTCTGAACGTCGTTCTCAAACTTGTCCAATCGACTTCGAAGCTCCGGATCTTCGACATGCTGCTTTGAACCTTCGACCGCCGAAGCGATTGCCCGATCCAAATCTGCCCTGCTTATCTGGTTCAGTGTGTAGATGTCGTACCGAAACCTGGCCTGATAACCATCATTGATCTGCCACTCTTTCCAGTACTGTTCTGTCATAGCGACTGATAGCTGAATGTTGTTCGTGACCGCCGATACAAGCAGGTCACCGAGATTACGGACTTCATCAGATTTGCCAGTCTCGATGAGTGCAAATCTTGAATTGAAGATAGTCTGAATTCTTTGCGCCAGGTTTTTGAGCGCAATGGCCTGCGCGATCGAGCTGCCGAATCCCAAGTCCGACTGGTCGTTTGCGACTCCCACCACGTAGTAACATTGATCCTTAGGGTCGTACCAGAATACTTTGGAACCAAGCACCCATTGTGGCTCCTTGGAGGTGCTTGTTTCAAAGAGCGTTTTCTGAACAGTACCGGGTGTATTCAGGAGCGAACTTGCTCCGCAACCGTACGTGAGAACGGCAAGAAACAACAGGAAGAACAATTTGGTTTTCATCTTATCAACCTCCGTTTTGTAAATCTTTTGAAGAGTGCTATTCATATTGAATATTTGGCTTAATTGTCGCGCTATCGATCATATCCAGGATATGGATTGCAATTCCAATGCTGAAGGCGATATTGAAGCCTGATCTAGCCTGGCGATCAAGCCCGGTAGTTGCTTCATGGTACAGCACGGCTGCCGTTCCCAGTGCGATCCCCTCAGCTATGAGGAAAATCATTCCGCGTTCCCGGTAATGTTTATAGTATTGCCCCCAGCCAGGGATCAAGGTTGACCTCAACAACGCTCCCAGATCGCCGGGGATGTGCCTGATATCAGAAGCCGGTCTCGGCGAACTAATAAGAAGAAAGGTCTTGTAGCCGTCATATCCCTGCTCTACATAACTGTCGACGACTTTAAGGAGAACTGTCTTCTTCTGCCCGTGAAGACTAACAATTACTCTCGAATAATCGGCGACCGGAGTTTTGTCGATTAGTGTGTAGCTCTCAATGTCGTAGCGATTTTCCAACATCTGTGCCGCATCAGAAATCGCGTATTGTACCGACAATTGGTAATCGGGACTGATGCCCAATCCGACATAATAATAATTGATATAGCCGCGTGGAGGATTGGTGACCCAGTCAGGCCTGATGCGAAATTGGGCGAAACAAACCGTCGAAGTGAGCAGCGAGGCTGCGAAGATCAAAACGCCGACTTTCGCTATGTAAATGTCTGTTTTCATTTTTTGCATCCAATTGTCATAGAGTCGATAAGAGATATTCTTTCCAAGGTTCGTCTTCGGATTTGCAGTATGTTCATGAGAAGAGCGATTGTCATTTGAATCCTCCGATTACGAGCGCAGATAATAGCAGAACGAGGATCAGATAGAAGTACAACCGGGCCGCGCTCAGCACGAATGCGAATAGCGACTTGAGAATCTTGATTAGGAGTACCGGCAATGCAAATATCAAGAACAGCAGTAGTAATGCACTCATGTTCCACCATTCCTTATGTAAATGGCCTCACACCCATACTGGTACGCTGGCGTTGCTCGGTGGATATCGGCTGTC
Organism: Bacteroidota bacterium; assembly: GCA_021845665.1. Lineage (GTDB taxonomy): Bacteria > Bacteroidota > Ignavibacteria > Kryptoniales > JAKASW01 > JAKASW01. Next base: position 49,177 of record JAJZVO010000023.1, on the reverse strand, counting down.
AGTCCGTCACAGCAGCTGCCATTGCTGCCGGGGCCGCAGCCGCACCAAGAAATGGGAGCGCAATGCCGGCGAGCAGCAGGAGTCCCGCCGCCGATCCCGATCGTGTCGACGAAGCCGGCGCCGGGAGCGAATGCATCAACGGCACATGAAGCCGCGCGAAACGTTTTCCGCGCACTTGATTAACTACGAAAAAGTCCACATTCTGACTCGACACTAGCGCGACAGCGTGGGTTTTCGAGCCCTGTAGTCGCTGAGGCACATTCACCTCCAGCGCCTGCTTCTTGCTTTCGACGAGCTCCTGCGACGGAGATTTCTGCTCAATGATCAAAGGGAGTCTCTCGTCCCCCCAGAAGAAATTCAGGCTCCCGCCGGGCATGTCATCCGGGTCGCGGTCGAGCATGTCGAGCCTGGTGACGCTGTGCCAGGAGACAGATTTTCTCAAGGAGTAAAGCAAGTCTGCATTCAGCAGATTTTCTCTAACCGCCGAGGAGCTAGTCGGCTTGATAAACCTGCCCAGCGAATCGATCAGAGTCTCTGACAATCCTCTCACATCATTGTCACCTCTGGGAACTGAGCCGGAGATCCCGATAAGCGGTCCCGTGGCACCGAGACCCTTCACCATAAGCTGCCACTGAGTCGGGACTTTCCTCTCTCGCATGACATCTTTCATGGGATTAATTGTATCGATTGAGAGAAGTGCGGCATCGAGAGGTGTATTGATCCTGCGAATAGCTACTTCGCAGGGCACCTCATAGGCTTGAGATCGTATCCCCGCCCGGCTCCAGTCGAGCGCCAGTTGCTTCGCGCGATTTTCCTTGGGATCTGAAATCAGTACCGAGTCGAATTTGTCGATGGCGTCGTCTTTCAGAGCCGCCTCTGTGATTGCCTTGCCGCCCCTGTGGGCCCCGCCGATGAAGATATTCTTTTTCATGATAGTCTCCCTTTTTGTTTTCTTATTGGATCGAATTCAAGTTCAAAGTCTCTGAGATTGATGCTTTAACTTTCCAGCTTTTGAAAACCTGCTCCCAGAGTCGAATTGTTTTATCGTAGTTTTGGGCAGTCAGTCTGGAAGTGTTCGGCCCGCTGTAAGGGTGAACTCCGATTACCTGCAATCGAGTGTCTTTCGGAAATACTGGAGATATACCATCCCCTTTGAGCCAGTCTGCAAACTCCGTATAAGTGGGAACGTTCCTCTCCAGATCGAATCTCCTGTTCACTTCCCGAAGGTCGGAGTAGACAAAGATTGTGGTTTCCCCTTTGTCGGGAATTCGAAGTGAGGCCCGGTAAATTGCCTCGGCTATCGCCGAGCCTCCATTTTGAGGCAGGCTGTCGGCGACTCCGCTGAGGCGAGCAATGAATTGCCTTCCCCACCTGGCCTTGCTTTCACTTATGGGTGCAGGAAACCGTGTTGGGTAATCCTGGGAAAAAAGTACCGGCACATCGTCGAAGGAATGGCCGACCAGCAATATTTCAAATCTGCCGCCACCCATTCTCTCAGCGTCGTGAACCCATGAGGTGCCGATCTCAGCGAGTTCAGCGGAGTTTATGTGGTAGCTTCCGACCGATGTGCTCTGGTCTGTGATAACCTCGCAATCAGCTCCACCACGATTAGCGTAATAGCCGCACCCGAAGAGGAGGAAAAGGAGCGGAATTATTATCGAAGCCACGAGTACTGGTTTGAGTGCCGGGGCCTTCTTTGTTCGTTCTCCCATCAGGTAGCCGAAGCGGAACGTGGCAAGACGGGCAAGAAGCCTTTTTGCAAAGGCATCTGACCGTTGTGCCTCAGTTTCCTTTCTGGATTCCTCTGCGCGGTGGGCGTTCTCGAATTCTCTTATATCGCTTTCAATCTCTCTTTCGCATTCTTGTATTCGCTCGTCGATGGATCTCGTTTCGGCTTGTAATTCCAGTTCAGCCTGTCTCCTTGCCTTGAGATTTCCATCGTACATATCAAGCCATTTTTGAATTTGACGGGATTCTTGGTAAAGGGAGTGAAAGAGTAAAGCCAAGCTCACCGTAAGAAGGAAAAAGAGGGCGCCAAGAAAATCCGTAATCTGCGATGATGCTTGCAGACCAGCCCCGTAATTTTCATGCAATCTGAACATCATGAGGATGAAAGCCAAGGATACCAGGACAAATATGCCTGATATTTTGTGGGTTGTTTTCTCCTCGCTGAAAAGGTGCGCCGCCCAGTATTGCACGAAGAACATCCCGAGCGAAAGGACAGAAGTTGTGAATATTGAAAGTGGACCGGCCCGGAACAAATTCGAGATATCGAGGCCCGTCACGCAGTCAGCGAGAGTGAAGGCATCAAAAAGGATTGCCGCGAGCGCGGTTAATATCATTAATGGAATGAGCCGTTTGCGGTCGCGGCGCTTGTGCTCGAGTTCTCCGCCGGAGTCAAGCATGGATGAGCGAGATGCGGCTCGGAGTTCGTCAAGCTGGGCTGCTTTCTCTGTCCTCTCGAGAATGAGTTGACTTAGCCGCTCGCCCAGCTCCTGCACGTGGCGGATGATTCTTTGAATCGATTTTTGACCGATAAGCCGCCTGAGACTGAGCTCATCTTCATCGTCAGGTTGATCATCGGCTGTGTCCTCGGTAACATGAATGACCTCTCCGTCAGGTTGTATTTGAAAGGACGCGGGCGATACCGAGAGGGGAGCTTTCGCCAGAAGCTGGTTGCGCCGAGTTTCCTCAGCAATTTGGAGTGGACGGCCTCTGAACGCATACATCAAACCGAACATAAAATCTAAGATTGACTTCATATCAGCTCCGTTTGATTATTATAGATCCAATTGAACACTAAATTTCTCACGCTATTTACTCTTTCATCACGCTTATTTGTCCTATCCGTACCGACGCGACTACTTGGCTCCGGCAATTTTCCGGGCTAGCCTGATGCATTTATCCAGTAACTCCTTAGGTATCGTGGGCAGCTCTGGGGGATGCAGCTCAAGATCGGTGTCATCGGTTAAGTCGGATTCACTCGAAGCCGTCTGCTCAGCCTTCTCACGCTCGTCCTTCTTCGCTGCGTAGGCCAACAGGTCCGCAGTGGGATCATCAGTGATCAGTGTTCCACGAGCAACAACCTCCTTGAGGAACTCCTGCTTTTTAGGGTCATCCTGCCTCTCAAAGATTTTCTTTAGATCATTCATGTCGGAACCTCCAATTATTATTCGTTAGATGTACCAAGTCATCGAATCAGCAGTTGGTTCGTCGTTGGTGACTGCCCCGGGTGTCTGCCTCCATAAGTGTTTAATGATTGCTTCATCCATAGAAAAACCTCCCTTTTTTGTTGACTACATCCAGAATAGCGATGAATACTGCCTGCGTAGAGAAATAAGAATCGAAGCTGGATCAAATTTGTCAAAGAACGATTCGGGCCGTATCGCTGTGCCCTGGGAACCGAGCGGCGACCGCTGAGTCTACTATCTCGGATCCCAGCTGGAAGTTTTGTAGCCCAGCCCCCGCAGCATGGCGTTTAGGCCTTCGTAGTCAATCGTGCAACCCGGGAAGTTCTCGACCACTTTGTACTCCGAGCCGGGAACTCCGCGTCTCTTGAGCCGCCAGGTGTGCTTGCCGGGGACTCGCTCCACCTTGCCGTGCTCTGAAGCTTCCATATCAGCTTTCACTCTTCCAATTACTTTCCGATTCATTTGACCTCCAACAAGTACGATGCCTTGAAGTTGATGCGTTTAACCTCTCGCTATACTAAGAGTGAGAATCTAGATCCATTTCCAAATCAACCCTCACTTTTTTTACCGTCGATAAGTTCAGTTGAAGATTTTTCGGCTCAGTTTCAGTAAGCTTCCGCGGTTACGTTGCATGCCGACTATCAGTGAGGACCAGAAGCAAATGAAGGTTCACCAGGAAGTCCTGCTCAGCCAAATCAAAGAACTAATTCGTATTAGTTCAAATGATATGCCGCATTAAAGATGAGGTTTTGGGAAAGATTGGTAGGGTTTTGATGGGTGGGACTTGCGGAGACCGAAATTTTCGGTGCCGAAGTTTCAGGTATTACCGAGTATTTCGGTAATGGTGCTCTTCTATTCCGTACTTCTTAATCCAGTTTAGAACAGTGTCATAGTCGAGTTGCATTAACTGAGCAGCCTTCGAGCGATTGCCGCGAGTTATGCGAAGTACGTGGATCAGCCAATGTTTCTTCATATCTTCAAATGGCAGAATGGTCTCGGGAGGTTCTTCAATAACTATGGTAGCTAAGATCCTCGACCACGCATCTTTAATCTCTTGGCCAAGATATTTGTCGGTAATGGTCTTGCCGCCAGTGCCAACAACCGTCTGGATGATGTTGTTCTCTAATTCGCGAACATTTCCAGGATAATCATAAGATTGGAGTGCGTCCTGAAAAACTGGGGATAGACCGTCAAAACTTTTCCCTACCTTTTTAGAGTGCTTCATGAGGAAGTAATCGACCAGTTCGGGTATATCCTCTTTTCTCTCTCTCAATGGTGGGATCGAAATGCGCAAGACATCGAGCCGGTAGTAAAGGTCTTGGCGGAAATCCCCACCGGTGATCTCTCTTCTTAGATCAACTCGATTAGTTGCTGCGATGACCCGTGCATTTGTTTTCCTGAGGAGAGTCTCGCCAACTCGGCGGTATTCTCCTTCCTGAAGAACGCGAAGAAGATTTTTCTGAAAATTAGAATCAGTCTCGGTTACCTCATCAAGGAAGATCGTGCCATTGTCAGCTGTTTCGAAAAAGCCAGCTCTATCTTGACCTGCTCCCGTAAATGCACCTTTGACGTGACCGAATAGTTCACTCTCAAGAAGGTCGTGAGAAACTGACCCACAATTCACCGCGACAAATTCTGATTCAGCTCGATTGCTGTTTTGGTGAATTGCGCGTGCGACGAGTTCTTTTCCTGTCCCAGTCTCTCCGATAATCAAGATGGGGTAATCCGATTCCGAGTAATCCTCTATTCTCGAAAAAACATCAATCATTTTCGGGGAGTGGCCTATGATACCGAATCGTGCACCGAAATCACCGGTTCGAATATCAACCCTAGCTTGAGCAAGACTTACAAAATCAGAGTATGATCCTTTTGACAACTCTATGTCAATGAAGTCCCTCAGCCGGATGAAAGGTATCTCGACAAGGACAACCTTTTCGGCATCATGGCCTGGCTCTGGGAAGAATTTCTTACTGTCTTCAAGTTCCTTGCTAGCCAAGACATGAGACAGTGTGTCTTGAGGGCGGCCGAAAAGCGACATAGCATAGCCGGCAGCGAGGCCCATTGTTTTACGACCGCCTGCTATGGAGCAATGTATCGCTGAGTTGGAATCAGCGGACAAATTGCGAACGAACTCTGTCATCGCGTTGAAGAAGGCGAGACTCTTCTCGGCCGAATCGATGTCAGCAATCTGAAAGCTTTCATCTTCGACGGTGATGCAGTTCTTCTCAACGGAAAAAGTTGGAAGCTGACATTCATATATTTGTGATAGTCTTGCGATTTCATCAGCAAGAGAATGTAGGCCTTTGTCACCCAGGATATTCTTCTTGCCCTCTTCGGTAGTGATAACATAAGTCTCTGACACTTTTATACGCTGTTCCACCTCCAGTGCATAGAGTGTTTCCGTGACCACTTGCGGGGTCATACCTACAACGGCAACGAGAATATTTCTTCTTGGTTGGGACATCTTAGAAGTAAGGCCTGAATTGCAAGAAGTTGAAGCGGGTTGTCTTGGAACCGTCCGTATTATCGACAACAATGCGATCCGTGGTGGACGCGACACACGGAATCGACAACTTCCGGCAACGGGCAACAAACAAATAGACGAAAGTGAATTCCCCCATAACATGTATTGCGTTGCGATTCTTGTCAGCAATTCCTCCGGTCTGGAAGTAATCGTCAAACATAGCCTGACAGAGCGAAATGTATTCTTCCACTTTCTGTTGGACTTCCTGCAACCCGGCGTTAGCTGGAACAGGTGGGAACGGAAGGTCGGCTAACAGACCGTACTCTTCTTGTGCGGCATGTCGCTGCGAGTTATCCCATGCTGTTAGCGGGTGATTTGAGAGGTTGATAAGCATTTGTCATTGTGAAGTGTTTGTTGCAATAGAAGATCCTCGCCGAACTTTGGATCCATTAATCAATGATGAAATCTCCGAAGAGGTTGTCTAGGTCTCTTTTCTGAAATGCTCGTAAGTTTCGCGCAGAGTACTGAAAACGGCTTTGCTTTCGTTCAACAACCTGGCCGCATCTGCGAACACCGCCAGGACTTCGTCCTTTTGTTCTTTCGACATCGCATGGAATTCTTCTGACTTGAACCGGAGACGATGATCGACCTGGGACCAGGCATGATCGAAAATTGTCTTGAGCTGAATTTCACACCATAATCCGGACAGCCTTTCATATTCCAGGAGAGCTGTCCGATCGGGGCGAAGTCCGACCAGATAATGAATTCCGGTATATCCAACCACCTCCGGCTTCTTAATCTTTTTTGCCTTGTCGGGATCGGGATAAGGTTCAAAATCCACCCGTTCGGTAATCATGCCATCGATCATCTTTTCGAGGGTATCCAGATCCTCTTGAAAGTACGTGACAATTCTGACCGCCGATAGGTCATGTATCCTTTCGAACGGATCTTGGAACGTTTCTCCTCTGCCCCGTTTCTCGGCAATTTTCCGTATGAAGCTTTCGAAGGTTTTCACCCTGCTCTCATATTGCGGTTTCATAACCGCGGATTTCCGGATCCGGCCTTGCAGGATAGCGAGAACGGTTTGGTTCATTCTCTCGTAAAGCGAATAACGCCGGTTATGTTCCTCGTGAAGTTTACGCAGATCCAGTGACGCCCGTAATCCGTCGTTTAGATAACTGAATACTTCTTCAACTCTCTCCTTATCCTGCAGATATGCAGAGATATCTCCGCGAAAGAGGTTGTTTGTGTCAATCTCCTCAATCACCGTCTTCAACATCAGTGAAAGATTGACTGGAGGAATTCTAATCAGAGTAAGCTTATCCAGTGGAACATCGAAACCATATGCGTCTGTAAGTTCCTCTTCTCTGCCATTAACCAGGACATGATATATTCCGTCACAGCCTACTGCATAAGCGGCAAACAAGGCGGCGGCGGACATCGTTTTTCGCCCGCCAGCGATGCTTACATAGACAGTGTTTTGCTTATTTCTTTCCTCCTCGATGGCATTCATCAAAACGTGGAGGACCTTTGTGTTATCATTTTCCGTGAGAATGTCTTCAATCCCCAAGTCTATTGATTCAACCGCGATGTTGCCGCGTTTACTTCCGATATACTCCTTCAGTGCCACGAGCCCTATATCTTTCCCTGATGGAGTTTGTTTGTGAAGAACGTCTTTGAAGGAGGTGTGAACGACTACAAGTTTGTTAATCGATTTTCCCTCGGCCTCAAGCAAGTTGATTGTTTCTGAGATTACAGGGGCGGTGACACCCAGGGTAGAAAAGAGGACGTTTTCTTTCATGGTCGCGTCAGTCTTGTTCCGGAGACGGCTCGAATGAAACAACATCTCCAACTTGTCGAGGCGCGAGCGCATGTCCGGCGGTGACGACCGCGTACTTCCGGTCCTTGCCAAGACTCACCGCGAAAAAAATCTGATAGTGTCTAATATATCTTGGAGTCAGCGTGGATGTTAGAAAAATAGGCAACGGGCCATTTAAGATTAGCCCCCGAGTCCCATCAGGAAGCGAGGGCAATTGAATAGACCCAATTGTTTTATGATCGACCAAAGCGGAACCGTTTCGGAGAGACTCGAACTGCAGAACATGTTCAGAATTCTCTCTTAGGTCCAGATACAGCCAATCAGATCCGATGTGCCTGTCCTCAACCATCCGCAAGAAATCCGCATTGAAGCCCGGGAAAACAACTTCGATAACCTCTTCGAGAGTTGACACGGCTCTTGTCTGCGCTTCTTTTCCGATCTGCCGAGCTTCCTGAAGTGCCTCACGCTCATTTGAATGAGGAACAAATATCGTTCCTACCTGAGGCAGTTCCTTCAGGGATACTCTGACTTTCTCAGCAATGTCTTCAACCCGTTCTACGCAAACCTTTCCTCCCTCCGTTACAAGTCTTCCTGTGAATGCAAATCCCGCACCGATGGGCCTGGAGGTAATTTCAGATATAATCGCCAATGCCATGGCCAGTTGAGATGACTCACCTTGTGGATCCTTGGCTCTCTCATTAGAGCGGTGTGGCAATTTGCGAACTGAAGGCTTCCAACAATCCCAACCCCAGTTGAGTACCGATAATCTCCCGAACGAACTTACCAGAGGAGAAAGGAAAGTTGCAATTAGTTCCGTTACCGGCGTCCAATTCAACATCAGCTGAGGAAACAGTTCAAATGAGGTCCCGATGGACTGCGAAACGAGGCGGCCATGTAAGTCACGCACTTTACCCGTTTGGACTACACAGAGACAACCATGACCTGTCCTCTTGTCGACGATAGGACATAGGGCTTCTCCCACACGCAAGCCAGTGAATTCTGTGGCAAACGCCTCGGCAGCATTTGCAGAATCGTTGAAGTGGTTCTTCGAACTAAGATCGCTTTCGTTCTCTGCAAGTTCTTTGTAGATTTCCTGTGCTTGTCGATAGTTGCCCAGCTCAAGGTGACCTTGTGCTTCCTGCTCGCGTCGCACGATGTTCATTTGAATTCGACCTCGTTCTGATACCCCTTATCATCAAGGCTGAAACGCAAAATCCACCGCCCTGTGAGAGGGAGTGCAGGATCAACATCAAAATGAAGATGAACTCTCTGGGATGTTGAGAACTGAACGGAGTTCTCCGTAGTGAGAATGTTTGTTTCACCACTGGACAAGGAAACGTCTGATACAATCTTCGGTGACTTGTCGGCTCGTTCAGCAACCAAGAAGAGGTGGCCATCGACTATCGAGACACGCACTTCAAAGGATGGGGCCTGGAGAATGAGGCGACGCATTTGGCCAGAAAGGCCCCTTTCCTTTTCCCAGAATTGGAATTCAGAGACCGTGAATGTCTGGTCAGCCGCGGCGAGACGGTACACGTATTGCGTGGGCTGTTGGTACGAAATGAAAGAGACAGGGATGGGTATCGACTGTGGTTCAGCTACCTTCTCGACATCAGCCGCTTCGAATTCTTCCAGCACGTACGGTGTTGTTTTGAATTTTTCAAAGAGCATCCGCTCTCCTTCTCGCCATTCCTCATGGAACTCTTCAATGTCTGATATTTCCTGGACGGAGCCGCGTCTGACGCCGCGAGGCAAATTGCTATAGATGCCCCTGTCCGCTCTACGTGCTGCAGAAAGAGTCTTCTCTGAAACACGGGCTTCGAATTCGCCTTGATCAGTTAGCAGACTCAAATCAGTCCAGAATGACGCGAACAACTCGAGCATGAAAGGCACGAAGGCATAGGATCGGTCGCGCACAATAATATCACGCGGACCGGCAAAATCGGTTTCCTTAGTCACTGGTGCAACTCGCGCGAATCCGCCATGGATATGAAAGATCAAAACGGATCGATCTCTGGAGATCCCGGAATTAGATTTCTGCAACTGAAGTGACCATATTTCCCCCGGGGCTGGCATCCCTGAATGTCTGAGGACCGCCTGCATGCGAGCTTGAAGCACACCGGTTGCATTACTAGAAAGCGGTCTGAAGGGCATGGCTTTAATACGGCTCTTTATTTCTTCAAAGTCAATCTTCACACCTATTGCAACAGGGTCATCAGACTCAAGCAACTCTTTTATCTGCTTTCGCCGGCTTTTTGAAAGTCTCCCCTGAACATACTCGGCAATCTCATATCTGTCCGGAATCTCCGGGAGACGTTGCGATTTGCCCTTTCTCTGGCTCAGGCTTCGCATTGTATCCCCCTTTTGCTCAAACCTTCTAAAACCTTTTCACGAAACTTTGCAACGATTCTATAGTCGGGATCCCTGCTGCAATTCTTGATCGCGTTGTAGAGATCTGGTAGTATCCTTCGTTTAAGAAGAAAATCCTGAGTCTGCTTCGGTATCTTAGTCCTCGATTGAATCTCCCTATAAGTCAACTCATGAACAAATTTATAGCAAAGTATTGGCAACAATCGTGGATCCTTCCGCCCTTCGAGGCGTGTCAGAAGGCGTTCGGTTGCAGACTCAATGTCAATGATTATCTCTTTTGGTAAATCGTCAACCGATGGAATATCATCGACAACATTCTTGTTCGACTCGTCTCCAGGACTCTCCTTGACGGGTTTGTAAATGCCAGTGATCTCGCTAACCAAATCATTCAAATCGCGTCGCTCGATCATACCGCCGGCCAATTTTAGTATCCTCCTCGCAATTTCTGCGACCTTCCTGGCAAGGCTTTTCCCTTTGGACTCTGACACGTCAATCTCATTAAGAATCTTTCGTCTCAACTCTTCAAAACGATATTCCACAATTTTAGAAGAGTCAAATTCTCCTGAATTTTCCATCCTCTTCAGAGTGTTATTGATTGTCGTCAACAGGTAACGATAGTCTCTCTTTTGAGGGGAGGGGTCGTTCCTGAGCGCGTTACTCGTGGTTGTTTTTATCCATCCTTTAATCCGATCGTCGGGGGCTCCGTCGATGGTATCTCCATTTTCAAAGGCATCTTTTCTAAGAAGATTTGTTGCGATGTTCTTTTGAACTTCTCCCAGGAGATCCTTGAACTCATCTAATGTATAGGGGTAAGTTGAGTATGAGGACGCCATAGAGTGAACGAACTCGGCAAGAACTCGATCAAACCGCTTGTTAACACTCGCGTGCTCTTTCGGCTTCAGAGTAGATTCATTTCGGAGCTTGCGGATAAGAGTTACAAGTTCTGCCAGGTTATCCTGAAAGCGGTTACTCATCGCATTCCAGTTCATCCCATTTGTGCCGCAGTTCGAGAAGCTTGTCGGGGGGCAAGTCTCCTCTCTTCGATTCGAGAGTCTGAGGACGATACCACTCTTTTTCGCACAAGAGATAGGCCGAGTTCTCGCTGACCACTATACGGGCTATAGGTCGCCCCGCGATTTTGGATGATCCCGGGATCCAGCAGACCTCGTAACGCGTCTCTTTGCAGGGAGAGACGATAACTACCCCTGGCCGCCTTCCGTCATGATATGATTTTTCGTCGCGCCGACCGCGAAAATGCACCTTGTGGTCGTCAACGACCCAGATCGTCCCTAAACTATAGTCAGAATACGCATCATCCGTCTCTTCGGTCGCGTTTCTCCGCGAACGCAACCTCTTCTGTAACTTCTTTTCAAATCTAAGCTGATGCAAGAGCCGGCTTGTCAGATCATACTCCAAGTGTTCGAAGAACTCGTCCATTCTGCTCAACCTCGTATCTAAGGCACCGATTGTTGAAAATACGATAGCAAGATTCAGCGAAACTTACAAGCGCACTACAAACCAACGGGTATCGATCGACGCCTCGAGTAAGCCTTCGGCGGGATTCTCAGAGTTGCTGCCGCTTACCCCGCTTCGCGGTCTAAGTGGGCAACTTTGGAATTTCCATCCTTCAACCATAAGTCAGGTTTTCAAAGGTCTTATTGGTACCGACCGGGGAAGGTTCAGCCAAATTCTCGTTTCCATCCTTCAACCATAAGTCAGGTTTTCAAAGCGGTGGATCCAAATTCCACCTACCGCTGCGACCACGTTTCCATCCTTCAACCATAAGTCAGGTTTTCAAAGCCTCTCGAGGCAGCCGTTCAGTCGGTCTCCTATCGACCAGAAATTGTTTCCATCCTTCAACCATAAGTCAGGTTTTCAAAGAAAACGGAAGTGTTTCGATGGAAAACCTTCTGAAGAACAGAGTTTCCATCCTTCAACCATAAGTCAGGTTTTCAAAGTACGACATGGGGTTGGAAGAAAGCTCGAAAAAAGCGTTTCCATCCTTCAACCATAAGTCAGGTTTTCAAAGCCCGAGGAATTCCCCGAGGGGACAGCGGAAGAGCTGTATAGTTTCCATCCTTCAACCATAAGTCAGGTTTTCAAAGGTCGTTGATAACCCGCCCGTCGCCACAACGTTCAGCTTGTTTCCATCCTTCAACCATAAGTCAGGTTTTCAAAGGGAATATTAGTTATTCAAACGGCGATTATGGTGGTTATCTGTTTCCATCCTTCAACCATAAGTCAGGTTTTCAAAGTAGGTTACATCTACTACCGCAAGACGGAAACTCGCAGAGTTTCCATCCTTCAACCATAAGTCAGGTTTTCAAAGCCAGAAGCTGTAGGAAATATTTATTGGTCTCAGTACTACTGTTTCCATCCTTCAACCATAAGTCAGGTTTTCAAAGCGGCAAGTTCCCCGCAACTGATTTTCACCAATCTGTTTCCATCCTTCAACCATAAGTCAGGTTTTCAAAGGGTCCTTTTTAGTGGTTACACTGATAGCCCGGAAAGTTCGTTTCCATCCTTCAACCATAAGTCAGGTTTTCAAAGGGTGATGTGACCGAGCACGAGGTGCGAGACATTATGTCCCGTTTCCATCCTTCAACCATAAGTCAGGTTTTCAAAGCGATTCAGTGGTGTATCTCGAAACGTGTAGTAACTCCGGCGTTTCCATCCTTCAACCATAAGTCAGGTTTTCAAAGGTCGCCGTTTGTTCGGACGTGAACCATCACTTCTGCGCGTTTCCATCCTTCAACCATAAGTCAGGTTTTCAAAGGATAACCCGCCTGTTCCAACAACCTTCGCGTTGAGTCAGAGTTTCCATCCTTCAACCATAAGTCAGGTTTTCAAAGCCAGATACCACCGATTGGAATGCGGACATCACATCTCTGTTTCCATCCTTCAACCATAAGTCAGGTTTTCAAAGTACCGATGGCGGCCTTACTTGGAGCGCCGTGGACAGTTTCCATCCTTCAACCATAAGTCAGGTTTTCAAAGAGATACAGATACTTCACACCTCCTACATTGAGGAGGACAGTTTCCATCCTTCAACCATAAGTCAGGTTTTCAAAGTGCCCTTGCGAGCAGTGTCCCGACGACTGTCCGGACTGTTTCCATCCTTCAACCATAAGTCAGGTTTTCAAAGCGCGTCTTCCTTCCGGAACCTATTTCTATTGGCTCCAGGGTTTCCATCCTTCAACCATAAGTCAGGTTTTCAAAGACATGCACGACCGCGGATTAATTGGGGACTTTGACGGTCGTTTCCATCCTTCAACCATAAGTCAGGTTTTCAAAGTGGTTTGCGTATACCGCCGCAAAAACTGTTCCATATTTGTTTCCATCCTTCAACCATAAGTCAGGTTTTCAAAGGACAAGATAGTTAGTGTGGTAATGTCTCGTGGAGATTGTTTCCATCCTTCAACCATAAGTCAGGTTTTCAAAGAAACATTTGACAGCGAAACATTAAAATCTGTTTTGGTTTCCATCCTTCAACCATAAGTCAGGTTTTCAAAGAGCGCTTCCGCAATAAGTTATGAATCTCGTCTCCTCGTTGCAAGTAGCCCCGCGCGGCGGAACTCGCGCCGTCACTGCAGTTTACATATCCGTACTCATTTCTTTCGCAACTCCATTCACACTTGGCGCTTATTTGAACTCGACTACTTCTCAGTGTCGTCTTAACCATTTATCCCTCCATGAAATGTAAGGTTCAGTTGAAGTCGCAACTCTTCTGGTCCATTTAGGAGAAAGGGCTTTTGAGAAAATCGCCCCTCGCAAACACGATTTTCTGCCGAATTTCCGACTATGAAATGCTCATTGTTCGCAACTCGTCTTTCCACCTACTCAGTCAGATGGATTTGCGAAAGTCTTTTTTCAAGAATGTGCATTTCCGCTACCTTTTTGGATATCCGATCTTCGCAACTCTCTTCACCATCTCGAGAGGAATGCCCTGAAGTTTCTTGTTTTCCCCTGGAGGAATTCGACTACATCGCCGAGCTGTTTAGCCAGTATTTCCTCGATTGTCTGCCTTTTCCCGCGGTACTGGAACTCAGTGCCCATCTTCGTCAGCACCCCGCTGGCAATCCTTTTCCTCAGCTCGATCGGGAGTTTCTCACCGTCTTTCTCGACTCTTTCCTTTCGAAGCAACATGCTGACCACGACCCTGTCCACACAAGTGGGGCGGAATTGCTCCATGACATCGAAGACCAAAGATGGTCTCCCTTCCTGGGCAGAATGCAGGAAGCTGATCATTGGGTTCAATCCGCTCGAAATAATCGCGATGAGGATTTTCGACGACAGGACGCCGTAACCGTAATTGAGCATCTTGTTAACAATATTTGCGGCGTTCTGATGTTCTCTCTTTGTAAAGGCCCATTCGTCTCCAATTAATGCGGCGATGCATGCCCAGTAGGAAATGGCCGCCTGTCCCTCAAGACCGAAAACTGCCGAATTGTACTCACCTGGAAGAGACCCTTTCCTATTCAGCGCGGAAATGTCGGTCAGCACCTTCTCCATCCGTGGGATTTCTTTGGAGATGACCTCAGCGTAGTTTCTGTTTGCATCGTAATGATACTTGGCGTAGTAACGAAGAAGGTTGACCTGATTCCTGATCTTCGCATCGACGAAATTGAACGCGCACTGGGAGCCCAGCCAGCTGTTGGCTGCATTGACCTGGGAAAGAGTGATGCTAAACTGAGGCCACGGGTCTCCTATAATGAGCGCCCTGTAATGTCCGATCGAGTCCACGATAAAAATCTGGGTTTTCTTCTCAACGCATTCGGCAATCACATCGGTGGAGATGCCGATGCCATGATCGGAAAGCATCAGATTGTGAATGCTTCGCAGGGGTTGTTCGGTCACAACTTCCTGTCCTTTCCTCACCTGGATCTTTCCCTGCGACCTTCCGATGAAGAAACCCGGGGTTGACACAAGGAGATTGTGTTCGGCAACGTGGAGGTGAATAAATTTCCTCACTTTTGCGGCTCTCGTTCGGGCAATCTGTACCTCCTTCCCGTCGGCCCGCCCTTTTCGGAATTCCTTAATCTCACCGAGTATCCTTCCGGCAAAGTCACGGTTCTCATTCGGGTTCGCAGTCAGGGAGTCAAATGAACAAATGATCTCTCCGAGTTTTGCTTCGGGAATCTCTTCATGCTGTGCCCGGTAGAGTATTTCCTGCCTGAGGTTCTTTTGCAATTCCTGCCTTAGTGATGAGAACTGCTCTGCAACGTCAAACGGCCCATAGTAGAATCTCCATGATTGTACCATCTTGTTCCAGTGGTCGCGCAAGCGCTCCAGGCTATCCTTACGATGTCTCCTCCTCAGCTCGTCCGGTTCCTTGAGTGCCTTTGTGAACTTACTGTCGGCAATGGTCCTCTTCCCGTTTTTAAAATGGATGCCGAGAAAATCGAAGCCTTCCTCCTCAGTACATATCACGGGAGTTGCTTCGTTGAGCCTGAGCCTGAGGTTTCTGCGAAGGTAATCGACTGCCCGGTTAAATATCTCGACCAGCTCGTTTTTGTTTTCGGAGAAGACAATGAAATTATCCGCATAGCGGATATAAGCCCTGCCGAGGCCGACCATGAACCTGTCGAATGGAGAAAGGTAGATGTTCGAGAGTATGGGCGAGACGGGTCCGCCCTGCGGAATGCCGATGTTTCTTTTCTGGAGTCTTGAATCATGGATAGAATCGGTGGTGATCCATAATCGGATTAGTGTGAGCAGCCGGTCATCCTTGATTCTTTCTGCAAGCTGGGATTCGAGGATTGAATGATCGATCGAGTCAAAGAAATTGTCTACATCGGCAGTCATCTCTGAGCGGGCAGCCCTGAGTGAATGCTCGACTCTGCCGATAGCTTTCTTATGGCCTTTGTTTTCCCGGTAAGCATAGGAGCAATCAAGAAAAACGCCTTTGAAGGTATCATCGAGATAATGCATTACAATGCTCTGGACTATTTTGTCCTCGACCGTCGCGAGGCTGAGAATACGTACCGACCCGCCATCTTTTGGTATGGATATCTTTTCATAGGGTGACGGAACATAAGTCCCCTCCTGCAAGCGTTTGAGCAGCGCTGACAGATTTGAGTGCAGGTTCTTTGAATAGGCTTCTGCGGTTACTCTGTCGATGCCTCCGCGGGAGCCTTTGGCAGCTATACCTTGAAACGCGTAACGCAAGGATTGTTCCGCCCATTCAAATTTGTACTGCTGATTCATCGAGTGACTTTATCCGGGAATTGGTGTTAGAACCGCTGCACAGTGAATAAGTTTTGATTTTCTGTTCTTTCGTCTTGACACCCCGCTTACGGCGGGGCAGGCTCCAGAACCTAAGGGTCAAGACTGGAAAATATTCGACTGGAATTTGTTCCACTTCGCTGCGGAAAATGAGACTCCCTCGACAAATCGGAGATTTGTCGAGGTCAAACAGCATGTTCCGCTTTACGCTTCGTTCCACAAATTTCTTTTCGTCGAATATTCTCAGGTCGTTTCCTTACTAATATTTTCTCAGAGTGTTATTCTGAGTGTCGCAGCTTCTTCTATTCGGGGAAGATGGCGAAGGAGTTGCAGTTAGGGAGTTGGAACTTGCATTCATTCCGTTGCGATCCTTCTTCTAATGACAAATCAGGGTTTATTCTCACCACCTTTTCGTTTGGCACTGTCAAATGAAACCTTAGCGACGCATTTCTGGCAGAGAGAATAATACCTGATCGTATCAGTCGATTGTCGAAGATGTTTTATCAGTCGCGAACGAAGCTTACTGAAATCATTCGATGGTACGGTGATTTCAAAGACACTGTATTGAACCCTGTGTCCATACTCGTCGAGTATGTCGGCTATCTTCTTTCTCTTTCTGTTATCCGTTATGTCGTAGGAGACGACAAAGTCGAGCAGCTCCGGTTTCACTTCTGAGCGATTTCATATTTTCCCAGGCCAAAGGTAGTCTGCTTTCCAAGATGGAGTAGCTTTCCGAATTCAAGCAACAGCAGCAAATCCTCGGTGACGTTTCCAAAAGTCAACTCTCCGACCACTCCCCCTAACAGCATGGCGGTTGATTGCCGGTTGGAATACCGACGCCAGGCTTTCCAATCGATGTCCTGTTTGATCAATCTAACGTTATTGGCGGAGATGTTGACTCCTTCGGTCAGTTTCACGGCGTTCTTCAATCCTTCAGCGTAGTATGCGAGAGCCGCGAGCCTTCTGATGAGAGAGGTCAAAATAATCAAGAAGTCAACGTTCTCCTGTAAATGTTCGCTCTTGACAAGCCGAGTCGGTGAAAGAAAACGGATCATCAACTCGTGAGATAGAGGGCTTTCTTCCCGGGGCTTCCAACGATAGGGTTTTGGAATCGCCAGATAGGTGTTCGAGGCGCCATCATAAATGACATTCTGTTTCCTTCCGGCGCCTATTGATGTCACCCGAACAATCCTGAAGTGAACGCTTGCCCTGGTCACGCCGAGTCTGCCGAAGAGTGCAACTGCTTCGATCATGTTAACCGCATACCCTGTGGCAGAACCGAAAATCCTGAGGGTGAACGCCAGCCTTTCTCCTGCCATGTATTCCTTCTTTTCGTCGAGAGGCGGTTCGAGCAAATACGGGTGCGGCACGCTCGGGACATTGCGCAGGAACTTGAAGACGTTGTCGTTGATTCTTGTTTCGAAGATGAAATGATAAGGACAGGCTTCTGCCTCGTGATGGATGGACTGCTCCTCGCTATCATTCTCATCCGGTGTCCGCAACGGCTCTGCGCATGTGCAGTAGAGCTTTCGGAAAGCCCTGCCAAGCCCGCCGTGGAGCGTGGAGCCTTTGTAAGTTGGCAAGACGACATCGGAGAGGAATTCTATCTCAAAGCCAAGGTCGAGGATGCGAAGACGCTTAGCGTAGGAGAGTACCTTGCCTAATAAGTCATTCTCAGCGCTCCCATTATCAGGAATAGCCGATTCTGCTGGCTGCTTTGCATTCAAGCGAAACTCGGAATCTGCAATTCTTGAGAGAAGTCAGATAAACTTTATGAATTGCACGGAAAGAGATTTTGGGTTTGTGACCTTAACCCAGACCCATTTCCCGACCTGGATACCCGCTGCGTATGTAAAGGTAGCCTCATTAGGTGTTTCGGTGTGCAGCCTGACGGTTATCTTGCCTGCATCGCTTCTAACTACATGGGCAGGTACTTGTGCTTCACGCGTCAGTTGACCGCGAAAAATGTCCGGTTCAACCGAAGATCCTGCGGCAGATGAAGGCTTGCCTGACTGATCTAGAAAGTAGCCGTAGCCTGCATTAGACTTCGCGCCTACTCCCAAATTAACGAGACCTTCTTCGAGAAAAGCTGCGGCATGGTTCAAGAGCTCATCGGAACGTGATGAATCCAACCTTCTGGATGCTGCCAGCGAGAAGGTGAACTCAGATCCCGTGTCCACCGTCAAGAATTTAATCGGCACTGGACTGTACCAATCACCTGGCACTTCCCCCTTCGTGTAATATTGAGAGTAATGAGGTGTCATAACGTCAATTTCAAATTTTGGAAAACCGTTGGGAAGTGCATCGAAGAATATTATTCCGCCAACCTGCTGGTTCTCGCTGTCCTTACTATACTTGTCCTCAGAACCGAATATCTCGAGAAGTATTTGTTTTCTATCAGCAGGTGTTATTGGGGCATGTTTCTCGGCCCACGCTCTGGCGATGCCCTTCACAGCGGTTGCCGGTATGTAAGGGAAGCCGTAGACTGGATGAAGTGTCATGGAGCTCTCCAGAGGATTGGGAGCTCCGAGTCCTACTACCATTCGCCAGCTGGTCTTAAGGGAGAATGACTTTTTTTGTTTGAAACCACCCAGAGATGCTTCAGCTCTGTTTCTCACGCTCTCCAGAAAAGGGTTTTGGTAAACGCTCTTCATGGCGTTGAAACCCCCTTCCTTGCTGTCCGTGGTAATTTCCCAATTCCCGGCGGTCTCGGTCCAGACTTTGAGGTAGAGATTAGAGAGAAGGGAAAGATTCAGCTCCTGCAAATTTAGATTTGCACCAGTTAGAGCATTTCTCGTTTCATCAGGCAATAGGTATTGAGCCATTTCCTTACTCCTCCATCTTTGAGAAGCGTTTGAGCCATTGCAGGAAAGCAAGAGACTCCAGCGTGGCTTGACGATATACTTCGCCAGATGAACTTATCAACTTGTGGACGGAGTTCGCTGTGCCTGTGCTGAATGGAATATTGGGACCATCTTCGCCAGTCGAGAAAAGCCAATTTTCCAGGTGCCCGGCAAGTTTACGTCTTGCCTTCTTTGTTATGTCATCCCCACCCAATCTATAAAAGGCGAGAGTCTGCAACAGTCCGTTCGAGATGATGTCGACGGGAAATCCCTGGGCCTCCTGTGAGTATTTCTCTTTGAGCTCAGCCTCACCCCGGTTAATTTCTGAAACAATATCCCATGCCTTCTTCGCGCGAAGTTTTTCAAGATCCTTACTCATGTGAGCCTCCTATCCCAGCATTCTGACGTTAATTATTCCGCGACCGACAGTCTCATCGCCGCCAAGCTGCATCCTCTTTCCGCCGAGTTTCTTTATGAATGTCGCTGCACTCGAGGCATCAGGTAGACTCTTTCCACCATCGCTATGAGGATGTGAAGCAAAGATGGAAGCATATAGAATACTTTCCGGCGGCAAATTCTCTTCATAGAATAGATTGCCTCCATCCTCGGTTGTCTTTTTGTCACTCAGCTTTACTCTGGCGTTGACTTCGGTGGAGTGCTTAACAAAGTATGTGAAGTCATCGTCCGGCAAAACTACCAACCTGGAAGCTACACTGTCTCTCCAAAATTTATATTCATCTCCCTTCGGGAAGAGGTTGTCCGAAACCCACTTTCCTAACCCCTCCATCTCTCTGGATATTCTTTCTGAAATATCGAAAATGCTTTCTTCAAGCAAGATCTTATTGCCTGCAAGGACGACCTGGGTCTTAACCTCGACCCCGATCTTCCCACCGTCCTGGTCGGGTGGCTTTGGGATGTCTTTGAACCCAGCTCGATGAAGTTCGATCAGAAAGCGGCTAAATACCATGGGGCATGTTATCCACGCGAAGACTCCTTTGGCAGATCGAACAGGGAACAAGAGGACACGCGCGTCGCCAAAAGCAACGCAAGAGGCGAAATCGCTTCCGTCTTTCGGTCCGAAAACGATGTTGATATCATCCTGCGTGATGCCATCCTCTTTTTCTTTTCCTTTGATTTCAAACCATTCTCTTACAGCTCCCTTCAGGCTACTGGCGGCACACATCGGGAAATCCGTGTATTTTTCTCGCTGGATCGGAAGATCAATTACTCCGAAGCTTGAACCACTTCCAACATGAAGCGAGGTTTCTGCGTAAAGGCTAACTAATAAGGTTTGCTCATACATAGTTCCAGTCTCCTATGATTGATAGGCCGAAGCCCTGTTTGGAATAATACTCGTCCCTGCAAAGCGGGAAATAAAACTGCGGCGTCTCTATTGTTGTGGAGTCAAGAAGCTCAAAATAATACACGCTTCCCTGCGGCACTGCCCGTTTCGTTGTCTTGGATCTCCGCGCCGCTATATCCCACCCACCGACTGGGACATGCCGATTAACAGCTGCTGAGACAAGTCTTACTCTGTGCCCATTCAAAATCCCCTCTCCACTGATCGCATCGATTCCATCGGGAATCCAACCATTAGTGAAGACCGCCGGAGTGAGAAGGGTAGATTTGAATCGCGGGACTTTTGAAGTTGATACGGGGGCGGGTGCTTCACTGAATTCCGTTTCGAGATAGGCAGTCCGAGTCTCGCCGCCGAGTCGGAGTATTCTCGGCTTGTCATTTCGTGGTTTTAGGAGGCCGTCTTCGCCGTTTATTTCAAGCAAGAACCCGATCGAGCTTGCCTGGCCTCGGTGACTTTTGTTGAGCCTCGCAAACTCTGCACTATATAGCATTCCCTCCTTAGCGACGCCGGTTTCTTTGCTTCTGGCAATGCCAACCCTGTATTCTCGTCTGAAGACTTCGTCCTCCTTCACGATGTCGTCCTCGGTAATCTCTTTGCCCTCTAGGTATTTAGAAAGGCCCTGGGTGTTCAGAAAGCCCCTTGCCTCCTCAAGCCCAACGCTTCCATGTCCCAGAACGCACGTGTCCACAGGTGAAGGCAAATTTGTCTTGGTCCCGGCAGGGATCTTTCTTGGCGAAAGTACCAGGAACTTCGCGCCGTTTCCTCCCTTGATTTCTACCAGGTCACCCGGAATGGGGTAGAGCCTTTCAACAATTGTCCCTTTCTTGGATGCAAGCGAGAAATGACTAATAGACATGGTGCCGAGTTTTGAGCTGCTCCCGACGGCATTGCTCGCCCCTGTACTAGCCCCACCTGCAAATTCTTTGAAGTTGTTCCAGTTCTCTGCAATTATCGAACTGCGGATCGCGCCGTAGAATGGCATAGGCAATGGAGGAAAGATCAGTCGCGCAATATGATCGTCGCCGCGATTAAAAGTGCGTGCGTCTCTGAAAAAGAGCACGTCGGAAGGCTCAATGAACGCTTTCATTGATTGCCTCCTTTCGCGATGAACTGTGCAGCTGCGAACAGAGGAAAGGCCGGATAAGTCGCAATGACTTTCTCGTTTTCGTCTTTTTGTTCATACTTGAGTTTTGCAAGCTTCCAGAATTTTGAAACTGTTTCAACTATCTCAGCCTTTGGTGTGGCTTTCTTTTTCTTCTGCGAAAGTCGGCGGAGGAAAAGCCTTTTGAACTCTTGTCCGGCAGCGTCTACGTTAACATCAGACAGCACATCCGACTCAGTGGCATAATCATAGATGAATCCCTTGGCAAGATCACGGTTCTTCACAAAGTTACCGAACTGGTTGAGTATCTCAACAGTATCGAGATTTCCATCAAGTTTCCATTTTGCCCCGCTGGTGGTGTGATCACCGGATCTCTTCAGGAGAGATATGGAAACAGCATCACGACCTATTGCCTCCTTGGCAAAATGTTCAGCGCTTCTAGATTCGGTCATGACAGACTTAAGATCATCTTTATGGTGGGCGATTACTATGCCAAGACTTCCGGTGGGTTTCTCCCCCGCCCCGCCAGCGGCGGCATTCTCCATGATTGCGTAAGCCTCCCGAATGTCCTTTGAGACATTTAGACAATCTCGCAAGGTAACAAATGCAAGGACATCGTCGCCCCCGGCATAGACTATTTGGCCACAATGTCGGCGTTCAACAATTTCCTTCAGCTTGCCGGAGAATTCAAGAAGCTTGTCGCTCAATTGCCGGTGTGCATCAATGGAGACGGAGTTTCTAAAAGCACCCGATAACCACTTCCCCATCCTGTCTCCGTCGAACCTTATAACCGCGTAGTATTTCGAGGGAGAATTAATATCCAATTCCTTCGCTCCTTTGAGCAACGCTCGTAATGCATTTTTAGCCGCGGTAGCCGGCCCTCTTGGATATATCCAGTTCGACTTCTCTTCCTCGAGAGCTTTCCTAAGGTTTTCAGATTCGTACTGATCTTCGAAGAACCAGTCGCCGTCAATTGTGGCAAATTCGGACAGGTTGTTCTGATCGGCGAGTGTCTTTGTCATTGGCAGTGGTTGGCTTGCAAATTCCGATGTGACCGCTTTTACCTTCTCGGCAAAGGTTCCTGCCAGATTACGGATTTTCTCGTGCTGCTTACTGAGCAAGAGGATGTCCTTCACGAAATCAGAAACGGCTACTGTGCTGGTTGAAGGAAATTTAGATTCCGCTTTTTGCCAGTCTGGAAAAAAGCGTTTTACAATAGCGACCCCTGAGAGACGCTCTTTTCCGCCACTTGATTTGGCGTTAACCACATCCACGAGCGATGGGATGAGCGAACACTTCTCACCTTGCTCCGCGATCTGTTTGAAATTCCTTATCAGCTTTCGCTGGCCAAGAGCACCTTCCACCCGTTCATAAGTACTTCCATAATCGGCTGGTACTCCATTCCACTCAACTGCAGCCCAGTAACACTCCACAAAGTTTTCAACCTGTGACTTGTATTGATCGACACCCGCACTCTTTATCTCGTTTACTAGAGAATGGGCCGAGCCCAGGGAGATGACGCCGTTGGCTATTTCCTGCATCTTGTCGCGGACAGACTTCTCGGCTGCGGTAGCGATTCCTTTCACTTCTTCAGATGGAACTATTGCGAGAAATCTGTTGGGAAATGCTGTGCCGAGGGGAGTTATCTTCTCATGCTTCAACGACGGAAAAATGATTGACTCGACTCCGAGCGGTTTGCCGTTCACTGTGTATTTTGAGACGGTTTCTATAGCAATTCCAGAGAGATAGGATAGGAGCAAGCTCCCTCCAAAAAGGTCCTTGGTCTTACGAGAAGCTGCTATGAAGTCCTGAACAGGACCTAGAGAAAAGAGGAGAAGGGAATTAGAAGATGTCATAGGACTATGTCCTTCTTGCCCGAGAAACTTGTCATGAAGGCATCGAGGTCTGAGTATGAAGGTGTACCACTCAGAATTTCAGTTCGAGTCGCATTGTTCATGTCTCGAATCTTGATATTCGAATCAAGGAATTGTGACTTGAAAACCTGAAAGCTGACAGAATAAGTCTTGCCAAATTTGTGCACGTGAATATGAAGGGGTGATGTGCGCCTGGACCGATTCTCACCTTCAACCATGATCTTTAGACCGCCAGAGCCCTGGAATTGATGAGGCAGCCCAAACGCTGTCTGACTCGGGATTGTGGTGCCTGGTGCTCCAGCAGGTGGCGGTGACCATTTTGAAATTGCTGCATAGTCATTTGTGTGAAAACCCTTGATTGTCTTTCCGCCGATGGTTTTCATAAATGAACTACTAGTATTCTCTCGGCTCAATCTGAATTCTTTACCTATCGTGTTCATTAACAGCACAGCGTCACTGTTTTGAAATTTACTGCTTGTGGGGACGATGCATTGCCAGAAACCGGGATAGACAATCGAAAACGCCGGGACCGTGGTGACGGTTGGAGTGGAAGGGATATTGAAATATTTCTCCCCTGCGACGCATCTGAGACCCTCTTCTAGTTTGTCAGCACTTTCGACAATAGGAAGGTTGTCTCCCAATGGGGTTTTCACAATGAATGATCCAAAACCGCGTGTAGCTCTCGCGCCTAAATTTCCGAAATTTGAGAGCATCCAGAAGGTCGCCAAGACTAGCTTCTTGATCTGGCTATCGGAGGAATGGAATCTGAAGACGACATCAAAGGGAAAAAGTGGCGGGATGTATCTTCGCTTATTATCCTTCAAACCAAACCCCAAGTATGTCAAGAAGAAACCGTTGAGTGAACTAAAGTCCTTCTCTTTGATCCCATTATGCTCGACAGACAAAGAGAAACTTCCTTGACCAGACGTGCTCCCGAAAGTCGCGTCTTCAATATCTTTTACCTCTTTGAGAAAATCCCTCGAACGGCCGAAGAGATTACCTCCCATCATAGCCCTGAACCACCACCGCATGGCACCGCGTATAGAAGGCGCGCGCAATTCAGCCCGTTGATCAGCCCCACCGAGGAACATAGGGGTTACTACCTCGCACTCGAATTTGATCTGTTCCATAATCAGAATGCACTCCCTATTTGATTACCAATTTTAGTGACTCAGAACAACATTAGCAAACTGTCAACCGAAAAGTCCGACTTTCCCGTGAACAAGATTTGCAGGTCGTTTTGCTGACGCAGAGATGCCGGTCTAATGTCCATGCAATTGCTCATCATTAACTATAGAGTGGAGAGAGTCGGGATTTTCCAAATGAGCGTCGAAAAAAGTCTCAACGAGAGAAATCATGAATGACCAAAAGTTTCGGGGTCTGAACATCCCTGGTGACGGGGGCCAACATGATGTCTCGTAGAATCGGTGGCGAAAGACATCGACTTTTGGTAAAAATCTTCGGCGTGCTCGGTGGAAAATGAGACTTAGGCTGACTCTATTAACAGTGAGGTCAGATTGTTAAAGGAGATTCGAAAAGTGGATAAGCAGACTAAAGACGAGATTCGTGAATACAATCGCGGGATGCGGGACGCTCTCTCGGGCAGAAAGCCGGATGACAG
This sequence comes from Bacteroidota bacterium, assembly GCA_021845665.1. Taxonomy (GTDB): domain Bacteria; phylum Bacteroidota; class Ignavibacteria; order Kryptoniales; family JAKASW01; genus JAKASW01. The sequence continues at coordinate 24,308 of JAJZVO010000023.1, read as the reverse complement.
GTTCAGTGCTTCAATGTCGCTGCTCACCCTCGGTATGAGTGGTGGCTCCAGACCCGGTAGCAGCGCCTATTGGGAAGGATACAAAGACGGGAAGGAGGTTGCGAAAAGAAGGAAACCGTGAACGAGAAAAAGGGTCAAATGAATGCAAGGACAAGAGGTCTACGAAGTTGAGTTCACAAAAGGAGGAATCTTATGAACTGGGCTAAGGTGGCATTAGTTGCATTAGCAGCAGCAGTAACTGAGATTGCGCGTCAGTTCGGAAAGCTTTAATCACGCAGGACAGTAGGCACTATATCACTTAAAATGCCTTTGTGCGAGAAGGATGCAATTATCGACCTACAATAATGACGTTCCACAAAGGTGGGATGAAAATGGAGATTGCCTGCTATCTGTTCAGCGCTTTCCTAAACTCGAATCAGAGGGCCTTTCAGTATCCCAGGCTCGAGGAATCGTATCCAACGGGCACTCAAATTCTTAAAAGGACAAGAATCGTGAAAATCACGAAAGGAATAAAGATCGCAATTGCCATTGTCATTGTCATGGCAGCGCGCACGATCGTTGAAACGATTACACGTGAGTAGCCGGCACAATGGAGCCGGGGAAGGTAAATAAGCTGTCGGAATTTTTTCCGACCTGGAAAGAAAGGAAGTTATATGTGGGAAATAATTGAAGTTATCGCCATAGTGCTTGGTACCGCTGCACGGATTGCTAAGAAGCTTAAAAAATGAACCGTTATATTATATTTCACCGTCACGATCCCGGTACCAACGGTGGCCTCGCGATTGGATTGTTCATGAAGATGAGAAACACCTTATTTCTCTTTAGGTGTGCCCTTTAAAGAGTTTTCTAATCAATTGCTTAAGGTCTATTTTACCTGAGGCTTTGTCTTTCCCAAGCTCATCTTTCAATGAAAGTGTTTCTTGTTTAAGCATCTGTTTGGCGCCCTGGAGAGAGAGCACTTGCTGGCTCAAGCTGGCCAATTCCAGATCCCTCTCCTTGAGCAACGCTTTGAGTTTCTCCTCTGCGTTTCGCTGTCCTTCGGTCTTCAGTTGAAGACCTATGACGTCTTCGTTCAGTCGCTCAACCCGCTCTTTCAGTTCCCGCTTCTCAACGATGAGCTTATCCCGTTCTTCTACAATTCCATCGCTGTAGTCTTCGTCGATCCCAAGATCTTCTTGGGGTACCCATTGAACAAAATTCACATTGTCGAAATCTGTCATTCTATAGTTACCAAGCACACGTTGATAATCCTCATGCTCGGCAAAAGCAAGGGCTGCATGAAACACTCCAGCTCTGACAAATCCCGCAATTCGTTCGCCAGTTCGTTTTTGTTTGATGACAAGGAGATCTGTCAACCGCCAGCGCTCCATGTGGATCCTGCGCCAGAGTGGTAAACCCACGTTGGAAAGGAGACGTTCAAACTCAACCTTGTGTATCCCCTGACTTCGTCTGACTGTATCCAACACCTGCTCGCTGACGAGGACAATTTGCCTTGTGTCAATCTTCAAAAACGCATAAGCCAATGGAGAAAGGGTTACGCGGCCGTTCTCGTATGGCTCTGTAAATGCCATGAACATATCTTTTTCAGAAGATGAATAATTCAACACCTTGCTCAGAAAAGCTTGTTCCCGAACGGCAACCTCCTCTTCAATGTAGTTAAGAGCGGGACGCACCCGATTGTAAACCTCGACATCGAAGGTAAAGGGCAAGGGAGGGAGAGTTATCAGTTCATTGGAGAACTCGAATGTATAAACGGTCCTCGCTCCGTAAAGCATCCCAAGAATTGTCAGGAATGGAACGGTACCTTTGAATCCGCCGGTGGCATTCAGAATTACATCATAAGAGTATCGCAACTCATCTTTTGTGAGATAGTCGTCCAAGAGGATTTCGACAAGGTTCATGAGACCCCGTTCCCTGAGCATTGCCGAATTATGAACCTGAAGGCCTTCAACTCTTCTGACCTCGACCTGCGCATTGCTCATGGAATATGATTCCTGAATTACTTTCTTAATCATCTCAGCACATACACGTCCCTGTGCTGTATCACTCGCAAGAAGAACCACCCGGTCGGTGCGTTCCATGCCCAGCCTGTCGAGTGAATTCATTTCAGCGCACACCTTGCGCCTGAAGTCCTGATGACGCAAGTCGTTCTCCGGTTTGCTCAAGAAGTCGAGTATCTGAAGCTTGAGGGGCTGAGCATCCTCATCCCACGATTTGCGCTGCCTCAACATTTCTCGCTGCGCAAGACAAGCGTTGGCGATCGATGTTCCTGTTGTGCATATAACCAACTTGTTCATAGAAATGGATCCGCGGTTTTCTTGAAGATACACCTTACTATTACTTCAAGCAAGAAAAGGGCGCGCTTGTAGTAGTGGCCGCTTCGTAGCGCTACGAGGCATGTCTTACATGGAAGCCGCCGAGAAAAGTCGGGGTGGATGATGTATATTGCGAATTGGCATGGCACAGACCGGAACAGTGGGAAAGAAGAGACTTAGAATTTTGGTAGTAGAGGATAGCGCACTGCGGTCGCAATTTCTTTCGGACAAATTTAGTGAACAGGCGGTTCAGATAGTCGAAGAACCTCTCGCAGCGGTTGAGCTCCTGAATCACGCCAATTACGATGTAATCTTCCTAGACTATGATCTGACGGCTGTACCATCTCAAGCGCTTGTGGAAAAGGGGACGGGTATTTATGTTGCGAAACGTTTGTCTGAAACGATTAACAAGTCAACACCTGTTGTCGTGCATTCCATGAACATCAGGGCTGCTGAGTATATGGTTGGGATCCTGGAGAACGCAGTGATGATACCTTTTAACCGGCTGCGCGAGGAACTGGAGAAGAATAGGGTTGCGGCGTTCCTTCAAAGGGTCCTAAAGAAGAAATAGCGGCTCCGCACGCACCGATATTCGGGTCAGGATCGGCACTATGCGGAGGCATCTGCCTATTGCCTGAAGTGCTTCATGATCATCAGCCCCACCTCTGTTCTCGATGGCATCGGCTCTTTCCTCTGCAGATAAAGCTTCTGAACAATTTTCATTATTTCTGTATGGATTTCAGCACGGCGGGAGTCGGGGACGGGAATGCCAGCGGATTTGGCTGCTTCCTGTCGAACCCGTTCGGCATAGTATTGTTTGCAGAGGCCAAGAAAGGTTTGCCTGGCTGGTTCGTTACCGAATAGGACAAGAAGGTTTTCAAGGTTCATGTTCCACCAGTTGATGCATTCATTTTAATAACCGCACTTAATTGACGGTGACTACACTCCCATGAGTCTCCTGGAGTTCAACCGACACGTAATTCTCTATTTCCTGATTCATGTCCTCGACATGTGAAATTACTCCGACAATTCTATTCTCGCGGCGAAGTGACTTGAGGGCATCAAAGACGATTTGCAGGGAGTCCCTGTCGAGCGAGCCAAACCCTTCATCGAGGAAAAAGAAGCTCTGGGAAGACTGGGCAAAATGCTGGATGTTGTCGGCGAGGGCAAGTGCGAGGGACAACGACGCCTGAAATGTTTGGCCACCTGAGAGCGTCTTCACATTCCTGACTTTGCCGTCGTTGAGGTAGTCTCTTACCTGGAATGAATTATTGCCTGTGAGCTCCAGTCTGAGTTTTTGCTTTGTGAGCTGTGCAAACCTATCGTTGGCAGCACCACAAAGATTTTGGAGGTAAACTCTCGAGACAAAACCGACAAAACTCTTCCCCTTAAGAAGGTTCTTGAGTACCCTGAGATTGGAAGCCTTGCCTTCGAGCTTGGTCTTTTCCTTTTCCAGCTTATCTTTCTTTTTCAACTTGTCGGCGTTTTCATGAATGGCGCTTTCAAGCTTTCCAATTTCTTTGTCCATACTTTCGAGTGTAGCGCGAAGTTCCGACAGTCGCTCCTTGGCGAGGACGTGTTGTGTCCTATCGTATGCCCCTGCCCCTTTTTCATCATTGAGCTTATCGAGCTGTTCCTTTGCAGACTTGAGATCTTCACGGAACTTCTGTATTGCCTTTCGTTCGTTTTTGACGTCGACTGCCGACAAAAGGACTTTCTTCACTTCTGTAATGGCACTGTACCCATGCTCTTCGAGGCGATGCGTCAGCTCTTTTTCGGTTTCTTTGAGCTCCTTGTCGGTCTGCTTTAGAAATTGCGCCTCCTTCGTGATTTCACCTTTCAGCTGGTTCAATTGTATAGTGTGCTCGCTTAACTCGCGCTCCAGAGCGGTGTGCTGTCGTTCTATTTCCACGTATTGTTTCCTGAGGCTCTCGATCGTGGACTTGATCTCCTTTGCAGTTAGTCGCAACGCTGAATCGGCGTTCACATGCTTCACTTTTCCGAGAAGGACTGTTCTCTCGCTTTTCTTTGCGGCAAGAGTCTGTTTGGTTGCCTGCAGCTGGTCATGCATTTTATTCAGGTTCTCATCCGCCTGTTCACGATCCTGCTCAAGCTTGGCTTTGACGTTCTCTTCCCTGGCAATCTTTTCTTTCAGCTTCTTCAGGCTTTCGAGTTCCTCCTCGACTTTCTTTTGATCGTCGATTGAAAATCCATTCCAGTTGAAAGTGTCGTCGTGCTGAGCAAGTGCCGTTTTCTTGGATTCTTTATTGTCCTCAGCCTTTGCAAACTCCTTTTCCGCCGCTTCAATTGTTCCGCCGAGCTTTCCAAGGCCGGATAATGACTGATCAATAACTTCGATCTGCTCCTCAAATTCTCGTTCTTGCCTTTCATACTCCAAGATTTGTGATTTGACTCCCCTTGCGTGATAAACCTTCGGGTGATGTTCAGAACCGCACAGCGGGCATGGTGTGCCATCCTTAAGTTCTTTGGCGAAGTCTTCGAGAGCTGCGGTTTCCCGAAGTGATCCCACAGTCTTTTCAAGGCTTCGAACCTTCGCTTTGAAATCCTTTTTGATTGATTGCAACTTCTCAACCAGCTTGCCGGCCTGCCAGCTTCGCTCACCCGGTTTTATGAATTGCGAGAGATCGTCCGAGGTAAGGATTTCGTCTTTCCGCTCTCCGAGCGCTTTCAATCGATCTCGTGCATCCCTAACTGCATGGTCGTAATCTTTGATCTGTTCGACGAGCCCTTGTCTTTTTGTAAACCATTTGCTCATCTCGACCAAGGCTGTTTCATCGGGCAAGGATTGTTTGAAGCCCTTTATTGAACGATCGGTATTGTCGAGTTGGAGCTTGAGTTCAGACAATTTGTCCTTGAATTCTTTTTCTTCATCGAGCAGCTTTTCCTCCTGATCTGAGAGTCGTTTGATCTCGCCGTCAAGTTGGAGAACATCGAGCATGGATTCATGCTCCTCCCATTGTGATTGAATATCCGCACGATTATTGTATTTCTCCTTGTTCGCATCAAACTGAGTCTGCACTTCTGCCAGTTCGCCGGTTAGCTTTGACTCCTTAGTCTTGTTGGCAGTTATCTGGACATCAAGGTCGTCCAGCCTCCGCTTTCGATCTTCGTAACCCGCAAGGATGTCACGGAATTCTCTTTCGCAAGTCTCGAATTGTTCGACCTCTTTCTCCCTTTTCATGAATTCAGGCTCTTTATTCTTGAGTGCAGCAAGAGTATTCGTTTGCTCTACGATCTTGTCCTGGAGTTTTCGCAAATCCTCAAGCGCCTTCTCCTTCTTCTCCTCTTCTCTCAGATTGTCGTTGAGGTTCTTCCTGTTTGCATTCAGACCTGTCAGCTGCTCCTTATCCGAATCGATCTTTTCCTGAGTAACGTCGCCTATCTGTTGGAGTTGGCCCCTCAAGCCCTCTAATTCCCGGTTGTTCCTTCCGTCCACAACTTCAGCTTTTGAATACAAATCAAATCTGCCGAGGGCGAAAATCTCTTTTAGCATCTCGCTGCGGTCAGAATCACCGAGCTGCAGGAACTCGGCAAATTTACCCTGGGGTATTATTATGGTTCTTCGAAAGTTGTCATAACTTAACCCGACTATTTCTTCCACTGTGCCAGGCTCTATAGGAGTCCAACCGTCTCCCTCCTTTTTAAAGGCCCTGCGCTCGTATTTGCCCACGTCTTCAAAATTCTTCTTATTCCGTTTCGCTTTTACCGTGAAGCGGTAAATGTCTGCGTGGTCTTTACCAGCAGTGAATGTGAAGTCGATAGAGAGCTCATCGGATTTCAAATTCATCATGTTGTAATTACGCAAGTCATTCTTGCTATTGAGACGGTCTGTGTCACCGTAAAGGGCAAAAGTCATTGCCTCCAGGATTGTAGACTTGCCGCTGCCGACCGGACCAAAAATGCCAAAAAGGTGGTTCTTAGATAGAGAGGTGAAGTCTATGGTCTGCTCGTCCTGGTAAGAGTAAATGCCCTTGAGGGTTATTTCAATCGGTATCATTCTTCCTCTACTTTCATGATCTCACGGAGTAGGTTAATCATTTCACCGTTCGGTTCCTGATTTTTCTCGTGCTTGAAGAATTCCTTGAAGAGGTCTTCGACGGACTCCGACAAATTGGCGGGGGTAATCACCGCCCCTGCTCCTTCTTCCGCATTCTTCACCTGGGGAATGACGTCGACGATTCCATCATGCGCCGAGGTGAGTGACTTCCTCTGATCCGCAGTGAGATATGTATCGGAAATGATTGTGAGTTCCACCAAGGTGTTGGGATTGCCTTGGAGCCAGGCGATTGCTTCGGTAACGGAATCAAAGCTCTTGCGATGGACCCTCCGACCAGAATGCAGAGGGATCTCTTTTGTGGCTGCTGCCTTTCCAGGGGTGACCTCAACGATAGTCACGGCCTTTTCCTGGTCGGCCTCGCTCATACTATATGACAACGGACTGCCACTATAAATGACGGGGACATTCCTGTTTTGCATCTTGATCCTTCGGTGAAGATGTCCGAGCGCGACGTACTGAATGCCGTCAGGAAGGTTCTCAAGGAATACCGCTTGCGCCCCGCCAACGTCGAGGATGGGTTTCTCGTCTTCCGGCTCCTCAAATTTCTCTCCAAGCCGTGACGCGAGATACAAGTGAGCTGTTAGGATGTTTACGCCGTTTTCATCGCAGTACTTCTCGCCGGTTGAATTCCACCTGGTCTGAAGGATGTTTCTCAGTTGTTCTTCAGGGTTTTCAATCCCCAGGTATGAGCGCAACCGCTTCTCGTTTGCATAGGGCGTGGTGATCAGCCTAAGCGCTTGAGTCTGTCCGGGAACAACGACCTCTACAAAGCCCTCATCGGACCTGGTCACTTGCAGCCCGGATGGCAAGCTGAACGTCGGCGTTTTTGTATGAGGATAGCCGAGGAATATTATGCCGCACTCGCGGGCCAATGGGTCCGGAGATTCGACTCGTTCAGGGGAATCATGATTACCAGCAATTGCAATGACGACTCTTTTGCCGTCATTTGCGAGTCGCTTGAGTGTTCGGTAGAACAATTCGGTGGACTCGACAGGGGGATTGAAGGTATCGAAAAGATCGCCCGCAACAATAACGGCGTTCACTTGTTCTTCATCTGCAATTTCGCAGATTTCATTCAGCACTTCGACTTGCTCGGGATGACGGGAAATGCTGCCCAGCGATTTGCCGAGATGCCAATCGGAGGTATGAAGGATTTTCATTTGGGGATTTTTCCTGAATTCGGTTAATCAATTGCGAAGATAGATTCTGGTGCATCTCTAACTTCTCTTTTTGAAGCATGCACCCGTGAAGCTTGTTCATGTAATTAAATGGCGCAAAGAGCACAAAGAAAGAGCGATAAATGAATAGAGTCCTTCGTGTCCTTCATGAAAAATCTTCGTGCTCTTTGTGGTTGGACTTTTCGGCCGCGTCTCCAGACTATGATAATCACTCTAGTTTCTCCAACAATGCCACGAAGTTGCGCTTCCGCTTATGATTTGCGCGGATAGTACTTAAGTAACGATTCCATTCTTCAGCTCTCCCCAGTCGCTTGAAAAGGATGCCGATCTTTTTCACAAGTGCCGCTGCGTCTCGATAGGCGTCGCTATTCATTCGTCTGACTTGTGGTTCCACGAGGGACATGTACACCGACAATGCATCTTCAGGATGCTCGGGTTCTCGCTTAGCCGCCAGCTCACGCCACAAGGATTCCTGACATCCTCCGTCGCGGGCTTCTCCCCATGCCGCATCAACATCTTTCTCCCATAAAAATATCTGAACAAGATCCGAATGATCGTAAGAGTTCCAAAGATACTTTTTCCCTTTCGCCGTACGCTTGGATTCTTCAATCCGTTCCCGGATGGACTGAAGTGCCTTTTCCCTCCACTGCTTCCATGCCTTGGCACCGCCAGCCTTTTCAGCATGAATCTTGAGAAGTTTGTATTTCTCAAAACCGGGGGTATCTGTGAATTCAGCCCAGATAAGACGCATCGCATCTTCATGCCGCTTCCGCTTATGGTACTCATTTGCAAGAAACTCGCGGAGACGAGAATCGGTTTGCTTTGGAAATGCCTGGACTCCATTTTCAGCCCATTCCAGGGCCTTGTCCGGCTTGCCGGCCTGTTTGTACAATTCAGCGATCTCCAGGTAGGAATAAGCAAGCGAAAGGTCTTTTGCTTTGACTGCCACCAGTTTTTCAATATCACCTGTTCGAGATGCAAGATGCTCCATAATGCTCGTAATGCGGAATCGTCTTTCCTCATGCCGCTGATCGGATTGGCCGGGCACCAGAGACGGAAGCTTCTTCCACTCCTCTTCGGCAAGATCTTCATACACTTTCAATCCCTCTTTTCCCAGGACAACCGCATAACGTTCTACGGCTCCAAAGAACACTTCCCAGTCACTGTGCAGCTCCCACTCAAACAATTTCTTGGCGAGCTGTTTTGGGTCAGGCTTAATTTTTACACAGGCATCGTGATGAAGTTCTTGGACCTCCGCTAGAATGCCACTCATATACCCATCGGAGTCGTCAACCATCCCCATTTGCGCTTCGAGGCGCTCAAGAAAATACTCTGATAAATCCACCACGTCGGCGGCATGATTCTTTGCCATAAGGCCACGAAGAGACTCAATCACTTTGCTAATCCCTTCGGAGTACTCATACATTGACTGGTAATCAACGAAATCGCCCCAATTAACTGCACGATCAATGGCTCGCTTGAAGGTCGGGAGATGTACCTTCTTTCCAGTTCCGCCCGCCTCCAATAAAAGTCGGGACCTGAGCTGTTCATCATCTTTGGCATAATGAAGAAGCAGCGTGATAAGAGACGACTTGTCCTGCGTCATCAAAAATGCTTCAACGTCTTTCATACTCATCTCGCTCTCGGCTTTTTGCTTAGAGGATCGATGTTCTGGCATGTTCTTGCGCGACATGAACGCCAACCCGGTTGCAACACAGTGCTTGCAGAAAGTCATCGTGTCTCGATAAAACGGGCACGTACATGAATAGCCAAGTTCTCCATCCTCTTCTTCCCAAAGCTCAGCGCGATATACCCGCGAGCCTTTTATGCTCGCAAGAACGCTTTCGTTTTCGAGATGGACATCATAAACTCGTCCTTCATTAAAGTATTCTGCTCCGCGTGAATAGGACGACTCGCCTGCCAACTCCCGAAGCATGTGCGTCGAAAGAAGCTTTCCGATATTGCTCTCCGAATCCATTAGCTCACCATCTTAGGTTTTTTCTTGCAGCCACTTCTGCGCAATTGTTCGAATGAGTTCCTGAGCCTCACTCAGGGACATCGGCTGCCTTGGCGGGCTGCCAGCAGGTTTTCCGTGTCGGGCAGAGTTCCCTGCTGCTTGAGGACTATTCGCGGTATGGTGGAACAGGGGCAAGTCTTTCGGGTCAACCCATCTTGTTTTCTCAAGTGCGTGTTCCCCACCCGCGTCCGCTGCAACGACTTCGTAAATCCGATAGAGATTCACCCATCCGAAATCGCCGCTTCCTAATAGCCGAAGTACCTTGTCCACATTTTTATCAGAACCAGCCAAGTTCAAACTGGCATGGATTGAATCCGGTGACGGCGACCTCGAGATGACATTCCCTTGCGGATCAGTGACTGCCAAAGACAAATATGTGTCAATGGTGGCTGCAGGCGAAGTGATAAAACAGGACTTCGCTTGTCCTTCGTCGTCAAGTGATGCGACACTTTTTATTTGAAGTGGCGCCTTCAGCTGAAGGTTCAAGAATGCAAGCCCACTGATTCTGCCTAATTGCTCCTCCGCCGTTTTCCGCGCTTTATCGTTGCTATCTATACCGTCGAACACTCTACCAACCAGTTTGAACAATCCATTTTGCCTGACAATCTTCATATCCTCGGACTGAAGAGCTTCCGACAGTTGTCCTAAGACCCAAGGATCACCGGTGATTTCAAATTCCCAGGTCATCAATCACCTCTTAGTCTTCCATGAAAGCCGTATCGACTCATTGCACACACAGATCGCTCCGTCGACATCATGACACCGCCGACACACCTAACAATCTTACTCTTGCTGTCACCGGCTTCTCAAGCGACGATTTTACCTGGCTAAGTATCGCGCCTATTGCGCCCTCGTACGCCTGCCGGATGATTTCTATATCGAATCTTGAAGGTAAGGTTTCCTTCGGAGGTTCGGTGGCTCTCCTTACGAGCCGGCTAATCAACCACTCATCCGGAAGAACGTGAGCATCGCCGGACGGACTTATGCGAATCATCTTGAACTCCCTGTGCTGTTTTCCACCTTCGAGTTCGACGGTGATTAATGTGTTGACTACGAAAAAGGGTTCTCCTTCTGTTGGAAGCTTGATTAAACTTGCAGCATCGCCCGGAACAGTCATTTCCTGGAAGTGGCTGACAATCGCGTCGACAAGCGGGTGACCTACTCCGAGGAGTTCTGAAGATCGTTTTCGCATCGCTGCTTTTCGGTCGAACGTTGCAAGCTCATACTTCGAGAGAACATTCGGGAAGCGCAGGAGCGCCTTGGGCGTAATGATCTGGAAGAACTCTCCGCGCGGCAGGATGGACCCTCCAAGCCGAAGTATTCCTGCCTCAACAAATTGTCTTAAGTCGTCGAGTGAAAAACGGCCTTCGATCTTCAGATAATCCTGGACATTGAATGTGCTCAAATCCATCGTCAAAGATTTAAGCACATCGACAGCCTGGACAGCTTTCTTCATCGCGTCTTCGATTTCCTGAGAGGTTCTGTTGTAGTCCTTGTTCACAAGGGCTTTCCGGTACCATTCCAAATAGTTCGGAGAAGACCCCATGTATCCGAGTATCTCAGCTCTGAAATCCTCCTGCGGCTCGTTGGTCTGGGTGTCCATCTTGCCGATCTGCGAGGCAATCTCTTTCAGTTTCTGGTTAAGCATGCTGTAGATCTTTTCTTCTACAGTATCTTCAGCAATCAGATTGTAAACCTGCACTGTATCCTTTTGCCCGTACCGGTGAATTCGACCGATACGCTGCTCGACGGCCATGGGGTTCCAGGGAAGATCGTAGTTGAAGAGAATGTGGCCAACTTGAAGGTTTATTCCTTCACCTCCAGCTGAGGTAGAGATGAGAAACTGAGCTCCGCTCTCGTCCCAGAACCGCTCGTTGGCAGCAATCTTATCTTCAAGAGGTCCGCCCTTTATCCAGGCAACCTTGTTCTCGCCGTAAATATTTTGCAGCTTGTCAATGAGAAAGTTCATTGTCTCAACGTACTGTGTGAATATTACAAACTTCTCATTCGGATTCTCCTGGCGGATTGTGTCAATGGCTCTCGACAGCGTGTCGAATTTCCTGTCTGTTCCATCAGGCACCAATCGAATCAACCCTCTTACTTTGGAGATTTCATCCGGGATGCTCGCATCGGCATATATGCCCTCGTCTCCTTCTTCATCACCGTCAAGCGACCACTGAGTCGTATCGTCTAACGGCTGAAAAGCTTTACTTACTCTCTGTCTCGTCTGCGCAATGAAAGTGTCTATTTCGGCCTGCCTGGAGATTGTATTTGATGTTCCAAGAATTTCAGAGGCAAGCTCTCGCATTTCATCCTGCAGCCGCACAATTTCCTCGGCAAGTTTAGATGATGGAGAAGGTTTCCTTCGCTTATTCTCCAATTCCAGTTGCTGACGAATCAGCAATACCAATAACCTGCGCCTGAGCGCCTGACGTATAGCTCGCATGCTCGAAGACATGATCTTCTGAAAGGTGGTCATTACGAAACCGATTGCACGCTGTTCGCTTGTGGTTTTGCCCTTAGAATCTCCAATACCGGCGTGAGTATAGCCTTCTCTCAGGTACTCGGTGAGCTTGTCATAAAAGAGACTCTCGCGCATGGAGAGCTGAAAGGACTGCGTCTGTACCTGACGCCGCATGAATATCGGGTTGCCATTCCTGTCCGTCACTTCACGCTTAGTTCGGCGCACCATGACTCTGTTCAGAAAACCACGGTGCAGAAGCATGGATTCTTCCGAATCGAAAAGTGTGTCGTCGAGAATCTGTATCAGTGACCAGAATTGAAATGAATTCCCCTGATGAGGCGTGGCGGACAGCAGGAAAAGATCGCGGGTGTGGTTTCGCAAAGCTTCCGCAAGTCTGTAGTTTTGAGTCGGCTGAACCTTCTTGCCATAGCGAGTCTTGCTCAAGTGGTGCGCTTCGTCGAAGACGACAATGTCCCATCGGGGCCCGCCGATCAAGCGCTCCAATCGTTGCGGCCTCTTTAAAGTGTCGATCGAGGCAATGACTTTAGGATGGGTCTCCCACGACGCTGCGGTGTGATCCATGAAGTCGATACCGAGTATCTCGAAATGCAGCCTGAATGCGTCTCTCAGCTCACCTTCCCAGTTCTTTATGAGTCCCGCAGGAGTTATGATTAGAATCCTGTCGGCTTCGCCGCGCGAAATCAGTTCTCTGAGGATCATTCCCATCTCAATTGTCTTCCCAAGCCCGACTTCATCGGCGATGAGGAGACGACGGCGATTCATGGATACGACATCCGATGTAAGCAGGATCTGGTGCGGAAGAAGGTCGGTTCTGCTATTCGAGAGTTGGCCGCCGGCATTCTGCAACGGAAGCTGGAAGGCAAGCTGCTTCAAGAGAAAATCGATGTTGTTATCGTACTCACCATTTCTGACGCGCTCCCAAAGATCGGGTGCCGGTTCAAGACGCTCAACAGGAAAACTCTGCAAATGTCTTCCCGATGAATCTTCGTGCATCACATCGGCCTGGTACACTCCATAAAGCTCGCTGAGGCGATAGACCTCCACTATGCCCAGGTCATCCCTTCCGCGGACCCGGACGCGATCGCCAACTTTCGGCTCATACTTCATTTTATTTTCAGTCACATACATTCTGTAAACCTCCCCGCAATGTCCTGTGGATAAGCCATAACTTCAGTAACCGGCTCCGGTAAGGTTAAATGAGCCGGTCCTATAAACCACTTGACCTGAAATAGTCTCCGGCACCGGAGTACCGAAGATGAGATAAATCGGGATCGGCTCCGTTACATGATCCACCATTAGTTTGTCGCCTCGCTTAAGAGACTGCCTGAAGACAATCTGGACATCGCCACATCTGCGGTTTGTGAACGGTCCAGCAACCTTTCGAAGCTTTCTCCCGATCTTTTTTGCGTAATGTTCCATGTCGGGGCGCGATGCGAGGAGCAGCTCCTCAATTCCTGTAACGAGCAGACTACTGTTCTCATCGTAAGGGAAAGTTTCGTCTTCCAGCGAACGCAAGAAGTCAACTATTGCGATGCGCGTCTTGTTCGCAGGCACTCCCTTACCGGGAGGGAGAGGCGGCGACAGTTTGTCTTGTTCCAATAGCACATAGCCTGGCATAAGTCATCCCTGTTTTGTGAACAAAGTCCTTTCGTCCATCAGGCCGAGCACTTTCTTGACAGACTCTTTGAAACTCACTTTTGGGTGATTGAGAAGATAATCAAGGGCGGCACGGATCTGGGGACGCATCCCGCTAAATTTCTCGAGCCAAGGTCTGACGTTCTCGCCCAACTCGGCCAGTGCAATGAGATAATGGACATAGTCAACGAAGATCGTACCGGGGAGCAAAGCAGCTGATGGCTCAGAGTTGAAAAGCTCACTTTGCAGCGAAATATTATCGTGAAACTTTGACTTCAGTTCGTTCACGCGCTCGACAGGAAGCTTGACCTCAAAGCTGCGGCCCCTGTTCTGCCTTCCTTTTATGACAAGTCCGCAGTCCTTCAACACTGAAGTTTCGATGATACCTCTCGTTCCCTTGCTCAGCTCATCGGCACTGATCTCCTTGTAGCCGCAGAGTGCTGTGAAATAGACATATGAAACCTTGTCCTCAACCATGAGGTCTTCAAGCTCGGCCGGCATCGGTTGTCCTTTGGTGACGAGCTGATCGATTAGCAGTTTAATTTCCTCCAGTGCTCTCTTTATCGGGACCGGTTTGTCTTCATAGTCGACAATCGTCCCATAATGCTTGCTGTAAACCTCGAGGCATTTACCGATTAGGAGGAGCCCGACGTCCATCGAGGACAACGGCTCGTTCCCGTAACGACCGGACTCGATAAGCTTCAACTCGTCGCGAGCCCTTCGTCTTATGTCCTGTCTGACCGTTGCCCAAGATTTGCGAGATGACTCGGCGCCGCTTTCCCTCTTTCTGCAAACGTGAATAAGGTCATAAGAAATGGCTTCATTTTCCATAAGATGCAATGAGTTCTCGGCTTCGCCATGGACAGGATAGACAGCTTCCACGTAATAGCCTGCCTCGCACACGGCATTCAGAAGAGCTTCCCACGCAGAGTCCTCAGAGTGATGGAAGGTAAATATGAGCCGCGCATCCTGATGCGATATGCGGCCGGACTCTTTGAAAACGCCCAAAAGGGTTTCACTGAAATCTGCTGCAGATTTTCCACGAGTCCTGTTCACGATTGCCTCCTCAGCCTTTGGAGGGGATTCAGGCATGAACTGCGGATAACTATCTTTCAATGCGAGCCGGAGCCAAACATAGAAGAACTCAGCCAGTTCGGCATAGTTAACATTCCCGGCGTATGGCGGGTCTGTTATTACTACGTCCACACTCTCATCGAAGGGAAGGCGCGTTGATGACTGTGCAAACAGGCTAATGTTAGAATCGTTAGGAATAATCACTTCTTGAGAAGTCACGTTTATCTGCTTGCCATCAAGAATTTTTCGATCGAATGGTGCCCAATTGAACTCTTTACCTTCGATCACTTTCGCCCAACAATTTTGGAATGTCTTACGACCGGAAGCAGTGCCGAAGACGTTCTGCTCGGAGAATGTGAGTTTCGGTTGAAAATCGTGCCTTGAGAATATTCCACCTGGCGCAATTCCACCTGGAGTATTTCGACGTCCCAATGTTCGTGTAAACACGTTGTTGGCCTCCAAGGTATGAGAGAACGTTAATATCAACAACTCTCTCAATCTCGCGTCCGACTCCCGTTCAATTTCTTTCAATAGCGTGCTCAGCTCTAACAACTGACGTGAGTTGAACAGCTGATGCCAGGAATTATAATGATGCGCGATCAGGCCTGATTTTGTCTTTTCCCCGACAGGTACTCCTGATTTCGGATGGGGAAGATATGCTTTGCTCTTTTCCCACAACTCTTCTGCTTTCTTGTACAGAGCCGCGTCTGTAGCCGATACTCTCTTAAAAAACTTGCCATTGTTTCTGCTCAACAAGGAGTTCGAATCGGTTTCGACTTCTACCCCCTGATCTTCGTCTGACGCATCATCAAAAAGATCCTTTGGCTGCCCGCTCTTCCTTTCCCCTGCACACTTTGAGCAATATCCTTCTATTCCGTAGGGATGAGCAGGAAGGAGTTTGTCCTCAGGTAGAGTTCGGATGGCGGTTATTATCGCGTCCACGTTACCATTGCACGTTCCACGGCAAATGAATTTCCCTTTCTCTGGAATATTGCCCTCGTTCGGGTTATAACTGTGATGACAGGATGGGCACTCCACTTTGTCCTGTCCGAAGGATCCTGCGGAAAGTTCGCCGCGGTATTGCCAGACTTCTTCGCAGTGCGGACAGTAGAGAACTGACAGGTCAACCTTTTTTCGTTTCGGTTTGCTTGACGGCGGAGTGGGCTTGACTGATTGTTCGCACCACGGGCAGACGACACTGTCGCCGGAAGAGTAAGCCCAGCGAGCGCTCGTGCGTCCCTCGCCTGCAGAGAACTTTGGTGAGTTTACCATCAGCTTCAGATTCCCAACGAGCGATGCGGGCTCGCGCTCCCAGTCGAATGTCTTCCTGCATTTGGGGCATTCGCATTCAGGGAAATAGCGGATGGAAGGTTTCTTCTGAGCGATTATGTAATCTGCGAAGAGAGGTGTGTAGTGGTTGCATGTGCCGGTTGTGCAAGGCGCAGATTTTACCCAGAAAGTATAAATGATATCAGAGTCCTTGTTGCCGCAGGATGGGCATTCGGTCTTGTAGAGGCTGAGAAGAGTTTCCTTGAGCGGTTTGCCAGACCAATCGACAGTCCGTTTCGCGAGCCGGTCAAAGGCAGCCTTAAGCTCAACAAGGTCAACCGGCTCAACTTCTGTTTTGACTATGAACCAGGCGACGGGGTTGAGGTCAACGCCAATGACTTTGCAGCCAAGACGCAGTGCTTCGACGACGGTCGTTCCTCCACCCATGAAAGGGTCGAGAACCACCTTCCCTTTCGTGTCGGGGTCGTTAGTATGGTCCTTGTAGAACTCCTTCATTATGTCTGTGCCGGACGGTTTCAAAGCACCGAGCAGGATGGCACGAAAGACCGAGGACGAACGGCGCGCGAACCACTTGTGCATGGTGTAGATCGGCTTGAATGCGTTTCTCTCCGGAACGGCGAGCCGGTTTATCTCAACGATAGGAAAGGATTCTTCGATAGCGAGTTTCATCGGATTATTTGCTTCAAGTCTTTCTCGATTTCATTTTTTATTTCTTGCCAGGACACTTTCCATATCATCTCAGGCATCGGTTCTTTATCAGCGTCGTCGAAGTAGCCAAGTCCTCGAAATGCCGGGAATAGATCGAAATCTGGATATTTCTTCTGATAGAGCTTAATGAGTGCGTTCAATGTTTTATGTTTCATTTTCAATGCATAAACATCGACAAAATCTTTCTTTGAGCCTCTTGAAGTGATGGCTGATAGTTTCATGCATGAAAGATCGTCGAGCGAACATAAAGAACAATTCATAGCTTCCCATTTCACAAGCGGCTTTAGCATCGGATATTCGTAATCAATAATAGAAGTGCGAACTCCGTTTATTGTTGCGTAGAATGTTCCCTCATCGACATCAATGTTCTTTGGAGTGAGAGATACGCTCTTGATCTTCTTAACCCACAAGCGTGGGTTTGAGGTATTTATCGGAGAAAACCAATCAAGATCAATCGACCTTCTATGTCCGAGCATAAGTGCAATGGCTGTTCCTCCGGCAAGATAAAGACCTTGCTCCGAGAGAAATGGTCCAAGCAATTTTAGAAGATCGAGTTGGTTAGACGAAAGTACACTGCGGTAGTATCTCATCTTTGCCCTCTTGCGTGCCATGGATTTGATTGATTTTCCAGAATCCATTTATCGACTGTATCTTTGGACAAATTCAGCGCAAGTTGCCAGAAGCGCAATCTTTTGGGATCCAACCCTGCGCCTTGCCGTTGGATTAACCAGCTTTTCAACCAGGCGAATCCAGTCGTGGCGAGGAGCCATTTGATGCTGATCCATCCTCCACTTTCGAGAACCTTGCGGATTATAAGGTCAGAGTCTTTCTGCCAGGAAACCGAACCCTTCGGATATTCCCAAAGAAGATCGAGGACATGCTTGGGCAACGGAGCTGTTTTGCGAACTGTGGTGCTCTTCATCATCTCACCTTTCGCTTCATATCAGGACATCACTTGGTGAATAAAGTACAATTCCACGAACCCGCGAAAAAGTTTTGTCCGCGCTCGCGACCGACTGGATGCGCAGCCTTTCAGCAATGGCGATTAACAGTGCATCATTTGTGAGCAGACCGTACTGACGCTGGAGTGATAAGGCAGACCCGAAATCTTCCTTCAGCAGCGACTCGAACCTGAACCCGGCTGCCATCAATCCTCTGATCGCGTCGGAATATCGAGATAAAGCCTGCACCCGTTCGGGACGCTCGGATAGAGTCTTGACGGCATTGGCTCCCGAAGTCCATTCGTTTTCTCTTGCCTCGACCATCATGAGACGGTGCATGACTTCCGCGAGCTGCTGAAGCCCCACCACACCCATCACGTCCCTTTCGGCGCATCTCCGAAGCAAGCTAACGCATTGATCTGACTTGAGAAGGACTCCATAAAGTATGACGTTGGCGTCCAGAAGGACGACTTCTGATTTCTTAATCTCATTCAGGTTCATTGTTCGTAAAAGTCCTCCTCCATTATCTGCCGGAGATCATCATCGGCTATATTGAACTTGATGGCGAGGACGGAATCCAATGCCCGCAAACGCAGTTCCCGTGAAGAGGTTTCATCCTGTTCATACTTAAGGATAGCGTCTTCTATGAGCGCATTCAGCGGGCGCCCCTCTTTTACGGAGCGTTCCTTCAGTCGCTGAAGGACCTCCTCGTCCAGGATTGTTCCGATCTTGACTTTCTTCGGTTTGGATTGGTGGACTTTCGTTGCCATATATATTCTCCTCGTATCGGTTGTTACGATCGATTCAAGACGAGCCAGGGAGTGAGCATCTCCATTATAGACATGCCGCCATGCCTGAAGACTTTGTTGGCACTCTGGCCTTTCGGTCTGTTCTTTATTCTGCCCCTGAGCATTGCGGTATTCCTGTGACCAAGGACTTGGAGCTCCGGTACGTCAGACGGGATTACCTCGCCATCCTGGAAGACTCTGAAACGGTCATTGTCTAAAATACTCAGGGCTTTTTCGGCTTTCATTTCGGACTCGAACCCGGTTCCAAGATAGATGTAACCGTGATCGCCCGTAATGATCATCCGGTAATCCCGCGGTATGTTGAGGACAATATTCTTCCAAGCGACGTCAAATTGTTTTGCAATGGTCTCAAAATGTCCCGATGAACGCGCCTCGAAATTCATGTATGTACCATCAGGAAAACTCGACCAAAGAAGGAGAGACTCACCGGCATCCTTCAGCTCAAAAACTCTCATTACGCCATCGTAATATCTGGCGCCGATGTTCAGGTCTTTCAATTCCCTCCTTCCTTCAAGCTGCGAAGGAGACACTCTCTTGGCGAGCAAGCGTTGCTCGACGAATGAGATCGTCTCGCTGGGCAGAGCCGCAAAACTGTAACGTGATTCATGGACGGTCATGCCTGTTGATTTCGCGAGTCGTTCAAGCAGCGGGATCTCCCTTATTGAGATGCCATCAAAGACAACCAGTGCGGTTTTCGGAATACTCAGCTCGGTCATCAGCGCTGATGTCGATTCAGAAGCGGCAACGAATTCATCATATAAAGTGGGGGCCGTTGTCAGTACAAGCTCTTCTGCATATCGTACCAGTTTCTCTCCAGACTCGAAGTATCTCTGCGGCTCCATTTCGTCAAATCGCTTTTGGGACCATACCGAGTTTCGCAGCCAATCCGTTAATGAAGATAGCCTCTCTCCCTTTCCGAGAAGAATGCTCATCAAAAGAGGGAATTGTTCGTTCACTTCATTTCGCATCGTTGGATTCCGCATCAACTTTCGCTTTGGCAACTCCTCTTAGCTCGAGATGATAGTGAGCTTCATTATAAGAGGGAAGTTGTTCGACGGCCTGCTCGACCTGCGCTTTATTGAACAGTCCCTGCTGCTCGATAGTTATCTCCACGGTAAGCTCTCCTAAGCCGCTGAGCGTACCTCGAAGTGCGCTGGGGAAAGTTCCGAGTTCCGCTTTTTCAGAGTGGGCATAGATAACAGCCTTTATACGGTGAATCTTAGGATCATCTAATTCAGCCAATCGCTCCGCGGCTCGCAACCGTAACTGACTCAAGGAAGTTTCATTGGGCGTCTGAATACTGACAGCCATTTCGTCCGGTTGAGGTGTTACAATGGAAACGGCAGCCTCGGCCGTACCAATATTGGCGGTATTCTCCGAATGGGGCGATTCAACAAAATCGACCGAAGATGACGAATGCGCGTCTTCAACGAAGGGTTCTACTACAACGACTTCGTTCCATTCAGTACCCGAGTAAGGCGGCGTACTGCCGCAGTGGCTGGAACGGGAATTCTTGAGACCGATTTTCTTGTCTTTGCAGAGTTGAGTAATTGCCTGAGTGAGAATTGTCTCAGCTGTGAAGACCGGAAATCCGAGGGTCTTTCGGTACGTAGCCTTGATCTCAGAGACTGTTCTATCTATCAGGAGTTTTCTCCTATCGTCGTGCAAACACTCTGAAATGTGATCCTCAAAGCGTTGACGTGGATAGATGTCCTGTTGCAGCTTTGCCAATACGTCTGTGTGGCTAAATGCAGAACCGAGAGGTTCGAGCTCAAACTGTTTCTGCGCCTCCCCGCTTGAGGGGACATGAATTGAGACGTAATACAATGCGGCCTTCTTGAAAGCCTCTTCTATATACTTGCAGTTTTCCGCGTAAATTTTTTCGTACTGATGCCTGCGGTCTGAGTCGGGCGATGTCCGAGTCAGGTCGTTCGCAGCAATGGCGAGTTGCCCCCATTTAATGAGGTCTGGGTGTTCCAGTGCGTTGAAGGTGTCAGATTTAGGTTCGAGAAGGATTATCTGGTTTTGATTTTCGGCACCATAGTATAGCAGAGCCCGCTCGTCATCCGTCAAACGTCGTGGTGCAAAGACGAAGCGAAGTCTGTTCTTATCTAATTGATTGATAGCAGCCCTGACCTGATCTACGTCCTGGACAACTACGGCATTCGAATCGCCAAAAACGTTTATCTTCCAGCGATTGATGGCAAAGTCTCTTGCATCAGACGCGTCAACACGAAGTGCTCGATACTCAACCTTCGCGTATGGTTTTTCCTGAGTATCGAACAGGTAGTTCCCTTCCCTTTGTTGGAAATACGAACCCATTTTATCGAACGCACGCAAGGATGCGGTGAACTCGTTGTAATCATCATCGGGTTTTACCACCTGATGCACGAGCTGGTCTTCGCTCAGTCCCACAACGTTTCCGCTGGATGTCAAAGTAGCGACGAGAACAGCGGACACAATTTCGGAAGCGTACTTAAGTATCTGAAGATCGTGGAGATCATTTTGGGCACACTGAAATATGGTCTGCCCCGGGTCCAAGTCAAGAAGGATGTTACGAATGCCAGCGTCATTAACGTCAAGTTGGGATGCTGAGATTACGTCGACTTTCTTGTAGGCCGTCCTGACGACGCCCGCCAGGAGGCTTAGGGGGCCTCTGTTGCCCTGAAAGTCTCTACGAAGCACCCGATGCAAGAGCATGTCAATGAGTTCGGGAGTGAAGGGATAAGTTTTGACGAAGCGGTGAAGGTAAGTGTTGTCGACGGCAACGCCGGATTTCTTCCATTTATTTACGTAGCTCGTGACTATTGTGTCAACCTTGTTAGGATCAATTTCGAGAGCGTCAGTAAACAGCCTGTGCATCACGACCATTTGTCGGTCGAGCGGTTCAGCGAACTTGACATCGATCCTTGGAACGCGCTTGAGCGTCGCACCGGGTTCTTTATTGGAATCATACACAGAAGCAAATATCGTGACGGAGGCGTTTTCTGAACGAGACGCCTCTTCGGTCAACATTTGCAGGAAGCCGAGGTTCTGAGCACGAACATGGTCATCGACTATGCTTTGAATGCCCATCTCGAGTTCGTCAAGTATGAGAACAAGCTTCTTTCCAGAAAGGGCATCTCTCAGTTCCTTGAGGTTGGGTAGTTTATCCTGATTAGCTCCACGTTCTGCGCCAAGCTCTTCAAATGCAAGTCCCCACAAGGACTCACGCGGGTAGTCGGTAAACTTGTGGATGGAGACGATAGCATCGTCTGGTAAGAGGCATTCGAGCTTGTGTCTGTTCAGCCAGACTGCGGCAGCCGATGGGTTCTTGAATAGATGATAAACGAGGAGTTCGAGATGTGATTTACCACTGCCTTTAAGTCCCTCGAGCAGGAATAAACCTGCCGACTTCTCTCCTGAATTGAACCGATGATGCAGATGGTTAAGAATGGTTTTCACATCGGAAGTTGGGTAAGTCAATCCGAAGAAGTCTTCCGGCCGGGACTCGATCGATTTCTGTTTCCGGTCTCGGAGGTTCTCGATATCAATAACGCCATCGATGCCTTCTTTTCGGAGGACCTCAGGCCGTGGTGTAAGTATGTCGGAAAGGCTCATAATTACCTCGTTTGTCGGAACAAAGATAGTACGATGATTTTGCAATGTCAAGATGGTTTCAAGAAATCGTGAAGAGAGCGGAAAACGCCAAATAGATCAGAGAATCGGGCTCCTATTGCACGATTTCCCACCTTTTGCATTTGAAGGAAGGTAAAACAAAGCTATTTCGGGCCTTTCTCTCGGTCGCGCTAGAAGCCGGGCCGAAAACCCGCCGCAAAACCATTTAACCACAAAGGTCACGAAGAAAGGGCGCAAAGAACACAAAGAAAGAGCGATAAATGAATAGAGACCTTCGTGTCCTTCGTGAAAAATCTTCGTGCTCTTTGTCGTTGGACTTTTCGGCCGCGTCTCCAGAGAATCAATGTAGATGCAGAGTCCAGGCTCTGACGAGCGCGGTAATTTGGCAAGATCAATGTGGTGAACCGTTCCGTTGAGGATGGAAAGTGCCTCCTGCATGAGACGGGTCTTCCCAATCCCGCGATCGCCGGTGATGAGTGTGTGGCGGTTTTGAAGAAGGTTGGTGATGATTTGATGGAGCTCGGCTGAGCGGCCGATGAAGAAGGGATCCTGTCGGAGATCGGTGGTTTGCCTAAAGGGGGTACACATAACTTTCAACCATTTACCTTCTGCAAGCAGAGAGAATCTCGGCGTTCATTTTCTTTTCCTTGCCGAAAAGAAAACGAACCAAAAGAAAAGGGCACCCCGCGAAAATGCTTCCGACTTCGTCGGAAACGTCGCGTGCCCCGTAATGAGAGGCGATTTTAATATACGGTGGTAACTGCACGTTAGATGTGATTCCTAAAATCGCCTCTTCAGATAACTGATAGGTTTTGGTGTGTGGGCACGCGACTCTATTTTCGCAAGGGGATTCCGTAATGAGGAATGAGATGAGAATGCCCTCCTCATTTCCGAGCAAAGGTAGAGGAAGATATTTGCCTCTTAACGCAGAGTGTGCCACGCTACAAGCGGGGATCCGAAACTTGCTGTTTGTCATTTGTTCCGAAGGCCATTTTGGTCGGGGTCTGGACCCAGTAATTGGAGCACAATAGAGTACCACATCTTTCCTTGGTTCTTCAGGGTGGAACGAAGTTCCACGACGATGCCGTCGGCAGGCGAAGATATGACACGCTTGTTCCGGCTGGCAGCAAGTTCCGAGTGCAGGTGATTAATCCTTTTCTGAATGTTGCGGAGGTCCTCAACGTATTTCTCCTCGGTGGATTCGAGAATCTTGTTGGCTTTGTCCAGATTAGATTGGGCAGCAGATTTGTCCTTCTGGGCGATGTTAAGTTCCGTCCCGGAAGCAAGAGACTTGTTGTGGAGATCGAGTTTCAGATTGTAGGCCCGAATCGAGTTCTCCAGCTTTTCCTCTGCGGAGCGAACTGAGTAACGCAGCCTGGCAAGGGCACTTTCTTGTCGAGTCTGGAGCGAAGCTTTACGGCTCTGCAATGAAGAGATCGTGTTCAAAACCTTCAGCTCTGAGGGAGTACTGATCTTCGCGAGTATGGTTCCAGCTGCCACGGTGTCACCGGACTTGACTATAACAGACAGCTCAGCTGCGCCGCCCGTAGTGTCCACCGCGGAGAAGTCGCCGAGAGGCACTATAATGAGATGGGGAGACTGGGAGAATTGGAGACAAGGTGACTTGGAGACGAATGGGACTCTTCGGATATGGTTTTTACGGTGAGCTGGCCTTTCAGGATTAGAGTGTTTTCTATAGAGAGCCGAAGGATATCGTCATAGGAGGCATGATCGAATTTTACTATGCTGCCGTAAGAGGATATCGTGTTGAACCTATCGAAGTTCTGGGGAAGTTCGACGCGCTGGTCGGCTTCCAGCGAACCGAAGAACCGTGTCTCCCCTGTCTGCGATATGAAGCTCTTCACAGAGGACAGAAGTTGGCCTGATAAGTTGACGGAAATGACCGACGTCTTAGCTTCAGGTCCAGGGATGCAGACCACGGAATTGCTCATGTAATTGTCCATCGCCGGGTTCTCGCCGAGCGTGTAGACATTCGTCCCTGATGAGAAAAGAAGCGTGTTAGGATCCCTTATGCCGACTAGTTCAAACCGGCCGTTGATGCGATCGTGTGTCAAGGTATTCACGGCGTCGATATCGGCGTAAACGATATGAGAAGTTGACAGTTCGTAGTAGTCGCGAAGAGCGGCCTGCGGTGTCTTC
>JAJZVO010000085.1 GCA_021845665.1 Bacteroidota bacterium | reverse complement strand
TCGTCCTTCGTTTGTTGCGAAGGGGTTATGCTCATTTTTATGTCGGCGATCTTCAATTCGCGCGAATCCCTGCCGAGAACTTTTATGATGTGAAGGCCGAATTGTGTTCTGACCGGCCCGACGACCTGGCCGACTTTTGCGGCAAAAGCGGCATCTTCGAAGGGTTTTACCATCATTCCCTTTCCGAACCAGCCGAGATCGCCGCCATTCTGGGCCGACCCCGGATCCTGCGAGTATTCCCTTGCAAGTTCGGCGAAGTTGGCACCGGAACGTGCTTCTTTCAGAATTTTGTCCGCGAGTTTGTACGACTGGACTGAATCCGGTCCGGGTGTAACAGGAATCAGTATATGTGCTGCATGTACGTAAACGTTCTTGCCGTTCTGCTCAGCGATGACCTTTATGAGGTGATAGCCGTCGGAAGCCAGGAATGGGCCGACGACTTGCCCCACTTTCGCGCTAAAGGCCTCATCCTCCACGGTCGGATTCATCTGGCCATGGCCTACGAATTTGTCGTTGTAGGGCGTCTCAGAATATTCTTTCACTAAGTCGAGAAAATTCGTTCCTCCCTGCGCTTGCACGGCGACCTGTTCCATCTCGGACTGGACTTCGGAGGTATCTCCTCTCGAAGGCACAATCGGGAACACCACATATTTCAGTTGGCGTGTGGCCGGGGTTCTGAAGTCGTTCTCATGCGAGGAATAGTAATCGCGCATCTGGTTTTCGGTGATGTGGATCGAAGAGTCGGGGAACAGTATTTGAGGCGGGAAGGAGACATAACCAGCGATGAATTTCTCGGTGTTCAGTTCATACTGGGACAGGATCTCTCCCTCAGGGATCCTGACTGCGGCGTAGAGCCTGCCGGTAAGCTTCTCCTGCAAACGCTGCTCCTTGAGATACGTCTGAACGCTTCTCCAGAACTGCTGTACTTCCGGGCTGTTTGAAGCAAGGGCTTCCTGCAACAGCTGACGGTTAATATGTCCGGTAGAGTCTTCGAAGTTTCGCTTGATTGGATCGGGAAGTGACTCAGGATTTTGCGTTACCCAATTGACGATTTCCTGGTCGGTCACGAAGATGCCCAGCTTCTTCGCAGCCTGGTCGATGAGAATCTGGTTTACCAGCCCCTGCCACACCTCGTCACGAATCTGTTTCATTACGGTCTCGTTCGGATCCTGCTTTGTCTCGGTCTTGTACTGGTTGACCGAGCTCTGCATGTCCTTATCAAATTCCTGGTATGTAATTTCCTGACCGTTGACCTTGCCGACGATATTTCCTGTGTATTGCATCGATTGCCGGCCAGTGATATCCATGCCCCATTCGAACACGATCATAGCTATAAACAGGATTGCAAGTCCCACCAGGATCGCGGGCATGTTATCCCGCATTTTGCTCATTACTGCCATATTAGGAAAGCTTCCTCTCGAAAAAAGTTGCTCCGAAAAAGCTTGGTTTCTCGGGTATGTTTATGACAATTTCGCGGCAAAGCTGCGATTTGCGACAGCTAACCGAAAAGACTCGTCATTCAGTTCGGTATATCCTAGCCTCGCGGTTCCGGTAATTCGTAGAAATTACCGTTTTGAAACAAAAATATAACCGAGGGGGGCTTGAAAATCAATTTCTGCAATCTTGCTTTACTTTTTCTGCAATGTTAACTTTTTTCAAAAACTGGAGGATGTTTTGTCAGAAGGATTCCATGGAAAAGGAGAGAAGAGGAATTGGGCGTTAATTCTTGGTGCATCCAGCGGATTTGGCGGGGCGACTGCAATTGAACTTGCCAGAAATGGAATTAACATATTCGGAATACATTTTGACCGCGCCGCCACGATGCCTCAGGTCCAGGAGATCATAGATAAGGTGAAGGCTGCCGGCGCGCAGGCGGTTTTTTTCAACGTGAATGCTGCGGACCCAATGGTAAGAGACCAAACCCTCGATGAAATAAAACAGATGGTTTCAAAATCGAAAGAATCATTCATTAAAGTCATTATGCACTCTCTTGCGTTTGGGAGCCTGGGACCCTATTTCGGAAAGAGTCCTCAGGAATCGATGAACCAAAAGAAGATCGAGATGACCCTGGACGTGATGGCGAATTCACTCGTTTACTGGACGCAGGGTGCGTATTTCAGAGGACTCCTGAAGAAGGGGACAAGGATTTTTGCAATGACAAGTTCGGGCGGGCACACTGTGCTTCCAAATTACGGGGCTGTCTCGGCCGCGAAGGCCGCCCTTGAGTCTCACATCCGGCAGATCGGAATGGAACTCGGCGCGTTTGGGATTACTGCGAATTCGATAATGGCCGGGGTCACCGACACGCCGGCCATGAGAAAGATTCCCAATGCTCAGCCCATGCTTGAAATCGCGAGAAGGAAAAACCCTACCGGCAGAGCGACTACTCCTGAAGATGTCGCGAAAGCGATAGCACTTCTCTGCGACGAGCGTGCTGATTTCATAAGTGCAAACCTCATAGGCGTCGACGGCGGCGAGGATATCGTAAGTTACATCGGACAGCGTTCCGCCCAGGACCTGGGCGATGGTTCGATCTGATCTGATTAACGCTTTTCCTCCTCACGTGAGGGTGTCCCCAAAGTAGCCATCCGATGAATGGGACGGCTATTGACAGCACATCTCGATAAGTTGAGCCCAACTTGCCGGGACGTGTTTTGAGAGGCGTCGATTTCAATTGATACCTATTTTGGGAGAGCCTAATCCTGTCGTTGCCACAGTGGCCGCACGACAATGTCTATACGGCAAAAAAAGGAACTAATTGTAGTGATTGGAAATGACTAAACTGAAGCTGGTAATTTTTCTTTTTCCGCTGTTCCTCGTGACTATCTTACTATCCCCATCCGTGTCTTACTCAAGAGGCGTCAATGTAAATTTCGATTTCTCTACATTCCGCTATGATTCCACCAGGACGTACATGGAACTCTACTATGCCTTTGATCTGACCGAGCTGAGGATGGCCAGGCAGGATTCCATGTACGCCGACTCCCTGATATTCAACATTGCGATGAGAACCGTCGATCGTGACAGCGCAGTAGTCGATCAGTATTGGCAGGTTCCTGTTTCTTCGAGTGATACGGCCGCCGATGACCTTAAGCGAACCTTCGTGGGTCAAATTGGGCTAGCCATTCCTCCGGGGAAATACTTGATGCGAATAATGGTAAGAGACCGCAATGATATTTCGACCATAGACAGCATGTCGAGCCAGGTGACAATCCCTCATTACGGTTACAGGAAATTAGAGACCAGCGACGTTGAGCTATGTTCGCAAATCGCCAATGCCGGTGACGGACCGCACGGGACATTCTATAAAAATACTTACGACGTGGTGCCGAATCCCAGGGGCGTATATGGCGCCGGGCTTCCCATCATTTATTATTATGCCGAGGTGTACAACATTCCTGATTCTGCTGGCGACAGCCTTTTCACGGTCGAATACCAGGTGCGCGATAGCTACGGACAGGTAAAGAAGTCGCGCACGATCGTCAGGAAGAAGTTCGGCGACACCAGCGTAGAGGTCGGGACAGTCAATGGGTCCGATCTCAGAACCGGCGCATATACTTTCACATTTGCTGTAATCGATTCTGCCTCCGATGAATACGCTACTTCTTCCAGGAGATTTTTTGTTTACAATCCGGGCCTCGGACCTCCGGTGGCGCCGGGCAAGAATCTCTCCGGCGGGTCGATGCTTTCCACGGTTTTTGCCACGATGACTATGGACGAAATCGATAAGGAATTTAAAGAGGCGAAATACATTGCCAGCTCGAAGGAGATTAAAGAGTTCGACGAACTCCAGAGCCTTCCGGCCAAGCGGCAGTTCCTGTACGACTTCTGGCAGAAAAGAAATCCGGATCCTGTCAGCAGAACGAACACATTCAGGATCGAGTACCTGAAGCGCGTCCAATATGCCGACGATCATTTCACAGTCGGCAATACGCCCGGCTGGCGGACAGACCGGGGGAGAGTGTACATAGTTTACGGCAAACCGGATCAGATTGATAGACATCCGAACGAGTCCAACTCGAAGCCTTACGAGATCTGGTATTACAATTCCATACAGGGTGGAGTCAGTTTCGACTTCGTCGACAGAACAGGTTTCGGCAATTACACACTTGTCAACTCGACGGCAAGGAACGAAGTTCACGACGACAACTGGCAGCAGTATCTGGACTCAAGCGGCTACTGAGAATCTTCCGGAAGAGCCTCAGCCTTTCTGTCGCGGAACGATTTTCTTTTCGACACCGTTTTCTGACTGTCGAATGAGGAGGAGATATGTCAGGTCCAAAAGTGAGCGGAAGGAGTTCGGGCTTCAACCCGCAAAATCGTTTCGAGGAAATTTCGCTCGTCCCCTCGGATGAGGACGACCGATTCTTTCCCGATGAGGACAGGTGCGAAAGGAAAATCGAGACAAAGTTCTTCATCGACACATCCAAAACCGTTCTCGCGAAAAACGACAGCCCGGATATCCCATTTACCTACAGTCTGAACCCGTACCGCGGATGCGAGCACGGCTGCATTTACTGCTATGCCAGGCCGTCGCACGAGTACCTCGGCTTTTCTGCGGGACTTGATTTCGAATCGAAGATAATGGTGAAGGAAGACGCGCCGCATCTCCTCCGCGAGAATTTCATGAAGAAGAGCTGGGAACCGCAAGTCGTAGCGCTCGCCGGTAATACAGACTGTTACCAGCCTGTCGAAAGAAAACTTCTGCTGACGCGAAAATGTCTCGATGTATTCCTCGAGTTCAGGAATCCGATCGGGATAGTCACGAAAAACTCCCTTGTGACACGCGACATCGACATACTCTCGGAATTGGCGAAACTAAATCTGGTAAGCGCCTTGATCTCCGTCACCAGTCTTAACCAGGAGCTAACGAGAAAGATGGAGCCGAGAACCTCGTCTCCGGCGAAGAAGTTAGAGGCCATAGAGATGTTGTCGAAAAGCGGGATACCGGTCGGCGTTCTGGTGGCGCCGGTTATTCCTGGCCTTACCGATGAAGAGATACCTGCGATACTTCGTGAAACGTCGCTTCGAGGGGCGAAGTGGGCGAGCATGCAGATGCTCCGGCTCCCTTTCTCCGTGAAGGATTTGTTTGTCGACTGGATCCGCAGGGAATTTCCAGATCGCGAGAACAGGATAGTGAGCAGGTTGAGACAGGTACGTGACGGAAAGTTGAGCAGTTACGAATTCGGCGAGAGGATGGTAGGCACCGGCGAGACCGCGGGCGCGATAAGGCAATTGTTCCGCGCGAGCCGGAAGAAATACGGTTTGAACGAAGATATACTGGAGCTTTCGACTGACAAGTTTCGGAGTTCGCCGGGGATGCAAATGGAAATGTTTTGAGGCTGAAACGTTAGTGGCTGTCACCAATCTGGCTGAGGTCAGGCGGATGACGGTTTCTTTCAAACGGAGAAAGAGGGAAAATGAATTCGTGGAATCCTGTTCTGGTCGCGGCAGGACTTGCCGCTTTGTTTCCTATCCTTTCGCGGATACAGTGGGTCCCTACCGATGGGCCCCACTGCGGCGGAAAGGTAGGGCTCATTTATGCCCATGGGAAAATCGTGAAGTGCGATTGTCTAAAGTAGCCATCCGATAAATCGGATGGCTGCCAACAGCGTGTCCCAATAAGTTGAACTCAGCTTATGGGGAGGTGGTTTGAGAGGCGTCAATTTCAAACGATGGCTCTCTTAGGATAACCTCAAAGGGTGGCGGCGCATTTCGTACGGAGCCATTGATGAGCGGCGTGTTATCCGACCCGCTTAAATCCTTTGATTTTCCTGCGAGTAACGGTTATATTTTTCACTTGGAATAAAAGAAGCCGCTCAAATGAGACTAACTCCGATTCAAATTCGAAAACAGGAATTCGCGAGGAAAGTTCGCGGGTTCGATATGGAAGAAGTGCAGGCATTCCTGACGACTGCCGCCATCGATTTCGAAGAGCTTCTCAGGGAAAACATGGAGCTCAGGGCGGGAAAGACCGCCCTTTTAGAGGAGCTGCAGAACTACAAGAAACTCGAAGACTCGCTTCGCTCCCTGGTCAGCCAGGCGGAAAAAGCGGCCACCGAGTCCACCGAGTCGCTCAAAAAGACAGCTGAGATCGTCAAGAGAGAGGCCCAGATGTCCGCCGATCAGCTCCTCAGTGAAGCACGACAGGAAATGGTCAAGGCCAAAGCCAAACTCGGCGAGGTCAAGAACCTCAGGGAGACTATCGTAAAGACTATCCGCACTATTCTGACTGCACAGCTCGACATGCTCAGCTCGCTCGAGAACGAACTTCTCAAGGAGGAGCCTTCCGCCGACGTGCTCGATATAAAGTCTATCATAGAATCCATTGAGAAGACCAGGGCTGAAGAAAAATGAGTGAGTTAAAAAGGAAAATCGAAGACTCGGTCAACTTCATCAGGACGAAGGTGAAATCCCAGCCTTCGCTCGGGATAATCCTCGGCACCGGGCTGGGAGCACTCGCGGATGATATCAAGGACAAGACTGTCCTCGACTACGGCGACATACCGCATTTCCCGCTTTCCACCGTCGAGTCTCATCACGGGAAACTGATATTCGGCAAGCTTGGTGGGAAAGATGTCGTGGCGATGCAGGGACGCTTCCATTTCTACGAAGGCTACTCGATGGAGCGGATCACGCATCCGGTGAGAGTGATGAAGTTCCTGGGCGCGAAGACGCTGATCGTCTCGAACGCCGCCGGCGGGCTCAATCCGAATTTCCGCAAGGGCGACATTATGATCATCGTGGATCACGTAAATCTCCTCGGCGGCAATCCGCTCATCGGGCCGAACGACGAGAGCATCGGTCCGCGCTTCCCCGACATGAGCGAGCCGTACAGCAACGAGTTAATTGACCTGGCGATGCAGGCCGCGCTCGATAACGGTATCCGCGTGGAGCGGGGAGTCTTCGCCGCGATGACGGGCCCGAGCCTCGAAACTCGCGCCGAGTACAGGTTCCTACGTATGATCGGGGCCGATGCCGTCGGAATGTCTACCGTGCCGGAAGACATCGTCGCCGTACATATGGGAATGAAAGTCTGCGGCTTCTCGGTGATCACCGATGAGTGTTTCCCCGATTCGCTGGTACCGGCCGATGTCTCGGACATAATTCGTGTAGCGAACGGCGCCCAGCCGAAGCTGACTAAACTTATGAAGGCGGTCGTAGAGAGGATTTGAACGCAGGATTGACGCGTTAGGTTTTGCCGGAGAGTAACAATGATAGAAGGCTTTCAAGGTTTCGGGAAAACGCTCGTAGTCATAGGCGTGATTCTTGTCGTCGTCGGCGTTCTGTTCATGGTTTCGGAGAAATTGAATTTCCCTTTCTTCGGAAAGCTTCCCGGCGACATTCACATAAAGGGAAAAAATTTCCAGGTGTATTTCCCGATCGCGACGAGCATCGTACTGTCGGTGCTGCTGACATTGATTCTCTACGTGATCTCGTACTTCTCGAAGAAGTAGGCGGCAGCCGGGTAGCGTTGGAATTATGGAATATTGGATTAATGGATATATAGCGTGACAAAATTCAAAGAAATAAGCGACAAGCTGAAATATTCAGACCTCGAACACGAGGTGCTGGAGTTCTGGAAGAAGAACCAAATCTTCCAGAAGAGCGTGAGCGAGCGTGCGGGTAAGCCGAACTTCACCTTCTACGAAGGCCCGCCGACCGCCAACGGACGGCCGGGTATCCACCACGTCATGGCACGGACGCTCAAAGATCTCGTCTGCCGGTACAAGACGATGCGTGGCTTCCAGGTCAACCGAAAAGCGGGCTGGGACACTCACGGCCTCCCTGTCGAAATCGAAGTCGAGAAGAAACTCGGGATAAAGCACAAAGACGAAATCTTAGACTACGGGGTCGAGAAGTTTAACGCGCTTTGCAGAAAGTCCGTGTTCGAGTACAAGGACGAATGGGAGCTCATGACGGAACGCGTGGGCTACTGGGTCGACCTGAACGACGCCTATATCACTTGCGAGAATGACTATATCGAATCCGTCTGGTGGGCGTTGAAGAAATTCTTCGATGCCGGACTGATATACAGAGGCTATAAGAGTCAGCCTTACTGTCCGAGATGCGAGACGTCGCTTTCGTCACATGAGGTCGCACTCGGTTACCAGGATGTCAAAGACACTACCATTTATGTGAAGTTGAAAGTCAAGGGCGAAGACGGTACTTACTTCCTCGTCTGGACGACCACTCCCTGGACACTTCCTTCCAACGTGGCAATCGCGATAAACAAGAACGAGACTTACGTCAAGGTCGAGAACAAAGGGCAATTCCTTATACTGGCGCGGGCCAGGACTGAAATCCTCGACGGCGACTACTCGATCATATCTGAGTTCAAAGGAAGCGAGCTCCTCGGCAGGGAATACGAGAGGCTGTTCGATTACAAGCCCGTTACGAAGAAAGGCTTCTACGCAGCGCACGGCGATTTCGTCACGATGGACGACGGAACTGGAATAGTCCACATCGCACCGGCGTTCGGCGAGGACGATTACCAGCTCGGAAGGGTGAATGACCTTCCGTTCCTGCAGCTCGTCGACAAGAGCGGGAACATGACGCCGGAAGTAACCGACTTCGCCGGCAAGTTCGTCAAGGACGCCGATCCAGAGATCGTCAACAACCTCAGACAGCGCGGTCTTCTCTACAAGAAGGAGACAATAACCCACAGCTATCCTCACTGCTGGCGCTGCAAGACTCCGCTGCTGTACTACGCCCGCGCGTCGTGGTACATAGAGACCACGAAGTTTGCCAAAAAGATGGTCGAGCTGAACAAGACGATAAACTGGGTCCCGCCTGAAGTAGGAGTCGGAAGGTTCGGCAACTGGCTCGAAGAGAACAAGGACTGGGCATTATCGCGCGACCGCTTCTGGGGAACACCGCTCAATATCTGGGTCTGCACGAACGAGAAGTGCGGGCATGTGAGGTCCATCGGAAGTACCGCGGAGCTTCGTAAAGACGGAATGATGGAAAAATGGAATGATGGAATGGTTAACCGTGTGAGCGTACCACAAAGCTTGGATTTGCACAAGCCGTTCGTCGATTCGGTGGTCCTTAAGTGCGAGAAGTGCGGCGGAGATATGAGACGTACCCCCGAGCTCATAGACGTCTGGTTCGATTCAGGCTCGATGCCGTTCGCCCAGTACCACTATCCGTTCGAAAACAAGGAGTGGTTCGAGAGTCACTTCCCGGCTGATTACATTTCGGAAGGCATCGACCAGACGCGCGGCTGGTTCTACTCGATGCACGCTATCGCGACCTTCCTGTTCGACAGCCCTGCTTACAAGACCGTCATCAGTCACGAGTTGATACTCGACAAGGACGGCCAGAAGATGTCGAAGTCGAAAGGAAATGTAGTCGACCCGTTCAAAGTCGTGGCCAAGTACGGCGCCGATGCGGTACGGTGGTATTTGATTTCATCGAGTCCGCCGTATAAGCCGAAGCTCTTCGATGAAAGCGGGCTGGTCGAGATACAAAGGAAGTTTTTCAGCACGCTCCTGAACACTTATGCCTTCTTCACGCTCTACGCGAATATAGACGGCTTCACGTATTCCGAACCCAGAATTGCCGTTGAAGAAAGGCTCGAGATCGACCGGTGGATTATCTCGGTGATGAACACGCTCGTTAAGGATTACGCCACATGGATGGATGCCTACGACGTGACGAAGGCGGCCAGAGCGGTTTCCGATTTCACCATCGACCAGCTTTCGAACTGGTATGTGCGAAGAAGCAGGCGGCGTTTCTGGTCGGCAGGATCCCGTTCCGACAATTATGATGGATCGGGAAAAGGCGAAATGGCGAAGGACAAGCTTTCAGCGTACCAGACGCTTTACGAATGCTTGATGACGGTCGTCAAACTGATGTCGCCGTTCGCGCCATTCCTTTCGGAAGACCTCTACCGAAACCTGGACGGTATCACGAAGCTCGAGTCGTATGAGTCGGTCCATCTGTCGATATATCCGGCAGTGAACGATAGCGAGATCGACGCGGCGCTCGAAGAAAGAATGGCGCTTGCCGAAAAGATAGTCTACCTTGCGCGGGCGATGAGGGCGAAATCTGGAATAAAGGTTCGCCAGCCGCTGAGGAGAATAATCGTCCCGGTCTCTTCACCGCAAATGCGCGAAACTATTTCACAGATGGAAAGCGTTATTACGGACGAGCTCAACGTGAAGTCGGTTATGTATGTAGACGACGATTCCGAGTTTGTGAACAAAGGCGCCAAGCCGAACTTCAAGTCCATCGGCCCCAAGTTCGGGAAAGACGTCAAGACCGTCGCCGAGCTCATCAAGTCTCTGGATTCCAAACAGATCAGACAGCTTGAGAAAGCGGGTTCGATGGATATTCGGACCGATTCGAGGGCGTTCCATGTCCTGCTCGAAGATGTCGAGATATTCAGCCAGGAGTTGTCCGGATGGCTCGTCGAGTCCGACGGATCGCTCACGGTGGCGCTGGACACTGAACTCGACGAAGAACTTGTTCATGAAGGAATCGCGCGCGAGTTCGTGAACAGGATACAGAACCTGAGAAAGAATGCCGGCTACGAAGTTGTAGATAGGATTAAAGTTTATGTGGAATGTCCTGACGAATTTATCGATGCAGTGACGGGTTTGTCCGAGTACATCAAGTCGGAGACGCTCGCAGTTGACCTTTCCGCGGCAAGTAAACTTGATAAGGTCGAACATCCGGACGGGTATTCCGAAGAAGTTGAAATTGACAAGAAAACATTCATGATTTTAGTAAGCAGAGTCCCGAGAGGCAATCGGGGATAACCAGAGGAGTTTCAAGATGGCAAAGAAGGTATCGAAGTCAACAAAAGCGGCCAAAGCAAAAACGGTGAAGAAGGTTGCCGCAAAAGCAAAGCCGGCGGCTCGAGTGGCAAAAGTGGCGCCGAAGCCTGTGGCCAAACCGGCCCCTTCGAAGAAGGGTTACACAAAACCCGATCTGGAGCATTTCCGTGAGATCATCCTCGATAAAAGGAAGCAGATAATCGAGGAGCTCGAGCTGATTCACGAGACACTGAGCGACAGCACCGGTGGTGATTACTTCGAGGAGAGCTCTCCGTACTCGCTTCACATGGAGCAGGGCACCGATACGATGGAGAAAGAAAAGAACTATCTTCTCGCGGCAAGACAGAGAAAATTTCTGCAATACCTCGACGACGCCATCAAGAGGATCGACCGCGGCGTTTACGGCTTCTGCCAGGATTGCGGAAAACTGATCGACAAAGCGAGACTCGAGGCTGTCCCCCACGCACAGCTTTGCATTTCCTGCAAGCTGAAGAGAGGGCAATGATTTGAAGGTGCTGTTCGTAACCCTGTTCGTCGTAATAGCGGACCAGGTAACAAAGCTTCTCATCAGAGGCGTGCAGATCCCTGTGCTCGGGATAGACTTCCACGGGATGCCGTTGTACTCAAGCGTGCCGGTGATAGGCAACTTTCTCCGTTTCACATACATCGAGAACCCCGGAATGGCGTTCGGGATAGATTTCGGATGGAAGTCCTTCTTCGCGATTTTCTCGATCATCGCAAGCATGGCGATATTCATTTACCTGTATAAAGTCCGCAACGAGAGCGCACCCGTCCGCTTTTCTCTCGCTCTCATCCTTGGCGGCGCTATCGGGAACCTTATCGATCGAGTCTTTTACGGTCCCCTCTTCGACGGCACTCCTCTCTTTCACGGCCGTGTCGTAGACTTCATAGATTTCAAATTCTTCGATATACATTTTTTCGGATATAACTTTTCTAGATTCCCGGTTTTCAATATCGCCGACGCTTCCGTGACGATCGGAGTAGTGATGCTCCTCATATTCCACGGACGCAGGCTGCATGAAGCCGAGGTCCAGCCCGCCGCAAATTTGCCGCCCGGTGAATCCCAGGTTTCCACAGATCCGGACGGCGGTGCCCGGGACCCGGACAGTTTCACCAAAGGTTGATTTTCCTGCCGCACAAGAACAGGTAATGTATTGAAGGTCCTTTACGCCACGCTCGCTGTTGTGATCGCGGACCAGACGACCAAGCTTCTGGTTCGCGGGCTGCAGCTGCCTTTTCTCGGAATAAACTTCCCAGGCATGCCGTTGTATTCCACACGCGAGATACTGGGGAAAATGATTCGTCTGACTTACGTCAGGAATCCCGGCACGGCATTCGGCCTCGGCCCCGATTATACGGCGTACTTTGCCGTGTTCTCCCTCGTCGCAAGCATCGCGATATTCATATACATGTTCAGGATTCGCGAACGGGGATTCGGGATCAGGCTCTCGTTTGCGCTTATCCTCGGCGGCGCGGTTGGAAACATGATAGATCGCGTCTTCTTCGGGCCCATCTTCGACGGCACCGCTCTCTTCAGCGGTCGCGTCGTGGATTTCATCGAGCTGGATCTGCTCCACCTTCCTTTCGTTTTCAATATCGCCGATGCTTCCGTGACGGTGGGTGTCATCATGCTCATCTTTTTTCAGAGAAGGTTAATTTCACAGCGGCCCGGTTTGGAAATTGCAGGCGAAGGGATGGAACTTGACGGGGAAAAAGCGCGGAGAGGGGATGACAGTGACGGTAACGACGAAGCCGTCTGATAATAGGGTGTCGGTCCGCTCCGAACAGGGCGTAAAGCTGATCGAGCTCGTGGTGACCGCGGGCCAGAGGAAAGAACGCATCGACAAGTTTTTAGCCGCCCAGCTCGAGAATTCCAGCCGCGCAAAAATACAAAAGTACATCGATGACCGGTTTGTCCTGGTGAACGATGAGCCCGTTCGCGCGAGCTACAAGATCCTTCCCGACGACCGCATCTCGGTCAGCATACCTACAACAGCTCCCCCTGACAAGGCAGTCCCCGAGGACATCCGGTTGAATGTCGTTTATGAGGACGAACACCTCATCGTTGTCAACAAGCCTGCAGGCATGGTTACACATCCAGGCCACGGGAACTGGACGGGCACGCTTGCAAACGCGCTCCTCTTCCACTGCAATAAGCTCTCGACTATCAACGATCCGTACGTGCGGCCCGGAATAGTTCATCGGCTCGATAAGGATACCAGCGGTCTCATCGTTTCAGCGAAGGACGACGCCACACACGCTTCACTCGCGAGACAGTTTTTCGACCACACCATTGATCGTGAATACTGGGCAATAGTGTGGGGCAGGCTCCCGGCAGGTCGGGGGTTGATCGAAGCTGACCTCGGCCGGAGCAAGAGCGACAGGAAGAAATTCGCCGTGGTGGAAGAGGGGAAGTTCGCCGCGACGGAATATGAAGTACTCGAGGTATTCAGGTATCTTTCGCTCGTCCGCCTCAAGCTTCACACGGGAAGAACGCATCAGATCAGGGTACACCTTTCTCACATCGGCCATCCGGTGTTCGGCGATCAGACATATCACGGTCGGCGCCTCAACTACGGCGAGCCGACGCCCAAGATGAGGCAGGAAGTAACAGACCTCCTGAAAATAATGACTCGCCAGGCACTGCATGCGAAGACGCTCGGATTTCTACACCCGATAACGAAAGCTCATCTTCATTTCGATTCGGAACTCCCCGCAGATTTCGAAGAGGTACTGACAGACATCCGCAGCTGATCGCGTGGCAACCGTTACCTTCGAAGGCCCGTTCCTGGTAGGCTGAGATCGAAGTAGTGCCCTATATGGCTGGCGTAGGATTTTTTTGTTGTATTCGGGGCAAGAAAAAACGGATATCCGGCGATGCGCTGCATGAACGCGTCTGGAGTGCCGGAAAACGGAGCAAAACATAGAGAAGGAGGTGCAATGAGATACTAATTATTACTCGCTTTTGCCGCCATAACTTTGGCAGGCTGCAAGAGTCCGACGCAGCCCGGAGCGAGCGTGGAGGACGAGATCAACGCCGCGCGCCCGATACAGACCGTCACGGTTTACCAGGCGCCCGGTTCATCGGTCACTATATTTCAAGCCAGTGAAGCAGCCAACGGCTACGTTGGTTCGACTGTCCTGCTAAATAACGCGTACGCGACAAACGGCTTTCTTATAGTCGTAGACAACGTCGGAACTGTTTATACATTCAGCTTATCGACTACAGTCGAAGCCGTTGTCGTCGGTCATGCTGTTACCCTGTACTACTGACCGGGGAGGCCGGGAGGTGACCGTCACTTGCTAAACCCGCGCATGGTAAGTGACGGTCACCGCTTTAGAGCGTCGCGGATCGTCTTGACATTCCGCTCTTTGTGATATAACTTCAGTAAGAATTGGGTAATCGTGAAAAGCGGGAATTGTCTGGAAGCTGATCGATCAATTCTGACATCCCCCGGCTACCTTCCGTTTTTCTTTTGTCGTGTTACCGAGTAAACTCGCTTCCTGCCTCGCGAGGATCGGGTGGATAGGGATTCGACCTGAGCACAAATGCGGAGGATACGATGAAACTTGTAATCATTTTGACCGCGATGCTCGTCGTCATCGGCGGGTGCACTCACTCAAGCAACCTGGTCTCGGCGACAACGGACACAGCACGCTCGGGGGCACTGCTGTACACGCTCACCACGCCGGATACCTCCTACACGCCTCATGACACGCTCGATGGGACGTTGTCCGTCCGGAAACACCAGCTCCGTCACAGACTCGCTGATGATCGGCGACGCGTTCTTTTTCACCTGGGCCCTCAAGAAAAGTTCCGGGAAGGTGATGTTCTCATTCCAAAACACGGTCAACGAATTTGGATTTGACCCTATATCTCCGGGCCAGTCCATGCTCGTCGAGAGGTTCACGCACGCGTTGACAGACTCGTCCGGGAATCCGCTTCCCGCGGGGCATTATAGTTTCAATGTGGACTACGCAGGAACCCGCCTTTCGCTCGACCTGACCATCGAATGAGTCTTCCAGGACGAAGCGCACATGTCACACCATTTGCACAGATGCAGAAGGAGCTGCTTATGAAGACCATGATTTCGTTGCAGGTAATAATCGCAGTTGCCACCTTGACTTCCTCCGCCGCGTTCGGACAGTGGTCGCAGACAGATTTTGCTGACAGCGTGGGAGTCGACGCTATCGTCACTCAGGGAGAAAACATATTTGTCGCCGGCGGCGGGGGAGGGTTTGTACCGCTCCCGGTCGTGACCGGTCCGGGGAGCATCCATGATAGAACGGCTTCGTACGCAGCGGAATCCAATTACGCGAGTATCGGGAAACTTTCGTTGGCAGAGAGCGTGGGAACGGGTGTCTTCGTGTCGTCCGACAGTGGAGCGACCTGGTCGCCAGCGGGGCTTCAAGGCAGCATCGTATTCACAATGGCCGTGGCAGGGAAATATCTCTTCGCTGCCGACCGGGGCGGGAGGATCTTCCGGACTTCAGACAGCGGGGCCGTCTGGGATTCGGTCGGAAGTCTCGGAAGCGGTTGGCTTCAATCGCTGAACGCCGATTCGGTCGGGCCGGGCAGGGCATTCATCTTCTACGCCGCCGGTGGCCCGATATACATGTCAACGGACACGGGGACAACTTGGACAGAGCTCGAAGCGAGCTTACCCGGGGCCGGAGGAGGAGTGACTTGCCTCGCTTCCGACGGCCCGGATATTTTCGCGGGAACGTGGGACGGTCCGGGACCGATCATTTCCAGCAACTTCAGCAGCGTGTTCAGATCGACGGACCATGGCGCTCAATGGACCTCAGTCGCTACGATTTTCACCCCGGATTGCATTGCGGCGAAAGGAGACCTGGTACTTGTCGGCAGCTCGCACGGCGGTGTGGCCGTCTCCGCGGACAGCGGAACCACCTGGTCCGCGGCAGGACAGAATCTGGATTTCTTCTCCATCCGGTTCATCGGGAATAATATCCTGGCAGGTACTTCAAGCGGACTCTATCGCTCGATCGACAACGGCGCGACATGGATGCCGGTCGACAGCGCGGACGATTCATTGCCTACCGGGATGCTCGCGGTTACATCCCACGACATCTTCGCGGTTTCAGGAACACCACATACCGATCTTCCGAGGCTCTTCATGGGCCCGGCGAGCGAAATCGTTCGCGCCCCGATATCCGAAGTCACTCCGGTAATCGAGCCGCCGAGGAACGTCCCCTTGGGTTATGCGCTCTTGCAAAATTATCCCAACCCCTTCAACCCGACCACCAATATCGAATATCGGATTGCGGATGTCGGATTGGTGACTCTGAAAGTGTATAATGTGCTGGGACAAAGGGTGACGACGCTTGTGGAT
>JAJZVO010000022.1 GCA_021845665.1 Bacteroidota bacterium | reverse complement strand
CATCCAACTATCATTTGCTAACTTGGTCCCGCCAAAAGCGGGCGGGATGCTCATTCCAACAATAATTTTACCTGCACGTTGTTTGGTAAAATTAGTTGGAATGGCACTAGAAATTGCCGTTTTTTCACCGATACCCCGTTTCATAATCAAGCCGTCATGGATTTCTCATGCTCCCTCCAGGAGCGAGGGAGTTCGTATTCAACGTCCTGAAACCGGGATCGAAAGCGCTATAGCTCCCGCACATTCGCCTGTGGGTCTTCTTTCACCAGAGTTTTAATAGGAATACCTATCTAATCATAAGGATTACAATGAGAAAGGTTGTGCTCGCCGTCTTAATTCTTTCGTCGGCATTTCCACTTGCTGCGCAGGAGTTTGGCAAGAACAAAGTTCACTACGTTACCTTTAAGTGGAGCTACATCAAATCTCCTCACTTCAATGTTTACTTCACGAAGGGGGGGTACCTACTCGCCGAGTTCGTTGCCGTCGAGGCAGAGAGTTCGCTCGCGTCGATAGAAAAGAGTTTCCATTATCAGATAAACAAACGTATCGACCTTACTGTGTTCAATTCGCACAACGATTTCCAACAGAACAATATTATCTCGGAGTATTTGGGCCAAAGTACCGGCGGTGTTACTACTCTATATAAAAACAGGGTGGTGTATCCATGGGACGGCGACCTTAGCCTTATGCGTCATGTGATACACCACGAGCTGGTGCATGCAACGTTCAATGAAATGTTTTACGGCGGCTCTGTCCAGGCGATGATAGAACATGACATCACGTTTCAGCTCCCGACGTGGTTCAACGAGGGGATGGCGGAGTATCAATCGCTCAACCACTGGGAGGTGAACTCCGACCAGTTCCTGATGGATGCAACGATCAATCATTACATGCCGCCGATTGATTACCTGCAGGGATTCCTGTGGTACAGAGGCGGAGAATCAGTCTGGCACTATATCGACGTCACGTACGGCCATCAGAAAGTGGGCGAGATTGTAAACGCGGTTCTCGCAACACACAGCGTGAACAAAGGTCTCGAGAGGGCCATCGGGTTGAACCTTGACCAGCTGTCCGATGCGTGGCACGAATACAACCGTAAACAATACTATCCTGAAGTGGCGGAGAGGCAGGCGCTCTCAACTTTTGCCAAACGGGTGACGAACCATTTGGAAGATGGGAGCTCTTACAATACTTCCCCCGTCATTTCCCCGGATGGGAATTTGGTGGCTTACATTACAGACCGTACAGGCTTCTTCGATGTAGTTCTCGCTTCCACAGTGACAGGCAGGGTAATACGGACATTGGTGAAGGGAAGCCGTACGGCGAATTTTGAAGAACTTCACCTTCTTAATCCCGGCATCGCATGGACGCCGGACGGGAAGTACATTGCCGTGGTGTCAAAGACAGGGGAGTACGACGATGTCTTCATGATTAACGTCAGAACGGGCGCAACCAAAGAACTTCCCGGTCTTAGTCTCGACGGGATAAAGGGCATTAATTTCTCTCCGAACGGGGAACAGCTGGCGTTGTCGGCCTATGAACCGCTCCAGTCGGACATCTATTTGTACAATATGAAGACCCACAAGTTGCGGAACCTTACTAATGACATCTTCAGCGACGAGCAGCCGCACTGGTCGCCTGACGGCAAGGTAATCTATTTCACGTCCGACAGGGGGGACAGTCTTTACCAGGACGGAAGAAGCCCGCTGCCCCTCGCGCACTGGGCCGCGGGGAATCCTTGGGATATCTTTTCGATAAACGTGGCGACGGGTAAGATCGAAAGATTGACTTATACCAATTTCCCGAACACGCCTTGGGTCGTACCCCACGGTGGAGGCGATCAGTATCCGCTCCCGACGGTGAACGGAAAGGGGCTGATTTTTGAATCCAGCCGGAACGGCATCGACAATCTATATTATTTAGATTTCGCTACGAAGAAAGTTGTCCCGCTGACGAATTCGCTTGACGGAATCAACCAGCCATCGATGTCCAAGAATGGCGAGAAGATTGCTTTCACATCGCTCAACGACGGCGGTTATGATATCTTCACGATGGACCTTCCGTTGAAGCATAAGTTCAGCGGCCCTCTGAAGCCGACGAAGTATGTGAAGTCTTTCTTTGCTAAACTG
Organism: Bacteroidota bacterium; assembly: GCA_021845665.1. Classification (GTDB taxonomy): domain Bacteria; phylum Bacteroidota; class Ignavibacteria; order Kryptoniales; family JAKASW01; genus JAKASW01. The sequence continues at coordinate 67,327 of JAJZVO010000022.1, read as the reverse complement.
GAACTGGCGCAGCGCAAGGACACGACAACCGCGAAATCGACGAGCCTGGCCTCCTTGTACGGCATGTCCGTAACTTCTGATTTCAACCACTATGTCTTTTCACCTTATTACGACCAGACCACCCACAAGAAGCCCCAAATCTCCCCATTCCTTCTCAAAGGCAATGTCGACTCATTGGGGGATTACTATGTCTACCCCTATAAGATAGACTTTTCACCGGATATCATTACCGGCGGAGCCGGCTTCAACACATTCTATGGCTTCCAGGGAGCAACAGAACTTGCCTTCAGCGACATGCTGGGTAACAACGAGGTGGATCTGTACACGGATTTTCAAATTGATTTGCAGAACAGCGATTACGCGATCTCATACGCGAACATGGCATCAAGGATAAACTACGGCATCGATCTTCTTCATACCGCGAACTTCCTTTATCTTTACGATAACACAACCGGTTACTACGAACTGAACCGCTTTCAGTCACTGATAGGTCAGTTGAGCTTTTCCCGCCCTTTCGACCGGTTCAGGCGACTCGATCTTAATGTGGCTTACGTCGGCATAAACGAGCAAAACATAGATAACCCGGCCATACCTAGCGCTTCGGCAAACGCGGCGCTTATTTCCCTGGATTACGTTAAGGACAACACTTTGGCCGGATACTTCGCCCCAGTCGCCGGGACAAGGTACGAAGTAACGCTTTCTCTCGTCCCGAAAATCGCACCGAGCTTCCTCGGCTTTGAAACGCTCGGGTTTGACTGGAGGAAGTATCTTCCGTTTTGGAATGAGAACGTTTTTGCCGTGAGGTTCTCCGGAGCTGCAAGCACAGGTCCCAACCCACAGAAGTTCTTCATGGGTGGCGTGAGCAACTGGATCAACCGAAGCTACGCGACCCAGCTTATCCCGATAAGCAGCGTCGGCGACTACGCCTTCCTAACACCGGTATTCCCGATGAGAGGATATAGTTACGACGCTCAGCTCGGAACAAACTATTTCCTGGCGAATATAGAATTACGATTCCCTCTCGTTCAATACTTCGTACCAGGTTTGATCCCGATATTGCTTTCCAACATCGAGGGAGTAATCTTCACCGATGCCGGAAGCGCGTTCGATTCCTTCTCAAGCTATAAACCGTTTATGAAGAATGCTTCGGGCGGTCTCGTGACTCAGGATCTCCTGATCGGTTCGGGCTTTGGAGCGAGAGTTCCTTTTTTGTATTTTGTCCTGAGGTTTGACGAAGCGTGGCAGTATGATATCCAGGGATTCCATAATCCGACTTTCTATTTCTCGCTTGGAGGCGATTTCTAAGCTTGCCCGTGCTGCTGTCCTGATTGTGTTTCTTACGGCCGCCTCGGCATCGGCTCAATCAATGTTCGTGGGCGGCGATTATGTCTTGGGTAACCGGGCAGCCGGAATGTCGGCCTATGTCGCCGATCCTGATTACGCACATGCAGTTTTCCTGAATCCGGCAAAACTCGGCTTCGCAGAAACCGTTTACGCCGCCAGCGACTACGAGTATTTTTCGCGCGATCCGGGCTTGCTTTTCCTTCCATCTACCCCATCCGATTATTTATCGAACGGCAAATTCAGCGCATGGGACGCGTCATTGGTTTTGCCGCTCGGTCCGTTCGGAGCTGGCGCCTCTTTCAGCGCTTTTGACCTGGCGGGCTGGAGGACCACGACGTCCGACGTGGGCGCGGGAGTCCGAATCCCCTTTGGGTTTTCACTTGGCGTGACCGGGAAATACATTACGTTAAGAAAGAATGTAGCCGTCCCCGGTGCTACCGGCAGCTCTGATCTGGAGAAGTTCACGTTCGATGTCGGCGCGATGAACCGTACCATTCTGGCGAACACGACTTTCTTCAGGGCGATATTCTCATCTGGAATTGTCTTCACAAATATCCTGCCAAGTGTCAAGTGGAGTGGGCAGCTTGGCGTCCCTTTGGCTGACGCGGCGGCCGATTTGCCTCAGACCTTTCAGTGCGGTCTGGCATATACCTTTGCATCAAACTATCGCCTCTCTGACTTCGAGCTATTCAAAGTTACCGGGGCGATCGATTATTCGCACCTCTTCAGTAATTCTTCTCCCATCGATGGCTTCATCCTTCCACGCGATCAGTATCGGGTCGGTCTTGAAACGATCGCCCTCGGGATACTTGCCGTTCGGATTGGATATACACTCAAGACTCCGGTCTTGACAGGAGAAGACCTGTACAACAGGCTCACTGTCTCGCGGATGGGATCAGGTGTCTCCTACGGATTTTCCCTGCGTTTCCCGGTGAAGCTCGTCTTGCCTGCATTGCCGGTCACTTCGCTTGAGCTCTCCTACGCCAAGAACCCTGAGTGGAACTCCGGCGTGTACCACGACTTGTTCGGAGTGGTCATGGAGATGTTGTTCTGACCGGACGACATCTTCATCGCCATTCGGATTGGAAAGAACCGCACTCTCTCATAAATTATTAATATGAAAAAAGAAGAGAGTTTCCCGATTCTTAAGGCGGGGAGCACGGAGTCAGCAGACCGCCTTAAGAAGATCATGAGTAGAAATCTGACGCTTGATCGTGAGTTGATGGACAAGGTCGCTGCTATCGTGCAAACCGTTCGTATGGAAGGCGACACGGCGCTGAAGAAGTACACTCATCAATTCGACGGCGTTGAGTTATCGCGAATAAAAGTGTCTGCCGAAGAAATAGGCAAGGCCATAGAAGGCACAAGCGAAGGGATACTGCAAATAATCACTGAGGCCGCTGCGAACGTTAGAAAGTTTCACGAACGACAGCGTGCCAATTCCTGGATGATTCACGGCGAAGATGGAACAGTACTCGGCCAAAGGATCATTCCCCTGGAACGAGTTGGCCTTTATGTGCCCGGAGGTACTGCCGCCTATCCTTCAACCGTTGTTATGAATGCCGTCCCCGCGCAGGTCGCCGGCGTAAGTGAAATACATGTGTTGACTCCGCCTAACCGGGACGGGGAAGTCAACCGGATCGTACTTGCGACGTGCAGCATCCTTGGGATAAAGAATGTCTATGCTGTCGGGGGGGCGCAGGGCATCGCAGCTGCGGCGTATGGCACCGAGTCTGTCAGCAAAGTAGATAAGATAGTCGGCCCGGGTAACGTATATGTCGCGGCAGCGAAGAAAATTGTGTTCGGCGATGTGGACATAGATATGATTGCCGGCCCGAGCGAAGTCGTGGTCCTGGCTGATGCTTCGGCCGACCCGGCGCACGTGGCGGCCGATCTCCTGGCACAGGCGGAACATGACGGCAATGCGGCTGCGGTGCTCGTTACGACAGACAAGAATCTGGCGAAGAAAGTCCAGCGCAAGTTGACCGAGTTCCTTGGCACCATGTCGCGGAGAAAGATAGCAGCGGAATCGATCCGGCGGAACGGCGCAGCATTCTTAGTACAGGATATGAACGATGCCGTTAATCTTGTCAACGACATTGCGCCTGAACATCTCGAAATAGAATCCGAGTCTGCCTGGGAACTCCTCGGGCGGATAAGGAACGCAGGCGCAGTCTTTATCGGTGACTATTCCCCCGAGCCCGTCGGCGATTACTTTGCCGGCCCGAGCCACGTACTCCCTACAGGCGGCACTGCCCGCTTTTCCTCGGTTTTGAGCGTGGACGCATTTGTGAAACGGTCGAGTGTAATTCATTATTCGAAAGAGGCATTTGAGCGCGATGCCCGAAAAATCCAGGTCTTTGCCGAAAATGAGGGCCTTACGGCTCATGCCTTGTCAATCAGCATAAGAGAAAAACGTGGACGTAGTAAATAATTTCAGGAAATCAGTATTAGATATCTCGGCTTACAGCGTTTCAGGCCACCCGGCCAAGATTAAGCTCAATCAGAATGAAAGCCCCTTCGACATTCCGGATGAACTCAAGAGGAAAATAATAGAAGAGTTCGTTCGCATATACTGGAACAGGTATCCGGATGTATTCTCGAAAATACTCCCGGAGCGATTTGCTCAAATGTATGACCTCCCGGTCGATTCGTTCATCGCCTCGAACGGTTCCAATGAACTGATATATACTGTCGAGATGGCGATTGTGGAACAGGGAAGGAAGGTGCTTATACCGCAGCCGACGTTCTACCTGTTTGAAAAAGTGGCACGCATCCTAGGCGGCGACGTGCGGAAGCTGTACGCCGGGCCTTCACTGAAGTTTGACGAAGAGGAAATCCTCCGTACCGCGAAGTCAATCTCGTCGGGCCTCGTTATCCTCGGATCGCCGAACAACCCCACGGGACAATCGGTCTCCGACGGATTCATCGCCGAGCTTTTGAAATCGACCGCGGCGATGGTTCTCGTCGACGAGGCGTACATCGAGTTTTCCCCGAGAGAAAGCGTGATCGGCCTTACGAGAAATGCGAAGAATCTTATAGTGTTGAGAACCCTCTCCAAGGCATATAGTCTCGCGGGTCTGAGGGTCGGATATCTTGTCGCGCATCCCGATACTGCGTACCAAGTGCTCAAGGTCAAGATTCCTTTCACGGTCAATCCGTTGTCTGAATTCACGGCGATGAAACTCCTTGAGGATAAGCGCCTTTTTGCAGAGCGGGTGGATTTTCTGAAACGCCAGAGAGTCATCATGGCTGATGCACTAAGAGAAATCTCCGGGGTCAATGTCGTCGACTCGGACGCCAACTTCTTTCTCTTTTCGACGCCCGTGCCTGCCACGAAACTCTTCGAACAACTTCTTGAAAAGAAGAGCGTCCTCATTCGGGATGTGACTTCGTATCCGATGCTCGACAATTATCTGAGGGTCAACGTGGGTTCCGAGGAAGAGAGCCGCTACTTTGTCGAGTCGGTGAAATCTTGTCTGGGAAAGTTGTAGCCCATTCTTCCTCCGCCTTGATGGGGGAGTAACCGAGGCGCGACTCCATTCTTCTTGATCTCTCCACACGATCCGAAGACGAGTCTCAAATGTGCCATTAAAGGTGTAGCTTTATCGCCTCCTGTATCGGTTCGCTTTTTCCACCCGCTGCGACCTGAACTATTGTGCGGTAGCGGGGGGAAGTTTATATTTAAGTCAAGATGGCTGTACCATTGATTTATTTTCTTGACGATGATGAAAACATCATCAAGCTCGTTAAATACGGATTGCGGAACGAGCAATTCAGTGTAAAGTATTTTTCCAGGCCGACGGCTCTGATCGAAGCCATTAAGGTTGAGTATCCGGACGTTGTGATCAGCGATGTCATGATGCCTGATATGGACGGAATCGAACTGATAGATAAGATGAGGGGACTGTCCAGGTCGATGCCGGTCATTTTGGTAACCGCGAGGGCGGCAGTTGACACTGCGGTCAGGGCAATGAAAGCGGGCGCATTCGAATATCTTACCAAGCCGATAAACTTCGATGAGCTGAAGCTTGCGATTGGGCGAGCCGTTGAAGTCGGGAGGCTGCGCTCCGAAGTGGACGAGATAAAATCCGGATTCAAATCGCGGTACTCGTTCGACAACCTGATTGGCGAGAGCGAGCCCATAAACGCAATGCGCGATTTGATAAAACGACTCTCGACCGTCTCGGAGGCGGTGATCCTTCTCCGGGGAGAAAGCGGTGTCGGAAAAAATCTTGTGGCTCGCGTCATACACTATACTAGTCCGATTTCGGATAAGCGATATCTTGAGATCAACTGTGCCTCTCTCCCTTCCAACCTCCTGGAGGCCGAGTTGTTCGGCTATGAAAAAGGGGCCTTCACCGACGCCAAGAATTCCAAGAAGGGATTGCTTGAGGTTGCAAGCGGTGGAACGGTCCTTCTGGATGAGATTACGAGCATGGACCTTGCTCTTCAGGCAAAATTCCTGTCGTTCATCGAGAACCGTCGGATCCGACGAGTCGGCGGACTTGAAGAGATTCCGGTCGACCTCCGTGTTATCTCGGCGACGAATTCCGAGCTCGAAGCCGACGTCGCATCCGGAAAATTCAGAAGCGACCTCTTCTACAGGGTCAACGTTGTCTCGATTGTGGTTCCGCCTCTCCGGGAGCGTGGAAGAGACGTCATCCTTATCGGCAGAAAATTCATCGACGACTTCAACACGAAATTCAAGAAGCACGTCAAAGGATTCACGAACTCCGCGGAGCGCAAACTGTTGTCGCATAACTGGTCCGGGAACGTTCGCGAGCTTCGCAACGTCGTAGAGCGTGCGATGATATTCGCGGAGAACGAGTATATCGACGGCGACGAGATATACCTTTCGAATATTGCACAGATCCCAACGATGGACGATGGGTTGCATCTCGCCAAAGGACTCTCCCTGGACCAGGTCGAAGGCGAATACCTGAAGAAAGTCCTCGAGTGGAACAACTTCAACCTGGAAGAAACGGCCAGACAACTGGGCGTGACGAGAAAAACACTTTGGGAGAAACGGAAGAAGTACGGCCTTCTAAATTAGCCGTTCTACAGCGTCGAGGAATCTCATCTTTTCAACCTGCCAATTCAGTTCAAGAGCGGCTTTTTCACAGTTCTCACGCAGCTTGTTGTACAATTCCCGATCGCCAGTAAATTCCAAAACTAGTTCGGCCGTACGCTTCAGATCCGATGGGTCAACCGCCGCGCCGATACCGTACCCATTTACTATCTTCTCCATCTCCGGAAATGCAGGCACGATAACCGGCAATCTGGCGGATATGAACTGGAAAAACTTGTTCGGCAATGCCAGGTAGTGACATAGGCCCGAGTTTTCCATAAGGTATATCCCGATGTGTGCCATCGATAATTCGGCAACAACATTCCCGCTTTCGACTCTTCCCGTGAAATGAATTCTGTCCGTCAGCTTAAGTGACGAGGCCAGTTCCTCCAGCTCCTCGCGAAGGAGTCCATCGCCTATGATTTTTAGCTGATATTTTTCGGGGAGAAACGTCAGGAGCCTGATTAGGTTGTGTAACCCCCGTCCCGGCTGCAGTCCCCCGGAGAACGCGAGTGTGATTTTCTCGAAAGTTCTCTGGACAGGCGGGGATTCGCTTCTGTCCGGAACATTCCTGACGACAGTGAATGGCAGCATCCATCTTTGGCGGAGTATCTCCGCAATCGAATCGTTCACCGTGAAAGCTGAATCTACATATCGTATCGAACTCTTCTCCACAAGATTCCAGAAAGCGAAACTGCTCTTCTTTCTCTTGAGGCTCGGGAGCTCATCATACAATTCCTTGGAGTCGTAGATAAGCTTAACCGAAGATGCTTTTCGGTTGTGCCGGACTTTGTTCAATATTGCCGGTGGGAGTGAGAAGAGATCGCCTGCAATTACCACTTTCGCAGATGCCTTCAATGCGTGCGGGATAACACCCTGGTAGAATTCCTTGAAGAAACGCTTGCCCGATTTCGCATTTACCGATACACGGAGAATTCCCGGCATTTCGTCGTTCTTGCCGTCGCTACAGACACCAACTACCATTGCCCGGTGACCGGCTTCCGTAAGGGTCTTAAGGAATTTTGTGCTCCTCGTGTCGTACCTTGGATCCGAGCTGACGATTATGAGTACGTCAGGTTCGAAGTGTCCGGCCGACATCTTATAGGAGAAAAGAGAGTGTGAATGTCTGACTGTTTCCGAAGTCGAGTTTCATCGGTATGTAGGAGTAGTCGAGTTCCAGGAATCCGTAGTGAATGCCCGCTCCGTACGAAAAGCCTGTCAGGTCGTTTCCTGATCCGTAGCCGGCGCGAAGCTGGAGCAAGTTCTGGAAATTCAGATCGGCGCCGAGGCTTGGAGTGATTCCTCCGGACTTAAACGTTACGACTCCGAGAAAGCCGGTGAGTGAGAAATTATTATCCATGGTAGCGGTATAGCTCCCGCCAGCCCGCAGGTACGCCGGAAGATCGATCTTCTGTGCTACCATAGCGGAGGAAGATCCCAGGTTGCCCGCGGAAATGCCGACTTCGGTATTCTCAAGTGGAGAAAACTGGACGCCTGCGTTGAAAGCATATCCTGTTGATTCATACACGAAGAGTTTCTCATAAAGGAACATTCCCGATACGCCGATATCTACGTTCCCGAATCGCCTCGCCATACCTGCAGCAAAGGCAAAATCCTTTGCGGAAAATGTCGCCTGAGCGGCTCCGGGCACCGTCCTTACTTCGATGTCCGGCACACTTGAAAGAAGCAGGCTTGTCCCGAACGACATCGTCCCCGCCTGAAACCTTGTACCGAACATGTCTATAGTGGTCCCTGCTATGTAGGTTCGATGTGTCAGCATCACGTCAAGTCCGATTCCTCCCTGGCTCTCACTCCTGGCGAGGCCTGCCGGGTTGAGATAGACTGCCACTGGTTCATTCGAGAGAGCATCTCCAGACGCCGAGAGCGCAAGGTCGCGCGCGGAGTAACCGAGCCGCAATATCTGGAACCCGGCGCTCCCCGCCTGGGAGTACGCCTGCGAAGTGATTAGCAGAGTCGTGGCAAAAGCCAGCGCTATAGATTTCATGTCTTTCAAAATCCGAACATTAATGATACAGTCTGTATCCCGTAAGGAGAAAATGGTTCAAACACATAAGCGTAATTTATCTCGGGCGCAAAATCAAGGAGTTCTATCTTTGCCCCGAAGCCGAACGAAGGCGTGACGACGGTACCAAGGTTGATCTCGTTAGATGTGTATAAGCCGGCTCTAAGCGCGAGAAGCGAAATTGGCGAGACTTCCAGCCCCGCGTGTATGCCGCTGAGAGGACCGGGAGCGATGTCGTATTCGGCGGTTATGCATGAATTCATTATCGGCAGGTCGTACGAAGCACCAATCTTCACGATGTGCGGAAAAGGTGAAGTGAAGCTGGAGCCGTCTGTCCCGTACAGCGTTGATGAATCCCAGTGGTACTTGACACCGAGATCGGTCACGACTGCGCCGACCGATAGGTCGTTAGTAACCCTGTAGAGCCCACCGATATCAAATCCCAGCGCAGTTGAAGTCAACCCTGAGTAAAGGTTGTTATAGTACATCTTAAGATTTACTCCGAGCGAGAATCCGGGAAAGAACTCATTGGAGAAACTGAAATACGCGAGATACTCGCTTGTCGAGAAATTGCCCGTAGGAGCTCCGTCCGCGTCTCTGCCGTCAATATTGGTCACATTGGCATTGATAAGGCCCAACGACATTCCGGCACCGGGCTTCAAACCCTGAGTGTAAGTGATCACGTTCAGCTGCCTTCCGAGAGACATGAGTGCGACCGACCCGGAAACGCTTCCTCCCATTTGAAATGAAGCGAGGGCAGGGTTGTAGTACGTATACACGTTGCCCTCCGGCATTGCCGAGATCGAATTGCCGAGAGCCATCCCCTTGGCGTTCAATCCGACTCTGGAAAAACTCCCGGGGTAGCTTTGTGCAAAGGCAGCGGAGCAAAATAGCAGACTTACGATTATCGTTTTCATCTTGCCACCAAAATCTTTCCCCAGATCGGGGGCTTGTTGTTGACAACTACACTATAAAAGTAAACGCCGTTATCTACCAGGTTGCCGGTATCATCCTTACCGTCCCACGGGACGTCGGTTTCACCGGTGGGCCGGGGCGCATTCTGCAGGAGAGTCCGCACGACATGCATCGAGAAGTCGTATATCCTGATGGTTACGGTACTGTTTGGATTCCTGACATCGAAGTGTACGCGGCCTACGTCAAGATTCGGTGAGAATGGGTTTGGATAAAAATAGGTGGTGTTCGACGTGCCGACGGGGACGTAAGTCCTCAGTACATCCCACGCGCTCTGGATGAAGCCGGTTCCTGGATCGACGCCGATCGCATTGCCGTCGCCTGACGCAAGCCAGACTGTATCGCCGGTTGCGGCTACTGCATAGAATGCTTTCGAGAGTATCGACTGCTGATTAGCCTGGTCGTAAATGTTGGTTATGACGGTGCTTGACTTGCCGAAATCTGGTGCCCTGAACAGACCGTCATCCGACGCGCCGTAGACTATCTGACCGTTGAAACTTATGCTGTGGAAGAAATGGCCCTGCAGGATGTTTTGCCATGTTGCGCCTTCGTCTGTAGTGTAACTTAGCGCCGGGACTTCGGTAGGGTCGTTCGCGTTCACTGTCGCGGCCCATATGTTATGGACACCGCCGTAATTCTGTGCGGCTATCCAGACGACGAAGTCGCCGGAAATCCCCGGGTCGTTTTGATGATTGAACTTGTGCCAGGAGTAACCGTTATCTGTTGTCTTGTCGATGCCGTCCGCGGTGCCGACGTAAAGTGCGCTGTCCCCGTCGCAGTAAAGCGAGAATGCCTCGTGGTTGTAGTTTGTCTCCTGCGTGAGTCGTCCGGCTATCGGCGACAGCTGGAAGGTATAAGTACTGTCGGGGTTCTGTGTAATATACTCCAGGTAATCGGGCGGCATGACGACTCTGTGCCAGGTCTTGCCGAGGTCGTTGCTTCTCCTCAGGCCGCCTGCGAAGTTTGCTGCATAAAGGTAACCTCCGTAGAAGGCGAGCGCGTAGGAAATGTTGTTGACGTCCGTAGTGATCGGGAGCGCGCGAAGCGTGTTCTTGCCGAAGACGACCGTCGTATCGTAAGTCGAGTCGACATCCTGTGGCTCGTGGACCCACGTCGCACCGTTGTCTGTCGAAACGTACAACCCTTGGCCGACCGGGAGAGAGTTGCCGTTCTGGTTCAGGCTTGTCGATGCAGCGACAACAATTGTATCGCCTTTAACGGCGAGAGCGTTGGTGCTGACGCCAGTCGGGCCGTTCGTTCCCCAGTTGGTTTGAAATGACACGCCACCATTGGTGGAAACATTCAGCCCCTTGTTTGTCGCGAGGTAAACTATGCCGTTCTTTATCAGTATCTGGCTGACTGAGTTGCTGGATGGCATCGTCTGAGTCGGCGCGCCGTCCAGCTTGTATGTCCTGATGGCGGTCTGCCCGAAGGCGGTGGCGCTTAAGAACAAAATTGAAATGGCAATCGTGATTCTCATTGGTATACCTTGATATCATGTGAAACTGGTTTGCTTATCGCGCCGCTTCTGTCTTCAGCATAGAACTTGAAGACGTATGTCCCTAAAGCTGGTGGTGTAGGGGCGTCAAGAGCCGGGAGTTGGACCCTCAGTGTGTAAATACCGTCATTAGCCACTGAGTCGTTGTCCGCAGGATTGCCGCTCGCGCCGCCGTCATCGTACATATAAAACGGATTGCCGGTCGACGGTTGGCCGTCCGGCTTGAACGTGTCGAAGTAGACGTACTTTATATCGTTTAACCCGTTGGGATCGCTTGCAGTCGCGTACAGGTCAAACAGGATGGCGTGAGTGCTGTCTACTTGTATCGAGTCGGGAGCCGACACGCTGTCGATTATGGGAGGTAAGTTCTTTGAATTATATAGCTTCACGATAGCCGATACAGAATTACCCGGCTCGGCAATCTGGTTGTAAGGTGTGAAAGTATAAGTCAGATCGCCGACGTAGACGCTCGGCGGGGCAAAGGTGATCGTTCCACTGATGGTGCTGTCCACTATGGTTTTGTAGCGGTTTGAAGCGATCATATTGTTTGAATCGTTCTGAACATTCACCATAAGGTAACTGAACCCTTGAGGGAAATCGACATTAACACTGAAGCTGTCGGTCAGCACAAGTTGGGATGAGTCGTTGTTGATGTAGGAAGCGATGTCTACGCTGTCGCCCGAGAAATAGGCGAGCTGTGGATTGATGAGCCTTGAATTGTCGATCACCGCGTTGCTCGCTTTCTGACACGCGCTTACAATCAGGCTGAGCAGGATGAGAAGGAGGACTTTTTTCAAGTGTGCCTCTTATGATATTGTGAAAGGTGTCGGTGAAAAAGAGACTATGAATATCAGTATCGTCAGCCACCCGATAATCATTCTTTTCTTGTCGAGCGGCGTGCTGTCCATGACCGGGGGATGATCGAGCTTGACCACGAAGAAGAGGATCGCGGACCAGAATAACCACCCGGTCCATCCGAAGTCGATGTTAACGCCTACCAGCGGAAGGAGCCCGAGAATTCCTATCGCCAGGATAATGTAGAAGAATATCCGCGCGACCTTCCTGTGGGCTCTGCCGAACATCGCGTAAATCATGTGACCGCCGTCGAGCTGTCCGATCGGAAGAAGGTTCATCGCTGTCACGAACAGTCCGAACCATCCCGTGCAGAGAAGGGGGTAATTATAAATCTCCGTCATCGGCGGGACAAATTGGGTGTGAGGGTTCGTGAATATGATTTCTAGAATCTTGAAGAGTATCGTATTCCCAAAAGCCAACGGAAGACCGTCCAGTACGCCGGAAGAGTTCGTCGTGAAATTATAGTTCGGGTGAATCTGAAGGATATACTCGCGCGATGGTAAAAGGGTGAAGCCGACTATAAGGACTGCGACGCTGACGATGAATCCTACTATCGGGCCGGAAACGCCGATATCGAAGACCGCTTTCCTGGAGGGCACCGGGGTCTTTGTTCGGATGATCGCACCTAGCGTTCCGAAGTTCAGCATTCCGGGAATAAATGGAAAGGGGATAAAATACGGCAGCGTGGCGCGGACCTTATGTTTCAACGAGTAGAAAAAATGTCCGAACTCATGCGATCCGAGTATCGCAAGAAGCGAGACACTGTAGGTCAAACCGTATGCGAAGTTTAGAAGATTGAGAGGATCCTTTCCGATCCAATCCACTCCCGCAAGCGTAGTGGTGAAAAATGTTATCAGGAACAAGCCGGCGTGAAGGGGAATCTTCAACTCGCGCCATGAGATAGAAAACGTATCCAGGTCTTCCAGTCTCTGCCAATATTCCGACATTCAGTATTTTCGTCCCTTCCATGTAATTGCCTTCCCCAGGTATACAGAGAACGGCAAAATCGCTACGTATATCAGATAATAAATCTCAAAATAAACTATGAATTTCAAGTGAACAATCTTTCCATAGAATTTCAAAACGGGGAATACGAAGAAAGCATCCAGGACCAGTTTGACCAGGAGAAGAAGAGGAAACATGGAGGGTGCGAGGACGGCTGTGACGATCATGCTCCAATGGAAAAGGAACCCCGGAGCGAGGGTCACGACACCGAAGAAGCCTGTGTCCTTTCCTCCGGTTGCCCATCGCTTCCTTTGCGCGAAGACTTCCTTGAGTGTCTTTAACGGAAGCGTCTCGACGAGCGTTTGCCTGTCCATCGGATAGCGATAATCCCACCGGCCGGATTCCGCAATCGCTTTGAAGAGCGCATAGTCTTCGGTGACGCTGAACCTTATTCTACGGTAACCTCCGACATCCTCGTAGGCCTTCTTCCTGAACGCGAGGTTGTTTCCAAGGCATGCAAGAGGTTTCCCGATAGTCGCGGCCGCAGACCCGATACTCAGAAGAAAATCCCAGTCGAGTGACTGGATACCTTGAAGCACGCTTTCCGGTTTTGAAATAAGCGTCACTCCGCCGACGATGCCGGTCTTCGCTTCGAAATGTTTCAACGTCCCGCTTATCCATGTCACAGGTACAGAACAATCGGCATCCGTGAGGAAGATGATTTCACCTCCTGCGCTATCGATTCCCTGGCTGAGGGCATTCGCCTTTCCACGCATGTCGGTACCCTCCACTGCGTCGACTCGCCTGACAAAACCATACTCCTTGGCGAAGCGGTCTACAATTGCTGGGGTGCCGTCTTCCGATTGATCGTCGACGATTATTATCTCCAGCAGATCGCGCGGATAGTCGACCTTGACGAGCGAATTAAGACATGCCGGGAGATTTTGCTCTTCATCCTTTGCTGCCACGACCACTGACACTTTCGGAAGCTTCTGAAACGGATAGGGACCCTTGTGGGGCTTCCTTGCCCTGCGGCCGGCAAAGGAATAATATGCAAGTTCGATCAGATAAAGAATTCCGAAGATCAGAAGGAAATACGTCGGCATCACTTCTTCCGGAGCTGCTCCATTATTTGCGTTTCGGCTGTCTGGACTGCCTGCAGAGACGGATCCACCTCAAGCGTCTTCCTGAGCCACGCAAGCGTGCGGTGTGGATGCTCGAATGAGTATTCGTACCGGGCCCGGGCGATGAACATCCTCGTGTAGAAACCCAATATCTGCTGAGTATAATCGTTGTGTATCTTCTGAGCGGCCCTGAACCCATTTAATCCGCCGGAGCCGAAAGGGACGTATGTCGTGTCTTTGGTCAGCTCGTAGAGCAACCCGTAAGGTACTTTGTCGTAGCCGTACAAGTACTTGTTCTCTATCTCCGGTCCGACAAATACCTGGCGGCCATCGCGGAGCGCCCCGGAAATGATTTCCCTTATATATTCTGCATATGTGTGCTGGATGCTGTTCGGATCGTACGGCAGTCCGTTCTCGAAAAACCGGAGGTTATCCCTGTAAGCTCTGTATATGGGATCGACAGCGGGGAAGAGGAATGGATATCTTTGGTGTACCTGTGCCGCGTACCATGAACGCCTCAGGAGCTCCTTATCAATGACGATCACGTCCGGACGGACATCGTCGACATGTTGGTAGTACAGTGAGCCGGATACCCAATCGTCCCACTGGAACGAAAGGATCACCGAATTGTGAGGGACACTCGTAAGTATGTCTCTCGTGTACATCTCTACGGTGAAATCGTCGTGGCTGTCCACTTTGGAAAAATTCATCGCAGCGGAAATGCCCGGGAAGATGAGAAGAGCGGCCAGAGCCACAGCTGTCAGCCGCTTCTGCGGCACGAAGCGTTGGAGTACGAACCTGAATCCGGCCGCAGAAAACAATGCGAGGGATATATAAGTCAGGAGAAAGTAACTCGATATGTTGTGGATACTGTAGTTCGTCGCATAAATCAGATCGCCGATTATGAAAAAGATTGTCCACCAAAATAGCTTCCTGTAGTAAGCGAACGAAACTATCATTCCGACAATCACGAGGGCAAGGGAAATCCTGTATTCGGCATACAGCGACGAGAAGAACACCCAGAACTGGTGTTTGAAAACCGCGAACGAGCTAAACATCCATGTGTTGAATTGTTTTCCCGTTACCTGCCAGATGAACCTCTTAAGTGTGTCCGGGTTTCCCCAATCCATCAGCGGGTGCTGCGATGCTCGAATGGGCAGATAGATATATAGTAGTCCTGCAAGTAACCCTCCGCAAACGGTATAAAGGATGAGTTTTGGGTTGAACCTTGCGGTCCTGTATTTCAGAATCGCGAGGAAAATGAGCGCAGGTAAAGTGAGAATCGTGGTCATGTGGTTCGTGAAGCCGAGGCCGAGGGCAAGGCCGGCGATAAACGCACGCGACTTCGCAGGGATGGCGTAAAGGCCTAACCATGTGAACATGATCAGCGAGAAGAGTATAAGCTGGAGCGAATATGATTCTACCCGCGTGCTTTCCTCCCAGAATGTCATGGAGAAAACGAGTGTGAAGGCTGCGATCAGTGAGCTCCATCGTATGATGTTTTGGCCTTCGCTGGTCGGAACACGAGCAGTTTGCGTATCCTTTCCGTGTCCGGATTTTTGCGCGCGCTTGGTATCCCAGGGTGCCATAACAATCTGGGCCCTGAAGAAGACGAGGTATGCTAAGCCCGCGGCGATCGACGTACATAAAGCCGCGAAGAGATTCGCCCTCATGGCAACTTCGGGTAGTATCGGAATGTGCACGAACAGATAGCCGAGCATTGTGTACAGCGGGTAACCGGTGGGATGTGCGATGCCGAGGGTCCAGAGGTCGGTCGTCAGCTCCCCTCCGTCGATATAGGGGATGCTTTTCGACATCGTCTGGATATAGATCAGGAAAGAGAAGGCAGCCACGATAGCCGAGATAATAAGATCCAATCGCCCGACCGCTATCGATGGACTTGCTTCGTTTCCCTTCCCAAAGCTGTGTGACTCCGGGACGCCCTTCCTCATATCCTTCAACAGATCTCCCTGCTAATCCGTCGCTTCGGCAAGTTCTGAGATGACCTTCTTGAAAAGCGAGCTCATCCTCCGCATTCTCGATTTAAGGCTGTCGAGGAACTCATCTGAATTCTTGAAATCAAGGTGCGCCGAGAGGGAAGCGAGTTCATGCTCGTCGTGAGGAATCTTGTGATTGGTCTTGGACAATGAAGCATAATTGGAAAACTCTATCATCCTGTAGAATTCGTAACTCTCCTTTGCCTCCTGTGCCGATTCTTCGGGCAGGGCTCCGATCCGGGCGAGACGGTCGAGGAGGTCGGTGGCTTTACCCGGTAGGAATGTGCGCATCTTGTCGAGATGAGCCAGCACGAGCGTCTGGACCAGGAACTCCACTGCGAACATGCCGCCGTCGCCAGACTTGACGTCCGTTTCGCGGAAATAGCTCTTACTCTGGATCACCTTGGCGTATATCAGTGAGATTTCATCGATTGCGGTGCGGGTCAGACGGAAATTGCCGAGAGTCCTGGAAATAGCGTCGTCGATTTTCTCGGAAGGAATTATGCTTCTGAATCTCGTCATGGCCATCACTTCCCAGACGGAGAGTCGCTTTTCGAGATAGACCTCGTACTCCGACTCAGTCATTAGCAGGGGAGCGCTCTTTCCCTCCGGACGAAGCTTCAGGTCCACGCTGAATATCGGCTTTTCGTTCGTGTCGAGAAGTCCCTTCTGAATTTCCGGTATCTTCTTCTCGAAAGACGGTTTGTTCTTTTTCGACTTATCGGGAAGAATAAATACAACGTCGATATCCGACATGAATGACATCTCGCGCGAACCGAATTTCCCGCCCGCTATGACCACCGGTCTGCTCTTCGGGAATATTTTCTCGACTGCGTCGATAAGGAATGTCTCCGCTACCGCAGTCCATTTCTCCTGGATTTGTGACAACGTCAAATCCTCGAGCAGGTAAAGCATTCCGAGCTTTATCTCGTTGAACTGGCGCACGAAGGAAAGCGACAGCGTCTTCGGATAATAAGTGTCTACATCGAGGAGTCTCTCCGGAGAGATAAGGAGATCCAGTAAAAGCGGCTCGGCGGTCAGGTATTCGACGAACCTTGTTGCTTTCGAGCAGAGCGTCAGTATGAGGCGCCTGAACGTCTCGTCTTCCATCGATTTGTAGAAGACCTCGAGGCTCTTCACTGCCGTCACAACGCGTGAAAGGTTCTTGAGAGTCAGGTCCTGGTCGACTGTAAGCTTGATGTCTTCAAACAACGACGGCGCGACCTCACGAAACGCTTTCGTCACGCCGGTTGGAAATTCAATGTCCCCGGTCCGTGTGACACCCCGCGACAGGAACTGGACGTTCCTGTAGCTTTCGTCGATTCTTTCGAAGCCGTAATTCTCGAGTACCTTTCGAGTTCTGTCGTCGTTCATCGAACCTTCCAGTATCTGTTCGATCTCGCTTCGCTCTATCGGCTGCTCTATCCTGAAGATGTTGTCGAATAGATCTGCGACGCTTTCGAAGTAGCCGAAGATCTCGTTTCTGAATCTCCGCTCGTTCTTGTACCCGCAGCGTTTCGAGAGATTCCTGAATTCCACGGCATCGGACGGAAGAGTGTGCGTCTGCAGGTTGCTGAAAAGTTGAAGGCGGTGCTCCACCAGCCTGTAGAACCTGTAGGCGTTTGAAAGGAGAGTCGCCTCCTGCTTGTTGAGTATCTTGTTCTTGCCGAGAAGTTTTATCGTGTTGAGCGTGTTGCCCGTCTGAACTTCCGGTGTCGATCCGCCGTTCAGGAGCTGCAAAGCCTGGACGATAAATTCAATATCCCGTATTCCGCCCCGCCTCAGTTTAATATTGAACTCGTTTGGATTCGCGGTTTCGATGCGGATTTTCATCCTGGGAATTTCGTCGATCGGGTTTTCAAGCCACGTCCTCGGGTAAATGAACGGACGGAGGTGATTTAGAAATGTGTGGCTGAGCGAGTCATCTCCGGCTATGTGGCGTGCCTTAATCAGCATCTGCCTCTCCCAGAGCTCGCCCCTCGACTCGTAGTAAGCTATCATCCCCTCGAGGCTCTGCGCTGCGGCACTCGAGGAACCGTCAGGCCTCAGCCTAAGGTCGATCCTGTATAGATGTCCCTCAGCAGATTCTCCGGTCAGATGCTTCATCAGCTCGGCGACGAAGTAGTTGGCCTCCTGTGCCGCCTCGACGTCTCCCTGGCCTTTCCCCTTTGCGTAAAGGAATATGAGGTCGATATCCGAGCTGTAGTTCAGCTCGTTCCCGCCGAACTTGCCGAGGGCGATGCAACTAATAGATGATGCGACCGGGCCGCGTTTGGATTTCACTTCCTTCGCGGCAATCTCGAAGGAGATCCTGAGCATGCATTCGGCAAGCTGTGAGATCTGCAGCGTCGTCTCTTCGAGATTATCTCTCCCGCAAATGTCGCGGGCGCCGATTCTCAAAATCTCGCGCTTGTAGATCCTGCGGATGTAATCGTTCTTATGAGCCGCTTCTTTGTAAATACCTGTTTGGTTGTAGATCTCGCCGTACAGAAATTCGGGTGAGATTTGTGTCTCGATTCCCGAAGGGGAGAATAGAAACCGGAAATACGAAGGGTGGCGCACAAAGATGTCGGCCAGGTACTGACTGGTTGAAATGATCTTTAGAAAGTCCGTGAAGAGTTTCTGGTCACGCGACAGGTCGGAAAGCACGGATGCGGAGTTCGGCGTCACATCAAGGAACCGCTCGAAATTGTTCAGGGTCATGAACTGGTCGGGGAGCACGCCGGTAGTTTGTTCGAGTCTGTCAGTAAACTCCGCCGGGTTCAACGATGCACCGGAGTTGATAATCAGCTCGAAAATCTTCTTAAGTAGGGCTGCGATGCTCTCCTTAGCGGCCGGGTCCACGTTTCTTTCCGGTTGCATTTTTACTCTCGAGATACCCGATGGTTACGGACGCAAGCTGTGCCGCTCCGTACATCAACGCGGCCTCGTCGATCTTAAATCTTGCGCTGTGAATCGATGCCGTAGCGGCTAATTCCTTGTTTGCCGCTCCGATCCACCAGAAGCTCCCTGGAACCTCCTGCAGATAATATGCAAAATCCTCCGCTCCCATTTGAGGCGGCACGATCTTCGCCGCGGCTTTGCCGAAGAGGGCCGATGCCGTCTCATACGCAAGGTTAGTCTCGCCCTCGGA
The DNA here is from genome assembly GCA_021845665.1 of Bacteroidota bacterium. Taxonomy (GTDB): domain Bacteria; phylum Bacteroidota; class Ignavibacteria; order Kryptoniales; family JAKASW01; genus JAKASW01. The sequence continues at coordinate 48,365 of JAJZVO010000022.1, read as the reverse complement.
ATTCACTAAGACCGGATAACCGTGGCTTACTTCAACTTTACAATCGCCCCCGAAACCACGCGCGCACTGGACTGCCGTTTTTTCTATCAGAACCAGGGCTCTCTTTCGCCATTCCTCGTTCATGGTCCTGAGCGTTCCGGACAGTTTGACGGAATCGGGGATGATATTCGTCGCCGTGCCGCCATGTATCGAGCCGATGGTGAGGACCGAAGGCTCGATAGGATCTTTCATGCGGCTGATCACCGTCTGAAGCTCGAGTATGATCTGGGCGCTGATGACAATCGGGTCGACGGCGTTGTGAGGCTTCGCTCCATGCCCGCCCCGGCCGAATACCGTAACATAAATCTCGTCGGCTGACGCCATAAGAGGTCCCTGCCTGAAACCGAGCTTCCCGGTAGGGAGGTCCGTCGTGATGTGCTGGCCGAAAATCGCGTCGACTTTCGGATCGGCCAGGGCGCCGTCCCTGATCATCGCGGGCGCGCCGCCGGGATTCTTCTCCTCGCTCGGCTGGAAGATGAACTTCACCGTCCCCGGTATTTCATCCTTCAGCGCAGAAAGGATCCTCGCCGCTCCGAGAAGCATCGCCATGTGTGAATCGTGGCCGCATGCGTGCATGACGCCTTTGTTGCGGCTCGCGAAGCTCAATCCGGTCTCTTCCGTTATCGGAAGTGCATCCATATCGGCGCGGAGCCCGACGACGCCGGATTTTCCGCTGTCGTTCAAAATTCCTACGAGTCCCGTCTTCCCGATGCCGCGCCGGACTTTGATTCCAAGGCGCGTCAGTTCGGATGCGATGAATTTACCGGTGGCTACCTCCTCGAATGCAAGCTCGGGCCGCTCGTGTAACGCTCGCCTGATTTTAATTACATCCGGGAGGATTTTCTTTGAGAGTGAAAGGATTTTATCAGTCATTTCCTCAAAATATTCCGTACGGGCCTTAAATTCAATTGCTTTGCTGGTTCAAAGTATTATGGCCTTGTTTAAATAGAAAAGGACAATGCCGGCAAGCCGGAAAGACTACCGGGATAGCCATACTCCTGAAAAATCTGTCGGCTTGTCTTCATACCTGCCTGAATAGGGGCAAGGGATTGTCATGCGGGCCGCGCCCTCGGACTTGACCTCCAATCCAATCCCAATTAAATTGTGGCAAGATGACCGTACCAAACCAGCTGACTATTCTTAGAATTCTTTTGACGCCGATATTTGTCGTGCTATTTATTAGTGAGCGACTCCTCTTCAAACAAGTATCGGTGCTGGTGTTTGCTGTCGCTGCATTAACCGACTGGTATGATGGCTGGGTGGCGAGAAAGTTTGGAACCGTATCGAGATGGGGCATCTTCCTTGATCCGCTCGCAGACAAAATTCTTACATCTGCCGCCTTCGTGGCTTTCGCCTGGCTCGGACTCGTCGAGTGGTGGATGGTCTGGGTAATAGTCGTACGCGATATCTCGATCACATTGCTGCGTTCATTTGCGGAATTACGCGGGAGAACCTTGCAAACGAATTTCAGTGCGAAGGTGAAAACGTTCGCGCAAATGGTATTCATTTATGCCATCCTTCTCGCGATAGTATTGAAAGATATGCTCCCCGGTTTCCACCCGGTTTTCAACTTTGTGCTCGACCGAAATGTCGTCTATTATTCCATGCTGGTCATCACGATAATCACGTTCGGTACAGGTCTCCAGTACATAATCGGAAATTACAGGATACTCTATTCCTCGCTGCGGGCTTTCAGTGGAAGAACACAATCGGAGTGACTCCGTAACAGGAGAAGCGGAAGAGGGAGGCGCCCCGCGTGTCGCGCCGGAAGGCCGTCCCGGTTTTCTTGACAAATTGATCTCTACCGGACTGGGTACCGGATTATCGCCTTTTGCACCAGGCACCGCCGGCTCCCTGCTCGCACTCATCATATATTTCATCCCCGGATTCCATAACACATCCATCATGTTGCCTGCGATTGTTCTCTTCTTCGCCTGGGGCACTCTCGCGGCTGACAGGATGGAGAAAGCCTACGGCCACGATCCATCGAGAGTGGTGATCGATGAAATAGTGGCGATGTGGATTTCGCTTCTCTTTCTTCCACAGCGCCTCATCCTCGCGCTGATGGCGTTTGTTATTTTCAGAGTGTTGGATATCTTCAAACCATTTCCCGCTAATTATTTCGACAAGCGGGACCGGGGAATTTCTATTATGATGGACGATGTCGTTTGCGGCGTGTATACTAACATCCTGCTTCAACTTTATTTACACTTCGGAAAGTGACCGGGCTCCCTGATCTTATACGGGAAGTTTAAGATGAAAACAGCTTCAATAATAACAATCGGCGATGAAGTCTTGATCGGCCAGGTTGTGAATACCAACGCTTCGTTCTTAGGACAACGGCTTTCCGAAGTCGGGCTCGAAGTCGTCCGAACCGTCGTCGTGGGCGACGTCTATGACGAGATCATGCGGGCGTTCAAAGAGTACTCCGACAGCTTCGACGCTGTATTCGTGACAGGCGGACTCGGCCCGACCCACGACGATATCACGAAGAAGGTTGTCGCCGATTTCTTCGGCGCAAAGCTCGTCGAGGACAGGGATGTATTTGAGAATGTCAGGGACCGGCTCGCAAAGAGGAACATTCCGCTCAGGCAGGTCAATCGCGACCAGGCGCTCGTCCCTGAAGGATGCACAGTTTTGATGAACCATTGGGGGACCGCCCCGGGAATGCTTTTCGATAGGGACGGTAAGCTCTTTGCAGTCATGCCCGGCGTCCCGCACGAGATGCGAAACATAACGACGGAGTACCTCGTCCCGCTCCTCAAGCAGAAAGTCGTCGGGCAGGTCATCAGGCACAGGGTGTTGAAAACGACCGGTATCGCCGAGTCGAGCCTCTTCGAGCTACTCGGGAATCTCGACGACATCCTGGGCGGGAAGGCCAGGCTCGCGTTCCTGCCGAGTCAATTCGGCGTAAGGCTTCGGATTAGTGTCAAGGCCGGCACAGCGGAGGAAGCAGACGCGATTGCGGCCGGAGTCGCGGCGAAGATTCACGACAAAGCAGGGAAGTTCATTTACTCGGAAGGCGAAGTCGAACTTGAAGAGGCGCTGGGAAAACTCCTTAAGGAGAAGGGACTCACGATAGCACTTGCCGAAAGTTGCACCGGCGGATTAATATCCAATCGCCTGACGAACATCTCCGGAAGTACTGCCTACTTTGAAAGAGGAGTGGTATCGTACAGCAATGAAGCCAAAGTCGAGATCCTTCATGTCCCGGGAGAACTTATTCGGAAGTTCGGCGCTGTAAGTCAAGAGGTCGCCGCGGCAATGGCTGAAGGAGTCAGAGCTATTTCAAGGACAGATATCGGGCTATCCGTAACCGGCATTGCAGGTCCGACGGGCGGCACTGAAGAGAAGCCAGTCGGGCTTGTCTACATCGGCATTTCGGATTCGCGCGGGATGGTAGTCAATAAGCATAATTTTCCCGACGAGCGCGTTCGCTTCAAAGACAGGACTTCCCAGGCCGCGCTGGAGCTCGTGAGGCGCCGTGTCCTTGGGCTCGCGTGATTCCTGCCTGCTTCGAACGCAGGTATTCCTTGAATCCCTTGCGAAAATGGAGCCCACGTGCCGCTGAATAGGACAATACCGACAACGACAGTATCATAGCATGAGAGTTTTCTTCGGTGCGACGCTCCCGGAAATCACCAAAAACGAAATTGTAGAGCTGGCGAATTCTCTCCGTCCATCGTTGAGAAGTGTAAGGTTCGAGGGAAGGGACAAGCTTCATATCACGCTTCAGTTTATCGGTGACTTCCCGGCCGATCGGACGCGTGAGCTTTTCGATTTTGCAGCAGCTCGACTCGCGAAGCTGCACGCCAGAGCATCTCAGACCGATATAACGGCCATAAACTATTTTCCTAATTACAGGGTAAGGAATGGTATTTGGCTCGACTGTCGTGACGATGGGGCGCTTGCCCGCCTTTCCGAAGTGATTAAGAAGGCATCCTCAGCGTATGGTGTGGTTCCGGAGTCACGTGATTTCAAATCTCACATAACGATAGCTCGCATACCTCGGCGCTTCGACCCCGGTGAGAGAAGAGGCCATTCGCGCAAAAGTTATGACCGTGGCGGAGCACACTTCCCCGAAGACTTGCAGAAGTTAGTGAGCGGGGGTAAATTATCGGTGGAGCGATTCTTCCCCAAAAGCGTTGCACTTTTTGAAAGCACTTTGAAGCCCTCGGGCTCTGAATATAAGATACTGTACGAGTATTCACTAGAAAAGTCCGAAGAGGAAAACACCCGGGAGGGGACGTCGGACGGGAAAGGAATTTGAAAATGGCTGAAGAGAAAGAAGCTAAGCTGAAGGCGCTGGATATTGCGCTGAATCAAATCGAGCGTGACTACGGCAAAGGTGCTGTTATGAAGATGGGAGAGGGGCCCATCGCGAAGATAGACGCAATCTCTACCGGTTCAATCTCTCTCGACTGGGCTCTCGGAATTGGCGGTATTCCGAGAGGAAGGATCACCGAAATATTCGGGCCCGAAAGTTCCGGTAAGACGACCCTCTGCCTCAGTGTAATAGCCGAAGCGCAGCGACGCGGCGGCATCGCAGCGTTCATCGACGCGGAGCACGCGCTGGACCTTAATTATGCCAAGAGAATTGGTGTCGACACCAACAACCTTCTTCTTTCTCAGCCGGAGTTCGGTGAGCAGGCTCTCGATATCGTCGAGACGCTCGTCCGCAGCGGCGCGATAGATGTAGTTGTCATTGACTCGGTTGCCGCGTTGACACCGCGAGCCGAGATCGAAGGTGAGATGGGCGACGCACAGATGGGTGCCCAGGCCAGGCTGATGTCTCAGGCTCTGAGAAAGCTCACAGCGGCTATCAACAAGAGTAACACTTCCGTCATTTTTACCAACCAGCTCAGAAGCAAGATCGGGATAGTCTATGGTAATCCCGAGACGACCACGGGCGGCAACGCTCTGAAATTCTATGCTGCCCTCAGGCTGGACATCAGGCGGCGTGACCAAATTAAAGAAGGTCAGGAAGTGATAGGGAACAGGGTTCGTGTTAAAGTCGTGAAAAACAAAGTGGCGCCGCCTTTCAAGGAAGTCGAGTTCGATATCGCGTACAGTGAAGGGATCTCCAGGATCGGCGATCTTCTCGATGTCAGCGTAGACCAGGGCGTTGTTCAGAAGAGCGGGACGTGGTTCTCGTACAAAACTGAGAGACTTGGCCAGGGGAGAGAGGCCGCTAAGAAGTATTTCCAGGAGAACCGGCAGGCTCTCGCGGAAGTAGAGAACGAGATCCGCGTCAAGTTGGGTCTCGCGCAGCCCAAGAACGGCGCGAACGCTCCCACGCCTTCGGAGAAACCCGAGAAGAACAAGGAAACTAAGAAAGCCAAAGAGTAGAACCTGGACGGCTCTCCCGAGCATGCGAATCGAATCTATTGAAAAAGCGCGCAAGGGGGTAAAGTACTCGGTCTCGCTTGATGACGGGACCGCGCTTCTCCTGAGCCGCGAAGTGATAGTAGATTTCGGACTTCGAAAGAACGACGAGCTTAACCGCGAAATGGTAGCTTCTATAACTGAGGCTCAGTTGTATCATAATGCTTATTATGCAGCCGGACGACTCCTCGACTACAGAATGAGGACGAGGAGCGAGCTTGATCAACGGCTTCTGAAAAAAGGCTATCCAATAAAAGTAGTTGAAAAAGTCATCGAGAAGATGAGTCAGCTTGGACTAATAGACGATTCACGATTCGCGGACGCTTTCATCGCGTCCAAAATAGCAGCCAAGCCGATCGGAAGAAGAGAACTCGAGAGGGGGCTCAGGGAAAAGGGAATCTCTAAGGAAGCTGCACAGACTGCAGTATTGCAGGTTAGCGACGAAGACACGCAGCTTGAGCTTGCAATGAAGGCGGCGAGAACAAAAATGCGATCGCTGCGCAGGTTCGAGCCGCGAAAAAGGCAGGAAAAAATTGTGGCCTTCCTCGCGCGAAGAGGCTTTGATTGGGATGTAATCAAAAAGGCGACTCGTAAAATCTTCAAAGGTGATGCGGATGCCGTCGATCTTTAAGAAGAACACTTTCAAGGTCTTCGTTCTAGTCGTGTTCCTCCTTCTTTTGTTCTGGTTCCTTTCTCTTCTCGGCGGGGTTTTTGTCATACTGATCTTTTCGATTCTCGTGACGTTCCTTCTGTCACCAGTCGTCGAAATGCTCGAGATGAGAGGCGTAAACCGGACCGCAGGTATACTCATCGTTTATGCTTCCATCGCGATCATAATCTACGGCTTGCTGCGCACTCTTTTGCCGCCGCTCATAGATCAGGTAGTAAGCCTCGAGAGCGCGATAAGGTCTCCCGGCTTCGGAAAGCAGATTGAGGCAATTCAGGAAGGCTTGCAGAACAAGGTCCCATTCATAAATTTCGGCGATATTTCGGATAGGGTGAGCCGGGCGCTGGTGCAGCTGGCTGGCCGATGGCTCGAGATAGTGACAAGTGCCGGTTCCGCGCTTATGATTCTCGTGATAGGACCCTTCGTAGCTTTCTTCCTTCTCAAGGACGGAGACAGATTTGTCCGTGCGTTCGTCGCGCTCGTTCCGAACCGGTATTTCGAAATGACACTGAACGTGTTGCACAAGATAGGTGAGCAGCTTGGCCGGTACATACGCGCGTGGCTCACAGAGGCCGCCATCGTCGGCGCGCTTTCGATTATCGGTCTCGCCGTAATGGGAGTGAAGTACGCGGTCATCATCGGAATAGTGGCGGGTATCGCCAACCTGATTCCTTATCTCGGCCCCGTCGTCGGAGCGGTGCCGGCCATGGTCGTATCGGTTGTGCAAACCGGAAATCTGAGTATGCTCATCCCGATAGTTGTCCTTTTCGCATCGATACGAATCGTCGATGACGTGCTGGTAGTCCCGGCGGTCTATTCGCGCGGAGCATCAATGCATCCTCTGACTGTGGTGTTGCTGATATTGATCGCCGCAGAGCTGAAGGGTGTGCTCGGCATGGTTTTGGCCATGCCGCTTTACACTGTATTCAAAGTGATCGCTCGTGAAACTTATTGGGGCCTCGAATCCTATGGGATTACGAAACTGGAAACGAGAAGTAGAACGGTTAGCTCAGGCGAACCCGGCCGGGGAAGCCGGGAATAAAAGCGGCTCTCCCGCTCTATCAGGCAGCTTTTCTTACACGCCCCTGCTTGATGCAGGATGCGCAGACTCTCATGCGCTTTACTTTTCCATCAACCACAGCGCGAACACTCTGAAGGTTCGGATTCCATCTGCGGTTGGTGACGTTGTGCGCATGACTGACGTTATGTCCATAAACCGGTTTCTTGCCGCAGACTTCACATACTTTTGCCATTTAATGCTCCGAAATTTTACACAATTTAACGGAAGAATGCCAATTTTACAACTCTACGAAAGACCTGGTAATGACGCGTTTTGTTTTTTGATGAATCCGAACGGCGAAGCGGTGATATGACTGCAAAATCGGAATCCATCCGAATTTCTAAAACCTGAAGGGATGATGATACCCGTATTATCAGTGTGCTGCTTCTTTGTTTATCTAATCGACCACCGAAGATCCCGGGGGAGCCACGAACTTGAAGTGTACCACGTGCCACCTGTTCTACCCGCCGAAGTTTTATATTGAAACTCCGTCCTTGTAATGATATATTTTTCAATCACATGCGAAAATCAAAAATCCTGAATTCTAACCAGCCATTACATCGACAGGTGGGTTTCTTCCATTGACCGATACCAATATCAAGACGATCCTGATTACCGGAGGAGCCGGATTCATCGGGAGTAATTTCATTCGAATGTTCCTCGAAAGGCACAAGGGTCTCGAGGTAGTCAACCTCGACAAGCTGACTTATGCCGGCAATCTTGAAAGCCTTCTGGATATCCAGTCGAATCCTTCATACCATTTCTACAAAGGAGATATTGCCGACGACTCTTTCGTGCGGCGCCTCTTTCTTGAATGGCATTTCGATGCCGTCGTGAATTTCGCCGCCGAGTCGCACGTCGACCGAAGCATACTCGGCCCGTCTGCCTTTGTAGATACCAACGTTCGCGGAACCATGACACTTCTCGAAGTGGCAAGAGAATTCGGCGTCGGGAGGTTCCTCCAGGTTTCGACGGACGAGGTCTACGGGTCGCTTGGGCCGACAGGGAGGTTCACAGAGTCGACTCACATTGCGCCGAACAGCCCTTACTCCGCGAGCAAAGCGAGTGCCGACTTTCTGGCCAGGGCCTGGTGGAAAACCTTCGACCTGCCGATACTCATTACTCGCTGCTCGAACAATTACGGGCCGTACCAGTTTCCTGAGAAGTTCATCCCGCTGATGATTGCGAACGCGATGCAGGACAAGAAGCTCCCCATCTACGGTGACGGGATGAACGTGCGTGACTGGATTTACGTCGAGGATCACTGTGACGCCATCGACGCGGTCCTTTCCAAGGGAATGATCGGGGAAATCTACAATATCGGCGGCGGCAACGAGATTCCGAACATTGAAATGGCGAAGCTCATATTGTCGAAACTGGGAAAGCCGGAGACCTTCCTCGAATATGTCAAAGACCGACCCGGTCATGACAGGCGCTACGCCATGGACTCCTCGAAAATTGAAAAGGAACTCGGTTGGAAACCCGCCAGGTTGTTCAGCGAGGGTATTGAGTTGACCGTGAAATGGTACCTCGATAATGAAAAATGGTGGAAGAGGATCATTTCCGGAGAGTACCAGGATTACTACAAACTCCAGTACGGGGGAAGATGAAGGATCCGGTCGGACATTTCCGGAGCAGGATTGAAGATAAGAGCCTGAAAGTTGCAGTTGTCGGCCTCGGGTATGTGGGACTTCCTCTCGCGGTCGAGTTCGCAAGCCGCGGGTTCGCCACACTCGGGATAGATATCGATAAGAGAAAGGTCGATAGCGTAAGAGAAGGCAGGAACTATATCGACGATGTCGACGATTCCGAATTGGCTGCCTACGTGAGATCGGGAATGCTAGTAGCCGAAGACAACTACGATTCAATTGGAACCTGCGACGCGGTCTTCATTTGCGTCCCGACACCCTTCACCCCGAACAAAGAGCCGGACATCTCCTACATTGTCGGTTCATCGAAAGAGATTGCGAAGAGACTGCGGAGACGACAACTTGTTGTCCTGAGGAGCACCACTTTTCCGAACACGACCGAGAAGCATGTGCTCCCGATACTCGAGAAATCGAGACTCAAAGCCGGTAAGGATTTCTATCTCGCGTTTTCTCCGGAACGTATAGATCCGGGAAATCAGAAATTCAAGACAAAAAACATCCCCACAGTAGTCGGCGGCATCGATGAAACGAGCACCGAGCTGACGGCGCTGGTGGTTGGTCAGAGTGTCTCGGAAGTGGTGAAGGTTTCCAGTCCGCGCGTTGCGGAAATGGAGAAGCTTCTCGAGAATATTTTCCGGAGCGTGAACATAGCGCTGGTCAACGAGCTGGCACAGCTTTGCGACAGAATGGGCGGGATAAATATCTGGGAGGTCGTTGACGCGGCAGCTACCAAGCCGTTCGGGTTCATGCCGTTCTATCCCGGTCCCGGCATCGGCGGTCACTGTATCTTAATTGACCCCCACTATCTCGAATGGCTGGCTAAGGCTTACGATTTCCAGACGAATTTCATATCTCTCGCTGCCGAAGTAAATGAAAGCATGCCTTTCTACGTGCGCAACATGATCCAGCGCGAGTTGAGTTTCAAACCGATAAGCTTCAAGAAGGCGAAGATCCTCATATTGGGCGTCGCCTTTAAGAGGGATGTCGACGACACGAGGCATTCGCCCGCGTTGAAAGTCATGGAGCTTCTGCTCCAGGACGGCGCCGGAAACATTTCTTACAACGACCCACACGTGCCGACTGCAAACGTGGACGGTAAGACTTTCAGCTCGGTGAAGCTGACTCCGCGTTTGTTGAAGGCTGCAGACTGCGTCCTTATTACGACCGATCACTCGTCTTACGATTACGAGTCGATCGTCAAGCATTCGAAATGCGTGATAGATGCGAGGAATGCCACGAGGAATGTCAAGAAGGGCAGAGAGAAGATTGTCCTGCTCGGGGACGGGAAGTGAGCCGGAATCTGAAGTTCATAAGTGTTGTCGGTGCGCGCCCGAATTTCATGAAAGTAGCGCCGCTTCACCGGGCCTTCAGGAATATAGAAGGCGTACGGCACCTCATCGTCCACACCGGCCAGCATTACGATGAAAATATGTCTAAGGTGTTCTTCGACGATCTTGAGCTCCCGAAACCTGACATTTATCTTGGAGTCGGGTCGGGATCTCACGCGGAGCAGACCGCCCGCATAATGATCGAGTTTGAAAAAGTCCTTCTCAAAGAAAGGCCCGATCTCGTCATCGTTGTCGGCGATGTCAATTCGACCATCGCATGCAGCCTGACCGCTGCGAAGCTCCAGGTCCCAGTCGCGCATGTCGAGGCAGGTCTCCGGAGTTTCGACCGGACAATGCCGGAGGAGCTTAACAGGATAGTCACGGATGCATTAAGCGACTTCCTTTTTGTGACGGAGGAGGTCGGCGTTGAGAACCTGATCCACGAGGGATTAGCTGAAGAAAAAGTGTTTCTTGTCGGCGATGTGATGGTCGATTCGCTGGTGACATATTGTGAGAAAGCGAAAGCTTCACGGGTGAAGAGCGCTCTTGGCGTGACCCCGAAGGCATACACACTCGTTACACTTCACCGGCCTTCGAATGTTGATGACAGGCTGAATCTCGGGAAGATACTTGAAATATTGGAGCGTATTGAGAAATACGGAACGATCATTTTCCCGATCCATCCGAGGACGAGGAAGCGTATTGAAGAATTCGGATTAATGGATCATTTTCAGACGGTGAAAGGATTGCTGCTGGCCGAGCCGCTGGGATATCTCGATTTCATGAATCTAATGATGGACGCACGACTTGTCATGACGGATTCAGGTGGAATCCAGGAGGAAACGTTTTTCTTCAATGTTCCATGCTTGACATTGCGGGATACGACCGAGCGGCCCGCGACGGTCGCGGATGGCACGAATGTCCTGGCCGGACTGGATGTTGAAAGGGTTGCCGGACTGACCGCGGAGTGTTACGGCGGAAAGTGGAAGAGTAGCAGAGTCCCCGATATTCTCGATGGGCGCGCTGCGGAGAGAATTGCGGAAGTGTTATTGAATGCATTCGGTAAGAAGGAAGCCGTGATGAGCGGCGGAAACATAAAGGAGTCCGATAAGTGAGCGTTGACGAAAAAAAATCTGCGACATGGCTATTTCTGGAATTATGCTACTCATGGAAGAAATTGATTCTCATTGTGACCGGTACATTCACCGTCCTCGCGGTCATCCTGTCCTTACTGATGCCGAACAAGTTCGAAGGATACGCTTCCGTGCTTCCTTCCCAGAAGAGCGCACTTCTCAATATGATGGGAGGCGGGGTAACCTCTACGGTTTCGAACCTTGCTGAGAAGTTTGGATCGCTCGTAGGTGGAAGCGAATCTCAGATAGGCTCGGGATTTAGTTACCTTGCAATTCTGAACAGCCGCGAGGCTATGGGGAAGGTGATCAAAAAATTCGACCTAATCAGAGTTTATGGAATCAAGGATTCTTCCATTGATGCGGCAATAAAAAAGCTTAGCAGCAACACGGACTTTGCTCTCGACAGATTTGGCGCTGTCACAGTGAAGGTCTTTGACCGAAGTCCTGAAAGAGCAGCCGCGATGGCGAATTATTTTGTGCATCTCCTCAACGAAATTAATGCGAACCTCTCATCCGAAGACGCCAGGAACTTGAGAGTTGTGATCCAGGCCCGGTACGAGAAAAACCTCAGCGATCTGAGTGCCGCGGAGGACAGTATGAAAGTCTTCCAGGAAAAGTACGGAGTCTTCTCTCTTCCCGACCAGGCGAAGGCTTCAGTTGAAGTCGGGGCCGAGCTGGAATCGCAGATGATACTCGCGCAGGTAAGACTCTCAGTTTTGAGGAAACAATTCGGTAACAGATCTCCCGAGATTATGGCCGCAGAGCAGCAGATCGCGGCATTGAAGAACAAGATGGGTGACCTCAGGTCAGGTCAGGACCTAACCGGAAATCGGGAATCGGGCGTCTTTCTCCCTTATAAAGAAGTTCCGGGGAAGGCGATGCGCTACCTTCAGCTCTACACCGACGTCGAGATACAGACGAAGCTTCTGGAGATGATTTACCCGATGTACGAGCAAACCAAGCTTGAAGAGGCAAGGGAAACTCCTACCGTTTTAGTTCTGGACAAGGCCGTGCCGCCGGAAAAGAAGACATATCCCATGAGGGCGCTGATCGTGATTTCTGGATTGGTGTTGGGCTTTGTGCTCTCGGTTCTTTTCAGTCTGTTTGTAGAAAACGGCGTCAAGCACTCAGGATCTCTGGGTCCTCTTGAGAACAGATATTCTGAGCTGTCGGTTCGGCTAAGAAAAAAGTTGAACCCCCGGTGTGCAAACGAGTAAGACCCTGCGGCGAGACGTAAGTGATTAATTCAACCTACATTCTCATTTCAATACCGGTCGGAATCCTTGGCGTAGTCGCTTATGTGTTCATTCTCAGAAACGATCGGCGATGGATTCTTACCTCGATACCCGTGCATCTGATTGTATTTCTCGAGAGGTCGGATAAGATCGATCTCCAGAAACTGATTTATACTGGCTTCTTTTTTCCTGCGCTGTTCCTTTGGTTCGTGAGGAAATGGTTAAGGAAAGAACGAATCATAGAAGGCAAAGAAGAGCTTGTATTCATACTGTTTTTGCTCTTCGGATTTGCCAGTATTTTTGTGGGTGATTATCGCGATCCAGGGACGCTTTTTCGTGGGTTTCGCGAATTCTACATCTTCATTCCTTATCTTTTCTATTTCCCGATCAGAGATTACGTTGACGATGAGAAGAGGCTAAACGAGGTCATTTGGACGCTTCTTATCACATGCACCATAGGGGCCGTGTACGTCATCTATCAGTTCAAGAGCGCAACCAGTGGCGCTACCCATATCATCAACGTGCTGTGGGGAAGGAAGAATCTGAGCGAGCCACTTTACATGACTGCAATCATTATCCTGCTTGCGATGATAGCGTCGAAAACCAGCAAGAGGTGGCTGACATTTCCTCTGCTTGGAGTCAACATCCTTGCGCTGGGATTGACCTTCACCAGGGGATATTGGGTTGCAACGGCGCTTGGTGTTGTTTTCATGGTCTTCTTCCTTGGAAGTGGCGTGAGAGGAAGACTGGTCGGTTTTCTTGGAGGTGCGCTTGCTGCTATGATAGCGGGAGCTGCCGTGGTATTCCCACGCATCTTTGGACTCTTAGTCGACGTTATTTCAGCTCGCGCATCTTCTATAACACTCGCCAGCGAATCTCTAAAGGACAGGCTTATAGAATCTGCCGCAGTGATAGAGGGAATAAAGAGAAGCCCGATAATCGGAAACGGATTTGGATCCAACTTTACCTTCTATGAGATATTGAAGGGATTCACGGAGACAACGTGGTACATACATAACGGATATCTATTCCTCTTTTTCAAGTTGGGCATAGTTGGGGCTTTAATGTACCTGTATTACTATTTTTCCAAACTGATTGCAACAATAAAGACCGCCAGAACGACGAAAGAAGAAAAACTAGCGTCGATGTTGACTAGTTTTGCCGCGATTCTGTCGGCGATGCTTGTCGTCAATGTCACATCCCCACAGTTCGATGACAAGGTCCCGGTTCTTATAATGTCTGTGCTTTGGGGAGTGGCTGCCGGTATAGGTCGTCGCAGAGGCGGAACTGAATCTCCGATGCTAAATGCGTGACCGACAGCGCCGGGGTACATTAGCTGGGTGAGGCAGGATGATGTGCCGGGTCCCGCCGGTATCTTCCGTGGTGATCTTCTTTCAACGTGGGGTTTTGCAGAAGAGCGACGCAATTAAAAGTACTTGTGCGGTAATTCTCATGAAAACGAGGGCAAACAGGGTTGATACAGGCGGGACTTCCTCAAGTGCCGCTTCTTATTTTGGCTCCTATCGCTATTTCAAAATCTGCCTCTTTGCAAAGTGATCAAAAAGCTACTACATATTGCCAGTAGAGACGGTAACCGGCAAGTCGTGTCCAACGTCTTTTCGCTCTCGGCCCTCCAGGTGGCCAACGCGATTTTGCCATTGATCGCGGTGCCATACATTGTCCGCGTGATCGGTCCGCGGGATTACGGTACGATTGCCTTTGCCCAGGCCTTTGTGACCTACTTTGTGCTCCTTGTCAACTACGGCTTTGATCTTAGCGCCTCGCGAGAGATCGCTAGAATCAGAGAGGACAAAGCCAAATTAACTGATACCTTTTGGTCAGTTATGTGGACAAAGTCTGTCCTGTTTGTCATATCCTTTGTCGTCTTCTTCTCGCTACTTCTGACCGTCAAGCGCGTTCAGGAAGACTGGCGGGTGATGGCAGTGACTTTTCTCATTCTCATAGGCTATGTCGCTTTCCCGACATGGCTTTTCCAAGGGCTTGAGAAACTTGAGCTTACTGCCGTTTTCTATTTCTTAATAAAAGTCATCTTTACGGCTGGTATTTTTGCGTTTGTCAGGGAAAGGGGAGACTTTTGGGTGGTGCCGCTTCTCGCATCTCTCGGTCAGATCGTCGCGGGAGTTCTATCTTTCGCCTATGCAAGGGTAAAATTGGTAAAAGGGATAAGACCGCCAAGTCTCAGGCGTATGTGGTCCGAAATAAGATCGGGGTCAGCCATTTTCCTGGCTACGATCTTCGTTAGCTTCTATACAAGCTCTAATGTTGTCATCCTTGGATTTTTCGCGACCCAGGAGAAGGTCGGTTACTTTGCTGGTGCGACAAAGATTGTAATGGCGCTACAGGCTCTAATGCTGACTCCAATAGCACAGGCTACTTATCCTCACATAGGAAAATTGATGGCGGAAGACCGCACGAAAGGCGGTGAATACCTTAAGAAGATTGCTTTCCTTGTTATGCTAATTACTCTTCCGGCAAGCATTGGGCTTTTTGCTTTCGCTCCTCTAATAGTGAAAATCGTACTGGGGAGTGCGTTCCTCCCTTCCGTACCGCTTCTGAAAATAGTCTCTCCATTTCCTGTCATGGTTGGACTTACAACAGTGTTCGGTTATCAAGGAGTTCTGAATCTTAATATGGACAGGAAATTCTTCGCCGTCATGGCAGTTGCAGTCGCCCTCAACATTCTACTGAATGTTATATTGGCTGGAAGGTTGCAGGAGATTGGAACCGCGATAGCATGGCTTGTAACGGAAATCTACATCGCCTGTGCGTTCACTGTGATAATGCAAAGAAGCGGGATCGGTATACTAAATTTTGCTTTCTACAAAGAGTGGCTAAACAAAGTATTCAAAGGGGGTTAATAGTGAGATTGCAGTCACATCTGATTCATCTTTTCAACATGGGCGGAATGCACTAATGGACCCTCTGGTCAACATCCTTATGTCTGTCCACAACGGAGAGCGCTTCCTTCGGGAACAATTAGACTCGCTCTTGAACCAGACTTATCTCAACTGGCATTTGTCAGTGAGAGACGACAACTCTGCTGACGGTTCCGTCAACATTGTCGAGGAGTACGTACGCCGTTATCCTGAGAAGGTCAGCATAATGGCAGATGACCATGGACAGTTGGGCGCCTGTCAGTCATTTGGAATGCTCCTTTCTAACACAGGAGCGGACTACATCATGTTTTGTGATCAGGATGATGTGTGGCTGCCGGAGAAAATTGAAAGGTCGCTGAGTGAAATCAGGAGGCTTGAGAAATTGAATCCCGGTAAGCCTGCTATGGTATTCACCGAGCTCTCAGTTGTTGATCAGAATCTAAGGCTGCGATCCGACTCATTCTGGCGTTATCAGAGAATTAATCCGACCGATAACTCCCTCAATCTTCTAATCGCCGATAACGTAGCAACGGGCTGTACGATGATTTTCAACAGGAAGTTGAAAGATATCTCTAGTCCGATACCCGGTAATGTGATTATGCATGATTGGTGGATGACTCTGATGTGTTCCATCTATGGAAGTATGAGCTTCCTGAGCGAGCCAACCATCTTATACAGGCAGCACGATATGAACGACACCGGGGCAGTGGACTTTAGCCCTGCTGCTCGTTCAAGAAAATTCATCGGTTCGCCGTTTGGAGTCTTCATGAGGTCCACTGCCAAGGCCGCCCAGGTCCGCAGACAGGCCGGCGAACTCCTCAAACGCACCCAGGAATATCAAGTTCTTGATGCCGAAGTGACGGTACCTTTGAGCCGATTTTGCGCTAGTACAAACTTCATTAACCGGAAATGGTGCCTTATACATTATCGGATGCTATCACGCAATTACATTAAAGCTCTAAAGCAACTTCTGTTCCTATGAGCTCTGTCTTCATTTCAGAAATGTCCCTCAAACTTCTCCGCATCCTTATCTGAGGTCCGGCAAGGACCTTCGGAATCGCGTCCTTCGTGCATCCCCACCAGAGATCGCGTTTTTTCCATGACCTCCTCCACGGTAATCTCATTCATACACCGATTAATTCCGCACCTACTCTCAAATCCGAGATCGATACAAGGCCCGATCCTGTTCCTGTAAAAGACTGTTGCGTTATCGGATAATGGGCCCCACCGCCATGGTGAAGAAGGGCCGTGAAGCGCGATGAGATTGCAACCGAGAGCTGAAGCCAAATGCATGACACCAGTGTCCACCGATATCACGAGCTTAGAAGACTTAAGCAGCAAAGCTGTACCGCGCAGCGAAAACATCCCCGCAGTTACTACGACCTTTTCACTTCCCACTTCATCTTTTATTCGCATTGCTCTCTTGCCGTCGGACTTAGCCCCTGTCAAATACACTTTCAATCCCAACCTTGCCAACGAGCCGACGAGCGCGATCCAGTTGTCCTCGCCCCACTCCTTAAGATATGATCTCGATCCTCCCGGAAACATGTGAACTACCACATAGTTTGAATCTTCGAATTCACCTTCGATGGAAATATTTGGGAGATTTGCACCGGAGATGCCGAGCGGCCTTAGCAATTTCTTGAAGTTGAACACCTCATGCGTGTAAGACGAATGTGGAACTGCAACGCTATATACATAGTGTCGGAACTGGCCTTTTGTTTTGAATCCTATCTTGTACTTTGCTCTGGCGAATGAAGTTAGAATAGCATCTATTCTGGGCCAGGGACCGAATTCGATTAGAGCGTCGAACTCTCCTTCGCTTCGTATGAGCCTGCCTGAAGCGAAGGGATTACGTATTGGGAGTTCAATTACCTTGTTGAGTCCTTCAAGCATTTCCGCGGCTTCAATGTTGCTCGAACCGGCGAACATCACTATTTCGGATTTTGGGTACCTATCCCTGATGTCTCTTATGACGGCGGACGTGAGTATGGTGTCTCCGATGGCTGCAGTCTTCAAAAGTGCAATCCTTTCCAGATTCTCCGGGACGTTCGCCTTCTTTTTCATTAGGCCAATCAAGAAAGCGATCGGGATTCCCAAGTACTTGTCCGAAAACCTGAGGAGTGTACTGGCCCTCTCTGGGTGAAACCTGTCTTCAGACTGCATCCCGGACTTCACCCTAGGCTCGCGCAAGTGAGAACATCGAACTCCGACAGTGCTTGTGTCAGGTTTGATGTACCGCATCCTTTCATATTCAGAGAGGTGACTGGCAGCAATGTCGTCCCATGAACGAGCACGGGCAAACCTGACAGCAGATTCTACCTTACTTGATTTTTCAAAAGGAGAATTGGACAGTCCATCCAGCTCTCGAAGCGCTTCGGCGGGTGAGGACGCGAACGAGACTGCTTGCGCCAATTCCGGAGGCGTTTGAGTTCCGGATGTGGTTACGGTCGCCAACCCGTTCCCGAGGACCGCGAGGAGCGAGCCTCTTCGATCTGAAGCACCGTCAGGGAAGGGAAGGTAGGCAAATGTCGAGCCTCTGAGTATCTGCGCCACTTCATCCGCCGGACAGCCGACGTCCCATTGGATCGGGAGCCGTGCTGTTTCCTCTCTCAACCCTTTGTAATACGAAATCTGATTCGGATGAGGGGTCCCGACAATCCTGAACCTGAATCTCCGTCCTTGCCCGGTGCTCAATTTAACGAGGTCAATGAAATCCTCGATGCCCTTCTCGGGTCTTATGAGGCCGAAATAAACTACAGAGGCCGCATCCCTTTCCGTTGTATCGCCGTCTGCGGGCAGGTCGATATTGCTTCCGATCGGAATTACTCGTGAAATCTCCTCGTGTTCGGGATGGCGCGTCAGAAAGGCCCGTCGCTCAAAGTCAGACGTGAAAATAATGTCGCCAGCATGTCTTGCCATAAGGCCTATTAAGATTTTCCTGACAGGGTGAGCGGGGGTAAATTCGTGAACCGTCAAGACGACGTGGGGTGCTGGCGGGAAGAGCGCAATCAAAGGCACAAGGAATGATCGTATGTAACCGATCGTTGGATATTGCAAATGAAGAATATCGGGGCTAGATGCTTTCAGTTCTCTTATGAGACCAATTGTCCCTCTTTTGTTCCATTCGATCCTGTCAAAGACTCTCGTCTGCAAAGAGTTATTTTGTAGAGAACGGGATAGTTGATGTGTATAATCACCGACACCGCAAGCATTCGATATGTCGGAAGGAGGACTATCCACTAAGAAAGCAATTCTCAACCTTGTGCTCCATCAAGAACGTTAATGTATGGATCGAACGCGTTTAATTTATGCAATTCCGGCCCTACTTGGTAGGAAGATCCTTATCGTCGTCCCCTACTCTCGGATTTTTATTGGTAAAGAGAAGCCGTAAGAATTCGGGAAGGCGTCTCCTGTAGTCGCCTTGTACAACCGTTCTGCCGATGTACCCTACAAACCTTACTGTGTTTATTACAAATCTGGACGCGATCGAGAGGTCAAGGTAGTTATCGAAGAAATACTTCTCGCTCTTCATGTTTTCCAAAAACCTGGACGCCCCGATCTTCGCGATGCTTGAACTCCCTTTGTGAATTATCCGCGTTGAAGGTAGTACGTATGTGCGTAATCCGGCCTTCCTCAGTTTCTCCGCGAGGATGAATTCTTCCCAATAAATGAAGGTCTCTTCATCGAAGAATCCGATCTTGCTTATGGTCGACGCCGGAAGGAGCATTGCACTGCCGTGAATTGCATATACCTCGTTTGGAATTCTGCCCCGGTAAAAAAAAAGCTTGTAGAGTCGTGTGCGGCGGATAACTCTCTGAATGGGGCTTTTGGTAAGGAGTATAGACCAAACGTTTATTGGGTGTAGCATGGGTAAATCAATAAACTCTCCCGTGGCGGCATCGCTTATCTCAGGCCCGATGAGAGCTACACCCGGGTTTCTCTCTGCGAAATCGATGAGCTCTCGCACGGTGTGTTGCGGGACTGTCGTGTCGTTATTGAGCACCAGGACGTATTCCGCGCCGTTATCCAGCGCATAATGAATACCGCGGTTGTTCCCAGCAGCAAAGCCTAGATTAGCTCCGGTTTCAAGAATTGTCAAATCAGGAAAAGCTCCTCGTAAACGTCCCACTGATCCGTCGGTTGAACCGTTATCAACAACGATGATCCTGAGGTTCTCGTAACTTGAATCGAGTAGTGACTGAACGCACGGAAGGGAATCGGCCCATCCGTTCCAGTTCAATATGACAGCTACAACTAACGGGGTTCTCCCAGGTGTGAAGTCCTGGGTCATCAGTCTTTAAATCTCGATGCATCCATACAAAGAAAATATAATACAGCCAGGTCAATGGAGCACTGATGTTTTGCATGATGCGTCTAACTCAGCTTCCCGTCCACGATGCCCCTCAAGTAGATTCGGTCTTATCTAAACCCTTGAAACTCGGAATGTACCGGTCCCACCTTACCGAGTGGATGGTTGTGATTCTCGCCGCCGAATGACTGCTGGCCATTTTTGCCGATTCTCTAAAGTTGTTTCTCGTTTCTAAACGTAACTTTTAATATTTTAGATTATGAGGCAAGTGTCGTCCAAAAGCAGTGTCGCGGAAGAAACGCTCGAGGCTTTCAGTGGCAATTTCTTCGTTTTTGCCTCAAGGAGGTCGCATTCGTAAACTTTTTTCGCTTCCGATATTGGCGGCCGAATTCAATTCTCCTGTAGATGGGCGCAGGGATCTTGGGTAGCCTCGAGAAGTTAACTACCAAGCAAGGGAATCTGTTCTTCCTCGTCACCAGCGATTTCGTCGCCATGCTTGCCGCGAATGCATTTTACTATTATGTCCGCGTCCGCAGCGGCCTCTTCAGGGTTATGGCCGTTCCTGATTTCTGGGGACCTGTTGTCCTTCTGTCCCTTTTCCTGATGTTCCTCTTTTGGTTCTGGGGACTCTACAAGTTCAGCTATTTGAGCTCACGCCTTGAAGAAATTATCGCAATACTCAAAATAACCACGCTTGGCGTGGCCATCTTGTTCTTCGCTATCTTCTTTGACGATGCCACTTCCGGGAGAATTCCCCATATTCGAATGTTCCTTCTCTTTTATTGGTGTGTCATCGTGTTCTTCGCCTCCTTCTCACGCGTGCTTTTCAGGACAGTGCAGAAACGCCTGTTGTTGCGCGGCATCGGACTCAAGAAGGCGATAATAGTCGGCTGCGGTGAGAGAGCAAGATCGGTCTATGATCTCGCGAAGAAATACAGAAGCCTTGGCTACGAACCGCTCGGCTTTGTCGGCGTCGGAGCTTCAGTTGCGGCAGAAGGTCTCCCCGCTCCGCTCCTTTCGAAGTCTGCCGACCTGAACGATACGATCGAAAAATACAAGGCGAAGGAAGTAATAATTGCCCTCGAAGAGAACGAAAAGGAGAATATTCCCGGTATCATAACGAGTATAAACGGGGCGGATGCCGACATCAAGATCGTCCCCGACCTTTATGACTCGATAGCCGGCCAGGTCCGAACCTCACAGCTGTATGGCTTCCCGCTTATCGACGTCGTCCCGCAGCTTATGCAGCAGTGGCAGGTTGTGACGAAACGCCTTATGGATATCATGGTCTCCGCGATATGCCTGATCGCGGGGCTCCCGCTCTGGGTAATTATCGCCATCGCGATTAAGATAGATTCTAAGGGGCCGATAATTTACAGGCAGGAGAGGGTCGGAAAAGACCTCAAGAATTTTACGCTTAGAAAATTTCGCTCGATGTACGTGGACGCCGAGAAGCATACAGGGCCTGTCTGGGCATCGAAGAACGATCCTCGCGTAACCAAGGTTGGGAGATTTCTCCGTAAGTCGCATCTTGACGAGACCCCTCAATTCCTGAATGTGCTTAAAGGCGAGATGAGCCTTGTCGGGCCGCGTCCGGAAAGACCTTTCTTTGTCGAGAAACTTTCGAAGGAGATCCCGCTTTATAAGAGAAGGTACAAGGTCAAACCGGGACTGACGGGCCTTGCCAGGGTCAAGTACAAGTACGATGAAAGTATTGAGGATGTTAAGATAGACCTGCAGTATGACCTCTATTACATCGAGAATATGTCGTTGAGGTTGGATTTTCAAATATTATTCTGGACGATATTCCACGTAATGCTTGGGAAAGGGCACGCGTGATCACCAACATTTCTCATAATCTGCCGCATAGCTGCGGCCCCCGTAGTGAGTCAAGTGACTCAGAGTGCGAGCGATCCGATGTCTGAAGCCGTCATGAAAGTGCTTGTGATTATTCCGACGTATAACGAAGCCGAGAACATTGGCGCCGTAATACCACGCGTGCTGTATGCATGCCCTGAATCGAATATTCTTGTTGTCGACGACAATTCCCCCGACGGGACTCAAAAGATAGTAGAGAGAATTTCTCAGACCGATCAACGCGTTAAACTGATGAGAAGGGAAGGAAAGGGCGGACTCGGCACGGCATACATCGCAGGGTTCAAGTATGCCATCGACAACGATTATGGCTATGTGATTGAAATGGACGCCGACCTTTCGCATGAGCCCGGTGAGATACCACGGTTCTGCAAAGCTCTCACGGACCATGCGGACCTTGCGATCGGCTCACGCTATGCCTTCGGCGTTTCGGTCCTTAACTGGCCAATGAAACGACTTCTCCTGAGCTATGGTGGAAACATATTTGCGAGGGTCGTTACGGGCGTCCCTGTCAACGACATGACCAGCGGCTTCAAGGCTTTCAGAGTTGAAGTCCTGAAATCCATAAACCTTCAGACGATCAGGTCGAATGGCTACGCGTTCCAGGTCGAGATGAACGTCCGCGCTTACAGGAAAGGTTTCAAGATCGTCGAGGTCCCGATCGTCTTCACCGAGCGCCGCGTCGGAACAAGCAAGATGTCGAAGAAAATCGTCTTCGAAGGGGTGAAAATAGTCCTCATACTGGGAATCGGCAGGGTACTGAATTTCTTCGGCTTGAGGAAGCATTGAATAAACTCGTCTCCGTAGTCATCGTCAGCTTCAATGTCCGCGGTTTCCTCGAAAGCCTGATCAATTCTCTAAGGCGTTCACTTGAAGGAATTGAGTCGGAGATCGTAGTGGTAGACAACTCCTCGGATGACGATACGGTCGAGTTCCTGAAGAAGAACTTCCAGGATGTGAAGCTCATCGAGAACCATTTGAACCTCGGGTTCGGGAAAGCGAACAATCAGGGAGTTGAAGCATCGTCGGGTGAATACCTGCTCCTCATAAACCCTGATGCTGTTGTCGGCGAGAATACCATCCGGGAAATGCTCGCCTTCTCGAAGGAGCATCCGGATGCCGGCGCGACGAGCTGCAAGGTATTGAACGCGGACGGCACACTCCAGAAGACTTGCAGGAGAGGATTCCCGACGCCGTGGGTAGCCTTCACAAAAATATCAGGTCTCAGCGCCGTATTCCCTCGTACACGCCTGTTCGGCAGATATAATCTTACTTACCTCAATCCTGAAGAAGACCATGAAGTCGACGCCATCGGAGGTAGCTTCATGTTCATTCCGAGGCATGTTTTCGAGGAAGTAAGCGGTTTCGACGAAGATTACTTCATGTATGGCGAGGACATCGACCTTTGCTACAAGATCAAAAGGGCCGGGTACAAAGTGTATTATACGCCGAGTACATCGGCAATCCACTTCAAAGGGGAGAGCACGCGGCGAAGCAACATCAATCAGACTTACGAGTTCTACCGGGCGATGAGCGTTTTCGTGGAAAAACGATACGGTATGAATACGCTTTTGTCCCGCCTCCTCAGGCTGGCGATTCTCCTTAACCGTCAGATGCGCTCCGCCGTCCTCTGGCTCGGCAAAGTCTGGCCGATGGTGGTCGATTTTGTCGTCATCATGATCGCAATGTTCGTCGGAGAGTTCGTCCGCACACATAAAATCTATGCCATTCCGTCATACGGCAAGCCCTATTTTTACATCGCTCCAGCGATCGCGTTCGTACTCTTCGGCTCCTCTGTTGGAGTCTACGGCGAGAACAAATTCTCTTTCAGACTTTCTCTTCTTACGGCATTCCTCACGTTTCTCCTTTTCTCTTCGCTTACTTTTTTCTTCAAGGAATTTGCCTTTTCAAGATTAATAGTCCTGATAGCGAGTGCCATGATGTTCGTTATTCTTCCGGGCTGGCGCCTCCTGTACCAGCTCAGGACTTCGGTCGGGACTTCAAGGCATCCTTTCTTCGGAAGGAAGACGCTCGTCGTGGGTATGGATGAGCGCTCCGTGCAGCTTATAAAAAAGATTCGCTCCAAAGTGTCTATGGGCTATGATATCGTCGGTATCGTGTCGGAAGGAGGTACATCCGAGCAGCGCCTTCTTGGAATAAAAGTCGTCGGGAACCTCGCCGAACTTCCCAGGCTCATCCGCGAACGGAAGATCGACGACGTCATCTTCGCATCGGGTAAGGTATCTTATTCGCAAGTGCTTCAGGCGGTTGGGAGCGTGAAGGACCCTTCAGTCAGCTTCAAATTGGTCCCGGATACAATGGACGTAATTATCGGCAAGACTTATGTCGACGGCCTCGCGGACATTCCGTTCGTGGACATCGATTATCACCTCAATAGGACCCGGAACGTGAAGGCAAAACGAGCGCTCGATATCCTGTTTGCGTTGACCGGCCTGGCGTTGTTGTGGCCGTCGCTCATGAGCGGCAGGGACAACGCGTTGAGAAGGGTGTACAGGAAATTGCCGAAAGTCCTTACGGGAAAGATGAGCACGGTAGGACGCTCTGAATACTACATGCAGGGAAGCGACGAGCTCTTCGGAAAGATGGGCGTGACCGGGGTGGTACAGCTGAACCGCGGGCAGTCGCTATCTACTGAAGAAGTCGAGAAGCTCTATATCTATTACGCCCGGAACCAATCTGTCTGGCTCGATCTCGAAATAATCGCTAAGAGCTTCCTCCAGCTCTTCAGCTGAATCATCTATCCGGCAGCAATTCCGCCATTCCATTACTCCGCTATTCCTTAATCCCTTTTTCCTCCTCTTGACAATGGAAACTGAAAATACTAAATTGGTGTCCATGGTGCCACGCACGGAAAATGTTCGTCTGGATATACTCGATGTCGCTTACAGGAGATTCGCTGATTTCGGGTTCAAAAAGGTGACCATCGACGAGATCGCCGCAGAACTCGGAATCAGCAAGAAAACAGTTTACAAGTTCTTTTCGAGCAAGGAGGAGTTACTAAGGGAGGTCGTACTCCTAAGGATGAAGCTCCTCCTCGAAGCGTTCGAGAAAATTCAATCGATGAAGGAGTCCTCGGTCGACAAGATACAGGCAATTTCTGAGATCGTCGGCACTCACATCAACGAACAATGGCAGCGCATACTTACTGAAGTCAGGCTGAATGCGCCCAATCTCTTCCGGGAAATAGATGCGATCATCCAGAAACAGCTCGCCCTCGGATGGCAGAAGCTGTTCGTCGAAGGACAAAAAGGAGGCTGGATCAGGAAAGATATCGATCCGGTCGTCTTCACCACGGCCTACATCGGCGTGGTCAGGGAATTGATGAAGACCGATTTCCTTTCCAAGCATGCACTGACTGAATCGGAAGTTCCAAAACAGGTCTTCAGAATGTTCACCGAAGGAGTTCTTACCGAGAAAGGAAGAAAGAGATAGTATGGGAAAATTTGCCGGATTGCTCGCTCTCGCTCTACTCCTGTATGGATGCGGGAGCAACGGTAAAAGGAATGAGGTTACCGGTACGGGCACAGTTGAAGCGACGGAGAGTTCCATGGCCGCACAGGTGCCCGGCAGAATTATCAGGATGAATTTCGAGGAAGGCGCATTGGTCCGACAGGGAGATACCCTCGCCGAGATAGATCACAGGTCTCTCGTCCAGCAGGTCAAACAGGCACAAGCCGCACTGGTGATGGCAAAACAGCAATACGATCTCGTCATGGCGGGTGCGCGAAGCGAAGATGTCAGGGTCGGTGAAGAAGGAGTGAAGCAGGCAGAGGCAAATTTCAATCTTGCCCAGCTGGCCTTTGACCGCACGAGCCGTCTCTACAAGGAGCGCAGTATCTCTCAGTCGCAAATGGATGCCGCCCAGGCACAATACGACGTCGCTCAGGCCCAGTTGAAATCGGCCCGCCAGACGCTCGAGAAACTTCGCCATTACGCCAGGCCGCAGGAAATTAGAAGTGCCGCCGCCCAGGTCGAAGAGGCACAGGCCGCACTCAACAACGCGAATATCGCCTTCGAGCACTCTTATGTGAGGGCTCCGTTCAGCGGTACGGTCCTCGATAAGCTTCAGGAGCCGGGTGATTTTGCAACCATCGGTACCCCCCTCTACACTATTGCCAACCTCAAGAGAATGAAGATGACGGTTTACATCGGTGAGGTGGACCTTGCCCGAATCAGACTCGGAGACAAGGCCAGGGTCGTCCTTGATGGTATGCCCAATCATCCGTTCGACGGTAAAGTAATTTACATTTCCCCGACGGCTGAATTTACGCCGAAGAATGTGGAGACCAAGCAGGACCGTATCAAACTTGTATTTGCGGTGAAGTTGGAGATAGCCAATCCACAGGGCTACCTGAAGGCCGGACTCCCCGCGGACGCGACAATCTATACAGAGTAGAGGCAACTTACGCGCTAAGCCGTTTGCGCTCAGCGCTGAAGATGGCTTCTCTATTAGAGAACACATGATCATACAGGCAACTGAGCTTACGAAGAAATACGGCGACCTGATTGCAGTCGACAGAGTGTCGCTCAGCGTGGAGCGCGGCGAGCTCGTCGGGGTAATCGGTCCGGATGGAGCAGGCAAGACGACGTTCCTTAGAATGCTAGCGGGTGCACTGGAGCCGACCGCCGGGAACATCGTGGTCAACGACAAGACTTTCGAGAAGAATCGGCGTGAGCTCAAAGAGGAGGTCGGCTACCTCTCGCAGGTCAGCCAGGCCTACGGCGACCTGACGGTGTGGGAGAATATAGAGTTCTTCGGTAAGATCAGGAAAGTCCGTGACTGGAAGGAACGCGGCGAACGCCTTCTCGAATTCGCGAGATTGACCGAATTCAAGGGAAGGCTTGCCGATCAGCTTTCCGGAGGCATGAGACAGAAACTCGGCATTTGCTGCGCGGTCATCCACCAGCCGAAGATCCTGATATTGGACGAGCCCACGACAGGCGTCGACCCGGTATCGAGAAGGGAGTTGTGGCTCATTCTTGCCTCATTCCTAAGGAATGAGATGACCATTCTAGTAGCCACTCCCTACCTCAACGAGGCCGGCAGGTGTAACCGGGTTGCCCTCTTCAGCCAAGGGAAACTACTTCGGTATGACTCTGTCCCGGTTCTCATCTCGGGAATGTCGCTCCATGTTTTCGAGATCCATTCAGGAAATCTTAAAGGAGCATTCGATGTCGTCTCGGAATTCGACTTGGCACGGAATCTCGTGGTTATCGGCGACAGGATAACGTTTCTCGTCGCTGAGGATTTCCTCGACAAGGTCGGCACAATATTGAATGCCGTCAGAAGCCGGATCGACGAAAAAGCAGAGCTGAAAGAAATTAGTGCATCACTAGATAATGTATTTGCAAGTCTGATAAAGACATAAAGGAGGATACTGAAAGTGCGGAAATTACTGGTCATGATGGCAATTGTGGGTATGGCAACCGCCGCGCTGGCGCAGACCCCGCTAACCTTGCAGGAAGCGCTGAAGGTAGGGCTCGAGAATTCCAAATCACTGAAGATTTCGGAATTGAGCTCCATCTCGGCGGAAGCGAAATACCATGAAGTGAATGCGAACAGGTGGGCCAGCCTCGCGTTTCAAGGAAGATATACTCGTCTGTCTGAGATCCCGCCATCACTTCTTACTCTTCCGGTGAGCATCCCCGGGTTCGGAAATTCCTTCCAGATTTCACCGAACGTTTTTAATAACTATGATCTCGAGCTGAGTGTGAAGCAACCTATCTTCACTGGATTCCAACTGCTCAACTCTTCTAAGGCCGCGAAAGAAAACGCGGAGGCCGCCGGATACGACACCAAAACCGACAAGGCGAACCTGAAGGTGCAGATCGCAACCGCGTACTGGAACGTATATAACGCCGAGCAGGCCGAGGAGTTCATGCGGGAGAATCTCGACAGGACAAGGTCGCACTACCAGCAGGCCGAGAACATGATGGCACAGGGAATGCTGACCCAGAGCGACGTTCTCAGTGCCAAGGTCCAGGTCTCTAACGGGGAACTTATGCTTTTGAACGCGCAGAACAACGTGAAGCTTGCCGAGGTCTCCCTGAACAACGTTCTCGGTGTTCCGCTCGACACAAAATTCCAGATAAAGTCCATTCCTCAGGCGGGGGATACAACGCTGCCGAAGCTTGGCCGGTTGCTGAATCAGGCGCTTGAGCACAGGAGCGAGCTTCGATCCCTCGGGTTGAAGGCCAGGGCGGCAGGCGCCATGGCTGCTGCGGCATGGGGCGCTTATCTTCCCCAGGTTTCTATTGTCGGCAACTTCTATTACCAGAAACCGAATCAGAGGATATTTCCGACCGAGAATGTGTTCAAGGATACCTGGGACGCCAGCCTCGTGGTGAGCCTGCCGATTTGGAACTGGGGACAGACGCAATCGAAGGTCGACGAAGCCAAAGCGCAAAGCGAGCAGGCACAGCTTGCGGAGCAGCAGGCCGCCGATAACGTCTACCTCGACGTCACACAGAGCTACCTGAATTTCAAACAATCGATCGATAGGATAAGAGTTGCCGCCGCCACCGTTAAAGATGCCGAGGAAAGCTACAGGATATCGGACCAGAAATTCAAAGTAGGTCTCGTCACGAATACAGACCTGATGGATTCTGAAGTCGCACTACTTCAGGCCAAACTGAATTACTCGCAGGCTCTGACAGACCTGGAAATTGCAAGGGTCGGTCTGGAAAAAGCGACAGGAGAACTGTAAGGCTAAAAAATGGCCCTCGCAATAAAAGCAGAAGGACTCACCAAAAAGTTCGGCAGCTTCACTGCCGTCGACTCGATATCCTTCGAGATAGAGGAAGGGAAGATCGTCGGCTTCATCGGTGCAAACGGTGCCGGAAAATCTACCACCATAAAAATGCTGTGCGGGTTGATGATGCCGACCTCCGGTCTGATGCACGTGGCCGGGTTCGATGCGGCCGCGCATCCTGATAAGGTCCGCGAGAATATCGGTTACATGTCGCAGAAGTTCTCCCTGTACAGCGACCTAACCGTCAAAGAGAATATAGAATTCTATGGCGGAGTTTACGGGCTGAGCAAGAGCGAGCTTAAAGACAGATTTTCGTGGGTCGTGGAGGTTGCCGACTTGAAAGGGAGAGAGAACCTTCTGACGAGTGACCTCCCGCTCGGATGGCGACAGCGGCTGGCACTCGGCTGTGCGGTGCTCCACCATCCGCGTATTGTGTTTCTTGACGAACCTACAAGCGGCGTCGATCCTGTTGTACGTGATAAATTCTGGCAGCTTATTGGACAACTCTCCGGCGAGGGAGCCACTATCATAGTCACGACCCACCATCTCGAAGAGGCCGAGTTTTGTGAGAACATCATCATGATGCATCTCGGCAGGATAGTCGTAAACGGCTCCCCGGAAGGAATAAGAAGGAAATTTTCGGATCTCCCGCTCTTTGAGATCGAAACCGCTCAGCCGTTGACCCTTTTCAACTTACTCGAGCGGGAACCGTGGATTTCGGATGCCGCGACTTACGGAAACAACGTCCACGTCTACGTCGAGACGAACCAGCCGCTGCACGCGCTCGAGGAAGTTTTGAAGAAAAACTCCCTTTCGCAGTACAAGATCACGAAAGCACTGCCGACACTTGAGGACATTTTTGTGAATCAGACGCGTCCTTCAAGGAGCAATTCCGGTGATTGAAAACATCCTCACCATTTATGTGAAGGAATACCGTCAATTGAAGAGGGACAAGCTCTCGCTCTCGGCTATCATCCTCGTGCCGACGCTCATGCTCCTACTGTATGGATATGCCCTGAACTTCGACGTCAAGCATGTCAGGATGGGTGTCCTGGACGAGTCCATGACCGAACAGAGCAGGGAGCTCCAGCAAAAATTCTTCAGTACCGAATACTTCGATTTCGCCGGCAACGTGCCCGATGAGCGCGCCATCGACAAGTTCATACAGGACGGAAAAGCAAGGGCAGTCCTCGTGATCCCTCGGGATTATGCCAAAATGATTCTGCTCGGCCGCAAAGTTAGCGTCCAGGTGCTGATTGACGGAGCAAATTCTAATACCGCAACGATCGTCATGGGGTATGTTGACGGAGTTCTCCAAAACTATTCGGCCGACCTTACTGCCCATTACATCGAGCAGAAGGGACTCCATCTCTCGGCAGCCGGCATCGATTACAGGCCGCGGGTCTACTTCAACGCCGAGCTGAAAAGCGCTAAGTTCCTCGTACCCGGACTTATCGGCTTTATCCTGATGATCCTCAGTATAGTCACACCCGCAATCTCCGTAGTTCGCGAAAAAGAACGAGGCACCCTCGAACACATAAGCATGGCTCCAACCACACCGCTCGAAATAATACTCGGCAAGACTACGCTCTATTTCGTACTGTCACTCTTCGCGGCAGTGTTGGTCATCTCGGTAAGCTTCATTCTCTTCGGCGTCTCTGTCCGGGGCAGTATTCTACTCCTCGCAGTCACCATAGTTATTTTCCTGATCGGCACCCTGAGCATAGGAATCCTGATTTCGACTTTCACTAACTCACAGCAGATGGCATTCCTCGTCGCGAGTCTTCTCTCTATTCTCCCGACGTTCATACTATCTGGTTTTGTATTCCCGATAAACAGCATGGCGCCCGCTCTCCAGTTCCTAACGTATCTTCTTCCCGGACGGTATTTCTTGTCGGCCTTGAGGGCAATTATGTTGAAGGGATCCGATTTCGCGGAAATCTACAACCAAATTTATCCGCTCGCTATATTCGCCGTCGTTGTCCCCGCTTTTGCATCGTTCAGATTGAGCAGGAAAGGATTCTGAGATGAATGTCAAAAGAATTTTGAGAGTCGTGAAAAAAGAATTCCTCCAGCTGAGGCGCGATAAGAGAATGTTCGGCATGCTTTTCATCGCTCCGGTATTGCAGCTTGTCCTTCTCGGCTATGCGGCAACGGTGGATGTAAGGAATATCCCGATAGTTATCTGCGACCTGGACAATACAAAGCAAAGCAGGGAGCTGATCTCGCACTATACCAGCTCCGACTACTTCAAGCCTGTCGCCCACGTCGACAACATCGATAAGATTGACTACTACCTGAAAAGCGGAATTGCCGGCATGGCTATCATTGTGCCGGTGCACTTCGGAAGAGACATTCTGGCGGGACGGACTCCGCAGCTTGCCGTGATAGCAGATGGTTCCGATTCAAACACCAGCGGGATAGGACTTAGTTATGCGAGCGTCATCGCCCTCAACTATGCGCGCAATATTATCGTCAAAAGGGCGGAGCAGTTTGACCTCATCAGAAATGTCAACGATCTTCCTCAAGTTACTGCCCAGACCCGTGCATGGTTCAACCCGGAACTTAAGAGTGTCAATTTCATGGTGCCTGCGGTCCTTGTGATGGTACTCATGGTTATAACTCTTACGATTACTTCTCTCGCCATAGTGAAGGAAAAGGAGAATGGCACCATCGAGCAGATAGTCGTTACGCCCCTCCACGATCTGGAGTTCATTCTCGGCAAGATGATCCCGTTCACGTTGATTGGCATCGTCGAAGTGTTCCTTGTCCTTTTCGTAAGCGTCTACGTTTTTCATGTCCCTCTCAGGGGAAATGTCCTAACGCTCGTGATCTTGAGCTTGTTATTCGTTATGGTGGCTCTGGGCCTCGGGCTCTTCGTCTCTTCCATTTCCAAGACTCAGCAGCAGGCGACGATGACTGCCCAGTTCTTTGTCATGATGCCGATGCTCATCCTCTCCGGTTTCATTTTCCCGATCGAGAACATGCCGAAATTTTTCCAATACATTACGTACCTTGTCCCGGTCAGGTATTTCATGGAAATCGTCCGTGGAATATTCCTGAAAGGAGACGGTTTTGCCGATCTCTGGCCCCAGACTCTTGCCCTATTCGGAATTGGTACGCTCGTCCTCTCGCTAAGCGTCTATACTTTCAGACGTTCGCTTCGCTGACGGGAGATCTCACTTCAGAACGCAGTGATTGGATATTTGGTGCGATTTGACTATTTAGTTAGTGAATCCACCAATCGGTTACAGGAGATACAAAATGATGTTGCAGAAGCACAAGTTGCCCCCTCTTTTCTTCTTTATCATGTCCGTCTTTGTCAGCTCCCCGGCGTTTGCTCAGAAATGCACCTCCGAGAATCTCTTCTATCTTGTTGGATCGCCACAAAGCTATGAAAGCTTCGTACGAAATGCAGACCAGATTTCGATAATCTGTCCGGCGGCTTACGGCGTCGATCAGTACGGCGTCGTGTCGGGATTCGTGGATCCCCGGGTCCTGAGAATCTCCAGCGAGAAAGGCATAAAGGTGATGCCGCTCGTCGCTTCCGGAGATCAGAAGGGAATCCATAAACTCCTGATCAATCCCGCAGCGAGGAGAGAGGCGATTAGACTTATGCTCTTCTATGGCCGCCAGTACCATTACTACGGTTGGCAGCTTGATCTCGAGAATATTTTTTTCACCGATCGGGATAATTACACATCATTCTACCGGCAGGCGGCCGACAGCCTGCACAAATATGGCTTCAAGATCTCGATGGCGATTGTGAAATCGGATCAACCTGTACCTGAACCGGGCAATCCATCTTATTGGCGGAACAGGTATGAGAATACGCGCGGCGCTTTCGACATACCCGCGATTGCAGCGGCGGGGGATTTCATATCGTTCATGACATATGATCAGAACACAAGCCTTACGCCTCCTGGACCCGTTGCGGGAATTCCGTGGATGATAGGAATGATCAAATACCTCTTAAGCATCGGCGTCCCTCCGGACAAAATATCGCTCGGCATACCCAACTATTCTGATTACTGGTATCCGGTTGCTTACGGGAAAGAAGGAGCAAGGTCTACCCGGAGTGAGATAAGTTATGCGGATGCAAAGAACCTGCTCGACGAGTTCGGCGCAAAGGAGCGGTGGATGAAAAGCCAGGAAGTCAATTATGCATATTGGGAAGAAGGAGGAGCCTTCAACTGGCTCTTCATGGAAAACGCGAGATCGTTTGCTCCAAAGCTCGCCCTCGTGAAGAAATATCATCTTCGCGGGATATCTGTGTGGCTTCTCGGCCTCGGCGACCCGAAGATCTGGCCGATTCTCCGTAAGCAAGTGAAGACAGAGAGGATCAACTGACAGCGCGCTTGGTTGGTAATTCGTAAAGGTGAGTACGGTGTCCATCTGATGCATGGGAAACAGGTGGCGACCGTTCATCCATAAGGGCGGGCAGGAAACTCACGAACGCGATGCACGGCTCACTCCTGGGTCGGAAAATGAGTGCCCCATCTGGAACGCGAATGCCTGAAATTGAGATCTGAGTTGAACGAACGGCTGCGGATTCTCCTCACTATCGGTTGCCGATGTTATGGTTTTCTCTGGGTGTGCGACAAATTTGTGAAACTATCGCCATTCATTAAAATGAAGGGCTCAAAAAGTCTCAAAACCCCATTCGGGGTTTCGGGCACCTTCACAGGCGTCCATTTTTAATGGATGCCGATGGTGCGTTATATTTTTGTCGCACCCCCGTTTTTCCTCTGAACCTTGATTCTGAGCCACTTCTTGGCTAATTTTTCAGCCAACCAAGCCTGCCACAAGCGGGCTCGTAATTATCTAAACATATGTTCCGCCGGGCGCCGTTTACAGCCGACGCGCCGCCGGAATGAACCCACCAGAATCTAGAGGTTGCGATGGTACAGTTTGGCGGCGTTGACTATTTCAATACTGAAAGTCTCCTTACCGCAGAAGAAAGACTTGTCAGGGATACCGTGCGCGACTTTGTCTCCAGAGAAGTTGTACCGATTATCGAGAGACACTTCAGGGAGGGAGCCTTTCCAGTCCATTTGGTCAAGAGAATGGGCGATCTCGGATTCCTCGGACCGACACTCCCATCAAAATATGGTTGTGCGGAGATGAACAACATTTCCTACGGTCTTATCATGCAGGAACTCGAGCGCGGCGATTCAAGCATCAGAAGCTTCGCTTCAGTACAGAGCGGTCTCGTGATGTACCCGATCTTTGTTTTCGGTACCGACCAGCAAAAGGACAAATGGCTTCCAAAACTTGCCAGGGGCGAGGCCATCGGATGCTTCGGTCTAACTGAACCTGACTTCGGCTCGAATCCGGGAGGAATGAAAACTCGCGCGGAGAAAAAAGGGGATAGGTATATCCTGAACGGCGCCAAGATGTGGATTACCAACGGCACCATTGCCGATGTCGCTGTGGTTTGGGCAAAGCTCGATGGGAAAGTCAGAGGTTTCCTCGTTGAAAAAGGGACGAACGGTTTCAGCGCACCCGAAATGAAAGGGAAGCACTCCCTCCGCGCGTCGGTGACGAGTGAATTGGTGTTCCAGGATTGCGAGATCCCCGCAGAGAACCTCCTTCCCAAAACCGTCGGACTGAGATCGCCGCTTATGTGTCTGGACCAGGCCCGTTACGGCATTGCGTGGGGAGCAATCGGTTCTGCAATGGCGTGCTATGACACTGCACTCAACTATGCGAAGTCAAGAATACAATTTGACAAACCTATCGCCGCTTTCCAGATCACACAGGAAAAACTTGTCTTCATGCTTACCGAGATCACGAAGGCGCAGCTTCTCGTCCTCCAGCTTGGAAGACTGAAAGATCAGGACAAGCATAAGCCGGTACAGGTATCCATGGCCAAACGCAACAATGTCCATTTCGCTCTCGAGATAGCCCGCCTTGCGAGAACCATACTCGGCGCGAACGGAATTCTCGATGAATATCCTGTTATGAGACACATGGCTAATCTCGAAAGCGTGTACACTTACGAAGGTACACATGATATTCATACACTTGTGATCGGCGCCGACATTACCGGAATACAGGCGTTTTCGTGAGGCATCCCTCGCGATATCCACGATGCTCGTGCATGAAGGGCGGGAGCGCGGCTGGAATGAGTTTTAGAAAGTAATATTCAGAAAGCAATCGGAGAAGAGATAAATGAAGACGAATGGTAAGATCATTGGTGATGCATTGACGTTTGATGATGTTTTGTTGGTCCCAAGTTATTCCAGGGTTTTGCCGCGGGATACCGACGTGCGCACAAAGTTCACGCGCGGTATAGAACTTAATATCCCACTCGTGAGCGCAGCCATGGATACGGTCACTGAAAGCGATTTGGCTATCGCACTCGCACGCGAGGGAGGAATCGGGATAATTCACAAAAATTTCTCGATTGCTCACCAGGCCGATGAGGTCGACCATGTTAAGCGCTCGGAAAGCGGAATGATCTCGGACCCGGTTACTCTCGGCCCGGACCATACGGTCCGCGAGGCAGTCGCGCTCATGAATAATTACCATATCTCGGGAATCCCGATTGTGAAAGGAGAACTCCTTGTCGGCATACTTACGAACAGGGATCTCAGGTTTGTCGACGATCATGACCGGAAAGTCTCTGAGTTCATGACAACCGAGCATCTCGTTACGGCGAAAGTCGGGACGACACTCGAAGACGCGGAAAAGATTCTTCAAAAGCACAAGGTCGAGAAACTGCCGGTAGTCGACAGCACGGGAAGACTGCGTGGGTTGATCACATTCAAAGATATTCAGAAGAAGAAACGTCACCCGAATGCTTGCAAAGATGACCGCGGAAGGTTGAGGGTTGGAGCCGCCGTGGGTGTGAAGGCTGAGACTATCGAGCGAGTCGAGGCACTTGCGAAGGCGGGCGTGGATGTCGTTATCGTTGATACCGCTCACGGCCACTCTCACGGTGTCCTCGAAATGGTAAAAACTGTCAAAAAGAAATTCCCCGAATTGCAGGTCGTCGCCGGTAATGTCGGCACAAAAGAAGCCACTCTGGCTCTGATCAAGGCAGGTGCCGATGCGGTGAAGGTCGGAATCGGACCGGGGAGCATTTGTACGACCCGGATCGTGGCCGGTATTGGCGTTCCGCAAATCACCGCCGTCATGGAGTGCTCTGCGGCTGCGGCAAAATACGGAGTACCGATCATTGCCGATGGCGGCATCAAACAGACTGGCGATATAGCCAAGGCAATTGCCGCCGGTGCAGATAGCGTGATGGTTGGAAACTTGTTTGCGGGAGTCGAGGAAAGTCCCGGCGAGAAGGTGCTTTACGAAGGGAGAGCTTATAAAGCTTATCGTGGCATGGGCTCGCTCGAAGCTATGAAAGCCGGAAGCAGCGACCGATATTTCCAAGACGTCGAGGATGATATCAAGAAGCTTGTCCCTGAGGGAATCGAGGGGCGTGTCCCTTACCGCGGACCTCTCAGCGACACCGTCTACCAGATGGTGGGAGGATTGAGAGCTGCTATGGGCTACGAAGGGTGTAGGACGGTGGCTGAATTGAAAAAGAACGGCAGGTTTGTGAAGATAACCTCTGCCGGACTTACCGAAAGCCACCCGCACGATGTCGAGATTGTCAAAGAACCACCGAATTACCATCTATGAAACCTACTGACTTGCAGAAAGACTCCCGCGGATTCGTCGCGGATATTCAAGCCAATATGAGAAGGAATTCACTCGACGCGTTCTTCGTGGCCGAATTACCGAACGTCCGCTACCTGACGACTTTCACCGGAACTTCCGGGTTCTGCCTTGTTTTCCGTGACAGCGCCTTCTTCCTTACCGATTTCAGGTACAAAACGCAGGCATCGCACCAGGTGGTTAGCTGCGAAACTGTCATCTATTCCGGTAACCTGTTTGACTTCATTGGACGACGGTTCTTCCGGAAATCGAGGCAGCTTTCGATCGGCATCGAAGATACTCTCCAAGTCGGGATGTTCGCTGAACTGCAGGAGAAAATCGCCGGATGCAAATTTGTCAGGACATCTCAGGTGCTGGAGAAACTTGCGGCCGTGAAAACAAAAGCGGAAGTCTCGAGAATCCGTCAGGCATGTACTATCAGTAGTAATGCACTCGATGTGCTGGTACAGGAAGATTGGCGGGGCAAAACTGAGACCGACATTGCCGCTATGCTGGAGTTCAACCAGAAGATCATCGGCGCATCTGGGATTTCGTTCGAGACCATAGTTGCGAGTGGAGTTCGCGGCGCAATGCCGCACGGCGTGGCTTCCGGCAAAGAAGTGAACGCCGGTGAATTCGTCACCATAGACTTTGGATGCCTTTACGACGGTTACGCCTCCGATATCACCCGCACCTTCCTGACCGGACTGAAGTCGAAACCCGAACTCGTGAAGATTTACAGCGTCGTCCGTGATGCACAGTCTAGAGGAATCGCAGCGGCCCGTGCCGGCATAAAAGCGAATAAAGTCGATAAGGCCGCCCGGGATTACATCGAAAGAAAAGGATACGGGAAATTTTTTGGACACGGCACCGGACACGGTGTCGGACTAAGAATTCATGAACTGCCGAGAGTGTCAAGGGTTAGTGAAGATGTGCTGGAAGAAGGAAATGTGATTACTATCGAACCGGGCATTTATGTCCCACGGCTTGGTGGAGTAAGAATCGAAGACGACTTCCTTGTAACCAAAGATGGAGTGGAACAACTTTCACATTTTTCTAAGGAAGCAGATTACTATATTTCAGCCTACGGCAGACATTGAATTTTTCATGTCGTCTGCCTGTTGGCTGAATAAAGGAATTAGGGAGAATGGAAAATAAAGTACTCGTGATCGCCTACTATTTCCCTCCGATGGGGTTAAGCGGCGTGCAAAGAACGTTGAAGTTTGTCAAATACCTGCCAAAATATGATTGGGAACCGACGGTATTGACCGTGACACCGACCGCTTACTACGCACTCGACTACGGAATGCTCAGAGAGATGAACGAGAATAAGATCAGGACAATTAGGACCAACTCTATCGATCCCACTCGCCTTTTCGAAGCGGGCAAGCCCGTGAAAATGCCCCATGAGAAACTGCGAAATTTCATGAGTGGCGTCAGTCAGGCCGTGTTCATTCCCGACAACAAGGTCGGCTGGAAGCACGAAGCGTTGAAGGCCGCAAGAAAGCTCATGCGGGAAGAGAAATTCGATGTGATCCTATCTACCGCCCCCCCTTATACGTGCCACCTTATCGGCATGGCACTCTCAAATGAGTTCGGAATCCCGCTCGTCGTCGATTACCGCGACGCATGGGTGGATAACCCGCTCCACTTTTACCTTACGCCGTACCATAAAGTCCTTCATCAGAAACTTGAAAAAAAAGTGCTCAGGGCGTCAAGCAAGATCATCACCATCAATCGCAGAATCAAAGAACTTATGATCAGGCGGTACCGTTTCCTGGACTATAATGACATCGCAATCATACCGCAGGGATATGATCCTGCCGACTTCCAGGTCGAGGACGCTCTGAAACTTCCTTATTCCGACAGGATGCGGTTCACCTATTCCGGAACGTTTTACAGGAACAGGACTCCGAAATATTTCCTCAGGGCGCTGTCTGAAGTCTTGAAAGAGCATCCCGGGTACAGAAAAAAGATCGAGGCCGTGTTTATCGGCACCTTTAGAAAAGAGAACCTCGCGCTTATCGAGTCGCTCGAGCTTCAGGATGTTGTGAAGATCTTCGGTTACTTAGACCATAAGTCGGCAATGCGGTATCTTCTTACCAGCGACGTCCTTTGGTTGACCATCGGCAACGGCCGAGGTGAAGATATGGTATCGACCGGAAAGCTGTTCGAGTATATCGGAAGCAGGAAGCCGATCTTCGGACTCGTGCCGAACGGTGTGGCAAGAAGCACCATTACTGAATCGAAAGCGGGAAGAGTGGTAAATCCGGACGATGTCCAGGGCATCAAGAAGGCGATAATCGAGTATTATGCCCTCTGGGAAAAAAATCAGCTCCCCGAGATCGATCCCGAGTTCGCACATTACTACGACAGAATCAAACTGACCGGCGAGCTTGCCAGAGAGTTGTCCAGCCAGCTCGACTATAGGGGATCCTATGCAAAAATGGGGGTGGTACATTGAAGGTCATGGTTATCGGAAGCGGCGGGCGCGAGCATGCCATCGTGGACGCGATCTCTCGCGAGAAGGATGCCAAAGTCTTTTGTGCCCCCGGAAACGCCGGCATTGGAAATCAGGCAGAGCTTGTCGATATCAAAGCCAACGACATCTTGCCGCTACTTAGATTTGTCGACGACCGTCGGATCGACTTCACCGTGGTCGGCCCGGAGGTTCCCCTTGCTGCCGGAATCGTCGATGCCTTTGAGTCGCGGGGAAAAACGGTCTTCGGCCCGAAGAAGCTCGCTGCGCGTCTCGAGACGAGCAAGGTGTTTGCCAAAGAGTTCATGAAAAGATGGAAGATCCCAACCGCCGCTTTCCAGTCGTTCACAATCCAGCAGCAGAACGATCTTCTCGACTACTTGAAACGCTCTTCTTACCCACGGGTGTTGAAGGCTGACGGACTCGCGGCCGGCAAGGGCGTCTCGATCGTCGAGTCGGCGAAGGACGCCGAGGGAGAACTGGATAGACTTTTCGTCAAGAAAATATTCGGCGGAGCCGGTGAGAGAGTCGTAGTCGAAGAGTTTATGACCGGCCTGGAAGCCTCCGTCTTCGCCATCACAGACGGAAAGGACTATCTCGTCCTCCCGCCTGCGCAAGACCACAAACGCTCGGGCGATAACGACACCGGCAAGAATACCGGCGGCATGGGCGCATTTGCACCCACGCCGTTTGTCGGCGACCGCGAGATGGCGGTGATAAAATCCGAAGTCATCGAGAAGGTCCTTGAGGGAACCGCCGCGGAAGGCTTCCCGTTCAAAGGCTGCCTTTACTGCGGAATGATGCTTACTCCGGAAGGGCCGAAGGTGGTCGAGTTCAATGTCCGGTTCGGTGATCCCGAGACTCAGGCGGTGCTTCAGCTGATCGATTCATCCGTCCTTGGCCTGCTTGAAGCAAGCGCTAACCGGTCGATCTCTTCCTATAAATTGAGCTTGAATGGCGCCGCATCGGTCTGTGTTATCGCGGCATCCAAAGGATATCCCGATTATCATGAGAGTGGGAAGGAAATTACCGGCCTGGATGTGAAGGGTGAAAACGTGAAGGTACTCCACTCGGGGTCGACGAGATCGGACGGCAAAGTCGTTACGTCCGGAGGGAGAGTACTGGGGGTGACGGGAACCGATCCGGCCGGCAGCATCTCTAAAGCGGCACAGACCGCGTACGGACACCTGAGACAGGTCCGCTTCGACGGCATGTTTTATCGCCACGATATCGGAAAGAGTGCAATAGAAAATGAAGCTAAGAAAGGAAATAAACTGTGAAAATTCTTGTGACCGGGGGAGCCGGATTTATTGGTTCGAACATTGTCGATGCATATTTGGCCGCCGGTCATGAAGTGTTCGTCCTGGATGACCTCAGCTCTGGATCTCTCGATAATCTCAGCCAGAAGGCGAAATCCTTCCAAATGGATATCCGCGATCCGAAAGTTGAAAAGATATTCGTAGAGAATAAGTTTGACGTCATGAATCATCTTGCGGCGCAAATGGACGTCAGAAAATCTGTCGCCGATCCGGTTTTCGATTCCACCGTTAATGTGACCGGCACGCTGAATCTTCTCGAGAACTGCCGCAAACATGGCGTTAAGAAAGTGATCTTCTCTTCGACGGGAGGAGCGATATACGGCGAGCAGGATTATTTCCCGGCAGATGAAAATCATCCGACCCGCCCGCTCTCTCCATACGGAATTGCCAAACTGGCCGTCGAGAAATATTTGTTCTTCTACAACGCCGTGCATACCATGGGCTACGTGGTTCTGCGATATGCGAACGTATATGGCCCGAGACAGAACCCGCATGGCGAGGCGGGAGTTGTCGCTATTTTCTCGAGCAAGCTTCTGAATGGTGAAGAACCTGTCATAAACGGAGACGGCAGGCAAACTCGTGACTATACCTTCGTCGGCGACGTAGTGAGCGCAAATGTCCTTGCACTTGACTATCCGAAATCGGACATATTCAATATCGGTACCGGTAGGGAAACCGATGTCAACGCCCTTTACACTAAGTTGAGAAATGCCGTCGGATCTTCGGCGCCAGAGAAGCATGGCCCCGCCAAAGCCGGCGAGCAGCTGAGAAGTGTCATCGATTATTCAAAAGCCAGGAAAATCCTCGGATGGGAGCCCAAGGTCGGGCTCGACGAAGGGATCAAACTGACCGTGGACTTCTTCAGTCGTAAGATCAAGGGCGATGCCTGAGACTGAGCTCATCCGGAAACTCTTCGCTGCCGACAGGATCGCGGTTGCAAAGGCCATCTCTTCTGTGGAGAACCAGGATGAGCACCACCTTGAGTTACTAAATTCAATACAATCACATCTTGGAAATGCATACCGGGTCGGGATTACAGGCCCGCCGGGAGCGGGGAAGAGTACTCTCGTCAGCAAGCTTGCGAAATATCTGAATGATAAGGGGAGCCGGGTCGGCATTATTGCCGTAGATCCGACAAGCCCGTTCACGGGAGGCGCATTGCTCGGAGATCGGGTCAGGATGATGGAACTGAGTTCTCGCCCGGGGATTTTCGTGCGCAGCATGGCTACGAGAGGAAGTCTTGGCGGACTAAGCAAGACCACTCAGCTCGCGGCCGATGTTCTCGATGCCGCAGGGTATGATTTTGTCTTTCTCGAGACCGTCGGTGTGGGACAATCTGAACTCGATATTGTCGAGGCCGCTGACACCACGATCGTTGTCCTTACCCCCGAGTCAGGAGACTCGGTCCAGGCTATGAAGGCCGGCCTGATGGAGATCGCCGACCTCTTTGTCCTCAACAAAGCAGACAGGCCCGGCGTGGATCAGTCCTGCAATGCATTGCTTACAATGCTTCAAATTGCACGCAGCGACATTGGCCGGCCTGTGGACGGAATTACCTGGACTCCCTATGTCGTGAAGACTGTCGCAAGCGAAGGAAGGGGTATCGATGAAGTCGCCGGGGGAGTCGATAAACATCGCCGCTTCCTTACCGAGACTCGCAAGCTCGCTTCGAAACGGAAAGAACGCTTTAGAAGGATTGTCCTTGATATTGTCGGGGAAAACTTGCAAAAGATATTCTGGACGGAGGACCGTCTTTCGAAGCTGGATCATAAACTTGAGCTCGTAGTAGCCAATAAGTTGTCCGCGATTCAGCTCGCCGAAGAACTGGTCAATGACTGAGGGCTTTCCCCAAAAGGCGAAGCTCCTTCAAAGAACAAAAAGTCTTTGAGATGTCTCAATAGAAGAGGATCGGCCCATGGACTTTAAACTCACGCAGGAGAACGAACAGGTCCGCGAACTGGCGCGGAATTTTGCACAGACCGAAATTAAGCCTGTCGTCATGAAATTCGACGAGGCCCAGGAATTCCCTTTGGAGTTGATGCGTAAGCTGGGGAGCCTCGGCTTTCTCGGCGTTACCGTACCGGAAATGTATGGCGGGGCCGCATTAAGTTATGTCGATTATTGCTCCATCGTTGAAGAGATTTCCAGAGTTGATCCATCGATCGGACTTTCGGTGGCCGCCCATAACGGCTTGTGTACCGCACATATATACAACTTCGCCGGAGAAGCC
Organism: Bacteroidota bacterium; assembly: GCA_021845665.1. GTDB lineage: Bacteria > Bacteroidota > Ignavibacteria > Kryptoniales > JAKASW01 > JAKASW01. Next base: position 6,328 of record JAJZVO010000022.1, on the reverse strand, counting down.
GTCAAGCGGAGATATCTCCACGACCTGGCTTCGGGTAGAAAGATCGGCGCATGGGGACTAACCGAACCCTCAAGCGGAAGCGACTCCGGTTCAATGCGGACCGTTGCAATACGAGACGGTGACTACTACATGTTGAACGGAAGCAAACAATTCACTACTCACGGCTCGGTGGCTGATATCATCGTCGTGATGGCATTGACCGATCCAGTGAGAAAGAAGAAGGGGATCAGTGCCTTCGTCTTTGAAAAAGGAACACCGGGTTTCACTGTTGGGCATAAGGAAAATAAACTCGGTATGCGCGCCAGCGATACTTCCACCTTGATTCTTGAAAACTTGAGAATACACAAAGAGAATCTGGTCGGCTCTGAAGGGGAAGGGTTTACACAGGCTCTGCAGGTTCTTGACTCGGGACGAATCGGCATCGCTGCGCTTGCCGTCGGCCTGGCACAGGGAGCCCTTGACGCAAGTGTGAAGTATGCCTGCGAACGCGTGCAATTCGGAAAAACTCTCTCAGAATTCCAAGCGATTCAGTGGAAAATTTCTGAAATGTCTACCAGGATAAGTGCTGCGAGACTACTGACCTACAAGGCCGCATTTCTAAAGGATTCCGGGAAAGATATAAATCTCTCCGCCGCCACCGCCAAATACTTTGCCAGCGAGACAGCGGTGAAATGCGCCGAAGAGGCTGTCCAGATTCATGGCGGCTATGGTTTTATCAAAGACTTTCCCGTCGAGAAGTTTTACAGGGATGTCAAGCTTCTGACAATAGGAGAGGGAACCAGTGAGATCCAAAAGATGGTAATTTCAAGAAATTTACTCGATATTTGAGCAATGGAACGGATCTGCACTGTCTCATGAAGAGAACGGCATTTTTTCTCCTGCTTATACAGCTTCCTGCATTGGCACAGGTAAAGACTGCGTCTCTATGCAGCATACCTCTCGGCGATGTCGAGACATATGCCGTGGTCTATTATGCGAATCGTTCTATCGACCAGCTTGCCGGGTTTAATATGGTTGTGCTCGACCCGGCCAATTATGATTCGGCCGATATCGCCAAGCTGAAATCCAAAGGGTGTATCCCGATAGCCTATCTCAACGTCGGCGAAGTAGAAACATACAGAGGCTACTTTAGCCTCGTCGACACTTCGATGATGCTTTCACCTGATCCCAATTGGCGCGATAGGTACTACGTCGATCTGTGCAATCCGGACTGGGCAAAAATTGTCACGCAGGAGCGAATACCCGAAGTCATGAGAAAAGGATTCTGCGGCGTGTTCATCGATTTTGCAGGCGCCCTGGATGAGTACCCTGGCATGGACTCGTGCGCGGTATCTCTTGTCCGGCAGGTGAGGCGCGCCGTCGGCAACGGCGACATAATTGCCGATGGCGTACGCCCGATCATCCAGAGGATCGGGAACTACATCGACGGTATTGCGGTGGAAGGGCTTATGGGATATTATGATTTTCAGACGGACACTTACAGGCTTCGGAACGACAGCCTTGAGGATCGGCAATCGACAGAGCTACTCGCGGAGGCGAAAAAATTCAAGCTCACCGTATTCCAGTTGGATTACGCCGCCCCTTCAGATGCGAGGACCCGTGACAACATAATTGTAAGATCGCGCCAGATAGGATTTGTTCCTTACGTGGGGACGATCGAACTTGATACTCTCTTTACAAATACTATCCAGAAAATAAATCTACCCCAGGGAAGTACCAGAAAGTTCCCGGATTGACCATTCCAAACGCATGGTTTGTAATCGTAACAGGGGAAGGGTAAATTTGTAAAGTTTCAAACCAAAGGAACGATTGGAGAATATTTGATGACAAGAGATGAAATAATCGGAGCGCTCGCAAATATAAAAGACCCCGATTTGCACAAGGACATCGTATCTTTGGGCTTCGTGAAGAACGTTCAGTTGACTGACCACAAAGTGGACATCGAGATTCAGCTGACAACCCCCGCTTGTCCCGTTAGAGACGATATGAAGAGACAGGCGGTGGAAGAAGTCAGGAGGTTGGGTTTCAAAGGTGACGTCAATGTCATGATGACGAGTCAGGTCGTTGGACAAACGAACCAAATCAAGGAACAGATCCTTCCGGGCGTGAAGAACACGATTGCGGTGGCGAGCGGAAAGGGCGGGGTAGGAAAATCGACGGTAGCCGTGAACCTGGCCGTCGCCCTCGCAAGAGACGGGGCCAAAGTTGGAATAGTTGATGCGGATGTCTATGGGCCTTCGCTTCCGCTGATGCTCGGTGTCACGGATAAGCCTGAGACCGAGCGAATGGATGAGAACAGGTTCAGGATCCGCCCGGTTGAGAAGTTCGGCATAAAAATGATGTCGATCGGATTCCTCGTCGACACCGAGACTCCCATGATCTGGCGTGGCCCGATGGCAAGCGGCGCCGTGAAGCAGTTCCTAACCGATGTGATCTGGGGAGAACTCGACTACATGATCTTCGACCTCCCCCCGGGTACTGGCGACGTACAGCTGACACTTGTACAGACCATCCCGCTCACCGGCGCGGTGATAGTCACAACACCACAGGACGTGTCGCTTGCCGATGTCAGGCGCGGCGTCAGGATGTTCCAGAAAGTGAACGTCCCCATCTCAGGCGTTGTGGAAAATATGAGCTACTTCGTCTGTTCGCATTGCGGCCAGAGGGAGGATATTTTCAGCCACGGCGGCGGAAAGAAAACTGCCGAGGCTTTCGGTGTCCCCTTCCTCGGCGAAATACCGATATATACCCCCATCAGGATCGGAGGCGATACCGGAAGGCCGATCGTGCTTACCGAACCCGAATCTGAGCAAGCGAAGTTGATCCAATCTGTGGCCAGGAAATTGGCCGCGCAGATCAGTATCTCAAATATGTCGATAGCTGCCAAACCTAAAATTGAAATAGAAATGTGAACAGATGACTGGTGTCTCCGACGATATCGTCGCCAGGATCAACGAAGTCCTTGGTGAAGCCAACCGCTTCCTGTCTATCGACAATGGCGCCGTGGAGTACGTTCGGCTCGATCCGGATGGCATTCTTCGTGTGAAATTCCTGGGATCCTGTGCCGTGTGTCCCCTTCGGCCGATGACTCTAAGGGCAGGCGTCGAAAGGGCAGTGCTCCATAAGGTTGCAGAAGTGAAAAGAGTTGAGCTGGTTTTGAATTGAACCGCTTTTACTCGCGGTCCATCCCGGGTACCTCACTATCATTCCTGAAGAGCCGCGACGTACCGTCGAAATCGGTAACTCCCGCTTTCCAACTTCCCCGGGCGTCTCTTCTGCGTCAGAGTGAGAGAGGGTCGAGCTCCTCGCATTTGTAATTTCGTATCGCGATCGTCCTTGCCGGAAACTTCCTGATAAGCTCGTAATTGTGTGTCGCAAGGAGAATAGTCGTCCCGCCTAAGTTGATTTTCTTAAGGAGCGTCAAAATGTCCGCAGACGTTGCCGGATCGAGGTTGCCCGTCGGCTCATCCGCAAAGATGGCTATAGGATCCTTCGATATCGCCCTGGCGATGGATAGCCGTTGCTGTTCTCCGCCCGATAGTTCCCCGATCGGCGAATTTCTTCTGTGGATGAGACCGACTTGCGTCAAAGCTTGCATAGCTTGCATCTTCATGTCGCGACTCGAGAAACCGACCGCCTGAAGAGCAAAGGTAATATTCTCGTACACACATCGGTCGTCCAGCAGCTTGTAATCCTGGAATATTATCCCAAGCTTCCTCCTAAGCTGGTGCAACTTTCTTTTCCTCAACAGCGAGGAAGAAAACGTATCCACTTTGACGACGCCGGACGTCGGCATGACGTCCATATAAAGCAATCTCATGAGAGTGGTCTTTCCGCAGCCGGTTTCACCGACTATATAGACAAACTCGCCCTTCTCAATCGAGAGGTTGACGTCCGTGAATATAACGTGATCGTCAAATGCGAATGAAACATTCTTGCAATTAATCATGTGATGGTTTCACCAATACAAAGTGGACTCTTTCTGACTTGTTGTTCGCCTCCAGCATAGTGAAATCCCCGGCAGCGAACCTTTCTTCGAACCCGGCCCGGGTGAAGAGCTTCCTTATGATATGTAGATCGTATACGTACTCTCTGTGGATTTCCTCGACTACCTTGCCGTCTTTTTTCAGCCGGACGTAGGTGGTGTGTATCCTTTCCTTCGGATCATAATGCGATTTGCGGTGATAATAAATACCCTTATGTCTCCCTCTTTGTACGAAAAGCGAAGCGTCGTTCAGGGAATTCGATTCTAGGCTGGCGTCAAATACGAAAACTCCGCCAGGTCTGAGGCTGTCGAATACGGTGCGAAAAAATTGGCCCACTGCCTCCTGTGGCGAGATGTAGTTCATGCTGTCGTAGACGCAGACCGCGCGGTCGAATCTCTCTTCACCTGAATAGGTGACCATGTTGTTGAGGACGAGCCGGAGGTTGGCCCCTCTCCTGGCAACTTTCTCCTTTGCAACCCGGAGCATCTCTCCCGAGCTGTCGACGCCCGTGACTTCGAAGCCGAGCCTTGAGAGTACAAGACAGATATTCCCCGTACCGCAGCCGAACTCGCAAAGCTTCTCTCCCTTTGTCTTCGATCTGCGCGAGCCCAGTCCTGCCGCTTTCATGAGCTGCGTGAGATACCTCGCCCAGCCGGGATAGTTCACTTCCTTCATCATGTGATCGTATATTTCTGCGGAAGCTGTATACGGAGGCACCTGTTCGGCCGGCAATTCAAAAAGATCTTCTTCCTGATGGTGCATTAGCGTTTTCGTGGGAGGCCCTCGATTATCTTCTCGATGCCTTTCGGCTCTTTGAAACATCGAGCGCCAGCTTTATTGCCTCGATTGTGCTCGAAGGGTTCGCTATCCCTTTTCCCGCGATGTCGAAAGCCGTCCCGTGATCCGGTGATGTCCGGATTATGTCGATCCCCGCAGTGAAGTTTATTCCGGTGCTGAACGACCTCATCTTGAGCGGGATCAAACCCTGATCGTGATACATTGCAAAGATACCGTCGAACATACCGTCTCTGTATGTTCCGAAAAAAGCATCCGCGGGGAAGGGACCTCTTGCATCGATCTTCATCAAATTTATTTCCTCGACTGCCGGCCTTATGGTCTCAATCTCCTCGCTTCCTATGTAACCGTTTTCCCCCGCGTGCGGGTTCAAACCGAGTACCGCTATCTTTGGAGCCTTCACGCCGAAGTCGTCCTTTATCGAGGCATTGAAGACGGAAAGTCTCTCGACGAGTCCGCCCTTCGTGATGGAGCGTGATACTTCGGAAATCGGGATGTGTATCGTCGCCAACGCAATTCTCGCAAATCCCGAAACCATGATCATTATCGAGCCCTGAGAATCCGAAAGCTTCGTCACCATTTCTGTCTGGCCGGGAAAATCGTAGCCGGCCTGGCGCATCGTCTCTTTCGAAACCGGCGCGGTTACCATGGCCTCCGCGTCACCCGAAACGCAAAGCTGCACGGCACGCTCGATCGCTTTGCCAGCCCAACCGCCTGCCTCCTTTGTCGGCTTTCCCGGCCTAATCTTCTCCTTGAAGTCCGGGCAAATATCGAGAATCGTAATCTCACTCCTGCCGACCGCGTCTGACAGCGACTCTACCTTAAGTATTTTCCTGCGCAACGAGTATTTGTCTGCATAAAACTCAAACGCTTTGTAAGGCCCGATAAGAAGCGGCGTGCAATTTGCCCTGATCGACCTACTCGCCGCTGCTTTCAAGGCCACTTCCGGCCCGATGCCGTTGTAGTCCCCGATAGTTATTGCTATTACACTCATAGATTCTCCGTTCGATACAGCTTGAATTCTCCAAATCCTTGCTCTCTGAATGCAAGGCCTTTCTTCAGATCTAAATAACTCCAAATCTGGAATGGCCCGTCATCCCTGTCTTCGCGCTTCGTGGAATCGGGCTTTCCGTAAGGGATGTGCATCTTTCCTCTGTCCGTCATCGCAAGTCGCTCGTCCCAATCCTATCAAATTCTTTATTGGCGTAGTCGTCCCTTTCGTGAAATTGCGCCTTGATTTCATTGAAAGCCGTGCCTGGTGCCGGGTCCATCGCTTTCCAAAAGGCAATGAAAGTAATATCCCTCGGTCAATGTGTTCACTGTTGTCTCACTAGGAATGAAACATGACATCGAGTCCGGCACTGCTGAGAAATAGAAGTATCTCCCGTTTGGAACCCGCTGGATGCTTGCGCCTGTTTGGGTGAGGGCCGTCGTGCTCGTGATCGAATCTCCCCAGTGGCTGAACAAATTGGCACGAGTCGCTTTGAAGGAAGAATTCCAGGAAACGATTCCAAACTTTATTGGATTCGGAAATATGGCAACCTAGA